>NZ_JABVYQ010000004.1:0-439182 GCF_013357975.1 Parageobacillus sp. VR-IP
GATGGACGCACCGCTGGTGTACCAGTTGTCCCGCCAGGGGCACCGCTGGGTAGCTATGTGCGGAAGGGATAAGCGCTGAAAGCATCTAAGCGTGAAGCCCCCCTCAAGATGAGATTTCCCATCGCGTTAAGCGAGTAAGATCCCTCGAAGATGACGAGGTCGATAGGTCCGAGGTGGAAGCGTGGCGACACGTGGAGCTGACGGATACTAATCGATCGAGGACTTAACCAAGAAAAGCGGAGGACGCCCGCCTATCGGCGACACGCGCTGGAGGGCCCGTGAGGAGGCTGTTGCCGCCGCAACGGGACCGAAGCGTCGCGAGCCGATGGCGTCCGGAGCTAGACAGCGCGAAAAGCGGAGGCGCTCGGTTTCTTCCTGGCAGACGGTTATCTAGTTTTGAAGGAATGAAATAAAAAAACTCTTGACACAGCAGCATTGGTCATTATAATAATACTTGTCCAAATTATTCCGCAGTAGCTCAGTGGGGAGCAACTAGCTTATGCTTCCATGAATCCGCTGCGAGTTGCCTCGACGTATCAAGCATCTTTGGGTTTGCTAGAAGAGGAAGAGGCAATATAAAATAAAATTGAGTATAGCTTAATCTTTATCTCGTTCCGCAGTAGCTCAGTGGTAGAGCAATCGGCTGTTAACCGATTGGTCGCAGGTTCGAATCCTGCCTGCGGAGCCATCTTGGAGAGCTGTCCGAGTGGTCGAAGGAGCACGATTGGAAATCGTGTAGGCGTGAATAGCGCCTCAAGGGTTCGAATCCCTTGCTCTCCGCCACTACTTAATTACACATGGCCCGTTGGTCAAGTGGTTAAGACACCGCCCTTTCACGGCGGTAACACGGGTTCGAATCCCGTACGGGTCACTTTCTTTTTGCTGGAGGATTAGCTCAGCTGGGAGAGCACTTGCCTTACAAGCAAGGGGTCGGCGGTTCGATCCCGTCATCCTCCACCACATATCGTCGCGGGGTGGAGCAGTCCGGTAGCTCGTCGGGCTCATAACCCGAAGGTCGCAGGTTCAAATCCTGCCCCCGCAATCCGAATAGGTCCCGTAGTGTAGTGGTTAACATGCCTGCCTGTCACGCAGGAGATCGCGGGTTCGAGTCCCGTCGGGACCGCCACTCATAAATATATCGGCTCGGTAGCTCAGTCGGTAGAGCAAAGGACTGAAAATCCTTGTGTCGGCGGTTCGATTCCGTCCCGAGCCACCATATACTTTTTACTTCAATATGTCAAGAGTGTATATTAATCCTCATATGCCGACTTAGCTCAATTGGTAGAGCAACTGAATCGTAATCAGTAGGTTGCGGGTTCAAGTCCTGCAGTCGGCACCATCAATTACGGAGGGGTAGCGAAGTGGCTAAACGCGGCGGACTGTAAATCCGCTCCCTTTGGGTTCGGCGGTTCGAATCCGTCCCCCTCCATTTTTCACGCAGGGGCATAGTTTAATGGTAGAACAGAGGTCTCCAAAACCTCCGGTGTGGGTTCGATTCCTACTGCCCCTGCCATAAAAGAATAACAGCTTGTGGCGACTATGGCGAAGTGGTTAACGCACCAGATTGTGGCTCTGGCATGCGTGGGTTCGATTCCCACTAGTCGCCCTTTCCTTCTATTGTTGGGGTATAGCCAAGCGGTAAGGCAACGGACTTTGACTCCGTGATGCGTTGGTTCGAATCCAGCTACCCCAGCCATAATGCGGAAGTAGTTCAGTGGTAGAACACCACCTTGCCAAGGTGGGGGTCGCGGGTTCGAGTCCCGTCTTCCGCTTTCTGTGGCGGCATAGCCAAGTGGTAAGGCAGAGGTCTGCAAAACCTTTATCCCCGGTTCGAATCCGGGTGCCGCCTCCACTGATGTGGCGCCGGGGTGGCGGAATTGGCAGACGCACAGGACTTAAAATCCTGGGGTAGGTAACTACCGTGCCGGTTCGAGTCCGGCCCTCGGCATGAAAGAAGTTGTTGACTTTCTATTGTTGCTATTGTATAATCAGATATGTGTTTTACGCCGATGTGGCGGAATTGGCAGACGCGCACGACTCAAAATCGTGTTCCCGTGAGGGAGTGTGGGTTCGACTCCCACCATCGGCACCATACATAACCAAAAGCTTGTAAAGCCAATGCTTTGAGCGACTCAGAGCATTGGCTTTTTTGTTTTTTAACGAACTAAAGCAAAAGGCTAATCGTGTGAACAAAAAAGATGACATTTCCATCGTATTGTTAAGCACCTTTTAGGATCATGTCTAGTTGAAATAATCTTAAAGGTGAGGTATTAAATTAGCAAAAGTACGGGTTATGCAAAGGCAGAGTTATAAAAATTTTGCAGGAATGTACGATGAAATCATATAATTGACGTAATTTCATATAAAGAACCTAAAATAAGAGAATAAAAAGAGGTTAACTCTCGACTAACGGTAACGATGCTTGAAATAAGGCATAGTTATCTTTGTTCGATTAACGGGGAAGGTTGAATAAACGTTATAAAAATAAGGTGGGATTTTTATGATTGAAGAGAGTTATGGACATTGGCATTTAGATTATTATCAAGAACAGACAGGCTTTTATACTTCTGCTACGGGTTTCTGGAATGATGATGAAGGAAACTGGGAGGTGCTTTTTAATGAATTTGACAATAATAAGCTGACGGAATTATTCGGTACAACATATGAAATAGATAAAGATTTTGGTGCTTTAATATTCAAAGCGAGGAATTATGATGAGGCACATAAAAAATTTATACAGTGGGTCGAAGACATACTACTGCCATTATTAGATATTTAGTAGCAAAATACAAAGAACTCAACTCCCATGGAAGAACAAATTAACTTCCATCATCTGTGGTGAAGCTCGTTTCGTGATTGGCTAACGAGCGGTATAACGCATTTAACTAAAGAGCTATTTGATGTGTGCTAAATTGTGTATATTTGGTATATGTATTTACAGAGCTTAGTTTAGATTAGTTAAGAAAGGTGAGTGGAGATGAGTAAATCTGAGGCAGTGAACAAGTGGGATTTGAATCGCATTGTCTTTATTGGTAGAATTTGGGGTGAATATATGCGAATGTTCGGCCTCGTCAAAGAAAGAATTAGCGGGACGTAAGATTCTTGATTGCTGCTGGGGCATGTTCCTTTACGGCAGTATCCAATCAACTTGGAATGGATGTTAAGCCTGTGATATGGCTTATTATCTTCCTATTGAACAATTAGAACAAAAAGGCTTACAAGATATTGAAACCACCATGTCTAACATGGAAAGGGCTGATATTCAAAAAAATTTTTTGTGGGATTATTTTCAATCAGTTGATGAGTTGAAACAGATAAGAACACAAGCAATGAATCAATGTATCTCAGACATGAAACGGAATAAGAATCGTTATATTCCTGCCGTTTTACCGACCTTACCGTTTGATGATAAGCAGTTTGACTTGACACTTTCAGCAAACTTTCTATTTCTTTATGAAGATAAACTGGACTATGACTTTCATTTACAGACTATAAAAGAACTTATGCGTGTAACCAAAGATGAAGTAAGGATTTTTCCTACAACTAACTTTGCTTGTGAAAGATATAAATACTTGGATGAACTAATCCGTGATATACACCATTTAGGATGGATTGCAGAAGAAATGAAAGTTCCTTATGAATTTCAAAAGAACACCAATACTATGCTAAAAATTATGAGGAAAAAATAATCAAAAGGATGCTTACTAATTGTAAGCGGGAAATGTCTCTTCTACATTCCCCGCTTTTTTATGGGGGATTAGGACTGAAAGAAAGTTTTTGGCAAGTCATTGACTTCATATGCAACACGTATTCCGGATTCGATGGCACCTTGGATCCAACCGTGGGTAGAGGAGGTATGTTCGCCCGCAAAATGAACTCTTCCTTCGGGAGTGGAAATATAAGGAGATAGTTCTGTCGCCTGTTCTGGTTTAAACATGGTGAAAGCTCCGGCAGAATAAGGATATCGAACCCAACTGTGGCTCACTCCTGTTTCAAACTCACGATATACTTGTTTACCATGAATAGTGGCCAAGTTTTTTAATGCATATTCCAAACGATTTTCATCGCTCAAACTATCCCAAGGTATAGTGTCATCCTCCCATGTATAACTAGCCAAAACAACTCCTGATCCTGTTGTACCGAGGTCATGGCTTGGGTATTGAGTATACGTAATAGGAAGATCAGAAATGGCCTTCCCGCCATATATGCCTTCTTTTTCCCAAAACCTGCTTTTAAATTGGATGCCGGTCTTCGTAGATCCTACATAGTGAAGTTCCCGAATCGCCTTCCATTTGTTATAAGAAAAAGAGTCATGTGGTTCGACCTCTACAAATTGCAAGACGGAAAAAGGAATGGTCACAATCGCAAGATCACCGGTGATTTGAAATGGTTCCAAGATTTTTGTATGGACAGAATGAATCGTTATTTGGTTGTCGTGCTGCACAATTTTCTGTACTTTTTGCCCGAAGATGATATTCTCTTTTAATTGAGGGACAAATGCTTTAGGAAGTTGGTCGTTCCCGCCCGTGATTTCATAGAAGACAATATTAGGAGTAAACAAGATCATTAGTTCACGTAACGCTTCCAGGAAAGAAAGCTCCGGAAATCCTTCTAGTGTAAGAAGTACTTTGATCATATCGATAGCACCCGAAGATAATCTGACTCCAAACGGGTTATATCTCAAATAAGCGTCCATCGAGTATTTATCGAACTCTCTTATGACCAAAGGCCAATTTCTCCGCGGGTTTTGGTTAATAAAATCGGTTACGGGCTTTATTGCTGATTGAAGCAATTGTGTCGCGGTTTTTCCCCTTTCATGCGGGGCTACCGGAAAGCCCAAAATATCTGGGTTCCTTTCATATATCTTTAAACGGGTTTTAATTCCTCTAACATAGATAATGTCATTAGGAGTCGTATTGATAAACCGATTAACCGGGAGGCGGAATTTTCTTATATATTCCAAAGTCAAAGAATGAATATGAGGAATGCGCATCGCACCCGCTTCAAGATACTGCTCATCCCTAAAATCGGATCGCAACGTATAGACTCGCCCTCCCACCCTTTCCGAAGCTTCAAGGATTGTTACCTGGTGTCCAGCTTGCTTAAGCAAGGAGGCCGCGACTAGTCCTGCCATACCCGCGCCAACAATGATGATCTTCTTGGGAATTTTGGTTTTTGGAAGTCCGTTTCTGATGATAGAAATCATTTGATCGGATGATAACTTAGGAAATACATAATCTGACATGCTTTCCCTCCTCAACAATGCTTATCAGACCATGAGCTGACAAAAAGATGGCTTACTGTCATCTTATTCAGCTAGAAAGTGCAGTTATGCAAAAAAGGAGCCGCATGTATGCTGCTTCTTTGGTTCTGGGACAACCCTGCAATTTGAATGGTAAAAGAAGGAGTAGATACATGGGTGGCAGCAGAGGCCATCGTTGCTGTCACGGAACGGCTGGTAAATGGTTATTTACAGGAGAAAAAACAAAAAAAAAAAAGAACTGGGTGAGCAAGTAGCACAGGTGTTTTTGAGCGGCAAATGATTCGAAAAGTGGTGATGAAGTGATTATGAGAATGGTTAGATTCTCAATTTCATATAATCAGTATTCTATGAGCAGCGAGCTGGAACCGCCGTGATGGTATGGATTTCATGAATGTGTGGTCCTGCATCCTTATGCTTTTACTCTAATTTTGCAATACTACCGCTTTTTAGAAAGTTTAGGAAAATGAATTGACATTTATAGATTTTAGGAGTAAATTTTTTGTATATAGAACTAAACCTATTAGTTTAGTAGGTAAAATAAAATCTGACATACTTTAATTAAAGATATCTTCATCTTTATTCTTATGCCAAGAAGATAGGTGTCTCTTTTGAAAAATTTATCAAAATTACATTTAGAAGGGAGAAAATGATTATGTCAAACGAAAGAAAGCTTCAGCCTGAAACGTTAGCGGTGCATGCAGGGCAAGTGCCAGATCCTACAACTTTATCAAGAGCTGTACCGATTTATCAAACAAGCTCGTTTGTATTTAATGACAGTCAACATGCTGCTGATTTGTTTAGCTTGAAAGAAGAAGGGTATATTTATACGAGAATTATTAATCCAACAAACGATGTGTTTGAAAAACGGGTTGCTGCTCTTGAAGGCGGTGTGGGGGCGCTTGCGCTTTCATCTGGTCAAGCAGCTGTTTTTTATTCCATTATCAATATTGCTTCAGCTGGAGATGAAATTGTTTCTTCGTCAAGCATTTATGGCGGAACGTATAATTTATTTGCTCATACGCTGCCTAAATTCGGAATTACCGTTAAATTTGTGGATTCCACCGATCCGAAAAACTTTGAACGGGCGATTACAAGCAAAACAAAAGCCCTGTTTGCTGAAACGATCGGAAATCCAAAATGTGATGTCTTAGATATTGAAGCAGTTGCGGAAATTGCTCATAATCACTCTATTCCGCTAATTGTTGATAACACCATTCCTAGCCCGTATTTGCTTCGTCCAATTGACTTTGGCGCCGATATTGTTGTGCATTCTGCAACAAAGTTTATTGGAGGGCATGGAACTTCAATCGGTGGAATTATTGTCGATAGTGGAAAGTTTGACTGGAAGAAGAGCGGAAAGTTCCCGGAATTCACCGAGCCAGATCCAAGCTATCATGGCCTTATTTATACAGAAGCTGCTGGAGAAGCGGCCTATATTACGAAAGCACGCGTCCAGCTGCTTAGAGATCTTGGTGCAGCATTGTCACCATTCAATGCATTCTTATTTTTACAGGGGCTTGAAACTTTACATTTACGTTTAGAACGTCATAGCCAAAATGCTTTAGAGGTAGCGAAGTTTTTAGAAAAAGAGGCAGCCGTTGAATCAGTAAGCTACCCTGGTTTAGAAAGCCATCCTTCTTATGAGTTGGCGAAAAAGTATTTGCCAAAAGGGCAAGGTGCCATCGTAACCTTTGAAATTAAAGGTGGCGTTGAAGCAGGGAAAAAATTAATTAATTCTGTTCAGCTATTCTCTCACTTAGCCAATATTGGCGATTCTAAATCATTAATTATTCATCCTGCTAGCACTACGCATCAGCAATTAAGCAGTGAAGAGCAATTAGCTGCTGGCGTTACGCCAGGACTTATTCGTTTATCGGTTGGCACAGAGGCAATTGATGATATTCTATATGATCTAAAACAAGCAATCAAAGCTAGCCAAACTGTAACTTCCGTGTGAAGTAAGCGATAAATATGGAGCTTATCGAATGACGATTAGACCGCCTTTGCCGTTGGCATTGGCGGTCTTTGTCATTGTCCTTGGTTCTTTTTATGAAGAAACGCCTTTCCGTAGCTGCCGTGGTCATGAATCATGGCATGTTCGACTTGGATGGTGGTATGCTTAATGCCGTATTTTTCATTTAGAATCTCGTTGATGGCTAAGATAACGCAAAACGGCTGGATATGCTCGTTAATAAATACGTGTGCGGTTAACGAATAATGGTCGGTGGAAACGGCCCATAAATGCATGTCGTGCACATCCTCGACGCCTTCAATTTGGTGAATATCCTTGCGAATTTGGTCAAGATCAAACTGTTCGGGAACGGCTTCCATTAAAATGAGATAAGATTCGCGAATAATTTTCGCCCCGCCGGTAAAAATGATGCCGGCGATAATAATGCTGATGAGCGGATCAAAAAAGTAGAAGCCGGTCAAGTAGATCAGTACCGCTGAAATAATTACGCCGATCGAGCTGAGCAAATCGCCGATAAAATGCCATAAGGCGCTTTTAATATTTAAATTTTCCTCTTCTTTTGTGCTTCGGCTCAGGACGATGGTTAATATGAGATTCACGACGAAACCAATGGAAGAAATCATCAACATTAAGCGAAAGTTAATAGGTTCAGGAGAAATAAACCGTTGAATTCCTTCCCAAAGAATTCCAATGGCAATAATGGCTAACGTAAGCCCGTTTAAAAACGATGTAATAATCTCAAAGCGCAAATAGCCAAAGGTAAAGCGTCGGTTGGGAGGACGTGTCGCAAGGTAAAGAGCAACCATGCTAAGCCCGAGCGCCAATACATCGGATGCCATATGAGCGGAATCGGAAAGCAGCGCTAAAGAATTGGACAGCAATCCCCCGACAATTTCCACAATCGTAAAAAACAATGTTAATGCAAGGGTAATCCAAAGCGCTTTTTTCGATTGGGTTTGTGTTTTGACATGCGGAAGATGATGGTAATCGTATTGAATTGGTGACATAGTACACCTCTTTTTTATAATAATTATTAATTTATATATATTATAATATAATTCCTGGAAAAGGTGCAAAAAAATTTTTGTCGAAGGGAAAATAGCAAATGTTGAATATTGTCAAAAAATATAAAATTCCTTATCAAGGAATTTATCCATGTTTATAGAATATAAGTAACATACTGTAAGAATCTTTAGGAAAGGATGCGATACTAATTGATTGTCGTCAGCCCTACTGATTTCGAAATTTACTTGTTTCATGAAGGCAGCTTGTATAAAAGCTATGAACTGTTTGGCGCTCATGTCATTAAACAGGATGGAATGGTTGGAACGCGTTTTTGCGTATGGGCTCCGCATGCACGCGAAGTGCGATTAGTCGGCAGTTTTAACGAATGGAACGGAACTAATTTTCATCTTATCAAAGTCAGCGATCAAGGCGTATGGACGATTTTTATTCCGGAAAATTTAGAAGGGCATTTATATAAATATGAGATTGTTACGAAGGATGGAAATGTTTTGTTAAAATCCGACCCTTATGCATTTTACTCCGAGTTGCGTCCTCATACTGCCTCCATTGTCTACAATATGAAAGGATATCGATGGAAAGATCAGGCCTGGCAGCGGAAGAAGAAGCGGAAGCGGATTTATAAAAATCCCTTGTTCATTTATGAGCTCCACTTTGGTTCGTGGAAAAAGAAAGCGGACGGCAGTTTCTATACATATCAAGAGATGGCAGATGAGTTAATTCCGTATGTGTTGGAACACGGGTTTACTCATATTGAGTTGCTCCCGCTTGTCGAGCACCCGCTCGACCGATCTTGGGGATACCAAGGAACGGGATATTACTCCGCGACGAGCCGCTACGGGACACCGCACGATTTGATGCACTTTATTGACCGCTGTCATCAAGCGGGGATCGGTGTCATTCTTGATTGGGTTCCGGGGCATTTTTGCAAAGATGCCCACGGTCTATATATGTTTGACGGCGCTCCTACCTATGAATATGCCAACATACAGGATCGAGAAAACTACATATGGGGAACGGCAAACTTTGACCTTGGCAGGCCGGAAGTCCGAAGCTTTTTGATTTCCAATGCGTTATTTTGGATGGAATATTTCCATGTGGACGGATTTCGCGTAGATGCCGTCGCCAATATGTTATATTGGCCAAACAGTGACGTGCCGTACAAAAATACGTATGCAGTCGAGTTTTTTCAAAAATTAAACGAAACGGTGTTCACCTATGATCCGAACATATTAATGATTGCTGAAGATTCAACAGACTGGCCGCGCGTGACGGCGCCAACGTATGACGGTGGATTAGGGTTCAACTATAAATGGAACATGGGCTGGATGAACGACATTTTGACGTATATGGAAACTCCGCCGGAACAGCGCAAATATGTGCACCATAAAGTAACGTTTTCCCTCTTGTACGCGTATTCGGAAAATTTCATTTTGCCTTTTTCTCACGATGAAGTGGTACACGGCAAGAAGTCGCTATTAAATAAAATGCCCGGATCCTATGAGGAAAAGTTTGCGCAGCTACGGTTATTGTATGGGTATTTGTTGGCGCACCCCGGCAAGAAGCTGCTGTTTATGGGAGGGGAATTCGCGCAATTCGATGAATGGAAAGACCTGGAACAGCTTGATTGGATGCTTTTTGATTTTGACATGCACCGCAATATGAATCATTATATGAAGCAATTATTAAAATGCTATAAGCGTTATAGTCCTCTCTATGAACTAGATCATTCTCCAGAAGGATTCGAGTGGATTGATGTGCATAATGCCGAACAGAGCATTTTTTCTTTCATTCGCCGCGGAAAAAAAGAAAATGATTTGCTTGTTATTGTTTGCAATTTCACAAACAAAACGTATCACAATTATAAAGTTGGTGTCCCGCTGTTTACAACATATCGGGAAATTCTCAACAGCGATGCCGTCGAGTTCGGGGGATGGGGAAATGTCAATACAAAACGAATGGCAGCAATGGAAGAACCGTTTCATGGAAAACCATACCATATTGAGATGACGATTCCGCCGTTTGGAATTTCCATTTTACGGCCAGTGAAAAAGAGAGGGGAGAGAAAGAAGGATGGGGAAGAAAAAGTGTGTTGCCATGTTATTGGCCGGAGGGCAAGGTAGCCGTTTATGTTCTTTGACAAAAGACATTGCGAAACCTGCCGTTCCGTTTGGCGGGAAATATCGAATTATCGATTTTACATTGAGTAACTGCACTAATTCAGGCATTGATACGGTCGGAGTGTTAACACAGTATCAGCCGCTTCTTCTCCACTCTTATATCGGCATCGGCAGTGCTTGGGATTTGGATCGGAAAAATGGTGGTGTTACCGTTCTTCCGCCGTACTCGGTATCATCCGGTGTGAAGTGGTATGAGGGAACGGCAAATGCGATCTATCAAAATATCAATTATATTGAACAATATGATCCTGATTACGTGCTAGTGTTATCAGGCGACCATATTTATAAAATGAATTATCGCAAAATGCTGGACTATCATATTGCGAAACAAGCGGATGTAACCATTTCCGTCATCGAAGTACCATGGTCGGAGGCAAGCCGGTTTGGCATTATGAATACAAACGAACAAATGGAAATTATCGAATTTGAGGAAAAGCCAGCGAATCCAAAAAACAACCTCGCTTCGATGGGAATTTATATTTTTAATTGGCTGATTTTAAAGGAATATTTGCAAATTGACAACGCCGACCCGCATTCGAGCCATGATTTCGGCAAAGATGTGATTCCGTTGCTGCTCCGCGAGAAAAAGCGGCTCGTTGCTTATCCGTTTAAAGGCTACTGGAAAGATGTCGGCACAGTGAAAAGCTTATGGGAAGCGAATATGGATTTGTTGGACGAGGAAAATCAATTAAATTTATTTGATCGCTCATGGCGGATTTATTCTGTCAATCCGAATCGGCCGCCACAATACATTTCCGATGAAGCTATCGTCATTCATTCGCTTGTGAATGAGGGATGTGTGGTAGAAGGGAATGTCGAGCACTCCGTATTGTTTCAAGGTGTTCATATTTGCAAGGGAGCGGTGGTGAAAGATTGCGTCATTATGCCGGATGCAGTGATTGGCGAAGGGGTATATATCGAACGGGCGATCGTGCCGCCGAATATCGAAATTCCGCCATATGCGGTTATTCGCTCTGATGATGTTCTTCTTGTCACAAAAGAATGGCTGCAGGAGCAGAGAAGATAGTTGGAAAGGATGAGCAGCAATGAGTAATAAATGGATGCTAGGAGTTATTGATGCAACGACGTATATCGAACCGCTTCAGCCGTTAACGTTGCATCGTTCTGTTGCGGCAGTGCCGTTTGCGGGGAGGTACCGATTGATAGATTTTGTATTGTCGAGCATGGTGAACTCCGGGATCGAGAGTGTGGCTATTTTTCCAAAATATCAATACCGTTCGTTAATGGATCATCTAGGTTCGGGGAAAAACTGGGATTTAAACCGCAAACGTGACGGATTATTTTTCTTCCCATCTCCTGATTTATCGATTCCAAAACCTCACGTTGGCGCATTTGCGCATTTTGAACAACATATTGACTATTTTTTGCGCAGCAAACAAAAATATGCCGTTATTTGTAATAGCTATACGATTTGCAATATCGATTATGAAGCGGTGTTAGAGCGCCATATTGCGAACGAATGCGATATTACCGAAGTTCGCCATCAAGGGCGTTCGCTTGAAATGTTTGTGCTAGAAACGTCATTGTTGCTCGATTTAATCGCTAATCACCGACAAACCGGCTATTACAGTATTGTTGATGTTGTCCGAGATCATCGTCATTCCTTGAAAATTTGTGACTATGAATATGATGGATATGCAGCTGTCATTGATTCGATCGAAAGTTATTTTCGGCATAGCATGGAATTGCTAAATAGAGATATTTGGCAGCAATTATTTATAAAGTCGCGCCCGATTTACACAAAAGTAAAGGATGAGCCGCCGACGAAATATACGGAAAAAGCGGTTGTAAAAAATTCGATGATTGCCAACGGCTGCATTGTTGAAGGACATATAGAAAACAGCATTATTTTCCGTTCTGTTAAAATTGGAAAGGGAGCAGTGATCAAAAACAGCATCATTATGCAAAAAAGTCAAATTGGCGAACAGTGCTATCTTGATTCGGTCATTGTGGATAAAGATGCAAAAATTGAAAACGGAGTTTCTTTACGAGGAACAGAGCGGCATCCGTTTGTGATTCGCAAAGGAACCGTACAAGGAGAGTTGATGAATCAGTGAAGGTGCTATTTGTTGTATCAGAATGCGTCCCATTTGCCAAATCGGGAGGTCTGGCGGATGTAGCGGGAGCGCTGCCGAAACAATTGCGGAAATTAGGGACGGATGTCGGCGTCATCATGCCTAAATATGAAACAATTCCGCTGGAATTTAAAAAAGCGATGAAAAAAATTGCCGAGATTGTCGTCAGAGTCGGGTGGCGCCGGCAGTATTGCGGAATCGAAATGCTGGAGCATCAAGGGGTTGTTTACTATTTTATCGATAATGAATACTACTTTAAGCGCCATCAGTTATACGGTCATTATGACGATGGGGAACGGTTTTCTTATTTTTGCCGCGCGGTTTTAGACGCTCTCCCTGTCATTCCGTTCCGTCCCGACATTATTCATTGCCATGACTGGCATACAGGCATGATTCCGTTTTTATTGCGGGAAGAATATCGGCAGGATTCTTTTTATGCGCCGATCCGGACGGTGTTTACGATTCATAATTTGCAGTTTCAAGGCATTTTCCCACGCGAAATTTTAGGAGATCTATTAAATTTAAGCGACCGTTATTTTACAATAGAACACTTGGAATTTTACGGGAATGTCAGCTTTATGAAAGGAGCGCTTGTTTCTGCTGATGTCATTACAACGGTCAGTCCTACATATAAAGAAGAAATTCAGACCGAATATTATGGGGAGCGGCTTGATGGGCTGCTGCGGGCGAGGCAGCGTGATTTCATCGGGATTTTAAACGGTATTGATGAGGACATATATAACCCGCAAACCGACCCTTTTATTGCAATGAAATATGACGCACGGACACTTTCGAGAAAACGATTCAACAAACATGCGCTTCAACAATATTTTGGCTTGCCTGTGCGGGAAGACGTCCCGATCATTGCCATGGTCACTAGATTGACAACGCAAAAAGGACTTGATTTAGTCAAATGTGTTTTTCATGAAATAATGGCCGAGAACGTTCAATTTATTTTGCTTGGGACAGGGGATTGGCATTTTGAACAGTTTTTTTCCCAGATGGCAGCCGCATATTCCGATAAAGTAAAAGCATATATTGGGTTCAACGAACCATTGGCTCATCAAATTTACGCGGGGGCGGATCTGTTTTTAATGCCTTCCCTGTTCGAACCGTGCGGTCTCAGCCAGATGATTGCGCTCCGCTATGGAACGATCCCGATCGTGCGGGAAACAGGAGGACTAAACGATACGGTGCAATCGTATAATGAATTTACGGGAGAAGGAAACGGATTTAGTTTTACGAACTTTAACGCCCATGATATGTTATATACGATTCGCCGCGCGCTTTCGTTTTATAACGATAAGACGATATGGGAAAAGCTGATGAAGGAGGCGATGAGCCGCGATTATAGCTGGGCTCAATCGGCGGCTAAGTACAACGAAGTATATATGGATTTAGTAAACAGGGGGTAGCGCCATGTTCTCGAATAAAGACGAGTTTAAAAAAGCGTTTTTAAAACGGCTGGAGACGTTGTGCGGCAAACGGTTTGAAGAGTCGACACCGCGCGATCAATACAACACGCTAGGGAACATGGTCCGTGAATATATCAGCAAAAACTGGATTCAGACGAACGAGCAAAATCGGGCGCGCAAGCAGAAACAAGTCTATTATTTGTCGATTGAATTTTTATTAGGGCGTCTTCTCGGCAGCAACTTGTTGAATCTCGGCATTCGCGATGTCGTCGAAGAAGGATTGCGCGATTTAGGTATTTGCCTTGAGGATATCGAGGAATGCGAGGCGGACGCGGGGTTAGGCAATGGCGGTCTCGGCCGCCTTGCCGCCTGTTTTTTAGATTCGCTTGCTTCGCTCGATTTGCCTGGACATGGCTGCGGGATTCGGTATAAGCATGGATTGTTTGATCAAAAAATTGTCGACGGATATCAAGTGGAACTTCCGGAACAATGGCTGCGCCATGGAAATGTATGGGAGATCCGCAAAGAAGAATTAGCAGTAGAAGTGAACTTTTGGGGGAAAGTGGAAATATCGCAGCAAAACGGCAGGCTGACGTTCCGCCATGTCGACTGCGAAAAGGTTATGGCTGTTCCTTATGACATGCCAATCATCGGCTACCATACAAAAACGGTCAATACATTGCGGCTTTGGAGCGCGGAGCCGGCGAAAACATTTCCGGTCCATAAAGATGTGATGCAATATAAACGGGAAACGGAGGCGATTTCTGAGTTTTTGTATCCCGATGATACCCATGAAGAAGGGAAGATTTTGCGGCTAAAACAACAATATTTTCTCGTCGCCGCTAGCATTGGAAGCATCGTTCGCGCCCATCGCCGCCAGCACGGGCATTTGTATGAACTACATAAATATGTCGCCATTCATGTCAACGATACGCATCCGGCCTTAGCGATTCCGGAGTTGATGAGGATTTTATTAGATGAGGAAGGAATGAGCTGGGAAGACGCTTGGCATATTACAACAAACACGATTTCGTATACAAACCATACGACGCTATCCGAGGCGCTGGAGAAATGGCCGATTCACATTTTTCAGCCGCTGTTGCCGCGCATTTACATGATTATCGAGGAGATTAACGAACGGTTTTGCCGCGACCTTTGGAATTATTATCCTGGTAATTGGAAACGAATTGAAGAAATGGCGATCATCGCCCACGGACTTGTTAAAATGGCGCATTTGGCGATTGTCGGCAGCCATAGCGTCAACGGCGTTGCCAAACTGCACACCGAGATTTTAAAAAAACGGGAAATGAGGCTGTTTTACGAATTCGAACCGCAAAAATTTAATAACAAGACAAACGGAGTGACCCATCGCCGCTGGCTGTTAAAGGCTAATCCCGAGCTTTCTGCATTAATTACCGATACCATTGGCGGACGATGGATAAAAGAGCCGCAGGCGTTGATCGAGTTAAAACCGTACGCTTCCGATTCTGTGTTTCAGCAGGCGCTCGCGAAAGTCAAACAGCAGCGTAAAGCAAAATTAGCCAAGCTCATTTATGAAAAGACGGGGATCGTCGTGAATGAATCATCGATTTTTGATGTGCAAGTGAAGCGTCTTCATGCTTATAAGCGGCAGTTGTTAAATGTTCTTCACATTATGTATTTGTATAATCGGCTGAAAGAAGATGCAAGCTTTTCCATTTATCCACGCACTTTTATTTTCGGCGCCAAAGCTTCGCCGGGATATTATTATGCGAAGCGCATTATTAAGCTGATCCATTCTATCGCCGAAAAAGTCAATAAGGACAAACAGACAAACGAACAGCTGAAAGTTATTTTTTTGGAAAACTATCGTGTTTCGCTAGCGGAAGAAATTTTTCCTGCCGCGGATGTAAGCGAGCAAATTTCCACGGCCAGCAAAGAAGCGTCCGGCACTGGCAATATGAAGTTTATGATGAATGGAGCGATTACGCTTGGCACGCTAGACGGCGCCAATGTCGAGATTTTGGAAGCGGTTGGAGAAGAAAACATGTTTCTGTTTGGGCTTACGGCGGATGAAGTGCTAAGCTACTATGAAAACGGGGGTTATCGCTCCCATGAATATTACCATCATGACAAGCGGATTAAACAAGTTGTCGATCAGCTTATCAACGGGTTTTTCCCAGATGCCCACGACCATTTCGAGCCGATTTACGATTCGCTTTTAGCACAGAACGATGAATATTTTGTTTTGCGCGATTTCGCCGCTTATGTCGAGGCGCAGGAAAAAGTAGAACAAGTGTATCAAGAGCGAGAACGGTGGCTGAAAATGAGCGTGACCAATATCGCCCATTCTGGTTATTTTGCAAGCGACCGGACAGTTCAGGAGTATGCGAATGAAATATGGGACATTCATCCAGTTAAATAAAAAAGAGAGAGGTTTTGTCCTCTCTCTTAATCATCACCATCCAACCAGTCGCCGATGCTTCCGAGGATGCTGCCTTCTCCAACAGAACGGCTGCCCGTGCTTGGCGCGGCGGCGATAATTCGGTCAGCAAGCCGGCTGAACGGAAGCGACTGCACCCAGACGGTTCCCGGTCCGGTTAATGTTGCGAAAAACAAGCCTTCGCCGCCAAAAAAGGCGGTTTTAATTTTGCCGACATATTCGATATCGTAATCAACTTCTTTTGTCATCGCTACAAGGCAGCCGGTGTCAATGCGCAACTTTTCGCCGGGCTGCAGCTCGCGCTTATAAATGGTTCCGCCTGCATGTAAAAAGGCAAGTCCGTCCCCTTCGAGTTTTTGCATAATAAATCCTTCGCCACCGAAAAAGCCGGTGCCAAGTTTGCGCTGAAAATCGATGCCGACCGAAACGCCTTTGGCTGCACAAAGAAAGGCATCTTTTTGACAAATCACTTTGCCACCAAGCTCGCTCAAGTCCATTGGAATAATTTTTCCAGGGTATGGGGCGGCAAACGAAATGCGGCGTTTTCCGGTGCCGTTGTTCGTAAACACCGTCATAAATAAACTTTCTCCTGTCAATAATCGTTTCCCTGCACCAACCAATTTGTTCAAAAATCCTTTTTCGGACTGAGATCCGTCTCCAAATACGGTTTCCATCGTGATCCCGTCTTCCATCATCATCATTCCGCCTGCTTCAGCGATGACGCTTTCCTGCGGATCTAGTTCAATTTCTACAAATTGCATGTCATCACCATATAATTTGTAGTCAATTTCATGTGCGTTCATATTTTTCTCCTCCATCTCATCATTTCTATGCTATATATTCTTTATACGGACGGGAACCTCTTTTTGTTTCAAAAAAAGACCATCAACGTCGATGGTCTTCTTTTTCCGTATATGGGTCTTTTTCATAGGCGGGCAAATCACCGATATTCGACATAATTCCTTCATCATCCAAAATGTTTTCTAACAGTTCGTGTTCCCTTGTTGGATATACTTTCACATTTTTTCCGTGTAAATCGACTGCCGCGAAATTTTCCAAATCTTCGACATATCCGACATTTTCCTCTGATTCGGCATACACTTCACCATAATAATCAACATTTTTTCCTAAATCGGAAGGGGTATCGGAGGAGCCGTAGCGCGCGACTTCCTGCCAGGCATCTTCTGCGTCATATGCCACCGATTCATCGCGGTCATCCAAATCAAACTTTCCAAACGGGGGCATCAACACACCTTCTTCCAGCGGCCGCTTTTGCGAAACGGTATGGTCAGGGCTGTGCTCTTTACAAAAGGTAGTCGTTGGGAGAGCTTGCAGCCGCTCATAGGGAATCGGTCTGCCGCAAACTTCACAGATGCCGTATGTGCCGTTGTCCATCGCCTCAAGTGCATGTTCAATCTCTTTTAATTCCCGTTCCGTATGTTCATTCAGTGCGATATCTTTTTCCCGTTCATACAGCTCGGTTGCATCGTCTGCAGGGTGGTTGTCATAGCTTGCAAGTTCGCCGACCGCATCATGCGCATGGCTCCGCAGCTTGCCAAAGTGATCGTTGTTTTGCAGTCGTTCTTGAATTTCCTGTTTTGCCTGAAGAAGTTGTTTGCGGAAGGCGGCTAGTTGTTCATTCGTTAACATCATGATTAACTCCTTCCTAAAATAAACCGTTTACCTTGTAGTATGAACCAAAAATAAAAAAAAACACGGCTTATTTCCAACCGTGTTATAGCCAATGGCTGATCAGCAGGCCGACAGCTAATAAAAACCCGAATTGTGTATTTGTTTGTGCCGTTGCTTTCATCGCTGGCATCATTTCAATTGGTTTCGTCTTGCCGATAAACCCTTTCGCTGCTGCTACCGCTTTCGGGACGCTGAAAAAGACAAGCATCGTCCAGAAAGAAACGATATGAGAGAAAGCCAGCACCGTCAGCCAAATAAACGAAACGGCAAACATACCGGCAAGAATGCGGACCGCATTGTTCCGGCCGACTAAAATCGCCAGCGTTTTTCTCCCTTTCTCTTTGTCTCGATCAAGGTCACGGATATTATTGGCTAGTAAAATCGCCCCAACTAAAATGGCAATCGGAATTGCGATGAGAATTGCTGTTTTTGTTACTTCGCCCGTTTGAATGAAAAAGGAAATTAAAATAATTACCAGTCCCATAAAAAATCCGGCTGCAAGTTCGCCAAACGGGGTATAGGCAATCGGCACCGGGCCGCCTGTATAGAAATATCCCGCTGCCATGCAGATGGAACCGATCAATGCAAGCCACCAGCTGCTATTCATGCAAATATAGGCACCGATCAGCGTCGCAACAGCAAACAAAGCAACGGCTAAATATAAAACGGTTTTTGGATGTATTCCTTCACGGACAATCGCCCCGCCAATTCCTACCGATTCCGGGGAGTCGAGCCCGCGCTTGTAGTCATAATATTCATTGAACATATTGGTTGCTGCCTGAATCAACAAAGAAGCGACGAGCATGGCGATAAATAAAGAGATGTGAATGGCTGTTTCATGAAGTGCTAATACAGTGCCGATACAAACAGGCACAAATGCAGCAGTCAATGTATGTGGACGGGTAAGCCTCCACCAAACTCGCCAATCGCGGCGGCGGTGGATCGATGAATAGCGATCTGTTTGTAATGATGGTTGCATAATCATACCCCTCATATTCGGATAGAATAATGTTCGATAAACATTCACAATAAGTGTAGGAAAACGTTTATAAGGTGTCAACCCCTTTCGAATAGATAAATTATTTCCTATTATATATAATGGAAGATAGGAAATAGGTAATAAACTTAATGAAGAAAGCGGGATTACAGTGGCAATTTTATACCAGCATAAAATTCGCGAACGATTGCATCTCATCGAGAAAAGAACAAAGCGGCCGTTTATTAGTTGGACGGAGGAATTGAACGATGTAGATCCGGTTTATTTTTTTTCATTAGGACCAATATGCTCTTTCCGTGAGCGCTTTTTTTGGGGGGACCGCACCAATGAGACCGTTTATGTTGGACTTGGTTGCACGTATGTGATCGAAACGGAAGAAAAAGAAGAGCGGTTTCATACGGTAGAAACACAGTGGAAGCAATGGGTAGAACAGACAGATCATTATTCTAACGGAATAAAGATGGGGCCCATCCTATTTGGAGGCTTTTCGTTTGATCCTTACAAACCGCACACGGAAAAATGGCGCGCTTTTCCGCATGCGAAAATGCTGGTGCCAGCTGTTCTTTTAGCGAGCAAAGGTGGAAAAGCGACATTAACCGTGACAGTGCGTTCCGGACAGAGTGGGGAAATCATGGAAAAAATAGAAACGTTGTTTCGGCTGTTACATGAAGGGCGGGCGCCGATCCATTCTTTGCCTTCCGTGAGGAAATATGAAGAAAAACAAACGGAACAGTGGTTCGATGCGGTGAAACAAACGATCGCCAACATTCATAGCGGGAAGTTTGATAAAGTGGTGCTGGCGAGGGAGGCGCGCTTATCGTTTGCGGATCGGGTGGAGGCAAGCGTGGTGCTCCGGCAACTACGCGAACAGCAGCCGTTTAGCTATCTGTTTGCGTTTGAACAAGAAGGGCAATGCTTTATTGGCGCTTCTCCGGAGCAGCTGGTAAAAAAGGAAGGCGATGCATGTTACTCTACTTGTTTAGCGGGATCGATCCGTCGCGGAAAAACCGTTCAGGAAGACGAACAGCTTGGCGAGTGGCTGCTGCATGATGAAAAAAATCTTCACGAACATCACTTTGTTGTCCAAATGATCAAAGAGGCGATGGAAGCGGTTTGCGAACGCGTCTACATGCCGCCTTCTCCACAGCTGTTAAAATTGCCAAACATTCAACACTTATATACGCCGGTTATTGGAGAGCATTGCCGCGCTTCCTCTATTTTATCGATGGTGGCGAAGATGCACCCAACCCCTGCGTTAGGTGGAACACCGCGAGAAGCAGCAGTCAAAGAAATCCGCGAGGTGGAGCCGTTAGACAGAGGATGGTATGCCGGTCCAATCGGATGGATGGATACGGAAGGGAACGGGGAATTCGCCGTCGCCATCCGTTCGGGTCTGTTGCAAGGACAAGAGGTATCGATTTTTGCCGGCTGCGGTATCGTCGGTGATTCCGATCCAATCAGCGAGTATGAGGAGACGAAAGTGAAATTTATTCCAATGTTATCGGCGCTAGGAGTGGGACAAGATGAATGAGTCACTAACCTTATATATTGCTGCGTTTGTGGATGAATTAGCAAAAACGGGAGTACGAGACGTTGTTGTCAGTCCAGGATCACGCTCGACCCCACTGGCGATCATGATGGTGGAGCATCCGGAAATGCGCATACATATGAACTTAGATGAACGTTCTGCTGCCTTTTTTGCCCTTGGTATGGCAAAAGCAAAACGGCATCCGGTCGCCCTTCTTTGTACGTCAGGAACGGCGGCTGCCAATTATTTTCCGGCGCTAGTGGAAGCGTATTACTCACGGATCCCGCTTGTCGTCGTTACGGCGGACCGTCCGCACGAATTGCGCGATGTTGGCGCGCCGCAGGCCATTGATCAATTAAACATATATGGAAAGTATGCCAAATGGTTTGTCGAAATGGCTCTTCCGGAAAGAACACCAGAGATGCTTCGCTATGCACGGACGATGGCAGCAAGAGCAGCGAGCATAGCAATGAGTGCTCCGGCGGGGCCGGTTCATCTAAACTTTCCGCTTCGTGAACCGCTTATGCCGGTGATTCAGAAAGAAACATGGCAACAGATCGAAGCGAAAGAACCGTCTTATACAAAGGTTATTGCCGGAAAAGCAACCGTTGATAGAAAACAGCTTGGTGAATTATATCACCAACTCGTTTCCGTCAAAAACGGATTAATCGTCTGCGGGCCAATGGACTATCCGGAATTTACCGAGGCGGTTACCGAGTTAGCGGAAATGTTGGACTATCCGATTTTAGCGGATCCGCTTTCCCAGTTGCGCAGTGGATCTCATTCCAAAGAGTATATTATTGATTGCTATGATGCGATATTAAAAGATGAAATGATTGCTGCTTCATTGGTGCCGGATGTCGTGATCCGTTTTGGCGCCATGCCGGTTTCCAAACCGTTATTTCTGCTACTGAAACGATATCCATCCATCCGGCAAATTGTAGTAGATGGCGGCGGAGGATGGCGGGAACCGACATTGATGGCATCATATATGGTACACTGCGATGAAGTAGAATTTTGCCGCCAACTCATTGAAATGGCGGGACGAAAATTGAGAAAAAGCGAATGGTCCGCAACTTGGAAAGCGATCAACGATATTGCGAAATCCGTTCTCCTAGAGGAACAAGCGGAAAGCGAATTATTTGAAGGAAAAGTGTTTACTGAACTTTCACAACTGCTGCCAAGCGGCGCTACTTTATTTGTCGGCAACAGCATGCCGATCCGCGATGCCGATACCTTTTTCTTTACGACAGACAAGCAAATTCGCATTTTGGCGAACCGCGGCGCCAACGGGATTGATGGTGTCGTGTCGAGCGCGCTGGGGGCCAGCGCCGTTGCCGAACCGCTCGTGCTCGTCATCGGTGATCTTTCCTTTTATCATGACTTAAACGGGCTGTTGGCGGCAAAAATGCATGGATTACATGCGACAATTATCGTTCTCAATAATAATGGCGGCGGAATTTTCTCGTTCCTGCCGCAAGCAAACCATAAAAAACATTTCGAAATGCTGTTTGGCACGCCGACCGATTTGCAATTTATGCACGCTGTTCGCATGTACGAAGGGAATTACCAAAACAGCAAAACATGGGACGAATTTCGTCATCATGTTGCCCGTTCGCTCACCACAGATGGCCTTCATGTGATTGAGGTATGTACATCCAGGGAGGCGAATGTAAAAACTCATCGTCTTTTGTGGGAAAGGGTTTCCCAGGAAATAGCAGAATTTCTCGGAAAAAGGAGAATGGCATGAACATTTTGGTGAACGGTGTTTCCTATCATGTCGAACAATATGGGAGTGGCGAGCCGCTTTTGCTCTTGCATGGATTTACTGGGAGCATGGAAACGTGGAAACCGTTTCTTCCATATTGGCGGGAATTTCGGTTGATTCTGGTCGATATCATCGGCCATGGTCTTACTGATTCGCCGCATGACCCGGCGCGGTATGAAATCGAGCGAGCGGCTGCTGATCTGAATGAACTATTGCGCCATCTTCATGTAGAGGACGTCCATGTGTTAGGGTATTCGATGGGAGGAAGGCTTGCCTTAACGTTTGCAATCCTTTATCCTCATCGTGTTCGCAAGTTGGTGCTTGAGAGCAGTTCCCCAGGTTTAAAGACAGAGCAAGAAAGATGGAAGCGGCGAGAGAACGATGAGGTGTTGGCGCGGGAAATTGAACAATGTGGAATTGCTGCTTTTGTCGATAAGTGGGAAAAGCTGCCGCTGTTTGCGTCGCAAAAGCAGCTGCCGTCTAGCGTTCAGGAGGAAATACGTAAGGAACGGTTAAAAAATAATAAAATCGGGCTGGCCAATAGCCTGCGCGGAATGGGGACAGGGAAACAGCCTTCATGGTGGAATCGGTTGTCAGAAGTGAACACGCCGACGTTACTGATATGCGGAGAGTGGGATGAAAAGTTTTGTCGAATTGCTGAAGAAATGAAAGAGCATTTGCCAGATTGCAAAATGGTCACAGTTTCCCAAGCGGGGCATGCAATTCATGTGGAACAACGAGAGATTTTTGCTAAAATAGTAAGTGAGTTCATTAGAGGAGGAGAGTAAAATGGCTATTGAATGGGTGAAGGAACGCGAGTACGAGGATATTATATATGAAACGTATAACGGCATTGCCAAAATCACCATTAATCGCCCGGAAGTACATAACGCGTTCCGTCCAAAAACGGTTGCTGAAATGATCGACGCCTTTTCATATGCACGTGATGACTCCAAAATCGGTGTCATTATTTTAACGGGAGCAGGCGGAAAAGCGTTTTGTTCTGGAGGGGACCAAAAGGTTCGCGGTCACGGCGGCTATGTCGGCGAGGATCAAATTCCACGCTTAAATGTGTTGGATTTGCAACGGTTGATTCGCGTGATCCCAAAACCAGTCATCGCGATGGTGGCGGGATATGCAATCGGCGGCGGTCATGTATTGCATGTCGTATGTGATTTAACGATTGCGGCAGACAACGCAATTTTTGGACAAACTGGTCCAAAAGTAGGAAGCTTTGACGGCGGATATGGTGCTGGCTATTTAGCGCGGATTGTCGGCCATAAAAAAGCTCGTGAAATTTGGTATTTATGCCGTCAATATACGGCGCAGGAAGCGCTGGAAATGGGGCTCGTCAATAAAGTAGTACCGCTCGAGCAATTAGAAGAAGAGACCGTCAAGTGGGCGCAGGAAATTTTAGAAAAAAGCCCGACGGCGATCCGCTTCTTAAAAGCAGCGTTTAACGCTGATTCCGATGGGTTAGCCGGCATTCAGCAGCTGGCCGGTGACGCAACATTATTGTTCTATACGACCGATGAAGCGAAAGAAGGACGAGATGCGTTTAAAGAAAAACGCAAACCAAACTTTCAACAATTTCCGCGTTTTCCGTGAGAAAAGCGGAAACATATCATTGCTAATGCAGCTTGATGTACTCCATCAAGCTGTTTCTTTATGGAAAAAAGGAGAGTGTCATCATGCAAACAGTCATACCAAACTGGTTGATGCAACGCGCTTTTTTAACGCCACAACGCCCTGCTGTCGATGATGGATGTCAGAAAAAGACGTTTGGCGAACTTCACGAGTCTGTAGTAAAACGGGCGCGGCAATTAGCAGGCATAGGGGTGCGCCAAGGAGATATCATTGCGGTGCTGATGAGAAACAGCATCGCGATGGTGGAAACGATTCATGCGCTTCATTATATCGGAGCCATCGCGCTATTGCAAAATATACGTTTAACATCCCATGAGCTTGTGTGGCAATTAAACGATAGTGGTGCCGTATGCGTGATTGCCGATGAGAAGCTGGCAGATCTTGTTAAGTCAGACATTCGCGTGGTGACAATAAAGGAATTGGCGGCATTGCCGGAGACAGACGTGGAGTTTCAATCGCATTATCATTTCGATGATGTCGCCACCATTATGTATACGTCAGGAACGACGGGAAAGCCAAAAGGGGTATTGCAAACGTACGGCAATCATTGGTGGAGCGCCATCGGCTCGGCCTTAAATTTAGGGTTGCATGAAAATGATTGCTGGCTAGCCGCTGTTCCGCTGTTTCATATCAGTGGTTTGTCGATTATGATGAGAAGCGTCATATACGGGATGGGCATGTATGTGATGCCTTCCTTTGATGCGCAAAAAGCAAATGATTTAATCATGGATGGGAAAGTAACGATCATGTCCGTCGTCACAGCGATGCTGCAAAAAATGCTTGCCGATCTTGGTGAAAGACGGTATCCAGAAACGTTTCGCTGCATGCTGCTTGGTGGTGGGCCTGCCCCAAAGCCGCTGCTAGAGGCATGCAAAGAAAAGGGGATTCCTGTTTATCAGACATATGGCATGACGGAAACAGCATCACAAATTGTCACATTGGCGCCGGAATATAGTTTAGCGAAGCTCGGTTCCGCAGGAAAACCTCTTTTTCCTGCGCAGCTTCGTATTGAAAAAGATGGGCAACCGGCCCGTCCGTATGAATCAGGGGAAATTGTCGTAAAAGGACCAAATGTGACGAAAGGATATTTGCATCGGGAAGAGGCGACAAAAGAAGCGATTCGGGACGGCTGGTTTTACACCGGAGATATCGGGTATGTTGATGAAGACGGGTTTCTATACGTATTAGACCGCCGTTCTGATTTGATTATTTCCGGTGGAGAGAATGTGTATCCGGCGGAAGTCGAAGCGGTGCTTCTTTCCCATGAGGCGGTGGAAGAAGCAGGAGTAACCGGAATCGACGATGAAACATGGGGACAAGTGCCATGTGCGTTTGTCAAACAAAAAAGCGGCTATTCTGTCACTGCTGAACAGCTAAAACAGTTTTGCCAGGAACGTTTAGCCAAGTATAAAGTTCCAAAGCAAATTTATTTTGTCGACCAGCTTCCACGCAACGCGTCGCAAAAATTGTTGCGCCGTCAGTTAAAATCGCTTATACCTAACGATGACAACTGGGCTTGATTAGGACAAGCCCAGTTGTTAAAATCTGTCTTCGTCCATTAAACCTAATTCGATTGCTCGGTGGGCAATCAATTTTTCCACTTCCGGCGGCAGATCTTCCAAGGATCCGAATTCATATTGCCATAAATTTGTAAATGAGTCGACGCAGATCGGAAATGTCATTGGATTTGTCCGTTTTACTTCTTCTTTGAATGCTTTAATTAAGCTGTCTCTTTTTGCCATAATACGTCGCCTCTCTTTTTAAATAAACTATGTAAGCGCTGTCTTTTGACGTTAAAAAGCCAAAAAGACAGCGCATCCAATCAAAATAGTTATGCGTTGTTCGCAGGGACAAATGTTTTGCAATCCGTTTCCGTCGAATCGGCCGCCATTTTCCCCGCATGGCTTACGACATAAATCGATTCCGCACTGCACCGGTTTCCTTCGGCCCAATAATGGCAGTTTCTTACTTCACAAAGAACATCTTTTGCCATCTCTATTCCTCCTCGTTAGTAAGAAAATAAACTACGTTTTTAGTTTGGGTGTTTGTAAAAAATTTATGAAGGAAATAATCAACAGTTTTATTGAAAATATTTGCATTTATACAAAAAAAGAATTGTTCTGCCTCATTCAGAAAGGCAGGACAACTCCTTATCGCAATGCTTTTTTTAGTACAGAAATATTTTCCTTCATTAAGTCAAAATAATCTTTATTTCCTTTTATGTCCTCATCTGTGCGGGACTCTAAATTATTGAAACGCAATGCATCCGCACCGATTTCCTTTTTGACGATTTCTGCTATTTTGGATGTGACGTTTTGCTCAAAAATGACATATTTGATGTGATGTTGTTTGGCTGTTTTAATCAATTCAGCTAGTTCTTTTTGGGATGGTTCGTTTGTCGGTGAAAGCCCGGAAACGCTCAATTGTTTAATGCCATAGCGGTCTTCCCAATATCCGTAAGCTGCGTGTGCTACAAGAATTTCTTTTTTTGGCGATTCTTTTATGACCGTTTGGAATTGCTGATCAAGATTTTCCAGTTTGGATTTCAATATTTCAAAGTTTTTCATAAATGTTTCTTTCTTTTCTGGTTTTAGTTCAATGAGCAAATCACGGATATTTTCCGCTATAGTGATGGAACGAATCGGATCAAGCCAGACGTGTGGGTCTTTATCGCCGTGGTGCTCATCTTCGTGCTCTTCATGAGTAGAATCTAGCAAGTCGATCCCTTTAGTAGCAGCGAGAAAATGAACCTGTTCATTCTTTAATGTTTCTTTTACTTTATCGGCGAAGCTTTCCATCCCTTGTCCAATATAAATAAACGCGTCGGCATCAGCCAATTGCTTCATCGTTTTAGTTGTGGGTTCGAAGGTATGTGCTTCGACACCTGGAGGATAAATACTTTGTACATGTACATATTTTCCGCCAATTTTTTCTGTAAAGTCTTGAAGCGGATAAACGGTCGTATAAATCATTAAAACGTCTTTTTTGCCTTGCTGCTCCTTTGTTTCTTTGCTGCAGCCATATAAAATGCCAGATATAACGAGCAGTAGCGATAAAAGTAGTGATTTTATTTTCATAACAATTCCCTTCCTCATTAGAATGATGCAGGCGGCGCAATAAGGCCATTTGCTATTATATCGTAATCATTACGATTTGAGAACTAAAATAATAAATTTATTGGGCAACAGCAAATTCAGGAAGAGGATCCAAAAATGTTGCCCAATCTTGTTTCATTTCTTCATCTGTCAGCAAACACTCATTTAAGGACGTTTCAATTTCCTGGCGATTCATGTCAATGCCGATAAAGACGAGTTCCGTCATGCGATCTCCATATGTTTCATCCCACTTAGCGTGCAACTCAGGGTCCTCTTTCAGAATTTGTTGACGTTCAGTTTCCGGATAAACAGCGACCCATTCACCAGCTCCTTGAATCATAATGGATGTTCCTGCCTGTGATAAAAGACCGCGCATGTCATTTCTTGAAGCAAGCCAGAAAAAGCCTTTTGCGCGAACGCGAACAACTTTAACCGGCTAATTCTCAAGCCAATTCATGAAACAGACGTCTTCTGCGATAAACAAACGAAGAGATGCCATACTCTTCTGTTTCTAGAGTATGTTCTTCATTCAATTCTTTAATCCATCCTGCAGCTTGACTAGCTTTTTCAAAGTCGAATAAATGGGTATTTAAAATTTTGTCCAGTGGCACTTGACCGAATGTCGTTTGTATAATTTTCGCTCCCGGGTTTAACTTTTTTAACACACCTTCAAGTTCTTTCTCACCTTCAGGACTAATAAGGTCAACTTTATTTAGTATAATAACGTTGGCAAATTCGATTTGATCAATCAGCAAGTCCGCCACTTCACGTGTATCCGTTTCATCAACAGCTTGTTTGCGGTCAAGCAAGCTTTCACCTGATACAAAATCAGCCCAAAAGCGATTCTCGCCGAGAACTGTAACCATTGTATCCAAGCGACATTTTTTTGTCAGGTCCAATTCCTAGCCCTTCGTCAATGTACGTAAATGTTTGCGCTACTGGATTCGATGACAATATAATTAATGTTTCCAGCGTCTACTAGTTTTTCCGCCTCTTTGATTAAATCTTCACGTAATGTACAACAGATGCGGCCGTTTTGAATTTGCACCCGCTTTTCTTCGGTGCGAGAAAAACCGCCTTGTCGAATCAGTTCAGCATCAATATTTATTTTGCTCATATCATTCACAATAACTGCGATTTTCTTTCCTTCTCTATTTTGCAAGATATGATTGAGCAGCGTCGTTTTCCCTGAACCAAGATAACCGCTTAATACAGTAACAGGTATTCTTTTCGTTGTTATTTTCTCCTCTCCGATAAATAATCGTAATCATTACGATTTTTTATGGTTAATCATACAAGAAAATGGGCCAAACAGAAACAGTGATGCTGATCTTATAGGTGATAATATTTTCGTTTTATAACATATATTCGTTTTATAACATATATATAATAAAATAAGGGGCGTTCATGAACGGCCCAAACTCTGTTATGTGCATTCAAAATAATTCTATTTTGACGGAATTAAACGAAAAACAGATCAGGCATAATAGCGTTATGAGATGTTTTTTCCCGTTCTCGTAGACGGTGAAAGGGATAGCTATGAAAGGCAAAGATTTTATTGTTATGCCATATCATCCATTACCGCTCACGATTTCTTGCTATTTTGCTGTTTTTCCGGAACAGGATCAAATCCGCCCGGGTGGAATGGATGGCACTTTAAAATTCGTTTGATCGTCAGCCAGCCGCCTTTAATGGCGCCAAACCGTTTCACCGCCTCTAGGCCGTATTGCGAGCAGGTCGGATAAAATCGGCATGTCGGCGGTTTTAGCGGAGAAATAAAAATTTGATAAAAACGGATGAACAAAATCAGTAATTTTTTTGCCATTTGCCACACACCTAACGAATAAATGATTCTATTCATAATGTATCATAAATATGAAACAAATACCGTATTATCCTGCGACAATCTATACAAAAAGGATGAAAAAAATCGGATTTCGGTGTATGATGAAAAGAGAAAACAGAGTAGGAGTGATATACATGCCTTCGGTGGAAAGTTTTGAGTTGGACCACTGTGCGGTAAAAGCGCCATATGTGAGACATTGCGGTGTCCATAAAGTTGGAAGCGATGGTGTCGTCAATAAATTCGATATTCGCTTTTGCCAGCCAAATAAGCAAGCGATGCAGCCAGCTGCGATTCATACTCTTGAGCATTTGCTCGCTTACACGATGCGTAAACATGCAGAAAAGTACGATCATTTTGATATCATCGATATTTCGCCGATGGGCTGCCAAACAGGATTTTATCTTGTTGTGAGCGGATCACCGACAGTGGATGAAATCATTGATTTGCTTGAGGAAACGATGAAAGATGCGCTAAACGCAACGGAAGTCCCAGCGGCGACAGAGCGGCAATGCGGGCAAGCGAAGCTGCACGACCTGGAAGGGGCAAAGCGGCTCATGCGCTTCTGGTTGGAGCAAGATAAGGAAGAGTTAAAGAAAGTATTTGGATAATTGGTAAGGCTATCATCAACATGATGATAGCCTTACTTATTTTGCGAATGATCCTCTTCAGGTGGCGGGTCGATCGTATGCTTGTATTCGTTTGCTTTTGATGTCGTAATCACTGCCAAAGCAAGAATGAGTGCGACAATGATCAATAAAACCGCTAAAGTGAGATACATCACGGATTCACCATTTTTCTTTTCATTGTAACATATTGCCATCGCATTGGTGTGATGACGCTTTGCACGATGAATAAACAAATGGTGCAAATTTGTAAATTATTGGTAATAAATATACATTAGGCAATTAGGAAATAATATAGTTCGATTATGAATATATCTCGAGGTTATCCAAATTGGGTACATCCATATTAGAGGAGGAATGGGATATGTCAAAACAATTAACGGATATTGTAAATAAGCAAATTGCCAACTGGAGCGTTCTTTACATTAAATTGCATAATTATCATTGGTATGTGAAGGGTTCGCAATTTTTTACACTCCATGAAAAATTTGAACAGCTATATGATGAAGCGGCACATCATATTGATGATCTCGCCGAACACCTTCTTGCTCTTGGCGAAGCGCCGGTGGCGACGATGAAGGAATACCTGGAACAAGCTTCTGTCAAAGAGGCGACTGGGCAAGAATCGGCGGAACAAATGGTGGCGACTATTGTGAGTGATTTTGAAACAATGATCGGCGAATTAAAAGAAGGAATGCAGGTTGCTGATGAAGTAGGTGACAAGGCGACAGAAGATATGCTGCTTGGCATTTATAAAAGTTTGGAAAAACATGTATGGATGCTAAAATCATTTCTTGGACGTTAAAAAATGGATACTAACCGATCACTCCTTGGTGGATGAAGGAGTGGTTTTTTAGAGAGTTGTCTATACTCCTTCCCTCTTTTCTGCATACGATAGTAGTGCTCACTTGTTTAAGGGGGGAGGAGCGTGCACAAATATACGTCAATGCTGGGATTTTCGCTGGCAGGCTCCGTTGTTTCGTTTTTCATCGGAGGAGTGGATTCATTAGTTGTTATTTTGCTTTGTTTTGTCGCTGTCGATTATGTCACAGGAATGATTGCAAGTGCGATGGAGGGGAAGCTATCCAGTCAAGTCGGTTTCCGTGGCATTGTCCGCAAGCTGCTTATTTTTGTTTTAGTTGCTGTTTCGCATTTATTAGATACCGCTATTGGCTGGGGCAGCCATTTTATTCGCGATATCATCATTTTTTTCTATATTGCGAATGAATTTATTTCTATTGTAGAAAATGCCGGGCGTGCGGGTGTTCCGATTCCTACGGTTTTGCGAAAGGCGATTGAATTGTTCAAAGATGAAGTAAAATGATTTTTTGAGCATAATTTTTTTTGCCTTCACCCACACTAAAACAATAAAGGAAATATCATAAGGAGATGACAACTGTGGCGGAGCAGCAAAAAAAGACGTATTATGTATCCCTTGCAACGGGAGAAATCTCGCGAGTAAAAACCGCTTCTCCATGGGATTTTCAAATTGAAGCGACAGATGATGAAATTATTCAATTGCGGGAGTATTTTGACCAAAACTATTCTACAGACTGGCAAGCGTTTTTCCGCGCCCACGTTCCGTATGTGCAATACCATTATGACCGTGAGAATGATGCCTACGACAGAACCTTAATGAAAATCTATCAGCTGATTTACAAGCTTGGAAATGAAGAAGCAAAAGCACATATCCGTTCGCTTGGCATCATTCCAGAAGAGGAGCTCGATTCATAAAAAAGTCGCCATTCATATTGGCGGCTTTTTTGATGAATATTTTGTCGTATAATGAAAAGAGAGATAAACAGGAACGAGGTTGTTGGAAATCATGTATACATTTTTCGACTATTATGGCAATCGAGTGAGGCTGTCGTTTACGGATCATCCGTTTTCTGCGCATCCGGGCCACGTATGGATTATTTGCCGCTACCATGGACAATGGCTTTTAACGGATCATCCGAGACGCGGATTAGAATTTCCAGGCGGGAAAGTAGAAAAGGGAGAAACACCGGAGCAAGCGGCGATTCGGGAAGTGAAGGAAGAAACAGGAGGGCTGATTCGTTCGCTCACTTATATCGGCCAATATAAAGTCGAACCGGATATGGTAAAAAACATCTATTTTGCGGAAATCGCCGCGATGGTGAAGCAGCCGTCCTATTTAGAAACAAACGGTCCGGTACTGCTTCCGACACTGCCGGAAAACATCCGTACAGATAAACGGTTTAGTTTTATAATGAAAGATGAGGTGCTTCCGCGGGCATTAGAAGAAATAAAGAGACGTTCTTTATCTTGCCACGAACGTCTCTAGCGATGTTTTATCAATTTCTTTTCGATGAAGGTGACGATCTGATACATCACAGTCGACAACAGGGCAATAACAAGCAGACTCATTAACACCAATGTAAAATTAAACACTTGGAATCCGTAAATAATCAAATAGCCGAGCCCTTGTTTAGAAACGAGAAATTCGCCGGTAATGACGCCGACCCAGGACAAGCCGACATTGACTTTTAACGTCGAAATAATCGTCGGGAACGAGGATGGCAGCACCGCTTCCTTGAAGCATTGGAAGCGGGTGGCGCCGAATGTTTGCAATACTTTCAAATAGTTCGCATCCACTTCCTGGAAGGAAGAGTAAACAACAATCGTGGTGATGATGACAGAAATAATCACACCCATCGCAATGATAGAAGTGAATCCCGGACCGAGTGCGACGATGAGAATAGGACCAAGCGCCACTTTTGGCATGGCGTTAAAGACGACTAAATATGGATCGAGCGTTTTCGATAGGCGCGGGAACCACCAGAGCACCGCTCCTAACAATGCTCCGGCTACCGTGCCGATAATAAATCCCAATATGGTTTCAAACAGTGTAACGAACGTATGGGTTAAAAGCGAGTGATCGCTGAGCTTTTCTACAAATAGGCTCCAAATCGCTGATGGGGAGCTAAACAATAGCGGATCGACCCAATGAAAGCGGCTGGCTGCCTCCCATAAGATGAAAAAGGCGATAAAGATTATGATCTGAAACAGGCGAATGACCCGTTTTTCTTTTTTCAGTAAAGCGATGTATTGCTGATGGAGAGACTGGATACGTTCACTGGTTTGTTTCAAGTTCATCCAGCTCCTTCCAAATGGATTGGAATAGCGCGGAAAAGGCAGGGTGCTGACGGGCGGCAAATGGCGATAAGCGCCGCAATTCATCGGGAACCATAAACGTATGCATAATGCGTCCTGGCTTTGCCGAGAACAGAAAAATACGGTCGCTCATCGCAATCGCTTCCCCGATGTCATGAGTGACAAGCACCGCTGTCTTTCCGTATTCTTTTAATGTTTTCCATACTAACTCTTCCAGTTTTAATTTCGTTTGCTGGTCAAGGGCGGAAAATGGCTCATCTAACAGGAGCATTTTTGGGTCTGTCGCCAACGTGCGCACAAGTGCGGCCCGTTGGCGCATGCCGCCGGACAGTTGGTTAGGATAATGCGATTCGACGCCTTTTAGGCCGATGTAGGCAAGCAAGTCAAGGGCTCGTCTTTTTGTTTCTTCCGTTAATCTCCCCATGATTTTTAAACCGAGCAAAATATTCTCTTCGATGGTTTTCCAAGGAAACAAATAATCTTGCTGCAGCATATACCCTGCCGTTGGATGGAAGCGGCCTAATTTTTTCCCTTCAATAAATACCGCTCCCTCCGTCGGTTCAATTAAAGCGGCGATAATGGAAAGCAACGTCGTTTTGCCGCAGCCGCTGGGGCCGAGAAAGGAGACAAATTCTCCTTTCTCTACGGTCAGAGAGATATTTTCAAGGGCCGCCACGGCAGTTTTTTCGGTAAAATAAGTGTGGGAAACGCGGTCGACGACTAAAAAGCTCATCCTTTCACCCGCTTTCGTTATTTAGCCATCGCTTTTTCGGCAAATGAATTATCGACAAGTGTTTTATGATCGATATGTTTCGGCAGTTCGCCTGCTTCGTCCATAATATTTTGTAAATTATTCCATTCTTTTCTATCTAAAATCGGATTCGTAGCATAGGTGCCTTGACTTTTATAGCGGTCAACAACTTTTTCAATGATGGAAAGATCCGTATCTTTAAAGTAAGGCTGAATCACTTTTGCTACTTCCGCCGCGCTGTGCGACTCTACCCATTGCTGCGCTTTATAGATAGCGCGTGTAAATTTTTCAACCGCATCTTTATTTTTATGGATAAAGCTTTGTTTTGCCATATAAGTGGTATATGGCACATGGCCGGATTCCGTGCCAAATGAGGCGACAATATATCCTTTTCCTTCCCGTTCAAAAATGCTTGCCGTTGGTTCAAAAAGCTGGACGAAATCGCCCGTGCCGCTGGCAAAAGCGTTGGCGATATTAGCAAAATCAACATTTTGAATAAGGTTTAAATCTTTATGTGGATCAATGCCGTGTTTTTTCAGCACAAATTCGCCGACCATTTGCGGCATGCCGCCCTTGCGCTGGCCGAGAAAGGTGCTTCCTTTCAGCTGATCCCAACTGAAGTTGTCAATTTTATGGCGGGAAACGAGGAATGTCCCGTCTGTCTGTGTGAGTTGTGCGAAGTTAATGACTGGATCGTTTGTGCCTTGGCTGTAGACATAAATCGATGTTTCCGATCCGACAAGGGCAATATCGGCTCCGCCGGAAAGAAGGGTAGTCATCGTTTTATCGCCGCCCCACGTGGTGGTGAGTTCTATGTCTAATCCTTCTTCTTTAAAAAATCCTTTTGCCAGAGCGACATATTGTGGGGCATAGAATATGGAGCGAGTCACTTCCGCAAGCCGTATCTTTTTTACTTCCTCCTCTTTTTGTTGTCCGCAAGCGGCCAGAGGAATAATAAGGAGAAAGAGAAAAAGCGACATTATGGCCACTTTTTTCATGCAGGCAGCCTCCTTAACAAGTAACTTACTTCCACCTTATCGTATGCAAACAAAAAAAATGTGTGAATGCCTAATGGAAAGGAGGAAATGGTGATGGATGGATATATTGTCCAGCAATATCGCTTTCCTTCCCCTAATCCGCATATTGATGTATTTCTTGTCACCTATTTATGCCAAGGATTAAAAATAAAAGGCTTTTTGGCCATACCGAAAGCGTCTGAAGTGTATGACGGTTTTTTATATTTGCGCGGCGGCATTAAAAATGTCGGGAAAGTACGTCTGGCGCGCATTACCCAGTTTGCCGCGTACGGATTTGTCGTGATGGCGCCGTTTTACCGCGGCAACCAAGGTGGGGAAGGAAATGAAGATTTTGCCGGGGAAGACCGCTATGATGCGCTTGCCGCGTTTCGGCTGCTGCAGCAGCATCCAAACGTGAATGAAAAGCGGATTCATGTCTTTGGTTTTTCCCGCGGGGGAGCGATGGCGCTGCATACGGCGATTTTAGAGCCGCGGGTTTGTTCTGTTGCCGTATGGGGCGGAGTATCCGATGTAGCGCTTACCTATTGGGAGCGGGAAGATTTGCGGAGAATGATGAAGCGGGTCATCGGCGGCACACCTACAAAATATCCAGAGCGATACCGCTGGCGGACGCCATTATACGAAATGGAGAAAATTCATGCTCCTGTCTTAATCATTCATGGGGAAAAAGACCGCAATGTTTCGATTGAGCATGCGTATCGTCTGGAGAAAAGACTGAAAGAATTAAATAAGCAAGTGACAACATGGTATTTTCCACATTTTACGCATTATTTTCCACCAAAAGAAAATCGCGAGACCGTCCGGAGGTTGACAGAATGGATGAAAAGTCAGCCGAATGTATGATATGATAAAAAGAAAAGGGGTGTGTTGCAATGGGCATGCCGCTGGAGCTGCAAACGCTGATTGTCACAAAAGGAAATGAAAGGCGTGTAAAAGATAATTTGTTTATTTTAGAAAAAGAAGGATATCGCCTTTATCCTCTTGATATTCCGCTAGAGGTTAGAAGAACGCTGCAAAGCGAAGCGAGCGGTCAAGCGGTGGTGAAAAAACTGGAACTTGCTGATAATCGGACGATTGTCACGTATGAGCTTGTCGCCTTGCATTCAACGAATTAAAAAAGGAGGGAATTGCTCCCTCCTTTTCGATTATACAAGCGGACCTCCAAGCGCTTCAATTTCCGGTGCAATATGCTTGAATTTTTGGAAGTTTGCGCGGAATTTTGCGGCCAGCTCTTTTGCTTTTTGTTCATATGCATTTTTATCCGCCCATGTATTTTGCGGCTGCAGCACTTCATCTGGCACTCCTGGAATATGAAGCGGAATGGCCAAGCCGAAAATAGGGTCTTTCACCGTTTCGACATTGTCCAGTTCTCCTTCGACCGCTGCTTGCACCATTGCTCGCGTGTAAGCCAGCTTCATGCGGCTGCCGACTCCGTACTCCCCGCCGGTCCAACCAGTGTTGACGAGGAATACCCGCACGTTATGTTCAACGATTTTTTTGCCGAGCATTTCCGCATAGCGCACGGCCGGGAGCGGCAAAAATGGAGCGCCGAAGCAAGTAGAGAACGTAGCTTGCGGAGAAGTGATTCCCCGTTCAGTGCCGGCGAGCTTGCTCGTATAGCCGCTTAAGAAATGGTACATTGCTTGCTCGCGCGTCAGTTTGCTAATTGGCGGCAATACGCCAAACGCGTCTGCGGTTAAGAAAATAATCGTTGATGGGTGGCCGGCGACGCTTGGATCCACGATATTGGCAATGGCCTGAATCGGATAAGCAGCTCGCGTATTTTCCGTTAATGTCGCATCATCGTAATCTGGCATTCTTGTCTGTTCGTCAACCACCACGTTTTCAAGCACTGCTCCGAACCCAATGGCGTCAAAAATTTGCGGTTCTTTTTCGCGGGATAGGTTGATGCATTTCGCATAGCATCCGCCTTCGATATTAAAGATGCCGCGGTTTGACCAGCCGTGTTCGTCATCACCGATTAAGCGGCGGTTTGGATCAGCGGAAAGCGTCGTTTTTCCTGTTCCCGACAGCCCGAAAAATAATGCAACATCTCCTTCTTTGCCAACGTTGGCCGAGCAATGCATAGAAAGAATCCCTTGTTCCGGAAGCAAATAGTTCATCACCGAAAAAATCGATTTTTTCATTTCGCCAGCGTATTCTGTGCCGCCAATTAATACGATGCGGCGTTCAAAAGAAATGATAATAAACGCTTCTGATCTTGTTCCGTCCACCGCAGGATCTGCTTTGAAATTTGGAGCAGAGATCACCGTAAATTGCGCTTCGTGTGTTTGTAATTCCTCTGCACTTGGGCGAATAAATAATTGATGGGCAAATAAATTGTGCCAAGCAAATTCGTTGATAACTTGAATCGGCAAACGATATTTAGAATCAGCGCCGGCAAATCCTTTAAAGACAAAAATCTCATCTTGTTTCATTAAATAATCAAGCACTTTATTATATAAGTTTTCAAACACTTCTTCCGAAATTGGCTGGTTGACGGTTCCCCAATCGATTTTTTCTTTCGTTGCGGCTTCTTCGACAATGTATTTATCTTTCGGCGAGCGTCCTGTATACTTTCCTGTTGTTACCGCTACCGCCCCAGTAGCTGTTAACTGGCCTTCCTTTCGCTGCAACACTTTTTCCACCAGCTGGGCTACCGATAAATTATGAAATACGTTTGGTTGTTGCAATAATAATGAAAGCTTATTGGTCATTTTTGCGATCCCCATGTTCAAAACCTGCCTTTTTTTATTTAAATAATCTCTTCAAATAGTATAACACATTTTTGTTATTAGTCCATACTATTTATGACGATTTATTTTATTTATTTTTCCTTTTTTTTTCAAAAAAAATTCGCCATATTTTGTTGACTTTTCCCGTTTCATTACGATAAGATAAGTCATTGAACGGATACTCTTATCCCGAGTCGGTGGAGGGACAGGCCCAATGAAGCCCAGCAACCGTCACAACTGGAAACATGTGAAATGGTGCTAACCTGTGGCAAGGCGATGTCCTTGAACGATAAGAGTGAAAGGAGCAATACGATTGCAATGACCTTTCCTCACCGTTACAGGAAAGGTTTTTTTATATGAGAAAATGAAATAAGGGAAATGAGTACCGTATCGCCCGCCGTTTGCGGCATCATCATTTTTTGATGTTTGATTAAGGAAAGAGGAGGAAAATGCCGAATGTCAAAAAAAAGACGTTTATTTACTTCAGAGTCTGTAACAGAAGGTCATCCGGATAAAATTTGCGACCAAATTTCCGATGCGATTTTAGATGCGATTTTAGAAAAAGATCCGAATGCTCGTGTCGCCTGCGAAACGAGCGTGACAACAGGGCTTGTGCTCGTAAGCGGAGAAATTACGACATCGACATATGTGGATATTCCAAGAATCGTTCGCGATACGGTTCGCGAAATCGGCTATACGCGCGCCAAATTCGGTTTTGACGCGGATACATGCGCCGTGTTGACATCGATTGACGAGCAGTCGCCGGATATCGCGATGGGGGTCGATCGAGCGTTAGAAGCTCGTGAAGGTCAGATGACTGACGAGGAAATCGAAGCAATCGGTGCCGGAGACCAAGGACTGATGTTTGGATTTGCCTGCAATGAAACGAAAGAATTAATGCCGCTTCCGATTTCTTTGGCGCATCGTTTAGCCCGTCGTTTGGCTGAAGTACGGAAAAAGGATATTTTGCCATATTTACGTCCAGATGGCAAAACACAAGTAACGGTAGAATATGACGAAAACGGCAAACCAGTACGCGTGGATACGATTGTCGTATCCGCACAGCATCATCCGGAAATTACGCAAGAGCAAATTGAACGCGACATTAAAGAACATGTCATTAAGCCGGTTGTGCCAAACGAGCTCATCGATGAAAACACAAAATACTTTATTAACCCGACAGGACGATTTGTCATCGGCGGACCTCAAGGGGATGCAGGTTTAACAGGACGGAAAATTATTGTAGACACGTACGGCGGCTATGCCCGTCACGGCGGCGGTGCGTTCTCTGGAAAAGATCCGACAAAAGTAGACCGTTCTGCGGCATATGCGGCCCGTTATGTGGCGAAAAATATCGTGGCGGCAGGACTTGCCGATAAGTGCGAAGTGCAGCTAGCCTATGCGATCGGGGTAGCAAGACCGGTTTCGATTTTCATTGACACATTTGGCACAGGAAAAGTATCGGAAGACATTTTAATTGAAGTCGTGCGCAACAACTTTGATCTGCGCCCGGCAGGCATTATTAAAATGTTAGATTTGCGTCGTCCGATTTACAAGCAAACAGCTGCTTACGGCCATTTTGGACGCACGGATATCGACCTGCCGTGGGAGCGCACGGATAAAGCAGAAACATTGAAAAAGCAAGCTTTTTCCTTGTCGAAGCAACAATAAATTAATGAATATGGAAAGGAGAGTTACAGCAACTGTAGCTCTCTTTTTTTTTGTTCAAAAAAGCAGATTAAGTTATTTCAGTGGTTTTGCAATCGATATGTTAACGGTGTATTTAAAAAAGGAAATTTTATAGTTTTATTGCTTCAAATCTATGATATAATCAGCATGCTGAATGAATATAAAGAAATGGGTGAAATACACATGTGCGGGTTTATTGGATGTGTTTATGATCATCCAAAAGTGCTAGACGAGCAATGGAAGAAAACGTTTGAAGAAATGAATAATATGATCACGCACCGTGGTCCAGACGACGAGGGGTATTTTTTCGATGACTATGTCCATTTTGGCTTTCGTCGGTTGAGCATTATCGACTTAGAAGGGGGTCATCAACCGTTATCGTACGCAAACGAGCGATATTGGATTATTTTTAATGGAGAAATTTATAACTATATTGAGCTACGCGAAGAGTTGTATGCGAAGGGATACGAATTTGCCACACATTCTGATACGGAAGTGATTATTGCGCTATATAGCCATGAAAGAGAAAAAGCGGTAGAGAAGCTTCGTGGCATGTTTGCATTTGTCATTTGGGATAAAGAAGAAAAAACGATTTTTGCCGCACGTGATCCATTTGGCATTAAACCATTTTTCTATCTTGAAGAAGAAGGGCGGACGTTTTTTGCATCGGAAAAGAAAAGCATCTTGCATGCGACGGAAAACAATGTTCTCGATTATGACGCGCTTCAGCATTACCTAACATATCAATACGTGCCTGAGCCAATGACAATGTCTGTTGGCATTAATAAATTAGAGCCGGGTCATTACATCAAAAAGAAAATCGGTGAACCATTAACGGTACACCGTTATTGGAAAGCGCGGTTTCAGCCAGTATGGAAATCAGAAGATGAATTCGTCAAAGAGATTCGCGATGTTTTGTTTGATTCCGTGCGGGTACATATGCGCAGCGATGTGCCGGTTGGCTCTTTTTTATCCGGCGGAATCGATTCTTCGCTCATTGCTTCGATTGCCAAACAATTTCATCCAAACTTTAAAACTTTTTCGGTCGGCTTTGAAAGAGAAGGATTTAGCGAAATTGGGGTAGCGAAAGAAACGGCTGAGAAATTAGGGGTGGAAAACATCAGCTACGTTATTTCGCCAGAAGAATACATGGAAGAACTGCCGAAAATCATTTGGCATCTGGATGATCCGCTTGCCGATCCAGCGGCTGTTCCGCTTTATTTCGTCGCCCGCGAAGCAAGAAAGCATGTAACGGTTGTTCTTTCTGGAGAAGGAGCGGATGAGCTGTTTGGAGGGTATAACATTTATCGTGAACCACAGTCATTAAAAATGTTTGAGTGGATGCCTGGCGCGGCAAAATCGGCATTGCGCATCATCGCCCGCATTCTTCCAGAAGGGGTAAAAGGGAAAAGCTTCATCGAGCGCGGGTTAACGCCGATGGAAGAACGCTATATAGGAAACGCAAAAATGTATAGCGAAGAAGAAAAAGAGAACTTGCTAAAAGCATACAAGCGCGGACTGGAATATACAATCATTACCCGTCCATTTTATGAGGAAACCACTCATTATCCTCCTGTCAACCGTATGCAATATATTGATATTCATACATGGTTGCGCGGGGATATTTTGCTAAAGGCCGATAAAATGACAATGGCACATTCGTTGGAATTGCGCGTTCCGTTTTTAGATAAAGCCGTCTTTGAAGTGGCAGCAAAAATTCCACCAGAAATGAAAACGGCTAATAATACAACGAAATACATTTTACGCAAAGCGGCAGAAGGCATTGTTCCCGATCATGTTCTTCAGCGCAAGAAGCTTGGTTTTCCAGTACCAATTCGCCATTGGCTGAAAAATGAAATGTACGATTGGGCGAAAACCGTTATCAAAGAAAGTGAAACGGATCACTTGTTCCATAAAGATGTGCTATATCGCCTGTTAGAGGAGCACTGCGCCAATAAAGCGGATCATAGCCGGAAAATCTGGACTGTGCTAGTCTTTATGATTTGGCACCAAGTATATATCGAAAAAAAATATGATTTTTCCAACCTATATAAAAAAGCATATAAAGAAGACAAGCACCTCCTATTAAGCTAATCAGGTTGATAGGTGATGGCTTGTCTTCCCATTTGCACCCAAGCAGCCAAAAAATCGGTCTTGGGTGCTTTTTTATTTTTTTCGCCTGTAAGTGGATCGTTGAAATAAATAAAATCTTGGCCATATCCTGTAATTACAACGGAGTGCTCGTAATACGTAATTTTAATTGGTCCGCTCGGCGTTTCCCATTCGCGAAAAGCGGATTCCGGCAGTTCTTTATACGTGCTGTTGGTAATGATCCAAATCGGTACTCCTTTCGAAAGATATTGCTGCAACACGGAAAAGTCGCTTCCTGTTAAGTCAATGATTCTATCGGGTAGATACGTTTCAGCAAGTTGCTTAATTGGCTTATGATACACACCTAAGCCTGGTGTGGTGAGTGAGTACATATCGCCAACAAAGCCATTGTTTGGATTGCCAAAATACACTTTGCCATTTTTTCGCTGAAACGGAGTGGGGTCTTTTCTTATTTGTTTAGCAAGCGTCAGTTTATCGGCTTGTACACCGACGTCCTCAAGAAGCATTGCCAAGCTCGTTACTTCGCAACCGCGCGGCAATTCGGGAAGTTGGCGAATGACTGGCACATCAAGCAGCACAGAAGGTTTGATTTTCTTTTCAGCAGAAGGAGAAATAACATTCTCTATCAGTGCTTCTTCCCTTGCTAAATAAGATTGTTTTAAATGTGCGATCGCTGCTCTCATTTCTTGATTGCGCAACAGTGCTGCAAGAAGACAAAACATAAAAAGAGAAACAAGTGCCGATTTCGATAATGCTTTTGTTGGGAAAAATATAATAAACAATGCGATAGCAATGATGAAAAGAAGTAAGACGGTAGACATAACGTTACTCCTTCATTAATCGGAACTACAATGAATAAGGAACGATTATCCTTGTTTTAGCCGCAAAGCCTTATAGTATTGTCCCTTTTCTACATACTCGCGGCGGATTCGCTGCATTTCACGGACATCTTCATCGGTCAGTTCGCGAATGACTTTAGCGGGGCGGCCAAATGCAAGGGTATGTGGCGGGATCTTTTTTCCTGGCGGAACAAGGCTGCCGGCGCCGATAAACGCCCCTTCGCCAATTTCCGCTCCATCAAGGATAATCGAGCCCATGCCGATTAGCGCGTTTTTACGGACGATGGCGCTATGTAAAATGACTTGATGTCCGACGGTGACATCATCTTCAATGATAAGCGGATTATTTGGACTTTGATGCAAAATTGAGTTATCTTGAATATTGACGCGATTACCGATGATCGTAGGGGCGACATCGCCACGAATGACGGTATTGAACCAAATGCTTGTTTCTTCCCCGATCATAACGTCACCGGTGATGGTGACATAATCGGCAATAAAGGCGGATTCAGCGATTTTTGGAATTTTTCCTTTATACGGGTAAATCATGAGCTTCTTTCCTTTCCTTTCCTAAAATGGTTCGGTATTATTATTGTACAAGTATTGGCACGATTCGTAAATGGAGGAGATTTGGCCATGTGGAAATGGGAGGCAAATGATGGAAAAGGAACGGTGGTCATTGTCCACGGAGCGGTTGAACATCACGGACGGTATCAATGGCTGATCGAGCAGTTGATCCAAAGCGGCTATCATGTCGTCGCCGGAGACTTGCCGGGCCAGGGAAGGACAACGCGGCGAAAACGTGGACATATTCAATCGTTTGACGAATATATTAATGAAGTGGCAGAGTGGGTTGAAGAAGCACAACAATTTCATGTGCCAATATTTTTGCTTGGACACAGCATGGGAGGGCTTGTAGTAATCCGCACCTTGCAGGAAAAACGTCTTCCGATCCGTGGAGTTATTTTATCTTCTCCTTGTTTGGGGCTTGTGTCGCATCCGTCCAAGGGGATTGATCTGCTCTCTAGAGTATTGAATCATATCGCTCCTTCCCTTTTATTTGACTCAGGTTTGTCTGTTGAATTAGTAACAAGAAATAAAGAAGTGCACAAGACCGCTCAACAGGATGAGCTGTATGTGACGAAAGTATCTGTCCGCTGGTATCGCGAACTGGTGAAAGCGATGGAATTGGCGTTTCACCATATTGCGAAATTTCCTGATATTCCGTTGCTGCTTATGCAGGGCGGTGACGATAAAATTATCGATAAAAAGGCGGTAAAAGAATGGTTTGATCGTTTATCCATTTCGGAAAAAATGTATAAAGAATGGAGTCAATTATACCATGAAATTTTTAATGAACCAGAGCGGGAAGATGTTTTTTTCTACGCCAAATCATTTTTAGATACACAATGCCAGCTATATCGTTAAATCATGTCATTCCTGCATCTGAGGTGAGCCTGTTGAAAATACCGACGCATCCGATCACATTAATGAAAAAAGTATATTGTGACGTTTTTCCCGTTGTACACCGCGAATTGGCTTATTGGAAACAAAAAGCGGAGCGTATTCCCGACCCGGAGTTGCGTAGACAAGCATTGACCAGCATTGCAACAAAAACGTTTCATTGCGAGGGTGGTGCCATTTTATCGCTGCTTGCCGGAGAGGACATGGAAGAGTGCATTCGCTTTATTGTCGCGTATCAAACGATCAGCGATTACTTGGATAATTTATGTGACCGAAGCACGTCGCTAGATCCGCTTGATTTCCGCGCCCTTCATGAATCGATGCCGGCTGCCCTATCGCTTGATGCCGACGTGGCGAATTATTACCGCCACCGCCAAGAACAAGATGATGGCGGCTATTTGCGCGACCTTGTCCGCACGTGCCAAAACGTTTTGAAAAAAGCAGTCCATTACGATAAAATTGTGCCATTTTTGCACGAACTAGCGGGATATTATTGCGATTTGCAGGTGCATAAACATGTGCACGTCGAGGAGCGTGTGCCGCGCCTGGAAAAATGGTTTAAACAATATAAAGATCAGCTTCCGCCGATGGAATGGTATGAGTTTTCCGCCTGCTCCGGCTCTACGTTAGGTATTTTTTGTTTAGTTGCTTACGCCTTCAGCGAAACATTTCAAGCGGAAATGGCCAAACAAATACGCGATGGTTATTTTCCGTATATACAAGGGCTGCATATTTTGCTTGATTATTTGATTGACCAGGAAGAAGACCGGTTAGGCGGAGATTTGAATTTCTGTTTTTATTATCCAAGCCAGTCTGTTTTATTGGAACGGTTATACCATTTTATTAAAGAAGCCGACCGTCATGTGAATGCATTGCCGCACGGAGAGTTTCACCGCCTTATTCACCGAGGCCTTCTCGGTCTATATTTATCGGATGAAAAAGTGAAAAAACAGCGGGAGCTTCGCTGTCTTGCAAGGAAGCTTGTCCGTGCAGGCGGGGCCGTTTCTTGGTTTTTTTACTGGAACGGAAGAGCGTATCGCTTATGGCAAAACAAGCTTTCATCGTCTTTGAAGCAAAAGAGGCTGTCTCTTTCCTAAAAGGGGACAGCCTCTTTACCGTTTTTCGATAGCAAGAATAAACGGGGGATTATTTTTTTGATTGATGAATTCATATTTTAATACGTGAGCATGCTGTTGATCCATTGCCTTGACGTAATGCAGAAGCGCATCCCGTTCGATGACGCCTTCCGGATGACCGTGGTAAACGACGAGGACGATGATTCCTTCTTTTTTCATGATCTGAAGCAATTGTTCGATGGCGCGGATCGTTGACTCCGGTTTTGTCACAATCCGTTTGTCACCGCCGGGAAGGTAGCCGAGGTTAAATATTGCGCCGGCGATGTGCCCGTGATAGACATCAGGGATTTTTTCGATCAATTGATCATGGCTTGCCTGAAACAACGTTACCCTCTCGAGCAAATGATGCTCCTGAAGACGAGCGGATGTCGATGCAATCGCTTCCTGTTGAATGTCAAAACCAAATACGTGGCCTTTCTCCCCTACGCGCTCTGCCAAATAAAGTGTGTCATGTCCGTTTCCGACCGTGGCATCGACGGCGATGTCTCCTTCTTTTACCGCCATGTCCATTAATACCCGTGTAAATGGAAGAATTTTCACCAATTTCATCGCCCGACCACTTCTTTTTTGTAATACTTCCCCTGATAGCTGTTGCGGCGCTCGAGTTCGGCGTCAATGGCGTTTAATACTTCCCATTTATTGACGCTCCACATCGGACCGATCATGAGATCGATCGGGCCATCGCCCGTGATGCGGTGCACGATCATTTCCGGCGGCAATACTTCCAATTGGTCGCAGACAAGGTTTACATATTCTTCAAAGGATAGAAATTGCACCAATCCTTTTTCATATTGCTTTACCATCGGCGTTCCTTTTAATAAATGAAGCAAATGGATTTTGATTCCTTGTATATCCATGCTGGCTACCGTTTTTGCCGTTTCCATCATCATCTCGTAATCTTCAAGTGGCAGTCCGTTAATAATATGCACACAGACGTGGATTCCGTGCTTGCGCAGTTTTTCAACACCGTCGATAAAGCATTGAAAATCGTGAGCGCGGTTAATCAGCAGGGCAGTCCGTTCATGAACCGTCTGCAAACCGAGCTCGACCCATAAATACGTACGCTCGTTCAGCTCCGCCAAATACTCCACAACATCGTCAGGAAGGCAGTCCGGGCGCGTGGCAATAGACAATCCGACTACCCCGTCTAAGTTTAAGACGGTTTCATATTTTTCCCGCAATACTTCTACCGGTGCGTGTGTGTTTGTGAATGCCTGAAAATAGGCCAAATATTTCCCTTCTTTCCATTTTTGGTGCATTTTTTTCTTAATTGTATGAAACTGTGTCACCAAATCATCAGAGCGATTGCCGGCAAAATCACCCGATCCAGCCGCACTGCAAAACGTGCAGCCGCCATACGCCACCGTTCCGTCACGGTTCGGGCAGTCAAAGCCGCCGTCAAGCGCGACTTTAAACACTTTATGCCCGAACGTTTGTCGCAGATGATAATTCCACGTATGGTAACGCTTATGGTCGTTTGTATATGGAAATGGGTTGAACTGTGCCAACACAGTTCCCTCCTTGTTTGTAAAATCGTATCATTTCAGCATTGTATCACGATTGGCGGAAAAAATCGACTATTACCAATCATTAACGTAGTAGGCGGAAAATAAAATGCACAGACTAAACAATGAGGCAAACGATCATACGGTTGGAGGGAAAAGAAATGGCAACGCGGCAATCGGTTGAAGAATTTTTGCAGCATTGCGAAGATGTCATTCGTTATGCGAAAGAGCAATACACGGAAGCACAAAAGCAAGAGCATTATAACATAACGGAATATACAGAGGCGCAGCAAATGCTGGAGAGCACCGTCAACGATTTGGCGCATTTAGCGCGCAGCTGCAACGCCCAACAGCGCGAACAATTGCATCGGATGCGCCTGCAGCTTGAGCAGCTGCAAAATCAAATGATTTTACTTGATCGTTAAGGGGAGGGTATGTGGTGAAAAAACGGTCGAAACAAAACAACCCGGAACAAAAAACGAGAAACGGAATAAATAATAACGATCTCGAATTCAGCCAAGATTTTGATCCGGTAAAGCAGGCGAAAAAAGCATATGAACAAACAGGCGGACAGCCGCAAAAATCAAAGCAGCATGTCGAAGAGTAAAAAGCTTGTCGAATCCTCGGCAAGCTCATTTTTATTGCCTTTTTTCGTAGAATCCATACAATTGTTTTGGTACTCGAAATATTGAAGGAGGATATACGTATGCATATGCCCCGTGTGCTTTGGGTATTAATGGTAGGCATGGCCATGAATGTGACAGGTGCTTCTTTTTGTGGCCGTTGAATACGATTTACGTTCATGAACAGCTCGGCAAATCACTTTCTGCCGCTGGAATGGTGCTCATGCTCAACTCCGGGGCAAGTGTAGCTGGGAACTTAGTCGGAGGGTTATTGTTTGATAAAATTGGCGGTTTTAAATCAATGATGATCGGAATTGTCGCGACGATGGCTGTGCTCGTTGGCCTTGTTTTCTTTCATGGCTGGCCGCATTACGTCATCTTTTTAACGATCATCGGGATGGGAAGCGGGATTGTATTCCCAATAGCGGCTGCGTATGCGGGAGTGATTTGGCCGGAGGGGGGATTTGTCAACAGCACGGCCATGGCAGGCAGAACGATCGGACCTGTGCTCGGCGGCTTGATCGCTGATTACGCTGGCATGAAACCGCTGTTCGCCGTGCTTGTTTTCTTTTCTGTGCTTTCGCTTGTCACGACGTTCTTCTATGATTGGAACTTGCCAAAGAAGCAAAACAAGGAGAAACAGACGGTTATAGTGGAGTAGACATGTTTTCTACTCCATTTTTTATTTTATGTATGAAAAATATGGGAGATTGACAACAAACATCCAATTTGATATAAATCTAATTAGATAACCATCAAATATAGAGGTGTAGTCATGCAGCTTCATCGTTTAGTGACATTTTTTAAGACGATTGGTGACCCAACGCGTCTTCGCATTATAAAAATGCTTTCGCAAGGACCGCTGCACGGTCAAGCAATGGCTGGGAAACTCGGATTGACTCCGGCAACGATTACCCACCATCTAAAAAAACTTCGCGACATGAACGTTGTTTGTGAACGGCGCGATGGAAACATCATTTATTTTTATTTACAGCCATCTGTCGTAAAGCATTACGCGTATGCATTGCTTGATTTGGCCGAACAAAATGAGGTGAAAAAAGAGATGAAAGAGAAAGCAGCTGAGCGTCAAAAAGTCATCGAAAACTTTTTTACAAGCGATGGCCGTTTAAAAAATATTCCAGCGCAAAGAAAGAAAAAATTGATTGTGCTTGAGCATATGCTGAAAGGGCTTCAGCCGGGAAAACAGTATACAGAAAAAGAAATCAATGAGCATATTAAAAAGTTCCATGAGGATTACGCAACCATTCGCCGCGAATGGATCATGAATAACTATATGTATCGCGAAAACGGCATCTATGAGCTGAATCCGCGGGAAATGTGGCATAAAATAGATGGATGATACCGTTACGTGAGGATATGAACGCCATATAAGCTCCATTTTCCCCACTTGCAATAAACCGACAAATTTTTTAAAATATTATACACGAACAATATTGGTAAATAACGGTGAAGAGGAGTAGTAGTGAACCAAACGGACGGCAGAGAGTTGACGGTCGGTGCGAGTCAACCGAAGTTTGTTCACGAACTCGCCTCGGAGTTGCGGGCATGAGCGGCTTTCGCCTCGTAATGTCCGCCGTGAATCTGCGTTAATGATAAGAGTGGGCATGCAGTTTTGCATGCTAAGAAGGGTGGTACCGCGGGAATGGCACCTCTCGTCCCTTTTGGGCTGAGAGGTTTTTTTATTTTCGCTTTTGTTAACAATGTGTACTAGAAAAAAGATAGGAGGTATAAGCAGGTTGTTAAACATCTATAAAAATGTATAAAATCATGTGAATGTTATGTAGAAATCGCGAATCCACTTGGACAACAAGAAGGAAAACCCGCTCCCCGCTTGACATTTCCCGTACAGGTCCCCGAAAAATATGAATGGGAAATCATTGATGTCGTCATGGGCGAGCAGGTGGACGTGAATGCAAAAGGAAGGCCGATCATTGAATATCAACCATATACCGCTGAAATCAAACGCAAAAACGGAGAGTATTATGTGCATCTCATTTATGAGAAAGAAGTGTATGGCAGGGAACTTGCCTACGACGAACCGATTCAAGCGGAACGAATTGCTGGGATGGATATCAATATGGACCGCATCGCCGTAAGCATCGTTTCAAAACAAGGAAACTTCATTCAATCAAAGGTGCTTTACTGCCATGAACTCGAATATGTGAAAGCGAATAAGCGAAACAACATTGTTGGAGAAACCATACGAGATGTGTATGACTGGCTGATGCAAGAAAATGTCAGGGAAGTGGTCATCGAAAACATCCAACTAAGACAGCAGCACGATACGGACAAACGATTCCATCGCTTGACCCACCAATTCAAAAAGAAAAAACTGACAGAAACCGTCCTTCGTCGGGGGATGCGGCTTGGGTTTCGCGTCAAAAAAGTGAATCCGACGTATACCAGCGTCATCGGTCGTTTCAAGTATAGGAAAAAATACGGGTTATCCGTTCATGAAAGCGCCGCCTTGGTGATTGGCTGGCGGGGATTAGGGTATCAGGAACGATTGCCAAAAAAACTCGTGTACACCATAAAAACGAAAGTGAAACGCCATTTGGTTGCCGCGTTAGGGTCGATGGAAGAATCCTACAAGCAATCGAAAAGCGGCAAGAAACAACGCCAATATATCGTGATGATGTTACGTAAAATCGAGAATTTCAAACAAGAGCATGAATGGTCACTATGGAATATCTTGCACAAATTCTGCTGGCTGAACCAGTACCAAATTCAACTAAGGGAGGTGTAGACCTGGTTGCTAAAATCGTTGTCGTGTACGGACCAATGGAAGGAATGGTGCACGACAGGCGCTGTCGCTGACAGCGATCCACGGGGTGTCTTTCACAGCAGGTGAGACATGAGGGATTCCCTTCCTGATGGAACTCAGGTGTTTCCCGAGTAGCAAGCGGTTTTGCTGGTTCCATCGGGATGTGTCGATTTTTATAGATTTTAGTAACCAGGGAAGGCAATGAGCTTCAACCATCGAGAAATAGAGAAAAAATGGCAGGATTATTGGGAAAAAAATAAAACGTTTAAAACGGTCGATGACGATGACAAGCCGAAATTTTACGTGCTAGATATGTTCCCGTATCCGTCAGGAGCAGGACTGCACGTCGGCCATCCAGAAGGCTACACCGCCACTGATATTTTGGCGCGCATGAAGCGGATGCAAGGCTATAACGTGCTTCATCCGATGGGATGGGACGCGTTCGGCTTGCCGGCGGAGCAGTATGCGCTTGATACCGGAAACGATCCGGCGGAGTTTACCGAAAAAAACATTAATACGTTCCGACGCCAAATTAAATCGCTAGGGTTTTCGTACGACTGGGACCGGGAAATCAACACGACCGATCCGAATTACTATAAATGGACGCAATGGATTTTCTTAAAGCTGTATGAGAAAGGGCTCGCTTATATGGATGAAGTCCCAGTCAACTGGTGCCCGGCGTTAGGCACGGTGCTTGCCAATGAAGAAGTTATTAACGGCAGAAGCGAACGCGGCGGCCACCCGGTGATCCGCAAGCCGATGCGGCAATGGATGCTCCGCATTACCGCCTACGCGGACCGTTTACTCGAAGACTTGGAAGAGTTAGATTGGCCGGAAAGCATTAAAGAAATGCAGCGCAACTGGATTGGCCGCTCAGAAGGCGCGGAAATCCGGTTTGAAGTCGATGGCCATGAAGAAACGTTCACCGTCTTTACCACTCGTCCAGATACACTATTTGGTGCGACGTATACTGTATTAGCTCCAGAGCATCCGCTTGTTGAAAAAATTACGACTCCAGAGCAAAAAGCGGCAGTGGAAGCGTATTTAGATGCGATTAAAAGCAAGAGCGACCTTGAGCGCACTGATTTGGCGAAAGAAAAAACGGGAGTATTTACCGGCGCATATGCGATTCACCCAGTCACTGGCGAGAAGCTGCCAATTTGGATTGCCGATTATGTGCTGATGAGCTACGGCACTGGTGCAATTATGGCCGTGCCAGCACACGATGAGCGCGACTATGAATTTGCGAAAAAATTTGATTTACCAATCAAAGAAGTTGTCGCCGGCGGCGATATTGCGAAAGAAGCATATACGGGAGACGGAGAGCATATTAACTCTGATTTCTTAAACGGTCTAAACAAAGAAGAAGCGATCAAGAAAATGATTGAATGGCTAGAAGCCAATGGAAAAGGACAAAAGAAAGTTTCATACCGTCTCCGCGACTGGCTGTTCAGCCGTCAGCGCTACTGGGGCGAGCCGATCCCGATCATTCATTGGGAAGATGGAACGATGACGCCGGTGCCGGAAGAAGAGCTGCCATTAAAGCTGCCAAAAACCGATCAAATTAAACCGTCCGGTACAGGAGAATCACCGCTTGCCAATATCAAGGAATGGGTGAACGTCGTCGATCCGAAAACAGGCAAAAAAGGGCGCCGCGAAACGAACACGATGCCGCAATGGGCAGGAAGTTGCTGGTATTATTTGCGTTATATCGATCCGCATAATGACAAACAGCTGGCCGATCCGGAGAAATTGAAAAAATGGCTGCCGGTTGATGTGTATATCGGCGGTGCGGAGCATGCTGTGCTTCACTTATTGTATGCGCGTTTCTGGCATAAATTTTTATATGACATCGGCGTCGTGCCGACAAAAGAGCCGTTCCAAAAATTGTTTAACCAAGGCATGATTCTTGGCGAAAACCATGAAAAAATGAGCAAATCAAAAGGAAATGTCGTCAATCCGGACGATATTATCGAAAGCCACGGTGCCGATACGCTGCGCTTATACGAAATGTTTATGGGACCGCTGGAAGCGTCGATCGCCTGGTCGACTAAGGGGCTGGACGGAGCGCGCCGCTTCCTAGACCGCGTCTGGCGCTTATTTGTCGAAGAAAATGGAGAGCTGAACCCGAAAATCGTCGACAATCCGGAAACGGATACACTTGAGCGCGTATACCATCAAACGGTGAAAAAAGTGACCGAAGATTATGAAGCGCTTCGCTTTAATACAGCGATTTCGCAATTGATGGTGTTTATTAACGAAGCATACAAAGCGCCGCAGCTGCCAAAAGCCTATATGGAAGGATTTGTGAAACTATTATCGCCGGTTTGCCCGCATATCGGGGAAGAACTATGGCAAAAACTCGGCCATAACGATACGATCGCATACGAGCCATGGCCAACTTATGATGAATCAAAACTAGTGGAAGAGGAAGTTGAAATCGTTGTGCAAGTGAATGGAAAAGTAAGAGCGAAACTGCATGTGCGCGCGGATTTATCGAAAGAGGAGCTTGAACAAATGGCATTGCAGGATGAAAAAATTAAAGAGCATATCGCCGGCAAAACGGTGCGCAAAGTCATTACCGTTCCTGGGAAATTGGTAAATATTGTAGCGAACTAATCTAGTGCCCCTCTTTTGCGAGGGGCATACGATAGAAAGGAGACGAAGTGATGGACGAAATTAAAGAAATCACTGCGGCGGAAGTAAAAGAAAGACTTGATCGTGGCGAAAAATTGAACATCGTCGACGTACGCGAAGATGAGGAAGTCGCACTTGGCATGATCCCCGGAGCGAAACATATCAAAATGGGAGAAATTCCAAGCCGGCTCGATGAATTCAATAAAGAGGAGGAGTATATTTTCGTTTGCCGCTCCGGCCGGCGCAGCGAAAACGTTTGCCGTTATTTGCAGGAATTAGGTTACCGCGTCTGCAATATGGTCGGCGGGATGCTCGAATGGGAAGGAGATACGGTGCCAAAAAAATAGCCTATTGTTTTGGCTGAATCCTATTCTTTTTGATACAGTAAAGAAAAAATCGTTCGGTTGTTTCTTTATGAGAAGCGACCGAGCGTTTTTTTTCAAGAAGGTAACCGCTTTTGTCGCAACTCGTTTTTCGTCGACACGGCGATATTTTCCTAATGATTGCACTTATAACCCGTTGATTTTCCCAGTAAACGAAAGAGCGTGATTTAGTACAATAAAAGACATAAAAGAGCGATACCGGTTTCTTTTTCTATCCCTTTAGTACCAATGGGTGATTCCTAACCCGGTAAAAAGATTGTATAATTTTCGTTAAATTTAAACTATTCGTACATATGGACAAAGGGGTAGATATTCATTGAAGATTGGCGATCGCTTAAAGTTCACCCGTCTCAAAAAAGAATTGACTCAAGAAGAAGTGGCGGAAGGAATTATTTCCGTATCGTATTTGTCGAAAATTGAAAACAACCAAGTAACGCCGAGTAGGGAAGTGTTGCACCTACTTTGTCAGCGGCTTGGGATTGACAACTTATTTCACGAATGGATGAATGAACTGATGAAGCAAATAATGTTATGGTATAAGGCAATAATAGATAAAAACGAATGGAAAGCGGAGGAAATGTATGAAAAAATAAAGAAAATGATAGAGTATTTTAACGATGCGGAAGCAAATATTTATTTTCTACTAATGGAGATGCGCTATTATTTGTTTATGAAAAATATTTCCGCCGCTGAAGCCGCAATGATGCAGATTCGCGAATTGTACAATGCATTTGACCACGAAATGAAATACTACTATTACAAATTTTTCGGGCTTTTATATTATTGCAAAGAAAAATATGAAGAAGCGCTGGAGTATTACAAAAAGGCAGAGGAGCTGTTTCGGCTTCAATCGTTTCCAAAGTGGGAAGAAGCAGACTTGTATTATTTGTTAGCGCTTGCATACAGCCGGTTATGGAAAATGTTAAGCTGCATCAACTATGTGCAGTGCGCGCTAGCCATTTACCAAGCAGATTATAACTTAAAGCGAAGCGCGGAATGTCATGTGTTGCTAGGAATTTGCTATCGAAGGTACGGCGAGTTGGACAAGGCGGTCGAATGTTACTCCCTTGCGCAAAAGGCGGCGCAAATGGTCAACGATATTGAACTGCTGGGCATTATTGAACATAATTTGGGCTACTTGAAATCGATGAAGAAGGAGCATCGGGAAGCGATTCGACACTACGAAAATAGTTTAGTATATAAAAAACACGCTACGCTTGCCGATCGCTTTATTACGTTATTTTCTCTTATTCGCGAATATTATGTTTCACAAAATTATCGCAAGGCGCTGGCAAGCGTGGAAGAAAGCCTGCAGCTTTTAAAACAGCATTCCGAACCTATTTCCTATGAATATTACCTTCATTTTACTGTCTATCAATATTTATTATCTCGCGATGTTTCTGAACAGGAATTCGAAATGTTTATGAAAAATGAAGTTATCCCCTATTTTCAAAAACACAAAAAATATGAAGATGTGGCGCAATACGCCGAGTATTTAGCAGACTACTACGAGCGCTGCCACAAGTATAAGCTAGCAAGCAAATATTATAAAATGAGCTATGATTTTCTAAAAAAAATTATACCTATTTAGGAGGAATTGTTTTAAAAAGAGCGATGATCAGCGTGTTATTGTTAATGGTGTTAGGAGTGCCAGTTTTTTCGGCCATGTCCAAGCGCCGAAAGAAGTCGCCAAAGATCAATTTCCACCGCCAACCGCTATGGTAAAATAGCCAAAAAGTCAGCCGGCGATTAGGTGACGGCTGTTTTTTGTTTGGACAGCTAGCGTTTTATTTATGGGCAATCAGTCTTGTATGAAGAAAGTGCGTATGATTTACAAAAACGTGCCTAACCGACTCAGTTATGGTGGAAACATGCGATGATCCGCTTCACCATCCATTATAGCCGCGGGTATCATAACGTGTTTTGGAACGGTCCACAGACGGTGTACGGGGATAGAGTCGGACAAACATTCCTTGCATTTTTTGAAAAAAAGGCGTGAAGGAATTTCTACATAGTTGGTGAAAACAATGAAATAAAAGAAAAAACCGGGGGGAGAAGAAAAATGTACAAAGTCAAAGTATTCGATAAAGAGCATGAAAAGGATTTGGAAGCAGCGGTCAACGATTTTTTATCACGATTAAAAGACGGACAGTTAATCGACGTCAAATACAGCGTGGCGGCGATGGAGTCGGAAGGAGAACAAATTTACTGCTTTTCGGCAATGATTATTTACCGGACCTAACGTTGCCTATTAGGTCCGGTGGGAAATGGCGTATGCGGCGGCATTGACGCCGGCGAGCCGGCCGGTCACCAATGCTGCCGTGATGTTATAACCGCCTGTGTAGCCGTGAATATCTAAAATTTCCCCGCAAAAATAAAGACCTTCCATGAATTTGGAAGCCATCGTTTTCGGTTGGATTTCTTTCACCGAAACACCTCCGCCGGTGACAAACGCTTTTTCCAACGGCAATGTGCCATGAACGTGAAAGGTAAACTGTTTGCACTGATGGACAAACGTCCGAATCATTTCGTGCGACACTGTTGCGGCCAGCGCCTGCGGGTCGATGCCGCTTTGTTCTAGCAAAAATAAGACATATCGCTCCGGCAGCAATCCTTTTAACACGTTTTTGACCGCTTTTTTGGGCTCTTCTTTACATAGATGGGCAATGTGCTGAAACAGTTCTTCCTTATTGTGGTCAGGAAGCGCATCAATGCTCATCATAACCGCATCTTTGCCATACTTTTTCAGTGCTTTGACAACGAATTGGCTGCAGCGAAGGGCGGCCGGGCCGGAAATGCCGAAATGGGTAAACAGCATGTCCATTCGATGGGTAATGATCGGTTTTCCGTTTGGTTTCAGGACGCTTAAAGCGACATCGCGCAGCGACAAGCCTTGCAAAATCCGTTCTTGAATGAACGGCTCCTTTGATGTAATCGGAACTTCGGTTGGAAACAACTCGGTAATCGTATGCCCCGCTTTTTCTGCCCAAGCATAGCCGTCACCGGTAGAGCCGGTCTGTGGGACTGATTTGCCGCCCACAGCGACGACGACTGCCTTGGCTTCGATAAATTCGCCGGTTTTTAGCGTGACGCCTATCGTTTTTCCATGCTCGTACCTAACATCAGCAACCGGCGTGTTGAGCCAAACATCTACATGCAGCCGTCTTAACTCGTTCACTAACGCTTGTACAACCGATTGCGCGTTATCGGTCACCGGAAACATGCGACCATGATCTTCTTCTTTTAGCTGTACGCCTAACCGTTCAAAAAAGCGAATAATATCTTCATTATTAAATTCAGAGAAAGCGCTGTATAAAAATCTTCCGTTTCCAGGAATATGTTTAATAATTTCTTCGACAGGGAGACGGTTTGTTACGTTACATCGTCCGCCGCCGGAAATGGCAAGTTTCCGCCCTAGCTTGTTCCCTTTTTCAATAAGAAGCACTTTTGCTCCTTGTTCCGCAGCGCCAATTGCCGCCATTAATCCCGATGGCCCTCCCCCAATAACAACAACTTCATATGTCATTTTCTTCACTATCCTTTCTTTCTTGATTATAATGGAGCGGGGGAAAATTTCTCGACATGATCAAAAATATGATAAAATATCATAGTTATCATTTTCAATGTGATCAAATTAGGGAAGGGATCGTATGTCTACCTCAAAATTATTGCGCGGAACGTTTATTCTGACAGCTGGTGTTATGATTTCCCGGATTCTCGGCTTAATTTATGTCATTCCTTTTTATCATCTTGTAGGGGAACAAGGCGGTGCGCTTTATGGGTATGGATATGTGCCGTACCAAATTTTCATTAGTCTCGCTACAGGGGGACTGCCGCTGGCGGTTTCCAAGTTTGTGTCGAAATATAATGCTTTGGAAGAGTATCGTGTCGGTTATGTGTTATTTCAATCGGGATTACGATTAATGATGGTTACCGGCATCGTTTCTTGCGTTGTTTTATATACCATTGCTCCGTGGCTTGCTCCGTTTGTTATTGATGAACGTGCAAACGTCAACTCTATTAATGACGTCGTAACCGTTATTCGCGCGGTGAGTTTTGCGCTTATTATCGTTCCTGTCATGAGCTTAATCCGCGGTTTTTTCCAGGGACATGAATCGATGGGGCCGACCGCGCTATCACAAGTGGTCGAACAAATCGTCCGCATCGCCTTTTTGTTGATCGGTTGTTACGTCGTTTTGCGCGTACTTGAAGGCTCTCTCGTTACAGCAGTCAGCGTGGCAACGTTTGCCGCTTTTGTCGGCGCACTCGGTGGGCTCGCTATTCTCATTTGGTATTGGTGGAAGCGAAAGAAGTATCTGGATGATTTATTAGCAAGAGATCGTGGACAAGTTAAGCTTTCTTTGAAAGAAATGTACAAAGAATTATTTCTGTATGCAGCGCCGTTCGTTTTTGTTGGACTAGCGATGCCGCTTTACCAGTTAGTTGATCAGTTTACGTTTAACCATGCGATGGCGAACATAGGACTTGGGAAAATTTCTGAACATGCTTATTCTATTTTTAATATGTGGGCGCAAAAAATTGTCATTATTCCGGTAACGCTGGCGACATCATTTAGTTTGACGCTAATTCCAACGATTACAAAGGCGTATGTGGAAAGAGACCGACAATCATTGCGAAAATATTTAAACCAAACGTTTCAAGTAGTAATGTTTTTAACATTGCCTGCTGTTGTCGGCATGGCGCTTCTTGCAGGGCCGGTTTATGCAGCGTTTTATAGTTATGATCCGCTTGGAGAGCAAGTGTTGCGCTGGTATGCGCCAACTGCGATTTTGTTCGCATTGTTTTCCGTGACAGCGGCGATGCTGCAAGGCATTAATCAACAACGTTTTTCGGTCGTCAGCTTAACGATGGGACTTTTCGTGAAACTTTTACTCAATACTTTTCTTATTACAAAATTTGCGACGATTGGCGCGATACTTGCGACTATGTCTGGTTATTTGGTTTCGGTTATATTTAATTTATGGATTATTAAAAAATACACAAAATACCGATATCAGTTTGTCATACGCCGCACGATTTTTATTGGAATATTAACGGCGCTTATGTCCATATTTGTTGCGGTTGTACAGCTGCTTTTGAAATCGATGCTTCATTATCGTGGCGGAACAGTGGAATCGATCGTGATCGTCGCGATTGGTGCAATTATCGGCGCAGGAGTGTATTTCTTTTTCAGCGATCGATTTGGTCTGCTTGCCTCACTGTTTGGCGATCGCTTTGCATTTTTGCGCCGTAAAAAGGAAAAGAAGGCGGTCTCCTAGCCGCCTTCTTTTCTAAAAGATTAAAATTGTTCAAAAGGAAGCCCAAGCCGGCGTTCGACTCGTTGCAAGCGACGGTTAAGACGATTGAGACGATCTTCATGACGCTCTAACGTCCGTTCGATTCGATTCAGTTGTTGCTGAATGTTTCCGAGACCTCCTGGGAAACCTCCTGGGAAGCCAGGGCCAAAAGGTTGAGTAGGTTGTTGACGATAATCATCTGTCATTGAAGGATAATAATAATAATTCATTATGGGTCAATCTCCTTTCTTCTTTTTTCTTTCATAGTGTATGGAAATAGGAAGAATGCGGACTAGACAAACGCCTAATTTGACCCAAATTTTTTTAAGGTGGTGAAAATATTGGGGCTGCGTATTGATAAAATGCTGGCCAACATGGGGTATGGGACAAGAAAAGAAGTAAAAAAATTGCTGAAATCAGGGGTCGTCAAAATTGACGGAGTTGTGGTCAAAGATCCGCAAACACAAGTCAACCCGACAGAGCAGGTCGTGACAGTGCGGGGAGAAGAAGTGGAGTATAAAGAGTTTATTTATCTAATGATGAACAAGCCGCCGGGAGTCATTTCGGCAACGGAAGATATGATAGAAGAAACGGTCGTTGACTTGCTGGAAGAGGAAGACCGCGTGTTTTCGCCATTCCCGGTCGGGCGGCTAGATAAAGATACGGAAGGGCTTTTATTGTTGACGAATGACGGACAGCTGGCCCACCAATTACTTTCGCCGAAAAAACATGTGCCAAAAACGTATTTTGCTGTCATTGACGGAGAGGTGACAGCGGAAGATGTGGCGGCATTCCGCCGCGGTGTGGTGTTAGATGACGGTTACAAAACGAAGCCAGCGGAGCTCGTTATTTTAAAATCTGGATTTCGTTCCGATGTAGAGGTAACGATCACAGAAGGAAAGTTCCACCAAATAAAGCGGATGTTCCGGGCGGTAGGTAAACGGGTCGTTTACTTAAAGCGGATTCAAATGGGGCCCCTTATTCTCGATCCTTCACTGGATGTCGGGCAATATCGCGAATTAACCGATGAAGAGGTGGAAATGTTGAAACAGTTTCGCGCATGAATCTTTCCCCCTTTCATTCCGTTTAGAGGAAGGAAGACTTCTCAGGGAAAATGCGAAAGAGGAAAAAAAGGAACCGAGGTTGGGTTCCTTTTTATATACAAACTAAATACATATTCTGCTTTTGGCATGTTGAGGCTTATTCTTATCTCGCTATAACCTCTCACCTTTTTCTCTCTTCTCCACATCCGTTAAGAAGATATACGCACCTTCTTGTTGGTTGTCGTCCATTTGCCCTTGCTAGGGCTGCGAACTAGGTCGTTATACGCTAACACATTTAAATCGCGCTGAATCGTCCTTGGGGTGGTGCCAAACTCATCAACAAGTTCTTGCGTCGTTACGGTTCCCTTCTCGCTAATGTACATGTACACCGATTTAATTCGTGTTAGCATACGATGTGTTGAAGGTTTCAAAAGACCACTCCCTATCTTTGCATAATTCGCATGGCACAACATCACTTTTTCCAAGATGAGAGATTATATCTTTTTGTCTTTTTACTATCATTTTACACGAAAATAGATGAAAAATGCTACCCATTTGCCGATATTAACGAAATATTTAAACATTTTGTGAAGAAGTTGCAATATCACTGCAAAAAAAGAAAACTTTGACTTTCTTGATTCATTTGTGTTACGTTGACAACAAAGAGCAATGAAAAAGAAAGGAAGAGTAGGTGTGGGCATCAACTGGCTAGAAGAAGTATTAAAGCGGAAAGAAGAGTTGATTCAAGATACGCAGGCGCTTTTACGCATTCCGAGCGTTCTTGACGAAGAAAGTGCCACAGAGGAAGCACCGCTTGGCCGAGGAATATATGAAGCATTGCAATTTTTGTTGCGGCGTGGACAGGAGGAAGGTTTTACAGCCAAAAATCTCGATGGACTGGCTGGACATTTGGAAATGGGACAAGGCGATGAGCTCATCGGTATATTATGCCATGTCGATGTCGTGCCGCCTGGGGACGGCTGGTCGAGTGATCCGTTTGCGGCGGAAATTCGCGATGGGAAAATCTATGCCCGCGGCGCCATTGATGATAAAGGACCGACAATGGCGGCGTTTTATGCAATGAAAATAGTAAAAGAACTCGGTTTGCCGCTTCGAAAACGGGTGCGCATGATTATCGGAACGGATGAAGAGAGCAACTGGCGCTGTGTCGATCATTATTTCAAGCATGAAGAAATGCCGGCGATGGGATTTGCTCCGGATGCTGATTTTCCGATTATTTATGCAGAAAAAGGAATTGTCGACCTCGATTTGTATCAGCCGCTTACCGAAATGAGTGAACAAGGCGGAATTCAGCTGTATTCGTTCCGCTCCGGCCGCCGTTACAATATGGTGCCTGATTTTGCCGAAGCAGTATTGGCTGTAAATGATGAACAAAAAGAAAAAATAGAGAAACATTATCATCATTTTTTGCGTGAGGCAAACATGAAAGGAAATGCCATTGTCAAAGAGGAGACAATCACTTTTCAACTAGAAGGTGTTTCCGCGCACGCGATGGAGCCGGACAATGGAAAAAATGCCGGCTTATGGCTGGCGAAATGGCTTTCGAGTGTCGAGCTGGATGCGCCAGCAGCGTCATTTATCCATTTTGTGACCGACTATTTCTTTGCTGATTCACGCGGAAACAAGCTAGGTATTGCCTACCATGATGAGATTACCGGAGATTTAACGGTGAACGTTGGCATCTTATCGTATGACCGGCAAGGCGGTGCAAAAATCGGCTTAAACATCCGCTATCCGGTTACGAATGAAATAGAACAAACAAAACAAAAACTAGAAGCCGTTGCTGCACAGTATGGCTTTACGGTCGGGCATTTCAGTGACTCCAAACCGCATTATGTCGACCAAAATCATGAATTAGTACGGACGCTGCAGCGTGTATACGAAGAACAAACCGGTGAGCGCGCTACGCTGCTTTCCATCGGCGGCGGCACCTATGCCCGCTCCTTAAAAGCGGGAGTCGCGTTTGGGCCGCTGTTTCCAGGCCGTCCAGACGTAGCACACCAAAAAGATGAATACATCATCATTGATGATTTGCTAAAAGCAACGGCTATTTATGCTCAAGCTATTTATGAATTAGCAAAGTGAAAAATTGCCAAATTTATGTTACGATAAAGATAACCGCTCTTTGTTGAGCGGTGCTTTTTTTCAAAAGGATGGGAGAGGCGGCATGGAAGTAACGCTGAAACGAGGGGAATCGACCAGCAAGAGTGTATTTCCGCTTTTTTATTTTTTCGTATTTTTCGCCTTTGGGGCGCTATTTCCGCTTTTATCTGTCTATTTGCAAGAAGAGGTTAGACTTTCCGGGACAGAGATCGGGGCAATTATGTCCATTAGCCCGGTAGTGATGATGTTGATCCAGCCGCTTTGGGGAATGGTTACCGATTATACGCGTAAACCCGTTTTCGTACTAACCGTTGCATTATGGGCCACTGCAGTCACCGGATTTGTTTATTCATTGGCCGTGGAATATCGCTGGCTTATGGTAATCGCGGTTTTGCTTGCGGCGATGCAAAGCGCCATCGTGCCGATTTCGGACAGCATTGCCCTTCATCACGTACAACAAGATGGCGGCAGCTACGGCTCGATTCGCTTATGGGGGTCGCTCGGTTTTGCGGTCGCCGTATTAGCCGGCGGCTGGTTATCTGACCATTTTGCCTTTATGACTATTTTTTATTTGTTTTCGTTGATGCTCATATTAGCTGCTTTTCTTGCTTGGCGGCTTCCCAAACAGAGCCAGACGATGAATTCGGGAACGCTTCGCGGTGTCAGACAGCTGCTTGCCATTCCGCATTTTTTGCTATTGCTGCTCTCTACGTTTCTCATTTTTGGTCCGATTTTAGCCAATAATTCTTATTTTGGCATCTTCATTAAGCAGCTTGGCGGAACATTGACGGGAATTGGATTTGCCTTTCTACTGGCAGCGGGAAGTGAAGCGCCGTTTATGAAAATGACGGATAGGCTGATCCGCCGCTTTGGGCTGATTCCGCTCTTCATTTTTGCCACGGCAGTATCAGGCTTGCGCTGGTTCCTGTATTTTTGGGAACCACCGCTTGTTTTCGTATATATCACAACGATTGCGCAAGGTTTTTCCGTCGGTTTGTCGATCCCAGCGGCGCTTCAATATGCACGCGATATTGCTCCGAAGCATGTGCAGGCGACAGCCGTATCTCTTTATTCTGCTGCCGGGAACGGATTTGGAGCCTGGTTTTGCACTTTTATCGGCGGATATCTTCTTGATCGCTATCATATTGGAGCGGTATACTTATTTTTTAGTGTATGTACATTTATCGGCATGTTGTCATTAATCGCGATCCATTGGCTAAGTAAAAAAAATCATTCTGCAGGTGAAGAAAGATGAAACAAACACATTATTTTATCGCGGTTCCAATTGCTGCGGAAGTAAAAAAGCAAATTGCCCACTGGAAAGAGCAAATCGCCTTTGCTTTTCCGTTTCGGACATGGGTGCACGAAGAAGATTATCATATTACATTAGCGTTTTTAGGACATGTTCCGCAGGCCAAAGTGGAAGAAGTGCGGGAAAAAATGGCCGAAGTGGCGGTACGCCACACTCCTTTTTCTTTATCTTTATCGGAAATCCGTACATTTGGCGACCGGACCGCACCGCGCATTTTATGGCAAGGGGTAGAAAAAGAAGAAAAACTGTGGGTGCTGCGGCGTGATGTGTATACGGCTTGCACCGGCATCGGCTTTTCTTTAGACAAACGGCCATTTACCCCACATATTACCATTGCCCGCAAATGGCAAGGAAGCGAGGCATTTCGTCTGGAGGAGCTGAAACAGAAACCAAGGATAGCGGCGACTTTTTCTGTTCGTGAAATTGTGTTGTATCAAACCCATTTAGACAGAACGCCGAAGTATGAGGCGATCGCTTCATTTCCGTTTTCTGAAAAAGCAACTTCTTAAAAAGGAAGTGTGCAAGTGTGGGGCAATTAATTAAGCTGCAAGATTATATTTCTCGGTATGAAACCGATGTATATCACTATGCTCCTGAATTTATTCGCCTAAAGAAAAAGCAGTGGGAGCAAACGAAAGAACAATGGGAGACTGGCCGAAGAAACAATGCTGCTCCCGTCCAGGAGGAAACGTGGGAATGGCTGCTGGAAAAGCCTTCGTTGTTGGAGAGGATGAAAAAATGGGTGCGGCGTTCTTCCGTATCGGAAGATGATGAGGACGTTTCAAGCGCTGATAAGAACGATATTGCAATAAAGGCCGCCAATATCGATGAGCTAAAAATGTTATTTTTAGAAGAACTATTTCATATGCAGCTAAAGTGGGCAAGTTCTACCGCTTGGTATGAATCCAATGTAGAATCAAAATTTTACTACGATGAAACATTAAAATATTTTTTACAGCGTTTTCCCGATACGGACCTATGTTTATATAAGCCAGTATTTTTAGTAAAAAACGCCCGAGTCGAATTAGATATCCTTTTGCTGAGCCCGACCACAACATGGTGCATCACTTTTGTCGAGGGAGAAAAAGATAATATTATTATCGCTTCTTCCGACCGCTTTTGGACGGAGATAACGAAGCGGGGGGAAAGAAGGAGAATCAATCCGGTTATTGCACTGCAACGAATGGAGAAAATTGTTGTTGATATATATAAACGGTATCATATCGATTTCCCTGTGAGGAAAGCGGTAATCAATCGCTACGGCTATATCGATGACCGCCATTCTCTTAGCGGTGTCCAATACATTGATAAACGAAATTATGCGCGCTGGTTTTCAGCATTAAGGGAATTAACACTCCCGCTAAAGCATGTCCAGCTAAAAGCAGCTTCTTCGCTGTTGAGTCACTGCTATAGCCATTATGATATCCGAACCGCTTGGAATACGGATGAGGAGAAGGTGTAAAGCTAATTACACCTTTTTTTATTTATTGTTTATATTTTGTTTACATATCAATTTCTTCGATATACAAGATGGCTACAGTTGTCATCCGTTTCCTTGGCACCGCATTTCTTCTTTCACGTATGATAATAACACAGCCTGCACCAAAAGAGAGGTGAGCAGATTTGCTTCATATAAATCGGAATTTTGCTGCATATTTAGATGCGATGAATGTGGTGACGGTGTTAGTGCCGAAGTCGTATTTCAATGGAGAAATGCAAACATTTACGCTAGGAACGCCATACGGGGAGCGACATCCTTTAACCATAGAGCGAAAAGTGGATTTAGGAGAAAGCGTGAAATACGAATGTTTATGTCCGATTCCGATTGAAATAGGAAGGGAATATCTTCTTTATGACCATCAAGGAGAAGCGACCGATTTGCAAATTGGCGCGGTCGTGCGGACAGCGGCATTTGATGAGCAATTTTTTTATGACGGCGATTTAGGCGTCGTGTATACAAAGAAGGAAACGACTTTTCGCGTTTGGGCGCCGACGGCGACAGAGGCAAAAGTAAAGCTGGTTCAACCGCAAACGAACGAAGTGGATTATATACCGCTAAAACGGCTGGAAAAAGGGGTATGGACGGCAACTGTATGCGGCGATTTGGAAGGAATGTATTACACTTATGTCGTATGTGTAAACAAAATTTGGCGCGAAGCGGTGGATCCGTATGCGGTGGCCGTCTCTGTCAACGGGGAGTATGGAGTGATTGTCGATTTAGCGAAGACACGAACGGAAAAGCCGCCTCTCCCTCCGCTTTCTTCACCGACTGACGCGATTATTTATGAAATGCATATCCGCGATTTTACGATTCATCCGGACAGCGGCGTAGTCCATAAAGGAAAATATTTAGGATTGACCGAACTCAATACAAAGGGGCCAAATCATACGACAACCGGGCTTTCTTATTTAAAAGAGTTGGGTATCACGCATGTCGAACTGCTTCCATTTAACGATTTTGCCGGAATCGACGAACGCGACCCGCTACGGCAATATAACTGGGGCTACAATCCGGTTCATTATAATGCACCAGAAGGAAGCTATGCGACCGATCCAACGGACCCTTATGCGCGCATCTGCGAGTTGAAACGCGCGATTCATACGCTGCAGGAATACGGCATCCGCGTCATTATGGATGTGGTCTACAACCATGTTTATATACGGGAACAGTCTTCCTTCGAGAAAATCGTTCCAGGATATTACTTCCGTTATGATGAGTACGGCAATCCCGCTAATGGCACTGGAGTTGGAAATGATATTGCTTCCGAACGGAAAATGGTGCGAAAATGGATCGTGGACTCGGTTCGTTTTTGGGCAGAGGAGTACCATGTAGATGGATTCCGTTTTGATTTAATGGGAATTTTAGATATAGAAACAATGAAAGCGGTTCGCGAAACGATCGATGCGCTAGACCCGTTCATTCTTGTATTTGGAGAAGGATGGGATTTGCCGACACCGCTTCCGTCCAAGCAAAAAGCAACAATGCATAATGCCGAACAGCTGCCGCGCATCGGCTATTTTAACGATTATTTTCGCGATAGTGTCAAAGGAAGCACATTTCAGCTGCTTGACAGAGGATTCGCCCTTGGCAATTGCGATCATCGGGAAAAGGTGAAAGTGGCAATTAGCGGAAGCATCCGCAAAAAAGGAGGAATGTTTCTTCATCCGCTGCAAACCGTTAATTATGTCGAATGTCATGATAACCATACATTTTGGGATAAAATGGAGGCAGCAAACGGTCATGAAAATGAACAAACGCGGAAGAAACGGCAAAAATTAGCAACGGCGATCGTTCTGCTCTCGCAAGGAATTCCATTTTTGCATAGCGGGCAGGAGTTTTACCGAACAAAACAAGGAATAGACAACAGCTATAATGCTCCTGATTCGATTAATCAAATTGACTGGGTCCGAAAAAGCGAGCATGAAGATGATATCCGCTACATTCAAGGGCTGATTGAACTGCGGAAATCCCATCGTGCTTTTCGATTTTCTACTGACGAGGAAATAAATCATTACCTTTTTTTTCTTGAACCAATGCCTCCATCTATAATCGCTTATCATCTTCGCGGTGTGGAGCAATATGGGCCGTGGCGTGATATTGTCGTCATTCACCATAATCAAGAGGAAAGGCAAGATGTGTTTCTTCCCGATGAAGATAAATGGTATGTGCTTTGCGACGAGGTTCGCAGCGGAACGGCACCGCTGTTTTCTGTGCAGAAAAAAATAAGCGTCGATGGAATCGGAACGTGGGTGCTTGTAAAACAAATGTGATTTTCCTGTTTTTTACAATTGGCATAAAATATTTGCAAGAAGTGACCATATTTCAGTATAATACAAGTAAAATGAACGGATAAGGACGTGATTCAGCCGTCCTTTTTATTTACAGAAACTGTATGAAAACTAGTAGGACAGCTATTGTCTGAAATACGGAATCAGGTGATCGCTGTCTCTTATTTTTTTAAGTCGAAGGTGAACATGCTTTGGAACAGTTACTAGGGAAGGAGTGGGACATCACTCCGGCTGGCGGCGCAACAGGAGATGCATATTTTGCGGAATATGAAGGGAGAAAGTTGTTTTTAAAACGGAATTCTTCCCCATTTCTTGCGGTTTTGTCAGCGGAGGGAATTGTCCCGAAATTAGTTTGGACGAAACGATTGGAAAATGGGGATGTATTTACCGCTCAACAGTGGCTGAACGGGAGAGAATTAAAGCCGCATGAGATGGGAAGTGAACAAGTGGCGAGTTTACTGAGCAAAATTCACCGTTCCAAAGACTTAGTGATCATGCTGAAGCGGCTCGGCAAAACTCCGTTGCGGCCAGAAATGATGTTGCAAACACTCAAGGGATCCTTTGCTCGTTATGCGTTGGCCAGTCCATTCATCGATCAAGCGTTCCACTGGCTCGAACAGCACCTATCTTCCTTGCAATGTGATGAGCATGTTGTCTGTCACTGCGATATTAACCATAACAATTGGTTGCTTGCTGAAGACGGCAAACTGTATTTAATTGATTGGGACGGTGCAATGATCGCCGATCCCGCCATTGATATAGGCATGCTTCTTTACTCCTATATTCCGGAAGAAAAATGGGAAGAATGGCTGGAACTTTACGGGGTGGAACTAACCGACAGCCTACGTCTGCGCATGAAATGGTATACGATCGCACAAACGCTTTATTCGCTTGTATGGCAAAAGAAAAAAAATGCAAAAAAGGAAATGCAACAATCGCTGCATTTCCTACGTAAGCTGGTTGACCCAGTCTGATAATTGCTGCTGGTGGGATAAAATGTGCGAGTTTAAATCAGCGCTGTATTTCCCGTTCTGCCCATATGCGTAGATATCGGGAAGAATGCTTTTGACTTGTGGATGCACTTGTTCATTTCCCAGCAATGATTTGACAAGCCGCTCAATTTGTTCGCATTCGGAAACGGTGCCGCAGCAGTCGGCTTGGTGTTCCGATAAGATGTCTTTTAATATGGTGATTTGATGATGATGATCTAGTGGCAATTGGTACCACCATCCTTTAAAAAATATGCGGTACATTTTATAATATGCACTTATACAGCAGAGTTTATGATTGCCACCTTTTGCAGTCGTATGTGCGGCTGTGTTTTTTTATGCTTTGCGATTATTGACTTGCATAGGAATGTGTATTCGTGGTATTGTTGACAACGATGAACAAAAAACAGAGGTGTCAGTATGCGTCTACGTAACAAACCATGGGCCAAAGAAAAAATTGCTTCTTATCCACATTATGTGATTCCTCATCCAGAACAATATAAAGGAAGATGGAAAGAAGTATTTGGAAATGATCATCCCATCCATATTGAAATTGGTACTGGCAAAGGGAAGTTTATCACTGAAATGGCCAAATTACATCCCCATATTAATTACATCGGCATTGAACTATATCCGAGCGTGCTTGTCTCCGCACTCGATAAACTCATTGAAAATGAACTGCCGAATGTACGGTTATTAAATGTCAATGCGAAAGATCTGACCAATTTTTTTGCCGAAGGGGAAATCGAGCGCATTTATTTAAATTTTTCCGATCCGTGGCCAAAAAAACGGCATGAGAAACGACGCCTGACTTATCGGGCTTTTTTGGAACTGTATGAAAAAGTATTGGTGGACGAGGGTGAAATTCATTTAAAAACGGATAATCAAGGCTTTTTTGAATATTCGCTTGTAAGCTTTTCCCAATATGGCTTAGTGCTGACGTATGTCAGTTTAGATTTACATCATAGCGATTTTGCCGGAAATGTGATGACCGAATACGAGGAAAAATTTGCGGCAAAAGGGAACCGAATTTATCGGTGTGAGGCAAAATATCCGCCGAAACATCGCTTTGCGTAAAAGGCTGTCTAAGCCTTTTATTTTTTGTTTTCGAAATATTTGCGGAAGTGTTACACTAAATGGTGAGGTGATGGGAAATGGAGCAACTAAAAGTAGGAAAAATCACATTGACATGGTTAAACGGAGGGGTAACTCATTTAGATGGCGGCGCGATGTTCGGAGTCGTTCCCAAGCCGCTTTGGTCGAAAAAATATCCGTGCAACGACAACAATCAAATTGAATTGCGCACCGATCCTATTCTTGTGCAAGCGGATGGAAAAAATATGTTGATTGAGTCCGGCATCGGCAATGGCAAATTGTCGGATAAACAAAAGCGCAATTTCGGCGTTACGGAAGAATCATCGCTCGAGCAATCACTTGACCAGCTCGGTTTAACAACCGATGATATTGATATCGTGATGATGACACACATGCATTTTGACCACGCATGCGGTTTGACCAAATGGGAAGGAGACCGGCTCGTTTCGACGTTTCCGCGCGCGCAAATTATTACGTCTCAAGTAGAATGGGATGAAATGAGACAGCCAAACATCCGCTCACGTAATACATATTGGAAGGAAAACTGGGAGCCGATTGCCGAGCAAGTTGTTCCGTTTGAAAAAGAAAAGGAAGTCGTTGATGGCATCAAAATGATACATACAGGCGGGCATAGCGACGGACATTCGATTATCGTGATGGAGTCGGACGGGGAAATGGCAATTCATATGGCTGATTTGTTAGGGACACACGCCCACCAAAACGTACTATGGGTGATGGCATACGACGATTATCCGATGACATCTATTTTTGCCAAACAAAAATGGATTCCGTATGCTATTGAAAAGCAGGCTTGGTTTACGTTTTATCATGATGCGTACTATCGCGCCTTAAAATGGGATGAAAACGGGAACATCGTCGAACATGTAAAGCGTAACTAGTCCGTAAGGCTTGTGTAGGCGGATGCCTTGCCAAAAGCATCCGCTCATCTACAGCTGTTTTACGTCGATCATCGTTCCTGTATAGGCGTCGATGACAAATTCATACTGCGCGCCATCGCAGCAAATACCGCCTTTATAAATAGTATAGCGGATGTTGTTTTTTTCGTACGTTTCTGGTGTGATTTGAATCCAGGAGCCGCTGATCGGCGCAGATTGCCCAAATGCCGCCTTTGCTAAAGAAAGTGCTTTTTTTGCAGAAATCATCTGCCGGTCCAATTGTGCCTTGATGACGTAGGCGGCGGCAAATCCAAGAGCGGCGCCGGTGATAAACTTTTTCCAACTCATGACGTAAAACCTCCTCTGTGCATTTGATACCGTTTAGTATATCGCATTTTGGCGGAAAATGTAAGAAAAGTGGAAAACCATTTCACGATTCGCTACAATAAAATCAAGAAGAAAAAGGGGTTAGTGGAGATGAATGTGGAGACACTTCAATTGTTTCAAACACTGACGGAATTGCCGGGAGCGTCGGGAAATGAACATGCCGTGCGCCACTTTATGCGGAAGGAACTGGAAAAATACGCTGATGAAGTGGTGCAGGACCGGCTTGGCAGCATTTTTGGCGTTAAGCGCGGCGATGAAAACGGCCCTACCGTGATGGTGGCAGGGCATATGGATGAAGTCGGATTTATGGTCACCGCCATTACCGATAATGGCATGATCCGCTTTCAACCGCTCGGCGGCTGGTGGAATCAAGTATTATTGGCGCAACGTGTACAAATTATTACCAGCCACGGCCCGGTCATCGGTGTCATCAGTTCGATTCCGCCGCATTTGCTAAACGAAGAACAGCGCAACAAACCGATGGAGATCAAAAACATGCTGATTGACGTCGGCGCTGACGATCGCGAAGACGCGAAAAAAATGGGCATTAAACCAGGACAGCAAATCGTGCCGATTTGTCCGTTCACCCCAATGGCCAATCCAAAAAAAATTTTGGCCAAAGCGTGGGACAACCGCTACGGATGCGGGCTGGCCATTGAATTGCTGAAAGAGCTAAAAAACGAGAAGCTGCCAAACGTATTATACTCCGGGGCTACGGTTCAGGAAGAAGTCGGACTTCGCGGGGCGCAGACGGCAGCAGCAATGATTCAGCCAGATATCTTTTTTGCGCTGGATGCAAGCCCTGCCAACGATATGACGGGTGATGAAAAGGGATTTGGCCACCTTGGCAAAGGGGCGCTTGTCCGCATTTATGACCGTTCGATGGTCACCCATCGCGGCATGCGCGAATTTGTGCTAGATACAGCAGAAACGCATGGCATTCCATATCAATTTTTCGTTTCACCAGGAGGCGGAACGGACGCCGGACGCGTACATATCGCAAACAGCGGCGTGCCATCGGCTGTCATCGGCATTTGTTCCCGCTATATTCATACACATGCGTCCATTATTCATGTGGATGACTATGCAGCCGCAAAAAAACTGCTGGTCGAACTGGTCAAGCGCTGCGATCGGGCGACGGTGAATGCGATTAAGAAAAATAGCTAAACATGATGAGAAGTCTTGCGCGACAAGACTTCTCTTTTTCCGTGCAAAGGAGTGAAATGCGTTGCAAACCATTGCAATCGGCACAACCAATCAAGCGAAAGTAGCAGCGGTTCGAGAAGTTTTTGATCCAGATCGTTATACGCTCATCCCAACGAATGTGCCATCGGGTGTTTCCGCCCAACCACTCTCCGATGAGGAAACGCGTCAAGGTGCAATCAATCGCGCCAAACATGCGCTCGAAAAAGAGCAGGCCGATATCGGCATCGGGTTGGAGGGCGGTGTAATGGAGATCGATGGAGAGCTATGGCTGTGCAATTGGGGAGCGCTTGTCGACCGAGACGGTGCTGTCATTGCCGCCAGCGGGGCGCGCATTCTCCTCCCTGCCGAAGTGGCAAAAGGAATTCGCAGCGGCAGAGAGCTTGGCGACGTCATGGCGGAATATACAGGAAAATGCAACATTCGCCATCAGGAAGGAGCCATCGGCGTGTTTACGAATGGCCATGTCGACAGAGCCGGCATGTTTCGCCACATTGTCCAGCTTCTTGCCGGTCAATATGAATTTTTTTGTCAAAACCGCTGATTCGCGATATGATAAAAGGGTACAGAAGGGGGTTTCACGGATGAAAACCATTGAAACAGCAGCACAATATGAAAAGGTGAAAAATACAGCGAAAGCGATTTTTGTATTTTCGGCGGATTGGTGTCCGGATTGCCGCTTTATTCAGCCGTTTCTGCCGGAAATCGAAAAAACGTTTTCCAATTATGAGTTTTATTATGTCGATCGTGACCAATTGCTCGAAGTATGCCAGCAAGAAAATGTATTTGGTATTCCAAGCTTTATTGCCTATGACCATGGAAAAGAACTCGGCAGATTTGTCAGCAAAGACCGCAAAACGAAAGAGGAAGTCGAGCAGTTTATCCGCAGCCTGTCATAGCTAGGGGGCGCAGTGATGGACAGCAAACAAATGTATGAGGAAATCAAAAAACGGCTTGCCCATCATCACAATTGGGTTTTCCAATTGGACCGGAAAAACGATACGCTCCGCATTGAAGCAAAAGAAACGAAAAAAGGAGTCACCATTTCGCTTCCCGGCGTCATTGCGAAATGGCACGAACAAAAAGAGGAAGCGATTAACGAAATTGTATATTATGTAGAACAAACGTTAAATACGATGCATGAGGAGCATACGCTTTCCGGCAAAGAAAAAGATATTTATCCGGTGATTCGTTCCACTTCGTTTCCGACGAAAACGAAAGAAGGAATTTCCCTTCTTTATGACGACCATACGGCGGAAACGCGCATTTATTATGCGCTTGATTTAGGCAATACTTATCGTCTCATTGATGAAAAGATGGTGGAACAGGAACAATGGGACAAGGAACAAATAAAACAAATCGCCCGTTTTAACGTTCGTTCGCTCGATGTAAGCGTCAAAGAAGACAAAGTTGCCGGAAACACGTTTTATTTTGTAAATACCAATGACGGCTATGACGCAAGCCGGATTTTGAATGATGCTTTTTTGGCGAAAATGAGCAAGAAAATTACAGGAACAATGGCGCTCGCTGTGCCTCATCAAGATGTGCTCATTATTGCCGATTTGCGAAATGAAGTCGGATATGATGTGCTGGCGCAAATGACGATGAGCTTTTTTGCCAACGGGCGAGTGCCGATTACTGCATTATCATTTCTATATGAAGAAGGAAAATTAGAGCCGATTTTTATTTTAGGGAAAAATTATCGCAAAAAATAATAGAAAGAGGGTGGCTTACAGTGAATGTATTTTACAATCGAGAAGGTGTCGGCGATGTATTGCTTGTTTCTGTAAAACCGATTCAGCCGGAGCAGAGGGCGTTTGAAAAAAAGGGCGATGTTGTCCGCATCTTTGATGAACAAACGGGAGAAACGGCAGGCTATAATATTTTCCGGGCTTCCACCTATCATCCTTTTGCCGGCAACGGCTTGTTGGAGCTGAATGAAGAGCTTGTTGCTGTCATTAACGAGATATTGAAAAAAAATGGGTGGAACGAAACGATCGAAGCCGATCTTTCGCCAAAGTTTGTCGTCGGTTATGTCAAAGAGAAAAAGAAACATCCAAATGCCGATAAACTGAGTATATGCCAAGTGGATGTCGGAACAGAAGCATTGCAAATTGTATGCGGGGCGCCAAATGTGGCAGAAGGGCAAAAAGTTGTGGTCGCCAAAATTGGCGCCGTCATGCCGAGCGGGCTGATCATTCAGGAAACGGAATTGCGTGGAGTCCCGTCATACGGAATGATTTGTTCGGCCAGGGAATTGGAATTGCCAAACGCTCCACAAGAAAAAGGCATTTTAGTATTATCCGATGAGTACGAAGTAGGACAACCATTTACTTGGCAATAATACGATAGTCACTAGACTGGTTTCTAGTGACTTTTTTTCCGAAAACGAATGGAACAGAAAGAGTGATTTAACAATGAAATGGCTTAAACGGATGATTCGCTACTGGCTGGATTCAGACGAAGAACCAACAGCTTCCTCCGGTCAGCAGCACCGTGACCGGCCGGCGGCTTCACAACTGAATGCGAAAGTAGTGTATCAATACCCAAAAGGAAACTTTCGTTTTCCGCTTATTCCGGATGAGCGGCCAGCAAGACGAGGTTTTTCATCATTTGAGCAGGAATATGAGGAAAACGGTCAAGCTGTTTCGCGCCGCCGCAATGTACCGAAATACGACCAAAGCGAGCGGGACAATGACAAAAAAACGTTCCGTCCTTCCGAGGTGTTGTCGCCTGTTTATGGATATAATAGAAAAACAGCGAAAAAGAACGATCCTGTCGTTGAATGGGAGCTGCCATCTCATTCCAAAGATGATGCGATGGATCTAGTAGATTCATCTGTATCGGAAAAAGCGGAAACAGGTGGGCATTTGCTGTCGCCGGAATGTTTAAACAATGAAAAGGAGATAAGCGCTGGTGCGGTTCAAGAAGAGAAAGAAGAAACGGATTTGCCAAACAGCAGCGACGAACAACAAGAAACGATAGATGGGGAAAAAGAAGCTTCTATCCAAGAAGCAGAGCAGCCTAAAAAGGCAGAGGAAGAAACTGAGCCAAAACACGGCGATGAAACAAAACAGCGACCTTCTCCGTCGCGTTCCCGCATTCCTTACAATGTCATCATGCTAAAGCAAGACCGGAAAAAGCGGGAAGAAAAAAGGAAATCTGTTAGCAGCGGATATCAGTTTCCGTATTTATCGTTGCTAGAGAGTCCACAACAGCGCCACGAAAGCGATGAGCAATGGATTCGCGAGCAATGTGAGCGGCTGAACCGGACGTTTGCCAGTTTTCATATCGGCGCGAAAGTCGTCAATACGACACAAGGGCCGACGGTGACGCGCTTTGAAGTGCAGCCCGATTTAGGAGTGAAAGTGAGCAAAATTACAAATTTAGCCGATGATATTAAATTGAACTTGGCGGCAAAAGATATTCGCATCGAAGCCCCGATTCCGGGAAAGCGTACGATCGGCATTGAAGTTCCAAACGTAAAAAGCCGTCCCGTTCTGATTCGCGAGATTTTAGAAAGCGGGGCGTTCCGCAATAATCCATCGCCGCTGACGGTTGCGCTTGGACTCGATATATCAGGGGAGCCGGCAGTCACCGATTTAAAAAAGATGCCGCACGGATTAATTGCTGGAGCGACCGGTTCAGGGAAAAGTGTGTGCATCAATGCGATCATTGTCAGTTTGCTGTACAAAGCCGTCCCACATGAAGTGAAATTGCTGCTGATTGATCCGAAAATGGTCGAGCTTGCCCCGTATAACGGCATTCCACATCTTGTCAGCCCGGTCATTACCGATGCCAAAGCGGCGACAGGAGCATTAAAATGGGCAGTGGAAGAAATGGAGCGGCGCTATGAGCTGTTTGCACATGCAGGCGTCAGGGATATTGAAAAATACAACGAGCTCGTGAAACAAAAAGGCAGCCTAGAGCACCATCTTCCGTATATCGTCATTATCATCGATGAACTGGCTGATTTAATGATGGTGGCCCCGGCTGATGTCGAGGAGGCGATTTGCCGCCTCGCTCAAAAAGCAAGGGCGTGCGGCATTCATTTAATCGTCGCCACCCAGCGTCCGTCCGTCGATGTGATTACTGGTTTAATTAAAGCAAATATTCCGACGCGAATCGCTTTTTCTGTTTCTTCGCAAGTGGATTCGCGTACGATTATTGACACAAACGGCGCGGAAAAATTGCTTGGGCGCGGCGATATGCTGTTTTTAGAAAACGGCTCATCCAAAGCAGTTCGGCTGCAAGGAAGTTTCGTATCAGATGAGGAAATTGAACGGGTCGTCGCCCATGTAAAAGCGCAGATGGGGCCTTCCTATTTGTTTCAACAGGACGATTTTGTAAAAAAGACGGCGATCGGACAGGAAGAAGACGAACTTTTTTATGAAGCATGCCAATTTGTCGTTCAGCAAGGTGGAGCTTCCACGTCCAGTTTGCAGCGGCATTTCCGCATCGGCTACAACCGCGCCGCCCGTTTAATTGAAATGATGGAGCAACAAGGCATTATTTCCGAAGCGCGCGGCAGCAAACCGCGAGAGGTGTTAATTAGTGAAGACGAATTGGCGAATTGGCAAGAAAATAGTATGATATGATCATTAATGGATTGATCCTATTGTGTACAATATAGAAGGAAAGTTTCGCCTCGCTTCCGATACGCGATAGTTTTTAGGAACGGGCCATGTTATAATGGTGTAATGTGAGCATGCATATCGTAAAATGAAATAAATGGCAAAACTAGATGAATATCATATACTGTCTTACAGATAGACGATTGTTGGAGGGCTTAGCGATGACAGTTTATCATTTTGTTGGCATTAAAGGAACGGGAATGAGCGCGTTGGCGCAAATTCTTCACGATATGAATTATACGGTACAAGGTTCGGATGTTGAGAAGCGCTTTTTTACGCAAAAAGCATTAGAGGAGCGGGGAATTCCCATTTTGCCCTTTAGCAAGGAAAATATTAAGCCAGGCTATACGGTGATTGCAGGCAACGCCTTTCCGGATACACATGAGGAAATACAAGCTGCGCATGAATTAGGGGTGCCTGTCATCCGGTACCATCGTTTTTTAGGAGAATTTATTCGAAAGTTTACCAGCGTTGCAGTTACCGGTTCACACGGAAAAACAACAACGACCGGTTTACTTGCCCATGTGATGCAAGGTGCGCATCCAACGTCGTATTTAATTGGGGATGGAACGGGAAAAGGGATAGAAGGAAGCAAATATTTTGTATTTGAGGCGTGCGAATATCGCCGCCATTTCTTATCCTACTTTCCAGATTATGCAATTATGACAAACATTGATTTTGATCATCCCGACTATTTTGCCAATATCGACGATGTATTTTCAGCGTTTCAAGAAATGGCCTTGCAAGTAAAAAAAGGAATTATCGCCTGTGGGGATGATGAATACTTACAAAAAATCCAAGCGAAAGTGCCTGTTCTGTTTTACGGATTTGGCGATGATAATGATTTCCAAGCGCGTAACGTGGTGAAAACGACAAAAGGTACATCGTTTGACGTGTTTGTCCGCAATACGTTTTTTGCTTCGTTCGAAATTCCGCGTTTTGGCGACCATAACGTCTTAAACGCGCTTGCTGTCATTGCCCTTTGCCATTATGAAGAGATAGACGTCCGCATTATTCAAGAAAAGCTAAAAACGTTTCAAGGAGTTAAGCGGCGTTTTACTGAAAAGGTGTTTGGCGACCAAATTTTAATTGATGACTATGCCCATCACCCGCGGGAAATTATCGCAACGATTGAGGCGGCAAGACAAAAATATCCAGGCCGCGAAATCGTGGCGATTTTTCAACCGCATACGTACACGCGGACGCAAGCGTTTTTGCGAGAGTTTGCCGAAAGCTTGCAACGGGCCGATCAAGTGTATTTATGCGACATATTCGGCTCAGCGCGTGAGCATCACGGCAAACTGTCGATTCACGACTTGCAGGCGCAAATTCCAAACTCCCGCCTCCTTCAAGAGGATGATACATCCGTATTAAAGCAACATGCCAACGCTGTGCTTATTTTTATGGGTGCGGGAGATATTCAAAAGTTTCAGGAAGCGTATGAGCGCACGGTTCATTTATAATATGGCAAGGATGACTGGAAAAAGAACAAGCGAGCTAGGCATTCTATCGGCCGGCTCGTTTTTTGTCCACATTGATGTCGAATTTGCAGGAATTTACCGCATTAGCGTCGAACGTTTGAAAAGAATGCAGATGTAGGGAGATAAAGCGAAACTAGCAAGGAGGAAGTTTGGTGAAAATTATTTTATACGCCAGCATCGCGCTTATTGCCGTCTCTTTTTTCATATTAGTCATTTATATTGCCAGAACATTGACGGTATTGCAAGAAACAATTCGCCGTTTGACGGCGACTATCGACCATTTAGACAAGGAAGTGCAGGGCATTACGACGGAGACAACGCAGCTTTTGAAGAAAACGAACGCACTTGCTGATGATGTGCAGAAAAAAGTAGAGGGATTGGATTCGCTTGTCCATGCCGTCAGTGATGTCAGTGCCACCGTCCAGTCGTTCAACCGTTCCCTGCGGCAATTTTCGTCCGCGGTGACGACGAAAGTAGAAACCCATCGCGAAAAAATGGTAAAAGTTATGCAGTGGGGAAATGCTTTTATCGAAATATGGGAAAAATGGAGAGAAAGGAAACAAAAAAAGACGAAGGAGGTTGTACTGGATGGCAAAGAATAATGGAGGATTTTGGCTAGGTGCAATTGTCGGCGGGATTGCCGGTGCGATGACGGCGATGTTTTTAACAAGTGAAAAAGGAAAGCAATGGCTTGCGGAAATGAATGAAACAGGAAAACTGGAGCCGGTGAAAACGACGGCGACGGAGTGGCTCGAAGTAGCAAAGGAAAAAACCAAAGAGGTAACAAAATTTATTCCGCTTGGAAAGACAGACGAAAAGATGTCTTCGACAACCGCAGAAACGACGACGGAAGCACCGTCGATTCCAATTCCGCCATCGGCAAGTGAAAAGGATAAAGAAAATATCGAGAAGCTGCTGAAAGAGGCAGAGGAAGCTTTTAATGATGCTGAACAAAAAATGCAAAAACAAAACGATGCGGAGTGATGGCCATGGGAATGGAGAAACTGGAGACGATTGAGCAATTCGAAAAAGTGATGAAAGCGGGGAAACGGTTTTTATTCATCAAGCATAGCCTCACCTGTCCAATCAGCCAGGCGGCGTTTCGGGAATATGAGAAGTTTGTTTCCAATCATCCAGAAGTGGATACCTATTATTTGTATGTGCAAGAAGCGCGCCCACTTTCGAACTATATTGCCGAAACGTTTGGCGTCAAACACGAATCGCCACAAGCGCTATTGTTTGAAAATGGAACTGTCGTATGGCATACATCACACTGGAATATTACGTATGATGCATTGAAAGAACAAGTAATTCAAGCATCATAAGCAGGCATTCCATGGCGGGATGCCTGCTTTATAGTAGTTTTCGGCAAACTAAAGGAAAGAGCGGTGGTGGCGTTAGGAATATCGTTAATGGTGGTTGGCATCGCCATGTTGTTCCTTTTATGTCCTGGAATGCTGGGGGATTGGAAAGAGCTGTGGCAACATCAACGAAAAATGCCTCTTTTGCATTCATTGAGTGGAAGGAGACCGCCTTCTTCTGCGCAGAAGCTTCTTTGGTGGAGATGGTAAGAAACTCTCACCTCTTCATGGAATAAAGGTGGGAGAGGTTCGTGCTTTTTTTTATGTGTTTCTGCGCAATTAGACATCCATTCCCCGGTCGCTTCACTTTCCCACAGCGTTTCTCATAAAATACTTTATCGCTTAAAAGCGTTTAATAAATAAAGCAATTTTTGATGACAATTGCTCCTCTATCCATTATAATAATGACTAATTACAAAAACTGTACTACATTTGACGAAAGGATGAGAAAGCATGAGCAATGAGAGATTAGATGAGCTACGGGCAAAGGTAGATGAGATTAACTTACAAATTTTAAAATTAATTAATGAACGCGGGAGACTGGTTCAAGAGATTGGGAAAATCAAGGAAACGCAAGGGACCTATCGTTACGATCCTGTGCGTGAACGGAAGATGCTTGATTTAATTTCCGAGCATAACGACGGACCGTTTGAAACATCAACGCTGCAGCATATTTTTAAAGAAATTTTTAAAGCCGGCCTTGAACTGCAAGAAGATGATCACCGTAAAGCCTTGCTTGTATCGCGCAAAAAACATCCGGAAAACACGATTGTCGAGGTAAAAGGAGAAAGAATCGGCGACGGCAAACAATATTTTGTTATGGGACCGTGCGCGGTGGAAAGCTATGAACAAGTTGCGGCGGTTGCAGAAGCGGTGAAAAAACAAGGACTAAAACTGCTCCGCGGCGGCGCCTACAAACCGAGAACATCGCCATATGATTTCCAAGGGCTAGGCGTCGAAGGACTAAAAATTTTAAAACGTATTGCCGATGAGTTTGACTTGGCAGTGATCAGCGAAATTGTCACCCCCGCCGATATCGAAATCGCGCTTGACTATATTGATGTCATTCAAATCGGCGCGCGCAACATGCAAAACTTTGAACTGTTAAAAGCGGCTGGTCAAGTGAATAAGCCGATTTTATTAAAACGCGGGCTGGCAGCGACCATCGAAGAGTTCATTAATGCGGCGGAATACATTATGTCGCAAGGAAACGGGCAAATTATCCTATGTGAGCGTGGCATTCGCACGTATGAACGGGCAACAAGAAATACGCTGGACATTTCGGCGGTGCCGATCTTGAAGAAAGAAACCCACTTGCCTGTATTTGTCGATGTTACACATTCGACGGGACGCCGCGACTTGCTCATCCCTTGTGCTAAAGCTGCATTGGCGATCGGTGCCGACGGGGTGATGGCCGAAGTGCATCCAGACCCGGCGGTGGCGCTGTCCGACTCGGCGCAGCAAATGGATATTGCCCAATTTAACGAATTTATGGAAGAGGTAAGAACGTTCCAGCAGCAAATGGTAAGAGCGTAATATTGGTCCCCCCTCCGGCAATCTGCCGGAGGGGGAAGTTTTTTGCTTTCAGAAAAAATTGAGCTGCATATGAAAATAGAAAGCAGGCAGAGGGTAACATATACATAGTATCATTCATGAATTGTTTGTGAACAGAGTAGCAAAATAGTTGCCAATTCGTTGCGATTTAGCGATAATGTATCGTATGATATTTTTACATACGGTGGGAAAATACCAATCGATGTGGATGTTGATTTATAAAAAAGAGGAGTGAAACCAATGAACGTAACGATTTACGATGTGGCGCGGGAAGCAAACGTATCGATGGCGACGGTTTCCCGTGTCGTAAACGGAAACCCAAACGTAAAGCCATCCACAAGAAAAAAGGTATTGGAAGCGATCGAACGTTTAGGCTATCGTCCAAATGCGGTGGCGCGCGGGCTGGCCAGCAAAAAAACGACAACAGTCGGAGTGATTATTCCTGATATTTCTAGCATCTTTTTTGCTGAACTGGCGCGCGGCATCGAAGATATTGCAACGATGTACAAATACAACATCATTTTAAGCAACTCCGATCAAAATAAGGAAAAAGAGCTGCATTTGCTTAATACGATGTTGGCCAAACAAGTCGATGGCATTTTGTTTATGGGCGGAACGATTACGGAAGAGCATGTCAATGAATTTCAAAAATCGCCGGTGCCAATCGTGCTGGCGGCTACGATTGAATCGAACAATACGATTCCATCAGTGAACATCGATTATGAACAAGCTGCCTTTGAAGCGGTTGCTTATCTTGTAGAAAAAGGCAACAAACGGGTCGCCTATGTGACAGGACCGACGGATGATCCGATTAACCAAAAGAAACTGGCAGGATACCGGCGCGCTCTAGAAACGCATGGAATAGCCTATGACGAAGAGCTTGTAATTGAAGGCGATAACTCTTATGATTCCGGCATTGAAGCATATGAAAAAATCGCCGAGTTAGCGGAGAAGCCAACCGCTGTGTTCGCCGGAACCGACGAGATGGCGCTTGGCATTATCCATAGCGCACAAGACCATGGCGTGCGCGTTCCTGATCAATTAGAGGTAGTTGGTTTTGACAATACGCGGCTGGCGACGATGGTGCGCCCTCGTTTAACAACGGTAGTGCAGCCGATGTATGATATCGGTGCAGTAGCGATGCGGTTATTGACCAAATACATGAACAAAGAACAGGTGGAAAACCATATTGTCGTGTTGCCACATCGCATCGAATATCGTGAATCCACAAAATAAAGAAAAGGGGCTCAACCAAATTGGTCAAGCCCCTTTTCTTTATGTGGACTGATTCGCTTTTTGCCTCTGGCTTCGAATCGGATATAATGCCTTTTCCACCGTTTGTGCATTTTTTTCCGTAATTTCTGCTTTACGCGGAATTGGCGGGTATAGGGATTCTGGATCATCCCATTGTTGCGGCAGTGGGACTGGCGAAAGCACTTGCCATTTGTCAAGCCATGATTTTGGTAAGTTGCCGGAAACGTTTGATTGTTCTGTCATTTCCAGCCAAATAAGCGCCCATGCCCGCGGAACGACGCGCCAAATATCATAACCGCCGCCGCCAACTGCAATCCAACGCCCGTCGCAATATTCATGGGCGATTTGGTGAGCAAGCTTTGGAATCACGCGGTACGTTTTCATCGTTACGGATAAATGGGTAAGTGGATCGTAATAATGGGCGTCCGCGCCATTTTGCGTCAAAATGACATCAGGGCGAAAAAAGTCGGCAATTTCCCGCAACGCTTGCGTATAGGCGTCAATCCAAGATTCATCTTCGGTGAATGCGTCAACGGGAATGTTAAACGAATACCCATATCCTGCCCCGTGTCCGCGCTCATTTACATTTCCCGTCCCTGGAAATAAGTAGCGCCCCGTTTCGTGAATCGAAAATGTACACACATTTGGGTCGTCATAAAAAGCCCATTGGACACCGTCTCCATGATGGGCATCGGTGTCAACATACAGCACACGCAGCCCATACTTTTCTTGAATGTATTTGATTGCGACAGCACTGTCATTGTAAATGCAAAAGCCCGATGCTTTGCCGCGGAAGCCGTGGTGAAGCCCGCCGCCGAGGTTTAGCGCATGTGTTGCTTTTCCTGATAACACAAAGTCGACCGCCGTTAAGGTGCTCCCGACTAATAGAGCGCTTGCTTCATGCATATTCGGAAAAATGGGGGTATCTTCTGTCCCTAGCCCATAGTTTAGGGCAATTTGTTCAGAAAGCTCTCCTCTGCCGGCAGCCTTGACCGCTTCGATATAGGAGTGGTCATGAATTAAAGCGAGTTCTTCGTCCATTGCGATTCTAGGCGCCACAATTTGTCCATCGTCTAAAGCGTTCATCGCGCGCAACAAATCGTACGTAAGTTTAACCCGCAGTTGGTTAAATGGATGCTCGTCATGAAATTTATATTGAAGAAAATCGTCGCTGTAAATAAATACACAGTCTTTTTTCATGATGAAACCCCCGGCAAGTTCGGCCATAATACCGTGTAGCCGGCATTTCTTAAATCGTTGATAATTCCGATTGGGTTCATTGTTTGCACGCGAAACACAAGGATTTTGTAATTTTCATCTTGATCGGGATATAAAAGAACGCTGGCGATATTGATATGCCGCTTGGCGATAATCGCTGCTACTTTGCTTAACATCCCGCTTTCATTGGGCACTTTAATTTCAATGTGCGAGCCCGGCTGATGAGCGCCTGTGAGCTGAATGAGAGTGTATAATAAATCGGTTTCCGTCACGATGCCGACGAGTTTGCGGTCTTTGACGATCGGCAGACAGCTGATTTTATGCTCGTAAAACAACGCCGCCACTTCCTCGACAAAATCGAGGGGATGTCCGACGATAACGTCTGTTTTCATAATCATGCTAACTGGTTTTTGTAAGTCTTCGAGGTGTTCATGAATTTGAAAAATGGAAGGGCTTGCATCGCGGATATCGCGATCGGTCACAATGCCAACAACATGGTTTTCGGCATCCACAATCGGAATATGACGAATGCGGAGTTGCCGTACTAACTGAATCGCTTCGGCAATCGTATTAGCCGGCTGCAGAGTGATGACAGGCGTTTTCATAATTTGTTCGACAATCATTTATTCCTCTCCCCTTTGTTGTCAAGAACGATTTTTAATACATATACCGATTCATAAAACGAAGGCGGTCGAATTTTTGAATAGACTCTTGATCGACCCGTTTGCCGATGCGGGCCATTAAGCAGTTGGCTGGATGGGAACAAATTTCTGGATCATCGGTAGCATACCAAACAAGCCCGCCGGCATTCATCATTTTCTCCATCACTTTCCGGTATTCCCATACGGTTAGCCCTGTCCCTTTTAAATCCCAATGCCAGTAATATTCGGTAGTAATGATAATATAATCTTCCATTGCGTCATCCATCATCGATACCATCAGTAAATTTTTCCCTACTCCATAACCGCGGAACTCCGGAATGACTTCAATCGCGCCCAGCTCGATTAAATTTTCCATGTTTCCTTCTGACCAACGTTCAAGCGGATCGGGGTATAGAAACGTTACGTAGCCAATAATCGTGTGATGATGACGAGCGATAATGATTCTTCCTTCTGGCAGCTTCGCAATTTCGATCAATGCTTGATGCTGCTGAGGAGGCTGGCGGAAGGATGTCAGGTCATGGTGAAATTCATAACTTGCTAGTTTCTCAGCTGATATCGGGCCTTCGATAATCAGCGTTCCTTTTGGTGTTTTTAATTCTTTGGCATTATACGTTTTTTTATGTTCCATTCGGTCACCACCTGGATAGGTCTTTCTTCTTTCATTATACATAAAAAGTAAATGGATAAACGGATTTCAAAAAAATTTCAAAAAAAATGTCATGCAAATATTTAAAAAATTGAGAATTCGGATTTTGTATACTATAATAAAATTGTAACCACTTACATAAGGGGGATTAGGAGAATGAAAACAGAAGTGCTACCGGTCGTACAAGGGGATTATAATTTAAAAAGTTACGAGGACACATATAAACATTTTGATTGGAAAGAAGTAGAGAAAGAGTTTTCCTGGTTTGAAACCGGCAGAGTCAATATGGCGTATGAAGCCATTGACCGCCATGCGGAATCGTTCCGCAAAAATAAAGTAGCGCTTTATTACCGCGATGCATCGAGAAACGAAAAATATACCTTTAAAGAAATGAAGGAAATGTCCAATAAAGTGGCCAACGTGCTGAAACAAGTGGCGGAAATTGAAAAAGGAGACCGTGTATTTGTATTTATGCCGCGTTCTCCGGAATTGTACTTCGCCGTACTCGGAATCATTAAGACAGGAGCCATTGTCGGTCCGCTGTTTGAGGCGTTTATGGAAGGAGCGGTGCGCGACCGCCTCGAAGATAGCGGGGCAAAGGCAATCGTCACGACGCCGGAACTGCTGCCGCGCGTTCCAGTCAACGATCTTCCGGAATTAAAATATGTTTTCCTCGTCGGGGATAACATTGTTGAAGAAGGTCCGTATATCGACTTAAAGAAACGGATGAATGAGGCGAGCAAGCACTTTGATATCGAATGGGTCGACCGCCAAGACGGCTTGATTTTGCATTATACTTCCGGCTCTACCGGAAAGCCAAAAGGAGTTTTGCACGTTCATAACGCGATGATTCAGCACTATCAAACGGCAAAATGGGTGCTGGATTTAAAAGAAGACGATATTTATTGGTGCACAGCAGATCCAGGATGGGTGACAGGCACTTCTTACGGTATTTTCGGTCCATGGTTATGCGGAGCATCGAATGTGATTGTCGGTGGCCGTTTCAGTCCGGATGCCTGGTATCAGACGATTCAAGATTTTGGCGTGACAGTATGGTATAGTGCACCGACGGCGTTTCGCATGTTAATGGGAGCGGGGGATGAAATTGTTAAAAAATATGATTTAAGCTCTCTTCGCCACATCCTTAGCGTTGGTGAGCCGTTAAACCCAGAGGTGATTCGCTGGGGAATGAAAGTATTCCAGCGCCGCATTCATGATACATGGTGGATGACGGAAACGGGCGCGCATCTTATCTGTAACTATCCATGTATGGAAATCAAGCCAGGTTCGATGGGCAAACCGATTCCTGGTGTCAAAGCAGCTATCATTGATGATCAAGGAAACGAACTGCCGCCATACCGGATGGGGAACTTAGCGATCAAAAAAGGCTGGCCGTCGATGATGAAAACGATTTGGAACAACCCGCAAAAATATGAATCGTATTTCATCGGCGACTGGTATGTTTCCGGCGACTCCGCTTATATGGACGAAGACGGCTACTTCTGGTTCCAAGGACGTGTCGATGACGTTATTAATACGTCAGGGGAACGCGTCGGTCCGTTTGAAGTCGAAAGCAAGCTAGTCGAACATCCAGCGGTAGCGGAAGCAGGTGTCATCGGTAAGCCGGATCCAGTGCGCGGGGAAATCATTAAAGCATTTATTTCGCTTCGGGAAGGATATGAACCATCCGAGGAATTGAAAGAAGACATTCGCCAGTTTGTCAAAAAAGGATTGGCGGCACATGCAGCGCCGCGGGAAATTGAATTCCGCGACAAACTTCCAAAAACGCGAAGCGGGAAAATTATGCGCCGCGTTTTAAAAGCGTGGGAGCTTAACTTGCCGACAGGCGATTTATCGACGATGGAAGATTAAGAAAAAGCTGATCGGTTTCGATCAGCTTTTTCGCTATTTTAATGTTTTTGTTTTTCAGGCGTTTGTGTTTTTTCTTTGGCTTGGTTCGCGGCGCTAGGCAATGGAGCTGCAACCGTATTGGACGGCGCCGACTCCTTGCCGCTGATATCCACAGCTGTGACGTAATAGGTTGCTCCAGGTTGCAGCTTGGCAAAGGATAGTGTTTTTCCAGCTTTGACGACCGCGACAACTTGGGACGGCGCGCCGCCTTGTCCAGTGCGATATACGCGATAGCCAATCACATCGTGTTCCGAATGCGGCTGCCAAGTGATGGTGGTTCCATTTGCCAGATGGATGGCCGGTGGTGCCGGGATTTTTCCATTTTCTTTTAACTCATTAACAAACAGCATCCCATTCCATTCACTAGCGCTTGAACGATTCATCCCCCATCTTTTCAATACTTCCCTATTTAAAATAACTCCACTGGAAACAAACTCGCTCGGTGTTGTATCAAGCGCGGCGTACCGCTTGCCGTTTACCTCAACGAAGCGTCCTTCAATCAAATACTGTTCTTTTCCTTGTTTTGGCGTAAATTTTGTGTTGTACAAGTCATAGCTAACTAATCCAGCTTTTTGGCACGCATTGGACGGAGTAAGTCCTGAAACGGTACAATAGGCTCTCCGCACGATGCCGCCGGGCATGTTGAAGCGATTGTTTGGCGCGATGAGCTGCGGATTAACATCGTAGGCGGAATTCATTAATTGCGCCCATAACAGCTGAGTTCGTTTGCTATAAGATAGTCCTCTGTACGTAGATTGCAATGGTGCAGGTGTATCGTATCCCATCCACACTCCAAATGTCACGTTTGGGTTTGTTGCCACAAACCATGAGTCTTGTTGATTTTCGCTTGTCCCTGTTTTTCCAGCCCAATCCGCTTGGAATTTTAAATAAGACCGGAGAGAAGATGCTGTACCGCCGCGAATGACATCCCTCATCATATCAATCATTAAATAGGACGTCTGCGGAGAAAAAACAGGAACGGGATCGCTCTGATGTTCATAAATGACTTGTCCATCATTTGATACGATTTTTTCGATTAAATAAGCGTCTACAAACGTTCCGTAATTAGCAAAAGTAACATAGGCGTTGACATTTTCCTCGACGGTTACCCCTGTGGAAGTTCCGCCAATTGCTAAGGCGATGTGGTTTTCCTCTGTTTTTGCCACGCTGGTAATGCCCATTTTATGCAGATATTCTACTGGATGTTGGTTCATGATCTTCATATAAGTGCGGATCGCAGGGATGTTATAGGAATACTGTAAAGCGCGCCGCGCCGAAACGAGGCCGTGCGTTTTTCCATCTGCATTTTTTGGTGTATAACCATTAACCCTCAATGGCATATCTGGAATGACGGAACCGGGCTGGACGATGCCCATCTCCATTGCCGGTGCGTATACAAGCAGCGGCTTCATCGTCGAGCCATTCGACCGATATGCTTGTGTCGCGTGATTGAGTTGCTCCCGTTTGTAATCTCTGCCGCCGACAAAGCTAATGATTTTTCCAGTTGAATTTTCAATCAAAATCGCACCGACTTCGACAGGCTCGCGCTTGGCAACCATTTTTCCCGTCTCTTTGTCTTTTACATATTGAATTTTGTCATCGCCGTAATAGCGGTAATCGGCCACTACTTTTTGCATGCGGTCGTAAATCGTTTTGTCGATCGTTGTGTAAATATTGTATCCGTTTTGGCGCAGTTGTTTTTCCGCTTTTGCTGCATATCGTTCGTGAAGGGATGAATTTTGCAACAGCTGCTCTTTTGTATACCCATCTTTTTTGGCTAATACCTCGGCCAATACTTCTTTAGCGCGTTTTTCGATTTCCATCGTCAGCCACGGGTATTTTTCAAATGGTGACGGTTTTGGCGGTGCAAAATGTTTGGCGATATCGTATTGCAACGCTTCTTGATATTGTTTTTCGGAAATATATCCCGCCTGCTTCATTCGATTCAATACCTTCTTCATCCGGTGCAGCGCCGGAGATAAGTCTTTTTTCACATTGCCGTCGCTTGTAAACGGAGTATACACAAACGGGCTTTGTGGGAGGCCGGCTAAGAATGCTGCTTGGGCTAGATTTAAATCTTTGGCGTCTACGCCAAATACTCCCTGAGCAGCCGCCTGGATGCCGGCAATATTGCGGCCTGATGCGTTTCGGCCGAATGGGACGACATTTAAATAGGCTTCTAAGATTTCATTTTTACTAAAAAACTTTTCAAGGCGAAGGGCGAGCAATATTTCTTTTGCCTTTCGTTCAAATGATACTTCATTCGTCAATATTTGATTTTTGACAAGCTGCTGTGTCAGCGTGCTTCCGCCTGTTTGTAGCGGCGAGTTCGTCGCTTCCTGAAACAGCGCGCGAATGATCGCTTTTGGAACAACCCCGTGATGTTCGTAAAAGTATTCGTCTTCCGTTGCTGTAATCGCTTTAATTACATACGGAGAAACATCTTGTAATTTGACTTCCTCCCTTTCTAGATCAGAGCGGAAATTGCCGAGATAAACGTTATTGGCAAAGTAAATATGCGACGTTTCTTCGTAGTCGTAAATATCCCTTTTCATCTCCTTATAGGAAGGGATGGGCATGTCTTTTACCAAAGAAGCGAAATACCCAGCGCCAAGACCGACGGCAAAGCATATGAGGCAAAGAATAAGAATGAAAAAAATAAGGAAAAGATTCCAAACGACTTCATATGTAATAAAAAAATAGCGCCATGCCTTCTCTAGGGAAAATGTTTGCTTTTTATGCTCCATGAGCACCCCCCTATACAACGAATAATATAAATAATTATATCATATTTTTGTTGAATATTGCGGCATTTTGTCATTTTTCCGTCTATTTTGTATACGAGAAAAACTCGATTTGACAAACCAAGAAAAGTTGTGGTAAAAAAGTGTATAGCATAAATGACATAGGACAAAGCGATGACAGGAACAAGTAGTGTTTATCTCCCTGTTTCAGAGAGCTAGTGGTCGGTGCGAACTAGCACATAGATAAACGCGAATTACCTCCTCGAGCAGCTTTTGCGAACGGCAGTAGCCAAGTAGCAAAAGACGGTGTGCGCCGTTATCCAAATGAGATGAGAAAGCGCGAAGCTTTCTAAGTAGGGTGGTACCGCGGTTGTCACTCGTCCCTTCACTTTGGGGCGAGTTTTTTATTTTATAAAAAAGAGGTGGGGTAAAGATGGATTTACTGCAAGAGCTTGAGTGGCGCGGACTCATTAACCAAGCTACCGATATGGAAGGGCTGCGCCAGTTGTTAAATGAGGGAAAGGTAACATTATATTGTGGATTTGATCCAACGGCTGACAGTTTGCATATCGGGAGTTTATTACCGATTTTGACGCTGCGGCGATTTCAGCTAGCTGGTCACCGTCCAATTGCGCTTGTGGGCGGTGCAACGGGATTAATAGGAGACCCAAGCGGAAAAAAAAGCGAGCGTACATTAAATCCAAAAGAAACGGTGCAACAGTGGAGCAATCGGATTAAAGAGCAATTGGCAAGATTTTTAGATTTTGATGCGAAAGAAAATCCGGCGAAAATCGCCAACAACTATGACTGGATTGGCTCGCTCGATGTGATTACTTTTTTGCGCGATGTTGGAAAGAACTTCGGGCTAAACTACATGCTGGCCAAAGAATCAGTACAATCGCGCATCGAAACTGGTATTTCGTTCACCGAATTTAGCTATATGATTTTACAAGCTTTTGATTTCCTTAAATTGTATCAAACAGAAAATTGCCGCTTGCAAATCGGCGGCAGTGACCAATGGGGAAATATTACGGCCGGGTTGGAATTGATTCGCAAAACCGAAGGAGAGGCAAAAGCGTTCGGATTGACAATTCCGCTCGTGACGAAAGCCGACGGGACGAAATTCGGAAAAACAGAGAGCGGAACGATTTGGCTTGATAAAGAAAAAACATCCCCATATGAGTTTTACCAATTTTGGATTAACACCGATGACCGCGATGTCATTAAATACTTGAAGTATTTTACTTTCTTATCCAAAGACGAAATCGAGGAACTTGAGCGAAAACTACAGGAAGCTCCTGAACAGCGGGCAGCGCAAAAAGCGCTCGCGGAAGAAATGACAAAACTAGTCCATGGCGAAGATGCGCTTAAGCAAGCGATTCGTATTTCCGAGGCGCTCTTTAGCGGCAGTGTGTCGGAGTTGTCCGCAGAGGAAATTGAACAAGGGTTTAAAGATGTCCCTTCTTTTGAATATGAAGGGGAAGAAGTTCCGTTAGTAGAACTGCTTGTCATGGCGAAAATTGTGCCATCGAAACGGCAAGCGCGGGAAGACATTGCCAATGGCGCGATTTATGTCAACGGCAAGCGCGTGCAAGACATCAATGCCGTCATTGCCAAAGAAAACCGCATCGAAGGACGCTTTACGGTCATTCGCCGCGGAAAGAAAAAATATTACTTAATCCGTTACAAATAAATCCTGGCAATGCCAGGATTTATTTGTGAAAAAAATATCCCTTCAGAGCCTTCTCTGAAGGGATATCGTTCATTAACGAGAGTAGAACTCAACGATTAATGCTTCGTTAATTTCCGCCGGTAATTCGGAGCGTTCAGGTAAACGAGTATACGTGCCTTCCATTTTGTCTGCATCTAATGTTAAATAATCAGGAACAAAGTTGTTTGTTTCCAATGCTTCTTTAATGACTTGAAGGTTGCGCGATTTTTCACGAACCGCAATCGTTTGGCCAGGTTTTACGCGATAGGACGGGATGTCAACACGATTTCCATCGACTAAAATGTGACCGTGCGTGACAAGCTGGCGTGCTTGACGGCGAGTGCGCGCAAAGCCTAAACGGTAAACGAGGTTATCTAAGCGGGACTCTAACAAAATCATAAAGTTTTCCCCGTGTTTACCAGGCATTTTGCCAGCTTCCTCAAACGTTTTGCGGAATTGGCGTTCGTTTACGCCATACATATGACGAAGTTTTTGTTTTTCTTGCAATTGCAGACCATATTCGGAAAGCTTTCTGCGTTGACCTGGGCCATGCTGGCCTGGCGGATAAGGACGTTTTTGCAACTCTTTACCTGTACCGCTTAACGAGATTCCAAGGCGGCGGGAAATTTTCCACGTTGGACCTGTATAACGAGCCATTTATTGCTCCTCCTTTTGCTTTTATTCGGGTAAAATAAAAGCAGACGTGCATCAACAATTATGGCCATTTTGTTTTCATGTATCCTCGCTCTAGCAGCTAAGAGTTACACGATACACCTCGATATTCGAGGAACAAAATGGAACCATAAAGGTGAGCACTAAGGCTGCTATATTTTACACAAAGGGTATTATATGATTTTTATCAGATAAAGTCAACATTTTATTTCCCTTATTTCGAGATAATATGCTATAATAAAAGATGTAATTTTTAGAAAAGTCTTGTTATCACTCCATTCTAACTGGAATGAGAACGTCAGTCTAGGTGAAAAGGGCGATGAAACTAGAAGAAGAGAAAGTATATGAGGCCTTTAGGCAAAAATTTTTTCATTGGTTTTTAACATATGAGGGCTATGATAATTTTTCCAGCATGATAAAAGAGTTGTTGCTGCTGCTGAAACGAGAACTTATGATGGAACAAGTCTCTTTTTTTATGTTTGATCCTTTAAGCAAAACATTTTATCCGGAAGCGATGACAGAGCTGGAAACAATCCGCTCTCCTTTCGTTCCCTCTGACTTGCCGGTTGATATAGCGGCGATCGCAGATGATGAACAACGAGCAATTCAATTTTGTGAGGATGGAGAATATACCACCGCGCGCATTTTTCTTCACCTTTCGGAAGAAACAATCGGAATGTTGCAATTTGTGTACCCTCGCCACTTACCTATAAGTGAGCAACTATTAAAGAAAATCAGGCAAGATTTTTCTATGCTGTTCCAAAAACTTCGCATCATCTCCCAAGGACTTAGTAATGAAAAACGTTATGAACGGTTGCATCAGTTTGCGGCAAAAATTCATTCTTCCATGCAAATTGATAACGTATTAGAAGAAATTGTCAATACGCTTAAGCAAGTATATCCATCTTTTACATACCGCTTGCTTTTGTCGCACGATAATCAGCACTGCGATTATTTGCCGATCAAAACACTTGAATTTGATGAAAGTACGGAAAATATGGCGGCATTGCAAGCATTTTTAACAGGAAGAATTCAGCTTGAAGACTCCATTTCGCCGCGTCGCTCCATTTTATATGCACCAATTAAAGGAGGACAAGGTGTTTACGGTGTGATTCAAATTACGGCTCCGTACATTATGAAATTTCCAAAAAAGGAAATTAATTTTATTTCGCTGTTAGCGAATACAGCTGGAAGCGCTCTCGAAAATGCCAGGCTGTATGAACAGTCGCGCCGTCTTGTTGCTGATTTGCAACTGATTAACGAATCGATGCATCGGCTTAATACGAATTTGCGTCTGCAAGATGCAATTGAATTTATGGTACAGCAAATTAAGCAGTCTTTTTGCGCCGATGAAGTCGGTTTTTTCTTGTTTGAGGGAAAAAAGCGCAAACTGCTGCCTGGAAGCACTCCATTTTTTCGGTCTCGGCAAGCGAAGAAATATGTGGAATTTGTCGAAAGAAAACTGAAAGCAGAAATGGATATTATTTTTGTTGGGGATGCGGATGTTCAAGCTTCTCCGGCTGTTCCTGTTTATCGCTCTTTAATGGCTGTGCCGATGGTGCAAAATGGGGCGATGAAAGGGATTTGTATTGTGTTGCATCATAAACCGTACCATTTTACATTTGAAATGTTTAAATTGCTGCAGTCCCTTATTCAACATTCTACCCTTGCATTTATGAATGCGATTTTAAGAGAAGAGCTGGAAAAGCTGGTGGTCACCGATTATTTGACGAAGTTATATACACGGCGGTACTTAGATGAACAACTAAAAAAATCGATGCGCCATCATACATTTGGCACGCTTATTTTAGTGGATATTGACAATTTTAAGCAAATTAATGACACATACGGGCATCAAGCGGGAGATGAGGTGCTCGTGCAAGTGGCCAATATTATTCGCACCAATATTCGTTCGAGCGACATCGGCGCCCGCTGGGGCGGGGAAGAGCTCGCCGTTTATTTGCCGAAAGTGTCATTGGCTACCGGCATTTCAGTCGCCCATCGTCTTGCCGAAAAGGTAAGGACGGGGACACATCCTCCCGTAACGATTTCGTGCGGTATTTCCTATTGGAAAAAAAATCGCCTGGAAGAAGTAGACGATTTATTTAAACGGGCGGATGAGGCGCTTTATATGGCAAAAAGGACAGGAAAAAACTGCATCTTCGTCAAGGATTATGTCCATCAATATAGAGCATAGAAAGGAATCCGAATAGGCGGATTCCTTTCTTCACACTTGTTGTTTCCTCGTCTATAACGTGGAAATAATTGTCTCAACGAATTTCTCTAAATATTGCCCATCTGTTTCATCAAAGCGGTTTTTGATCGGGCTGTCAATATCCAGAACGCCGATGACGTTTCCATCTTTCGTCATTGGTACGACGATCTCTGACTGGGATGCGGCGTCGCACGCGATATGCCCTGGAAAAAGGTGAACATCTGGAACGATGATGGTTTTTTTGTTTTTGGCAGCAGTGCCGCATACACCTTTGCCGAACGGAATACGCACGCAGGCGGGAAGTCCTTGGAACGGTCCTAGCACAAGCTCGTCGCCTTCGGTCAAATAAAAGCCGACCCAATTAATTTCGTGCAAAAAATGATTCAATAAGGCCGCAGCATTGGCCAAATTGGCGATGAAGTTTGTTTCTCCGTCGATTAATGAGCGCAGCTGCTGAATAACCAACTCATAATTTTCTTCCCGGGTTCCGTTGTAAGCAGTAACGTGAAACAATATTGTTCCGCCTCCTTTGTTTTATGGAGTTAATTTTATGGCGATGATGAAAACTTGTCAAACGAAAACGCTTCTTTGATCATCTCGTCTGTACCTTGGTGCAAATCATCCGCACGGTGCGCGTCTGAACCATAAATGATGCGGATGTTTCGCTTCATTGCCTCACGAATAAATTCATTTGGCGGATAAGGCTGTAAACAGAGCGGTTTTGTGACTCCCGCACCGTTGTAGTCGATTTCATAGCCACGTTCTTTTATTTCATCGAGGATCTGCAACACTAGCCCGTCCGTCGAAATCGGGCATGGAAACTGTCTTTGGAACTTGCGGACGAGTGTAAGATGGCCAATGCGTTTCGGCTTATATCGGCCAAGATTGGCGCGGATGGACTGTAAAACAGTATGGTAATATGTTTTATATACGTTGTCGATGGTGCTAAATAACCGGATGATATCGCCAAACATTTCCGGACTGTAATCGATGCAGACATACTGACCTTTACAGTAAAGAAAATGGACAGACAAAATGCTGTCATCTAAGAAAGAACCGACCTCTTCTAAAAACCGTGCTGTTTTTTCTTCAAATCCAGGGATAAAGTCGACTTCAAGTCCGGTATGAATGATAATATCATTTCGATAACGGGCTTTTATATCGTCAAGTGCTGTGAAATATTGATCGAGCTGTTCGCGGCGCATCGCGCTATCTTGATATGGCGTCGGATCGGTAAATCCTTCTGGAAGCGGTGCATGTTCGGTGAAGGAAATTTCTTTGTAACCAAGCGCAATGGCCCTTTCCACATAGCGTTCTAGTGGATCGCTGCTTCCATGCGGACAAAATGGAGTATGAATGTGTCCGTCGCGCACAACGGCTCCCTCCTAAATTGTATAATAGAAAGAAAAATGAAGATTTCTGTAAAAAAAATAAAAATTTTGGTCAAAAAAATGTCGATAACATGGTATCATAAAAACATTGAAAAAACATTATGTAAATATGTTTGCCTGCTCGATTCATCTCATTTTTCGCTTATGAGTAACTCGAGTGCAAGGAGGCTTGTGGTTTGATGAAAATTATAGTTATTGTTTTGCTCCTTCTTGCGGGAGCAATAATATATAACCATATGTATCGAAAAAAAATGTATCGCGAAATTGACCGCTTGGAAGCATGGAAAATAGCGCTGATGAACCGGCCGGTGCCCGATGAGCTTTCGAAAATGAAGCAGCTGAACATGACAGGGGAAACAGAGCGCCTGTTTGAACAGTGGCGGCAAAAATGGGATGATATCGTCGCTGTTCAACTGCCGGATGTGGAAGAAAAATTATTCGATGCGGAGACGCTGCTTGATAAATACCGCTATACGCAGGCGAAAGCGCTGCTGCGTGACATCGACCAATGGCTGCGTCAGATCGAAGAAGAAGTGCAATTGATGATTGATAAAGTACATGAATTAATTGGCAGTAAAGAACAAAACCGGGTTGAAATAGAAGAATTGCGGGCGATGTATCGGGAAGCGAAGAAAACGCTGCTCGCTTACCGGTATACGTTTGGCGTTGCAGCAGCAAAGCTCGATGAAAAATTGGAAGAAGCGGAGACTTTATTTAAAAAATTTGAAGAATTAACCGCAACGGGAAACTATTTGGCTGCAAGGGAAGTGGTTCATTCCTTAAAAAAAGAGCTAAGTGAAATGAAAGCGATGATGAACGAGATTCCAGAATTGCTGACAGAGTGCCAGACAACGATTCCGGCACAGCTGGAAGAGCTTTTTGACGGATATCAGGAAATGGAGCAAGGAGGCTATATTCTTGACCATTTACAAATGGAGCAACAAATCAAAGAAAAGCGGGAAAAAGTCGAACAATACGTACAGATGATTCGCGATTTGCGGATTGAAGAAGCAAAACAAGGGATTACTGAATTAAAAGAAGAAATTGATGCTTTATATGATTTGCTGGAAAAAGAAGTGCTTGCTCATCAATATATAAAGACAGAAGTGCCCCGTATCGAAGAAATGTTACATATGCTGAATGAAGAAGCGAAGGAAACGAGTGAAGAAACGCTATTTGTGCAGCAAAGCTACTGTTTACCTGCAAAAGATATAGAAAAATATCGCAGCATTGAAAAGCAAATACACCAGTTAAGAAAGCGGTTTGACATCATTCAGACCCGCATTTTCGAAGCGAAAACGGCATATTCGCTTTTAAAAGAAGAACTGGAACAGCTTGTAGCGCAAATAGAAATAATGAAAGAGGAGCATGAACAGTTTCGTGAAACGTTGCAAGCGTTGCGCAAAGATGAGTTGGTTGCCCGCGAAAAATTAGAGGAAATGAAGAAAAAATTGTCCGAGGCGCTGCGGCTTGTGCAAAAAAGCCGATTGCCAGGGCTTCCGGAGTCGTATACGCTGCAGTTGTCCGAGGCAAAAGGCCGTTTGGAAGAAGTGATGTTGCGGCTTGAAGAGAAACCGCTCGACATGCCTGCTGTCAACGAAGCGCTCGAAGAGGCAAAAACAACTGTTCAGCGCCTATACGAATGGACGGAGGAAATGATTGAGCAAGCTTCGCTCGTGGAAAAAGTAATTCAGTACGGAAATCGTTATCGTCGCCGTTACCCGGCTGTGCAGGAGGGGCTGGAGGAAGCAGAATCTTTATTTCGCCATTACGATTATGAGCAGGCGTTAGAGCAAGCGGTAGCCACTTTAGAAAAGGTGGAGCCTGGCGCATTTCAACGTGTTCAGCAAATGCTTCAGGAAGAGCGCTCGAGTGAGAAATAGTAAAGAGAACCGATGAATATCGCTGTATGCAAATAGATATTTATCGGTTTTTTTGTGAATAATGTAAATAAAATATATTTTGGTTGATGTTTTATTGCTTTCTTTATTATATTTACTAATGTATCATGGTGGACGATAATCGGAGGATGGACGTGATGATTTATTTAGATAATAGCGCAACAACAAAACCGTTTCCTGAGGTGATCGATTCGTTTGTCACTGTCGCAACAAAATATTTTGGCAATCCGTCCTCGCTGCATGAGTTAGGGATGAAGTCGGAGCGCCTCTTAACGCAGGCGCGCGAACAAATTGCCGCCGCTTTAAAGGTAAAGCCTAGTGAAATTGTTTTTACATCTGGAGGAACAGAAGCGAATAACTTTGCAATCAAAGGGGTGGCGTTTCAATATCGCCATCGCGGCAAGCATATTATCACGACGGCCATAGAGCACCCATCCGTATCGGAGCCTTGTCAGCAGCTGGAACAACTAGGATTTGAAGTGACGTATTTGCCGGTAAACGAACATGGGATGGTCACGGCCGAGCAAGTGAAAAAGGCGCTTCGCGAAGATACGATTCTCGTTTCCGTCATGCATGTCAACAACGAGGTTGGCGCGATTCAGCCTGTTGAAGAAATCGGCACGCTGCTGGCGCATTATCCGAAAACGATTTTCCATGTCGACCGTGTGCAAGGCATTAGCAAAGTGCCGCTTGATATGAAAAAAGCACGGATTGATCTGTGCACGATGTCAGCCCATAAGTTTCATGGATTGCGTGGAGCAGGCATTTTATATGTTCGTCAAGGCATCCGGCTCTCGCCGTTGCTCGCCGGCGGGGGGCAGGAAATGCAGCTCCGCTCTGGAACGGAAAATGTCCCGGCTATCGTGGCCATGGCAAAAGCGCTGCGAATCGCGCTGGAAAAATACGATAAACAAATCGATTATCTGCATGAAGTAAAGCAAGCATGGCTGAATGAACTAAAAGCAATTCCAGAGATTCAAATCAATACCCCGGTGGAGCACTCCGCTCCTCATATCATTAATTTTTCGTTAAAACACGGCATGAAGCCGGAAGTGTTTGTCCATGAGTTAGCGAAAAGCGATATTTTTGTTTCGACGACATCGGCATGTTCCTCAAAAAAGAAAGCGCCAAGCAAAACATTGTTGGCGATGGGAGTGGGGGAAGAACGGGCAGAAAGCGGAATTCGCATCAGCCTTTCTTTTGAAAATACGCTCGAGGAAATTCCGCTTGCCGTTGCTGCGATAAAAAAAGCTATTGAAAAATTAAGTGAGGTAACGAGGTAATTGCTATGAAATATGACCGCATTTTAATCCGCTATGGTGAAATGACGACAAAAGGCCGAAATCGCAACGTGTTTGTTCGCCGTCTAAAAAATAATGTTTCTAAAAAGCTTCATATGTTTCCTAATATTCAAATCGAATACATGCGAGATCGCATGTACATTTTATTAAACGGAGAACCGCACGAACCAATTATTGAAAAGCTAAAAACTGTATTTGGCATTCATTCCTTTAGTTTGGCGATGAAGTGCCATAATGAATTAAACGAAATAAAAGAAACAGCGCTGGCAGCAGTGAAACAGCTTCCATACGAAGGAAAAACGTTTAAAGTAAGCGCGCGAAGAGTAGACAAACGATTTCCATATGGAAGTGACGAATTAAATCATGAAATCGGCGCTTATATTTTACGTAATACAGATGGATTAACCGTTGATGTCCATAATCCCGATATTAACGTCCGCGTCGAGGTTCGCCAAGATGGTACTTATGTGACATGCCGCGATATTTTCGGCGCCGGCGGTTTGCCGGTCGGGACAAGCGGCAAGGCGATGCTGATGCTTTCTGGCGGAATTGATAGCCCTGTTGCCGGATACTTGGCGATGAAGCGCGGCCTTGAGATTGAAGCGGTTCACTTTTTCAGTCCTCCGTTTACAAGCGAGCGGGCAAAACAAAAAGTGATTGATTTAGTAAAAAAATTAACGACGTACGGCGGGAAAATCAAACTTCATATCGTCCCATTTACCGAAGTGCAGCAGGAAATTTACAAACAAGTGCCAGATGAATATTCACTTATTTCGACAAGAAGGGCGATGTTAAAAATTACGGATGCTTTGCGTCGGCGCCAGCGAGCGCTAGCGATTGTCACAGGGGAAAGCCTTGGCCAAGTGGCAAGCCAAACGCTGGAAAGCATGTTTGTCATCAATGAGGTGACAACAACTCCGATTCTCCGCCCGCTTGTGTCGATGGATAAAATTGAAATTATCGAGATCGCGAAAAAAATTGATACACACGATATTTCCATTCTTCCATATGAAGATTGCTGCACCATTTTTACGCCAAAATCGCCAAAAACCAAACCGAAAAAAGAGAAAGTGCTTCGTTATGAAAGTGCTGTCGACTTAGACCCATTGATAGAAAAGGCGATTGCCAATACGGAAACGATAGTCATTGATGAAGATTTCGAAGCGGAAGACGAGTTTGAGCAGTTATTCTAAATCTCAAAATTTACCAAAATGATGGATGCATGAGGCCATATGTTTTCACACATTCTATAGGTACAAGGAGGTGAAAGCATATGGCACGCAGCAACAATTCGAATCAATTACTTGTTCCAGGTGCGCAACAAGCTCTTGAACAAATGAAATATGAAATTGCCCAAGAATTTGGTGTCCAATTAGGTGCTGACACTACTTCTCGCGCTAACGGTTCTGTTGGTGGTGAAATTACAAAACGCCTTGTTGCGATGGCACAACAACAATTAGGCGGTACTCAACAAACATTCTAATTGAATATCATGGCTACAGAGGCGGGTTTTCCCCGCCTTTTATTATTTTAAAAAAATATTCAAAATATAATAATTTTTTTGTATAATTGGAATAGCAAGCAATGAGATGGCGCCTGTTCATTGCTGAACGATTATGGCAAAGGGAGTGGGGAAAGCACATGAAGCGGGAAGATTTCATCGCTCCGGAACGTTATAATTTAACGTCCGAGATCGAAAAACATGCGGTGGCTAATCCGAATAAGCTTGCTTTAAAGTGGGAAAATGAGCAAGGGGAAACACGGGAAATTACATATGGCGATTTAATCAAACGCGCCAATCAAATTGGAAGCGCTTTATTAAATCGCGGCCTTGAAAAAGGCGACAAAGTGCTCGTTATGATGCCGCGCTTAATCGAAGCATATGCAGTATATTTAGGAACGTTAAAAGCGGGGCTGGTAGTCATTCCGAGTTCGGAAATGCTTCGCACCAAAGATTTGCAATACCGCATTTCTCACGGCGAGGCCAAAGCGATTATCGCTTATGAGCCGTATGTCGATCAATTTGAACCGATCGAAAACATCGATCATATCGTGAAATTCGTCGTGGGACAAACAGAGCCAAACGGCTGGATCAATTTAGAGAAAGCAATGCAGGCGGAAAGCGATGTGCTTGCAGCAGCCGGCACATTCCGCGATGATATGGCGTTTTTATCATATACGTCGGGAACGACCGGAAATCCGAAAGGGGTCGTTCATTCGCACGGATGGGGGTATGCGCATTTGCGCATTGCTGCGAAAAACTGGTTATGTATTGAAGAAAATGATCTTGTTTGGGCTACTGCCGGCCCAGGCTGGCAAAAATGGATTTGGAGCCCGTTTTTATCGACGCTCGGTTCAGGTGCCACGGGATTCGTCTATTATGGCCGGTTTGATCCGGAAAAATATTTGCAGCTGTTAAGCAAATACGAAGTAAATGTGCTTTGCTGCACGCCGACGGAGTATCGGCTGATGGCAAAAGTGCCAAACATCGGCGATTATCAGCTTCCTCATCTCCGCAGCGCCGTATCAGCCGGAGAGCCGCTTAACCGTGAAGTGATTGATACGTTTGAGAAATATTTCAACATTCAAGTCCGAGATGGGTATGGACAAACGGAAAATACATTGCTTGTCGGTGTGATGAAAGGAATGAAGATAAAGCCAGGATCCATGGGCAAACCGACGCCAGGAAACATCGTTGAGATTATCAACGAAAACGGAGAGCCATGCGCGGTCGGTGAAGTTGGCGATATCGCCGTCCATGTCGACACACCAACGCTGTTTAAGTATTACTATAAAGATCCGGAAAGAACGGCGATGCAGTTCCGCGGAGATTATTACATTACAGGGGATAAAGCGAGAAAGGATGAAGACGGCTACTTTTGGTTTGAAGGACGTGGGGATGATATTATCATCAGCTCCGGCTATACGATCGGACCGTTTGAAGTAGAGGATGCCCTTGTCAAGCATCCGGCTGTCAAAGAATGTGCGGTGGTAGCGAGCCCAGATGAAATACGCGGTCACGTCGTGAAGGCGTTTGTCGTTCTCCGCGAAGGAGTCGACAAAAATGATCCGACGCTGATTCCAAAGTTGCAGGAGCATGTCAAACAGCTGACCGCACCGTATAAATACCCGCGTAAAATTGAATTTGTCGACGATTTGCCAAAAACACCGTCGGGAAAAATTCGCCGCGTCGAACTGCGCGAGCGGGAATTGCGCCTTGCGCGGCAATAATCAAACAAAAAAGACTGTTTCGTGCACGAAACAGTCTTTTTATATTTAGGCAGCACATTTTTCGCGCTTAGCATGAATCTCTTATAAAAACATTCGTTTGACTTTGTCCCAGAATGAATTGTCTTTCAGGCGGACGGTCTTGATTACCCGGTCGCTTAGTTTAATATCGATTTTCTCTATATGTTGAATGCTTAATGCTTCGTTATCAAGGCCGATAATTGGAAAGTGGCTGGTTTCTTCTAAAATTTTTAATGTTAACTTTCTCGACCCACTTAAAATAAACGATGAACCGAGCGTCCGGTATCGGTTGTTGTTCAGCGACGCCAACTCGCTTACTTGAAAGCAGGGAAGAAGCGGATCAACGACCGCTCCATTTACCGATTTATTATATGCTGTACTTCCCGTCGGAGTCGAAACGATGATTCCGTCGCCTCGGAACGTTTCAAAATGCAAATCATCAATAAATACTTCCATTGCCATTGTTTTGATAATTTGCGAACGGATCGAACATTCATTTAAACAGAAAAACGAGGCCGCATCGTCAATGGTGATTTCAATCGTCGGATATTTTCTTACTTCGAGCTGCAAGTTTTTCGTTGCTTCTACCATATGATCGATGTCATCAATTTGAAAATCGCAGTAAAATCCGCGTGAAGGAAGCGTAGAAATGCCGACGTATAAACAATCACTGCGAAACCCTGTCCGCCGCACCGCCTGCAAAAACGCGCCGTCATCCCCAATGCTGATGATAATATTCGCTTCCTGATGATTGTCGACAACGATGAACGGACCTTGTTTGGCGAGTGCAATGAGCGGCTCTACCCGCTTGATTAGCTGTTCATCCCGCTTATAAAAAAAATAAAGATGATTTCGTCCGTCTGCCATGGCGAAGACCTCCTGTTGGTGTATTTTAGTGAATATGTAATTATGGTACAATAAAGAAAGTATACATTATTTAGTGTAACACTTTTGCAGTCAATCTAAAAATATCGTTGTTTTCGTAGGGGGAAAAAGAATGAACCGAAAGCGATGGATCGCTCTGGCAATTGCCGCTGCATTATTTGTCATTTCTGTGCTTGTTAATGTCATCACTACACTATTAACCAATAATGCAGAAAAATGGTCGGAAAACTGGCTGGCGCTGGCAGAGCAGGAATTTGGCGAAGAAGTCATCGAAGACGGAGATGCATTGCAAAAAATTGTCGTTCTTGAAGTGAACGGGGTGATTCAAGATACAGGGGATACCGAAACGCTATTTTCCGCATCGGGATATAACCATCCGTCTTTTTTGCGAATGATTGAGCAAGCGAAAAAGGATGATACGGTCAAAGCGATTGTTCTAAGGGTGAATTCTCCGGGCGGCGGTGTGGTCGAAAGTGCGGAGATACACGACCAGCTGGTAAAGCTGAAAAAAGAAACAAAAAAGCCGATTTACGTTTCCATGGGAGCGATGGCTGCTTCGGGGGGATATTATATTTCAACGGCAGGAGATAAAATTTTTGCGAGCCCGGAAACGATTACCGGATCGCTCGGCGTCATTATGCAAAGCTTAAACTACGAAGGGCTTGCCAAAAAATACGGCGTCGAGCTCGTTACAATAAAAAGCGGGCCGTATAAAGATATAATGAATCCGGCAAGAAAAATGACGGAAGCAGAAAAGAAAATATTGCAGCAACTAATTCAAAATTCTTATGAGGGGTTTGTGAAAGTGATTTCCGAAGGTCGACATCTCCCGGAAAGCGAAGTGCGGAAAATTGCCGATGGGCGGATTTACGACGGAAGACAGGCCAAGCAACTGCGTTTGATTGACGAGTTTGGTTATTTGGATGATACGATCGCTGCGCTGAAAAAAGACCATCATTTAGAGGATGCGCAAGTGGTGAAGTATACGAATGATTTTTCATTTGGTTCCCTGTTTCAAATGGCGCTAAATCGAAATGCGATGCCGAAACATGAGGCAAGTGAATTAATTCGGTTGCTTTCAAAGCCGTCTTCGCCGCGTTTGATGTACTTATATGCGGAGTAAAGGAAGTGGAAAAATGACTGGAGAATATTTGCCTGTTCCTGTAGAAATCAGAAAAGAGGCACGCGCGAACACGCATTCTCATATAAGGTATGCCGGGTTTTGGATGCGTCTCTGGGCGTATTTGCTTGATTTGCTCGTTGTCGGAAGCCTTAATCGTCTCTTGGTGTTTCCACTTTTTCATCTGCTCGGCATTCCAACAGAGAGAACGAATATGTTTGCGCCGGCGACGATTGTGACGACAGTGGTATTTTATACGTATTTTGTACTTATGACAAAGTTTTTTCAGCAGACGCTGGGAAAAATGGTGTTTGGTCTAAAGGTCGCCGATGAGTCGGGGAAGCCGTTGACATGGTCGACGGTGCTGTTTCGCGAAGTAATCGGGAAGTTTATTGCGAAAACAATTTTATTTATTGGTTTTTTGTTTGTCGCATTTTCGGAAAAGAAAAAAGGAATGCATGACCAGTTCGCTGATACGATTGTCGTTCATGAATAAATCTGCCTTTGCGGCAGGTTTATTTTTTTTGGCACATGGTGACAATGGTATGTTGAAAGGGAGTGCGAAGGTTGATAATAGTAGCGGCGGTTATTGGTGTGTTGTGTTTATTCTTGTTTATGGTAGCGATGATGAAACTGTCGGTGACTATTTTTTTTCAACATGCTCAAGATGATGATGAATGGAAAATTACGTTTCGCACGTTATTCGGAATCGTTCGCTATACGATCCATATCCCGCTTGTAAAAGTAGAAACAACCTCTCCAAGTATCGTTATTGCCCAGAAGACAAGTATGGGAAATACGCCGAAAAGCAAGGAAAAACGAAAAAAATACACACCAAAGGAAATCATGGACAATTTCCGCAAAGCAAGAGAATTTACGGAACGGGTTGTACGCCTGTATGACATTATGAAAAATTTTTTCCGCCATGTATCGATCACGAAATTCGAATGGCAGACGAAAATCGGAATTGGGGACGCGGCAGCGACAGGGATGATTGTCGGGTTAGGATGGTCTTTAAAATATAGCGTGCTGGCGGTATGCAGTAAATATATGAAATTAAAAACAACTCCTATGATCACGATTATTCCATCTTTTCATCAAGCAGTTTCGGAAACCAAATTTATATGTATGATTGATTTTCGAATCGGGCATGCTATATTAGCAGGAATACGAGTGATCAAACATTGGCGTGGCAACCGTTTGTCGAAAATAAAAGCGTTTGCTACCCAGCAAACAAATGAAGGATACTAGGAGGAATTTGGCATGAGTAATCATCCGATTCAGGGGCTTATGACAACCGCAATGGAAAACTTAAAACAAATGATTGACGTCAATACGATTATCGGCGACCCTGTGGAAACACCGGACGGGAGCGTTATTTTAACCGTTTCGAAAGTAGGATTTGGATTTGCGGCAGGCGGAAGCGAATTTATGATCGACGGAAAAAGTAATGGCGCTAGAGCACAACAAGGAGCAAGTCAAAATCAAACAGATGAACATCCGTTTGGCGGCGGAAGCGGCGGCGGCGTGTCTATTACTCCGATTGCATTTTTAGTGGTAAACTCATCCGGGGTCAAGCTGCTTCATCTTGACGAGAGCACGCATTTATATGAAAAAATTCTTGATGTCGCGCCGCAGGCAATTGAAAAAATTCAAGCAATGTTAAAGAAAAATAAAAATGGTGCAGAAAGATCATCGCCAACTAATGATCTTGACATTTAAATAAATCAAAATCATTGAAATTTTTTGGTATCCCCTTTATGATGACAGTAGTACATAATATTTTAAGGGGGAAAGCCAATGGCACAAGTGACATTTAAAGGAAAACCGGTAACGTTGGTCGGCAATGAAGTAAAAGTGGGAGATAAAGCACCTGACTTTACCGTATTGGATCAAAATTTATCCGAAGTGACGCTTGCGGATACGAAAGGGCATGTTCGCTTGATCAGCGTGGTGCCGTCGCTCGATACAGGAGTTTGTGATACGCAAACACGCCGGTTTAACGAAGAAGCAGCGAAATTAGACAACGTAAAAGTATTAACGATTAGCGTGGATTTGCCGTTTGCGCAAAAACGCTGGTGCGGGGCAGCCGGGGTGGAAAACGTGCAAGTGCTTTCTGACCATCGCGATGTTTCGTTTGGACAAGCGTACGGCGTACTCATTAAAGAATTGCGTTTATTGGCGCGCGCAGTATTTGTCATTGACAGCAATGACATCGTCACTTACGTCGAGTATGTGCCGGAAGTAACGAACCATCCAAATTACGAAGCAGCAATTGAAGCGGCAAAATCAGCAAAATAAAGAAAAGACCTCGACTCGTTCGAGGTCTTTTCGTGTTTTATCCACGCATGTTTGTATATCCTTCTTGCTATTGGATTGTGCGCATCGTACAATAAAGTATTGGACACTTACGGAAAGGTGGAGGAACAATGGCAACTCCAGTAGAGCGCTTGTTTACATTATTCGACGAAACGGCCAAAATCTTGCAAGATGAATTACAATGCACTTATTTAGAAGCAGTGGCGGAAACGGGAGAAAACGTGTTTCACGGCGATGTTCTTCAAGAAGAAGTGAGCGAAGTAAACGCGAAACGTCTAAAAAAACAATATACAGACATACAGTTAGAGCGTTTTACAAATGAAGAAATTCGCAAAGCTTTTCAGCTAGCGGTGTTAAAAGGAATGAAGGAGTATACACAACCGCATCATCAGATGACCCCGGATGCGGTTAGTTTATTTATGAGCTATTTAGTCAATCAATTTACCCGCAAACATCTTGCCCTTACTATTCTTGATCCTGCAGTCGGCACCGCAAATTTGCTGACAACGGTGCTTAACCACCTTAAAGGAAAGCAAACGAAAAGTTACGGTGTGGATGTGGATGATGTATTAATTAAGCTAGCATATGTGAACGCGAATTTGCAAAAACACGCGATTCAGCTTTTTAATCAAGATGGTTTGCAGCCGCTATTTGTAGAGCTTGCTGATGTAGTCGTGTGCGATTTGCCTGTTGGTTATTATCCGAATAAAGAAAACGCTTCTCGCTTTGTATTAAAAGCAGAAGAAGGGCATTCATACGCCCACCATTTGTTCATTGAGCAAAGCTTGTATTATACCAAAGAAGGTGGTTACTTATTTTTCTTAATTCCAAATACATTATTTTCAAGCGACCAGGCGGCAAAATTGCATGAATTTATTAAAGAGCATGCGGTGATTCAAGGGCTGTTGCAACTACCGCTATCGATGTTCAAAACAGAACAAGCGGCAAAAAGCATTTTTATTTTGCAAAAGAAAGGGGAAAACGTAAAAGCACCGAAAAAAGCGTTATTAGTGGAACTTCCTCGTTTCTCCAATAAACAGGCGATGCAGGCGATGATGAAAAAAATCGATGAATGGATTACAGAAGAAAAAGGAAAATAAAAACAGTTCCCGGTACATGACGGGAACTGTTTTTATTTTCGAAAGATAGTAACTATTTATATTTTCAAAAGATAAAAACATAAATTTGCAACCGATTACAGCAAAGAACTTGCTTGAAAAGAAAGGGCGAACAAGCATACAATGAAAAAGGTATAGTGAAATAATACAAAACCGAATAAACTAATGGTAACAACATGTTAAGTATAAAAGGAGCTGTTAAAAAATGGCAAAGGTGTTAGCAATTAACGCCGGTAGTTCGTCATTAAAGTTTCAATTGTTTGAGATGCCGAGTGAAACGGTGTTAACGAAAGGAATTGTCGAACGAATCGGCTTTAATGATGCGATTTTTACGATTACGATAAACGGAGAGAAAATTCAGGAAGTAACAGCGATTCCAAACCATGCTGTAGCGGTGAAGATGCTGCTTGATAAGCTCATCCGCTATGGCATTATCCGTTCGTTTGATGAAATTGATGGAATCGGCCACCGTGTCGTTCACGGCGGTGAGAAATTCAGCGATTCAGTGCTGATTACGGATGAAGTGCTCAAGCAAATTGAAGAAGTATCGGAGCTTGCTCCCCTTCATAATCCGGCAAACATTGTCGGCATTAAAGCGTTTCAAGAAGTGCTTCCAAATGTGCCGGCTGTGGCCGTGTTTGATACGGCGTTCCATCAAACCATGCCAGAACAATCATTTTTATACAGTCTACCGTACGAATACTATACAAAGTTCGGTATTCGCAAATATGGATTTCACGGCACATCTCATAAATATGTAACACAACGAGCCGCTGAATTGCTTGGTCGGCCGATTGAACAGCTTCGTCTCATTTCCTGCCATCTTGGCAACGGCGCCAGCATCGCGGCGGTCGAAGGCGGAAAATCGATCGATACGTCGATGGGCTTTACGCCGCTTGCCGGTGTTGCGATGGGTACCCGTTCCGGAAATATTGACCCAGCCCTAATCCCATATATTATGGAAAAAACAGGAATGACTGCCGAAGAAGTGATTGAAGTGTTAAATAAGAAGAGCGGCATGCTCGGTATTTCCGGACTGTCGAGCGATTTGCGCGACCTCGAAAAAGCGGCGGCCGAAGGAAACGAACGCGCGGAATTGGCGCTCGAAGTGTTCGCTAACCGCATTCATAAATATATCGGCTCTTATGCGGCGCGCATGTGCGGCGTCGATGCGATCATCTTCACCGCCGGCATCGGTGAAAACAGTGAGGTCATCCGTGCGAAAGTGCTGCGAGGCCTCGAATTTATGGGCGTATATTGGGATCCAGTGTTGAATAAAGTGCGCGGCAAGGAAGCGTTCATTAGCTATCCGCACTCCCCGGTCAAAGTATTGGTCATCCCGACAAACGAAGAAGTCATGATCGCGCGGGATGTTGTCAGATTGGCTAATATTGCTTAATATGGATTTGTTTTGCAAAAACATGACCTAAATCTAATGAAGATCTAAATTTTTAAAGCAACCTTTTTCATGTTCAAAATACATGAAAAAAGGTTGCTTTTTTCTTTGCTACTAAAAAAGCGAAAACATGTCAATAGAGGACAAAAGCGAAAGCTGCCCGCTGTCCTTGCTGTGTATTTAGTTGTTTTAGGAAATGGGTTAAGAAAACGAAGGCTTTATTTTCTAAATTCTAATATTGTATGTACGTACAGATTAGAAAAACGATTACAATCCGAAACGTGCTCACTTCATTTTCGGTGACCGAAATATCAAATGCAGCACAGTCTCACTACGCCAAAGTGAGGGGATCATCCCAATTGATCTTGATAATCCCTTCAATCCACGGGTTGCAAAGGCACCATTTTTAAAATAGTTTAATAGGTACGTAAAGATGCTTTCATACTGTCTATTACGATTTAATCCATTGAAGGAGTTGGAAAAGACATGCCGGTTTTTCAGGATGCGGAACATTTTTATCGGGTAGTGGGCGAGTTTATGAAGATCCCTTCCCGTCCAAGAACGATTCAGGAATTGAGGCAATGGTGGGGACATAGCCCAGCATATTACGAAAATAGTGATGAGGTCGATCAAGTGAATCAAATCGGCGAAAAAATTCGAAGATCTAGGATAGCCATTGAATTTGAAATTACTCAACCGAATGCTCTTATTTGTATTGATGCCAGACAGCCGAAAAAGGGGGGAAATTATACGGTTTACCTTGGTGAATCGATCAAATCACTGGATGTATCCGTCAAAACAACGGGAGATATAGCGCATCAATTTTGGGGAGGAAATGTAAATGTCCCCCTAGCGTTAATGACGGGAAAAATAAAGGTGAATGGGTCGAAAAAGAAAGCGTTACAAATGCTGCACAGTATTATGCCCGCTTTTGCTTTATATCCCCGCTACTTGGAACTTATCGGCGAACAACGGTTGCTTTCTCTCTTGTTTTCATCGCGGAAGAGATAACATGGCCACAAAGGAAAATACGTATAAATATCGGGGGGAACGGGAGTTTGCGAAAAAAAACTCCGACTTTTTTCGGAATACTAGTATTATTCTAAATGCTTTACACTATAACCAACATGAAAATAATTTAAATAATTTAGGAGGGAATCCAATGACAACCGTTAAAGAAATTTTTCAAATGATCGATTCGCAGCTCAAGGAGGATCCTTCTCGAGCTGATGGGATTGTCGCCGTCTATCAGTTCAACTTAAGCGGGGAAGAAGCTGGCGTTTACCAAGTGATTCTTCGCCCTGATGCAGGTTCTGTTGTCGAAGGCGAACGGGAAGCGTCCGATTGTACGCTCACCATCGATTCGAACGATTTTAAAAAATTGGTGGAAGGAGAATTAAACGGGACAGAAGCCTTTATGAGCGGAAAGCTCAGAATCGACGGAGACATGGGCCTTGCTTTACGGCTTCAAGAAGTGTTGTCAGCCTACAACCACGCCAAACAGTAAATGGTGAAAGGGCAGAACCAGAAGCCGGGAAGAAGCTGGTGGCTTGAGCTTCAAAGCATATCAAATGTCCGGCATCTGGTTTCTTATACATGAATCTCATTGAGGAGAGACGTGGAATGAATTTAAGAAACATTTGGTCTGATAATATCGAAAAATTCGGCATGTATCCCGTTCTCATTTTTGAGGGTGAAGAATATACGAATACGTACTGCGATGAGCTTTCCTCCCAGTTAGCGCATACGTTGATCGAGTTGGGGGTGGAACGCGGGGACCGCGTGGTTGTCACGATGCCGAACTGTCCTGAAGTCGTCATCGCGTTTAGCGGGATTATTAAGGCAGGCGCCGTAGTCGTTCCCGTGATGCCTCTTTTGCAAGCGCAGGAAATTCATTATATTTTGCAAGATTGCCAGCCAAAAATTGTTTTGACCACCGATCTGCTTTTGGCGAAGGTGAAGGAGGCGGTTTATAATTTATCGGCACCACCAAAAATCTTCACATTGGATCGGCACGATTCCCCCTACTCTTTATGGAAGGAAATAGAAAATGCCCCGACGGCTGCGCCAAATGTACCTATCTATGAAGAAGATGAGGCGGCCTTGCTGTATACAGCAGGGACAACAGGGAATCCAAAAGGGGTGGTGTTGACGCATAAAAACTTGTATTCCAATGCGGAAGCGGCATCGAAAACAGCGCAAATTTTACAATTGAGAGAAGAACGTGTGGCGCTTGGGGTGTTGCCGTTTTCCCACGCTTTCGGTTTTACGATGATGAATGTCGCGCTTTTATTAGGTGATAAAATTGTACTTTTGCCTTATTTTGATCCCGTGAAAGTGCTAGAAGCCATTGAAAAATATAAAGTGACGCATTCAGCGATGGTGCCGGCGATGTTTCACGCCTTGTATCATCATCCTGATGCCGACAAGTATGATACGTCGAGCTTTATTGTCTGTGTTTCAGGTTCGGCGTCTCTTCCGAAACAGCTGGCGCACGATTTCCAGCGAAAATTTGGCTGTATCATCTTAGAAGGATACGGGCTGTCCGAGGCAGCTCCGATCGTTACAGCCACTGACCCATCGAAACCGATAAAGCCCGGTTCCGTCGGATTGCCGTTGCCGGGAATTGAAGTCGCCGTCGTCGATGAAAACGGCTATCGCCTTCCGCCCAATGAAGTTGGGGAATTGATTGTTTCCGGCCCGAATGTTTTTAAAGGTTACTACGGCAAGGAAGAAGAAAGCCGGGAAATTCTTCGGGATGGGTGGCTTTACACCGGCGATATGGCCCGGATCGACGAGGAAGGCTATGTATTTATCGTTGACCGGAAAAAGGATGTGATTATTCGCGGCGGATTTAATATTTATCCGCGCGATCTCGAGGAATTGCTCATGGTTCATCCTGACGTCGTCGAAGCCGGCGTTGTCGGCGTACCGTCTCCTAGAATGGGCGAAGAAGTGGCCGCTTATGTCGTGCTCCGCCAGGGTGCACAAACGACAAAAGAAGAATTAATAGAGTTTTGCCAAAAGAAAGTCGCGAAACATAAAAGTCCGCGATTCATCAAAATCGTCGGATACTTACCGAAAAATTTAATCGGAAAAATCGATAAAAAGAAACTTCGCGAATGGGCAAAGGAATTTGAGACAGCTACGCAAACATAAAAAGGCATTTTTGGCCTGATAATTTCTGAATATTAACAATATTATTCGGGAACGTCGGAAGTTAAGGAGGAGAATGATTTGATCTCGTTTCATCCTACCGATGAAGAACAAGCGTTTTATGATTTAGCAAGAAACTTCGCTGTTGAACATATTCGTCCAGCGGCAAGGGAGTGTGAAGCGAACCGTTCTGTAAGCGCTTCTATTATAAAAATGGTTGGGGAATTAGGATTTTTGACCCTTGAACTTCCGGAAAGCTGGGGAGGACTTGAACTGCCGTTAATTTCTCAAGTGCAAATTTTACAGGCATTGAGTTACGGGGATTTAGGGATTGTTCAAGGACTGTCGGGACCAGGAGATGCGGCGTCATTTATCCGCCTTCAACCGGATCATCCGTTGCTTCAATCGTACAAATCATCCGGTCGGAACGGTTGTTGGCCGAGTGTGGCTTTCATTGATGCAACGGATAGGGACGCCCCTTGGGCGTCGGAACTCGACATTCGTGCAAATGGCAGCGAATACATTGTCAAAGGGACATCGCAGCCGGTTCGTTTGGCCACATCCGCTGAATACGTCCTTATTGCTGCTGTCGATTCGAAAGGTGAATGCGTTGTTTTATGGTTGGAAAATAAACATTGGGAAGTGTTAAAAGGAGACTTTCGTTTAGGATTACTCGCAGCTGGACTTGGCCGGTTGCACTTTCCTGATGTCCATGTTGGTGCGGAACAAGTCATTGCTCGCGGAAAGGAAGCAAGTGAACTGATTGCAAACGTTCAACAGCGCCTTCGTGTACTCGAAGCCGCCAAAGAAGTTGGATTAATGGAAGCGGCATTAAATTACGCCATCGAATATACCGCAGGACGCCAAGCGTTTGGCCAGGAAATTGCCAAATTTCAAGGGGTTTCCTTCACGATTGCCGAAATGGCTTTTGAATTTAAGGCGGCGAAGCACCTCGTCTGGCAGGCGGCGATCAAAGTGGATGAACAAGCAAGCGACGCGGAAGGCCATGCCTTGCGAGCATTATCTCGTGCTCATCGTTCTCTTCGGCATGTGACCGATTGTGCCGTACAAATGCTCGGCGGGCATGGGTATGTGCAAGAGTATCCGGTGGAAAAGTGGATGAGGGACGCACAAGCGCAGGTGGCTTTATATGGTAGGGAAAGAGATTTGTTGGTCCGCCGCGGTGAACAAATCATGAACAGACAGAAAGAGAGGGTCGCCCAATGATTTCATTCGAACTGTCGCCACAGCAAAAGCAAATCAAAGAATTGGTCCACTGGTTCGCCAAACATGAAATTCGCCCGATCGCCATGGAAGCGGATCGGTTAGGGAAGGTGCCCGATGAGTGGTTGAATAAAGTGAACAAAATGGGGATCCATCTCAACACTTCTTCCTTTAGCGGCGGGGGAAGAACGGCGAAAACGGGAGAAAAAAACGGAAAGAAATCGGAGAAGGAAGCAAATCGGATGGCGGTCATCGCCACTGAGGAGTTGGCGTGGGGATGTCCGGCGATTACGTTATCTCTTCCGGGAGCAGGCCTTGGCGGTCCCCCGGTCCAAAGCAGCGGTACACCCGAACAAAAGGAGCGGTTTCTGTCCATATTTACGAAAGACGAGCCGCGTTGGGGAGCTTACGCACTGACGGAACCCGAAGCCGGTTCCGACGTATCGGGGATCCGTACTACCGCCCGAAAGGTGGATGGGGGGTACGTGTTGAACGGTCAAAAAATTTTTATTACAAACGGTGCCCGTGCCTCTTGGGTCGTGGTGTTTGCGACGATCGACCCCAACATGGGACGTGCTGGACATCGAGCCTTTGTGGTCGAAAAAGGCACACCTGGATTCAGCTGCACCCGTCTTGTTCATAAAATGGGCTTGCGCGCGAATGAGACGGCGGAATTGTTGTTTGAAAATTGTTTTGTCCCTCAGGAAAACTTGCTCGGTGGCGAAGAATTGTACAACACAAGCGGCAATAAGCCGTCCGGGTTCCAAGTGGCCATGAAAACATTTGACAGCACGCGTCCAATCGTGGCCGCGATGGCGATTGGCATTGCCCGCGCCGCGTATGAATATACCGTTGATTTAGTCAGAAAAGAATATCCGAAGCAAGGACGGCTCTATTACGAAGCGGCGGAACTGTTGGCCGAAGCGGAGCAAGATATTGATGCGGCGCGCCTTCTCACTTGGGAGGCGGCTTGGAAAGCGGATATCGGCCAGCCGAACGCCATGGAAGCAGCGATATGCAAGGCGGTAGCTGGCAAAATGGCGCTCGATGTTTGTTCGAAATGTCTGGAATTACTCGGCCCGATCGGTCTCGACGGGCATCTCGTGGAAAAATTGTACCGGGACGTCAAAGTATTCGATATTTTCGAAGGGACGCAGCAAATCCAACGTTTAGTGACAGCACGCCGTCTTTATGCTCCTTATGGAGTGCACGTTTAAACGTAGAGGAAGGCAAACCAATTCATTGAAGCAGGATGGCCGGGCTTTTGCTGTTCGAACCTGTTATTTTGAAAAGGAGGAAAAAAGTTGTCTTACGAAACGATTCACATTGATCGAAGAGAGAAAGGAGTCGCCTGGGTTGTCATCGACAATCCTCCGGCTAATGCCGTCAGCGAACAATTGATGCGCGATTTGGAACGTGCAGCAGATGAGCTTGAGGCGGACCCTTCTGTACGTGTGGTTGTCATTACATCTGCCCACGAAAAGACATTTGTGGCTGGGGCGGACTTAAAAGCGATGATCCAAAGCGGTAGCCGATACGCTGGGAATGAAGCTGGCATTGCCGAGCAAAGTGCACGTATGCAACGATGTTTCGACCGTTTGGCTACCTTGCCGAAACCGGTTATTGCTGCGATCAACGGCCATGCGTTAGGCGGAGGCTGCGAACTGGCATTAGCTTGCGATTTCCGCATCATGTCAAAAGGGAAAATTGGCCTGACAGAAGTGTCGCTCGGTTTGATTCCGGGAGCGGGTGGTACACAGCGAATGACGCGATTGTTAGGACGCGCGAAAGCCACCGAACTCATTTTTACGGCGAAAAGGTTGGATCCTGAAGAAGCGTTGCAAATCGGATTAATTAACAAGGTGACAACTCCAGAGAAGCTCGTGGAAGAAACGACGGCGTTTGCGGAGCAGCTCGCTGAAGGAGCAGTCAAAGCCATGGGGTTCGCCAAACGGGCCATTCATGCGGCAGAAGGGCTGTCTGAGGACGGGTTTAGCGTGGAAGCGCGTGCCTTTGCCGAAACATTCAAGACGGGAGAACCCGCTATTGGGCTGGCGGCGTTTTTCCAAAAGAAAAAACCTCAATTTCTCCGCTAATCATTGAAAAGGGGTGGGATGAAGATGTCTTCTTGGGCTGAGTTATTGAAAGGAAAAGTCGCGGTAGTGACGGGAGCCTCCCGCGGGATCGGCCGTGCGGACGCCTTAGCGCTAGCCGAAGCGGGAGCCGATGTCGTCATTACCGACATACTTATTGAATCGGATGAGGAAAGCCGAGCCATGGCACAAAAATACGGGCCGTTGTCGCAAGTGATGCACAGCACGAAAGTCGTGTATGCCGAGAAAACTGCAAAAGAAATTCAAGCCATGGGCCGCCGTTCCTTAGCGATCAAGATGGATGTGACGGACCGCGAACAAGTGAAAGAAGTATTTGCGAGAGTGAAAGAAGAGTTCGGATCGATTGATATTCTTGTTAACAATGCCGGGACACTCGACCATATTTCCCAAATTGAAAAGCAAAACGATGATTTATGGGAACGCGATTTAAAGGTGAATTTAACCGGGGCGTATAACTGTACGAAAGCGGTGTGGCCGTACATGAAAGAACAGGGGTGGGGCCGGATTATCAATATGTCTTCGGTCGCCGGAACGCTTGGCGGATTCGGCCAAGCCAGCTATTCCGCGACAAAAGGTGCGTTGCTCAGCTTTACGAAAAGTATGGCGTTGGAAGGAGCGCGCTACGGGATTACGGTCAATGCCATTGTCCCCGGGATCATTAATACAGAAGCGTTCCGCATGGGCAATCCAAAAATGAACGAACGAATGATTCAACGGACGGCGTTTAAGCGTCCCGGAGAACCGGAGGATATTGCCAATGCCATCACCTTCCTCTGTTCCGACAAAGCGAAATATATCACGGGGATTGGATTGAATGTGTCTGGGGGCATCGAGCTGTTTACATTTTAACAGGAGAAAGGAGGAGGATATGATGCCAGAAGTCGTGATTGTCGACGCTGTACGTACGGCCATCGGCCGCCGCAAAGGTTCCTTATCGAACATGCATCCGGTTGATTTGCTTGTTCCAGTTCTTCAGGCACTCGTACAACGAAACGGAATTGAAGCGGGTTCCGTGGAAGATGTAGTCGTCGGATGTGTCACGATGACGGGGGAGCAAGGCGGAAACATTGGACGGCAAGCCGTACTTGCGGCTGGATTTCCAGTGGAAGTGCCGTCTTTTTCGCTAAATCGCATGTGCGGCTCGAGCCAGCAAGCTATTCATACAGCGGCACAAGCCATTCTCGCTGGCGATATCGATATTGCAATCGCTTGCGGTGTGGAAAGCATGACAAGAGTACCGATGGGAAGTGATATGGGAAGATTTAGCAAAAACTTAACGAGTAAGTACAACATTGTCCCACAAGGGATATCCGCTGAAATGATCGCGAAAAAATGGAACCTCTCCCGCGAGGAATTGGATGAATTTTCGCTTCAAAGCCATCAAAAAGCGGCAGAGGCGACCGATAAAGGGTGGTTTCAACGGGAAATTATCCCGATCGAGGTGAAAGGGGAAGACGGACTGTTCATTTTTGATAAAGATGAAGGAATTCGCAGAGATACGTCAATGGAGAAATTAGCCGGACTGACGCCGTCGTTCCAGCCGAACAGCGGTGTGGTGACAGCAGGAAATTCCAGCCAAGTAAGCGACGGGGCAGCGGGGCTGCTGCTCATGTCAGAAGAAAAAGCAAAAGCGCTCGGTCTTAAGCCGCGGGCGCGCATCGTCGCCCGGGCGGTGGTCGGCGAAGATCCAGTGATGATGTTAACGGGGATTATTCCCGCTACACGGAAAGTATTACATAAAGCGGGGCTCACTTTGGAGCAAATGGACGTCATCGAAGTGAACGAAGCGTTCGCTTCTGTCGTCAAAGCGTGGGAACGTGAACTTGAGCCAGACATGAGAAAGGTCAATCCGCGGGGCGGAGCTATTGCGCTTGGGCATCCGCTCGGCGCGAGTGGGGCGCGCATTCAGACGACATTACTTCATCAATTGGAAGATATGGACGGGAAATACGGGCTGCAAGTAATGTGCATCGGTTTTGGCATGGCGACGGCAACGATCATTGAGAGATTGTAACGGTCGAGAGCGCATGAATAGACAGGAAGGGAGGGATGCGGTTTGAACGCTTCCGTCGAAAAGACAGGTCCAGAGTGTCTCTCGGCCTTATCGGCAGTCGGCGAAGCCATTGAGAAGGAAATTGCGGAGATTACCATAGGAAAGCGGAGTCGGAAAATTATTTCCGTCTTTGCCAAAAACGGCTTAGGTATGCTCATCAAAGATGTAATGGCCAAAAAATTGGCTGGGAAACGAAAACTCAGCCAACACGAAAACGAATACTTGCGGAAAATCGGGAAACGATTGAGGTTGGCTTTTGAAGAGTTAGGACCAACGTTTATCAAGCTCGGCCAAGTGTTAGTGACCCGCCAAGATTTATTGCCCGAACCGATTACCCTTGAATTGGAGAAATTATTAGATAAAGTGCCGCCAATCGAGTTTTCCAAGATTCAATATATCATCGAGAAGGAACTTCCCGACGGGGCGAACACGTTTGAATGGATTGATGAAGAGCCTCTCGGTTCGGCTTCGCTCGCCCAAGTGTATAAGGCCAAATTGAAAGGCGGGCCAACGGTAGCGTTGAAAGTTGTGCGCCCTACTGTAGAGAAACTGTTTCAAACCGACATTATTGTCATTAAGAAGATGGCGTCGTGGCTGCAAAAACGTTTACCGCCCGAACTGCAAGCGGCGCTCGATTTCAGAGAATTGGTTCAAGACTATTACAGCAGTGCGATGGATGAGTTGGACATGATGGAAGAAGCCCGAAAAATGAGGGAGATGAAGAAAAAATACGGAAAAAAATCAGAATATGTTGACGTTCCTGAAGTGTACGAGGCGACGAAAAACGTTCTAATCATGGAATACATTGATGGATGGCTTATTAAAGATTTCCCGGTTGACTTTTTCACCTTTGAAGAACGGGTAAAAATTATGATCGATCTCGTCCATCATTACGTTCAAACGATGCTAGACGGCCATTACCATGCCGATGCCCACGGATCGAACATCATGATCAATAAACATACGAAAAAAGCGGTCATCATTGACTGGGGAATGACCGGACGCATAGACAGCATTATGACGCAAATTTTGATGCGGGTGATTATGCATATCCAGTTAAACCAAGCCGAAGATGCCGCTGAAGTGTTTATGGAGCTCGTGACCCCGACGATTTATACCGATGTTGTCAAAGTAAAAGACGAATTAAGGACACTTGTTTTGAATTACGTCTCCGCCCATCAAGGAAGCTCTCGTTATAATTATGGCCGTCTCGTACTCGAAGCGATATCCATCGGAATCAAAAACTATTGCAAAATTCCGAACGGTTTGGCGCTATGGGCAAAAGGGTTTTCCGCGACAGAAGGAACAGCGCGTTGGATTTGCCCGGAAATCTCTTACGGCCAAGTTGTCGAGGCTTATGAAATCCCTATTTTGAAAAGTATACTTAGCAAGCGATTTAATTTTCGAGCCAACGCCAGTTTGTTAGCTGAGTCGTCTGAAATGGTGGCGACATTCCCACGCCGCTTCAATAAAGTGATGGAAATTTTGGCGGATAATAAATTGCGGCTCAATATGCAAATCCAACCTGATCCGGTGATCCGCAATATATTAAACCAAATAGCGAATCGGTTGGCATTGGCGCTTGTCACGTTTGCCATTATTGTTGCAAGCGGTTTCATTATCTCGAGCATTCCGAACGGGACATTTCTATGGATGAGTAAGGAAACGATTGCCAACGTCGGATTGACCGTCTCAATCATTCTCGTTATCTTCCTGATTTGGCGCTTGTTCCGTACAAGAAAACATCGATCGTTGTTTTAACGTCCATCTTTTCATAGAAGGAGGTGGAGCGACATTGAAAGAAGAACGGAAAATGGCCACGATGTCGCAACGAATTTCGGCGTTTTATCGGCAAAGCGGCGGCCCTGGAAATCCGCAAATTCAACGGATTTTAGAAGAGCATTTGTTATACGGCAGAGATCACGGCATTCCGGGAAAGAAAGAAGACATTAACGATGTGTTGAGAGAAGTATTTTTGAATGATCATTCGACACGGCCGCTTGTTATCGGGCTTTTAAGAATGAGAGCGGCTTTGAAAGAACAGTGGGAAGCGTATTTGAACGCCTTGCGCCATGAGGACAGACGAAAAGTGGAGGAATTAGAAAAACTGTAAAACAACCGTGATGACAACGAGAAAGCAATCGATTGTTTTTCATGACGGAAAAAAGGGGGGAAAGGATTGAAAGCAGCTGTCCTACACCATTATGGTGAACAACTGCGAATTGAACATGTCGAACTTGAACCGCCCCGCAAGGGCGAAGTTCGGGTGAAAATGAAAGCGGCCGGCATTTGCCATAGCGATTTGCATGTTGTTAATGCCCATTTGCCATTGCCGGTGCCGATCGTTCTCGGCCATGAAGGGGCCGGAGTGGTCGATGCTGTTGGTGAAGGAGTTATGAGTGTGAAAGCTGGCGATCACGTTGTGCTAAACTGGGTGCCATCGTGCGGGACGTGCTACTATTGTCAAATCGGGCGGCCCGACATGTGTGATAAAGCAGCTAAATTAACAGCAATGGGAACGATGCCTGATGGAACGACGCGTTTTTCGCTTGGTGGGAAGCCGGTCTACCAATTCCTTTCCATAGGAACGTTCAGTGAGTATACGGTCGTTCCTGAACGAGCAGCGATCCCGATTCGAGCCGACGTTCCGTTTGAATTGGCGGCGCTTGTCGGCTGTAGCGTCATGACTGGTGTCGGCGCGGTCATCAAGACAGCGAAAGTGGAGCCGGGAAGCACGGTGGCGGTGATCGGTGCCGGCGGCGTTGGATTTAATGTCATTCAAGGAGCCGCCTTGTCCGGGGCTAAGCAAATTATTGCCATTGACATTGTGCCGGAAAAGTTAGCCATGACGAAAACGTTTGGGGCGACGCATACGATCAATGCCGGTGAAGAAGATGTTGTCAGCGCCGTACTAGATTTAACGGATGGCCATGGTGTGGATTATGCGTTTGAAGCCATCGGTCGGCCAGAGACGATGGCTGAAGCGTATAACATCACGAGAAAAACCGGAACAACGGTGATCGTCGGCATTGCCGCGCCAAACGAAAACGTTGCCGTCAATGCGTTTTCCTTGCCTTCTCAATCGAAAACATTGACCGGATCTTGGCTTGGGCAAGGGAATCCTCCGGTCGATTATCCAAAACTACTCGATTTATATGCGGCCGGAAAATTACAACTGGAACCTTTAGTGAGCGAAATTTATTCATTGGATCAAATTAATGAAGGATTTGAAGCGTTGAAGACGGGAAAAAACATCCGCGGCGTCATTCGGTTTGCTGAATGATCGGTTATGAAATGGGGGTTGAACATATGCCGTTATTTAAAGATGAACAAGAATTGTATGCCATACTCGGGGGATTTTTTGAAGAGGTTGCTGAAAGGGAAGAATCAAAGGAAATGATTTCCTCTACCGAAATATCCGAAGGGTACGATGCCTTTGTCCAATACGTGTTTCACAAACCGGAAGGCAAGATTACATGGGCGGAAGAGAACGGCCGATTGAAAGTGATTTGCGGGGATCATGATTTACGTCCGGAGCTTGTTTTTGAACAAACCGCCGATGTCGGCCATAAATTTTGGCTAGGAAAATTAGATTTGCAGCAGGCTCTAGCTCGCCAACAAATTAAAGTGCAAGGCCCGCTAACCAACGCCTTGAGAGTGTTGCCGCAATTGGATGCGATTTATCCGGCATACCGCGAGTATTTAAAGAAATTAGGCCGGGAAGATTTGTTGGCCTAAAACGAAATGTGGGTAGGTCCTCTGCACAAATTTGACCTCATAGGAAGCGGAAAAATGCGTTGCTCGTTCATACGAAATTAATCATTGGGGTGGAACATTGCAATGATTTCGATGGAAACGACAGAAGCCGGGTTGTTTTTGAATGGAGAATGGAGGCCGGCCGCGACTGATGAAACGTTTGATGTCATCGATCCGGCGACAGGAAAAGTCACGGCGCGTGTCGCCAATGCGGGGGAGAGAGATGTCGATGAGGCGGTGAAAAGCGCTGAAGCGGCGTTTCATGACAGAAGGTGGCTGTCCATGCCTCCGCTTGAACGGGGAAGAATTTTACGGAACGTGGCTGACTTAATCCGTAAGCACCACATGGAGTTGGCGCACATAATGACACGCGAAAACGGAATGCCGCTAAATATGGCGTTGTTCGTGGAAATTCCGATGGCCGCCGATTGTTTCGACTTTTTTGCTTCACTTGTCATTCAGCCCCAAGGAGACGTGCTGCCGTTTTCGTTAAACGGGGCACCGCCGAATTATATGGCATGGACGACGAAAGAACCGATTGGTGTTGCCGGGTTAATTACCCCATGGAATTTCCCGCTGCTTATGCCAACATGGAAGGTGGCACCAGCCCTTGCGGCAGGGTGTACAATGATTTTGAAGCCGGCGCCGGAAACCCCGTTAACGGCATTAAAACTGGCCGAGTTGTGTCAGAAAGCGGGTGTTCCCGAAGGGGTGCTGAACGTCCTCCCGGGGAAGGATGAGGCGGGAAAGGCGATCGTCAAACATCCGAGGATTCCGAAAATTGCCTTTACCGGAGAAACAGCAACCGGCCGGCATATTTTACAAGCGGCCGCTCCGTATATTAAGCGCGTATCTTTAGAACTTGGCGGCAAGTCACCGAACATTATATTCGAAGATGCCGATATCGAAGATGCAGCGAAAAGTGCGCTGTTTGGAGTTTTTTATAATTCCGGGCAAGTGTGTCAGGCGGGAAGCCGCATTTTGGTTCATCATTCGGTCTATGATTCATTCGTTGAAAAGTTGGTAGAAAAGGCGAAAAAGTTAAAAGTCGGGCCTGGCACTGACATGCGAAACGACCTTGGTCCCGTCATCAGCAAAACTCAACATGAGAAAATCTTACAATATATTGAGATCGGCCAAGAAGAAGGGGCGACGTTATTAACAGGAGGCGGTGTGCCCGAAGGACTCACTGATGGTTATTTTATCGAACCGACGGTCTTTGCCGACGTTACTCCGACTATGCGGATTGCCTGTGAAGAAATTTTCGGCCCCGTTGTGAGCGTCATTCCGTTTAAAGACGATGATGAAGCCGTACAAATTGCCAATGAAACGATTTACGGCTTAGCGGCGGCGGTTTGGACACGGGATATTAAAAGGGGGCTCAACATGGCGCGGCGGATCAAAAGTGGAACATTATGGATTAATACTTATCAAGTGCTTTCTCCGACCTTGCCATTTGGCGGCTATAAACAGAGCGGCATTGGTCGCGAGTTAGGCGTTCAGGCACTCGATAGTTACTTGGAAACGAAATCGGTCATTTGCGACTTGAACGATCGACCGATGACGTTTTTCTAAACATATACAAGGTTAAGGTTTAAATGGGAAGTTTACACTGGACAGACAAACGATTGGAATGTACTTTATCGTTTCTATATCAAAATGATAGGAGGGGGAAAAATGTTTTACCACGAAAGTTTTCAAACAGTGAAAGGAACGATCCAATGGGATCATCCAATGTATAAATTGTATGAAAAGGCGAAAAAACAAGGAAAGTGGAATCCGGCTGATATTGACTTCAGCCAAGACCAAGAAGATTTTCAACGTTTAAGTGATGGAGAAAAAATCGCTTCATTGCCGCTTGTCGCCGGTTTTTCAGCTGGCGAAGAAGCGGTGACGCTAGATATTTTGCCGATGATTAACGCGATGGCACGCCAAGGCCGTTTAGAAGACACGATGTTTTTGACTACCTTTTTGCATGACGAGGCGAAACATGCGGAAATGTTTTCCCGCTGGCAGCAAGCGGTCGGCGTCGGTGATGTGGACCTTTCAGTTTTCCATAATGACAGTTACAAACGGATTTTTTACGAAGCGCTGCCGGAGTCGATGAACCGCTTGAATACAGATGATTCTCCAGAAGCGGTCATTCGGGCGGCCACCGTGTATAACATGATTGTCGAAGGGACCCTTGCGGAATCAGGGTACTATGCGTTTCGGCAAATTTTTAAAAAAGCGGGGTTGTTTCCAGGGATTTTGCAAGGGATTGATTACTTGAATATGGACGAAGGGCGTCATATCCAATTTGGCATTTACACGATTCAGCGGCTTGTTGCCGGCAATGATGCCCATTATAAGGTGTTCATTGATTATATGGATGAACTGTGGGAGCATGCTTTCGGCTATGTCGAATATTTAGTGTCGTTAGGAGAACAACAAAAAAAGATGTTAGCGTCGAAACGGATGCTAGAAGTAGACTACGACATGTTAAAGAACTATGCGGTGAAACAGTTCCATATCCGGAAAAAACAAATCGACTGGGCGAAGAAATATGACAGTATTGATGAGCTTGAAAAAGCGCTGACAGAGGTAGAGAGCTAGAACGTTTTGGAAAACAAATAGATGATATGAAAATGTACGGAGAGAGGGCCGATGATATTGATTTTCGGACGTCTAGTATTACTTCGTTGATTCAAGATTTCGAAGAGTCATGCCAAATCAGGTGGAAGGGGGAGGTGGTGGCTTTTCCTAACCTCCCGATTCCATCATTTCCAAAGTTCGCGATTCGAAGGGACGTTTCCGTGAATGGCCCGATTTTCTAAACATTTAGTCGATTCATGCGTTGGAGATGGAAAAACGGCTTGACAATATTCTGAATAATAAATATATTCTTGAAAATAAAAGGTATTTATTTTGGGGGAAATAGGGATTTTGTAAAAAAGGGGGTTAAATTATGATGGAAAACGCATTAAATGTGAACAAGAAGCGCCTTGGGATCATTGGCGGAGCAGGAATGTTAGGGCTGATTGCGTTACTTTTGGTTCTGTTCATGTCGGGCACGGTCTTTGCCGCTTTCCCACTGTCTGGAGTAGGCGGTTTTATCATCAGTGCCGACAAAATTACAGGAACAAATTTCAAATTATATCCATCACTTGGCGAAACAGAAAATAAACCGGTATGGGCACAAGCGGCGATTGACTTAGAATCAGCCACTATTAACGGGTTGATGCTCTCGAAAAATATTAACACAGAGAGTGCCCTCGGAAGTTATAACGTCAAAAGTGTGGATGTTATCGTGACGGGCGGTGATGTTGTTGGGAAAAATTTGAAATTAAGGGTATCTGGCATTGAATCTGACAATACATTATTTAAAAACTTGCAAGTAAAAGAATATTATACAGATAATCCACTCAATGTCATTGACTTGCAAGCGCCCAATTTAACTCTTGATCATCCTAAATTAAATACGCATTTCTTATCTGCAGGGGACATTTCCATTCCCGGCATGAAACTAAAAATCGTCGCGAATATGAAGGATGGCAGCAAACTCGGGGATTTTTAATTCGAAGTGCATCATCATTCATATATCGCCTATTTCCCCCAAAATGAGTAGAGGGAAACCTCTATCACCTTAAGTTTTAATGAAAGTAGTCACGAATGGATCGAAAGGTGTTGGCTATATCGTTAGGAGGTGGGCCGGATGATCAAGTTATTTTTTGAAACTTTGAGTATGATCGTCATCGGTTTGGTTACCGGAGCTTTTGCGGGCGGGCTTGTTTTTGGGAAAGGGATGGGAGGTGCGATGATTGGCGGAGGAACGGGAGCGGCTCTTCTTGCTTTGCTGACGATATTGTTTCACTTTATGAAGTGGGATAAAGCGAAAATGAAATATGCGAGCACCAGCCTTTTGCCAGGTGCACTAATTGGCGGAAGCCAGTTGCTCGGTTTCGGTGCAAAGGGGGCGGTCATCTTTGGCTTTTGCAATGCTATCATTTATTCAACGCTCATTCATAAGATGGTCGAAAACCATGTAAATAAAGAACGATACGTATTATATCATGGTCACTATTTGATCCTTTTTTTACTCGGTTCAATTGGGGCATTTGTAGCGATTAATGTAATAGGTATTATTGATCATTTGGTAAATTTTAATAAGGCCGCAATGGAGCTGCCGTTTTATTTAACGAATCTGGCCGTTGTGGTTGTTGCTCTGTTAATTTATGCCACTGGGGTGTTAATAAAGAAACGAAAACAAGAAACGTGGCCACAAGCGGTCCAAGCGAGCAGAAATATGTCTTTTATATTAGCGGCAATCGTCGCCGTATTAATGGTAGTCTTTACATGCACTCATCTAGGAATGGTCTCGCTCGATGGTGTTGTTCGTCGCGTGGCCGGACTCGTTCTGCCTTATGGTGTAGGGGTGTTTTTACCGCTTTCTTTTGGATATTTGCTTGCGTCCAATAAACATCGCCCGGTTATGGGCGCGGTTTTTTCTCTCGTTGGCGGAAGCTTGATTTTACTCGTCGGAATTAGCGTTGCTCCGATGTTATTATTGCCTGGAAGCGGATTAATGTGGGCTGGGCTCGTCATCGGAATGGTCATGATGATGTTATCGATTTTGAGCATGGCCAAACCCGAAACTCATTTATTTACAGGCTGTTTGATCATTATTTGTTCCATTTTGTCATTTATCGGGGCGGCAGGAGGATTAGTGGTTGGCGGATTGCTTGGCTTAATTGGCGGTACATTCATTGCCGCTTGGAATGGCGTTCTTTCAAAAACAGGCTCCAATGACCATGATCTTTCGAAACGTCCAAAAGACATTCCAACTGTAAATTCAAATACGATAACCGGTTAACAATCGCTGAAATCATTTGAAGGGGACATCCGTTATGATCGTATGGAAAAAAGCAAAAATCATTAGCCTTTTGCTTGTCTTTATCATTAGTTTTTGCTTTCCGCTAGGAGGTACGAGCCGAGCAGCGGCAACGGCGGCCGGTGAGGATTCCGGCTTTATCATTCATGCCGATAAAGTCGTGGGCACTCTCGATTTAGGAGGGATCATCATTGGAGCGCCTGGAGTGATCATCGGCGAACTGCCGATTGCATTTCTACAGGCGAAAATATATGGGCTGACTTTAAGGAAATTAGTGAGAACAGACTATGGGACAATGGTATTGTCCATCCAATCTAACGATATAGCCAATGCCAAGCTAATGAATATGAAAGTAACGAAGCTGCATATTGGCGGCCTCTGTTTCGATGGAATCCCTGTCGTTGAGCAGTGCTTGAGGGATGTGACCCTTGTAGCTACAAAATTAACTACGAATCATATTCAAACTCCAAATATGTCAGTCGAGACAAGTTTTGATCCAAAAGAAGTATCTGAAGCGCAATCGATCGCACAATCATTGTTAAAGCAAGATTTGGAGAAGGAAGCGGAACATCTAATATTAGCGATTCATGAGCACGAAAGTGGAAAGGCGAGCAACGAAATCGCGGCTTTCAACGAAGTGAAGAAAGATATGGCAAAGTTTCAAGAACAAGCCGATCAAATGGATCGACTCCTCAACGATGCGGAACAACGAAGGAAGCAAATAGAGAATGAAGCGGACCGTTTGGAAAAAGAAATAAAACAAGGAAACGAACGGATTGGAAATCTAGATGTGTTGAAAGAAACGGTACAACATTTAAGTAAGCAATACAACGATTTTACCATTCAATTAAAAAGTTTCACACTCACTTTACAGAAAATAGATGAGCTGTTGCAACAGGCAAAAGAATCGCTAGAAGCCAAACAAAAAACAGTCCAAAACGTGTCCGAAACCTTAAAGAAACTCAAACTTGGCGAAAAGTCGGAGATCGGCCAAGAGGTCGCAGAGACAAAGAAGAAGCTTCATTCCATCGAAGAAAAAGTCCGCCAAGCCGATGAGCAAATTAACGAGCTGAAAAACGAGACACATATATGGAGCGATCGCATCAATCAGATGAACAAATCTATTGAAGCTTTAAAACATATTGACCAACAACACGAACAGGAGAAAAAATCGGACAATGGGAGTGAGTGAGGCGAAAGAAAAAATTGGAATGGCGAAAGGAGCTCCATTCCAATTTCCACTATTTTTTCGAGTGCCGCCGCAAATGAATTAAATGATTCCATCTCGTATTGCTTTGACAATGGCTTCCGTACGGTTTTTCGCATTCATTTTTTGTAAAATGGTCGACACATAGTCGCGAACAGTATATTCGCTTAAATGCAATCTCTTAGCCGCTTCATAGGTGGAAGCTCCTTCTGCGACTAATTTCAATACTTCAATTTCGCGAGGAGACAAATGGGGTGTTGCAGCGGCTTGTGGAAATTCCGGGCGATCGCCGCCGAATTTTGCTAAAATTTCCCCGGCGCTTTGGCCGAATTTCATAACGGCGGTAAAAATGTCACTCGAAATGTTAAATGGTTTTCCTGGTCCTTGATCTAAAATGGCTGCTCCGATGAGTTTGCTTTCCGAAGGAACGTAAATCGGGGCAATAACAATAGATTCGAGTTGAAACTGTTTGACATATTTGATCGGCAGGCCTTCCGCTGCCTCTGACACATAAATGGGCGGCAAATTCGTGATGTGTCCGCCAAGCAGCTGTAATCGCTGCATATAATTTTTAATTAGCGGGAGGCCATTGATATTCTCGTGAATGTTTTTTATCTCTTCGTTGTTCAGCTGGTACCCATAAAGTCCAAACCCGCTTTCATTCGCGCTAGAATAAGCAAACAATGCACACCGTTCAAACGGCAAGTAGTTCACAAAACCAGACGAAATATATTCAAACGCTTGATGTAACGTTTTAGCACGCATAATCCATTGATCGAATAAAATGACCGCATCCTTCCATAATTGCTCCTGTTTCGTCTTTTCTAGCGCCTTTTCCCCTGTATTGAACATTTGCAAGGAATGCATGATAAATGGAAGAGCTTGGTGTTCCGTTTCGTTTGTACAAAACAATAAAATTTTTTCTTCCCACGGGATCGGAAAAACCCGCATTTTTTCCCCTGTTTTCGACATGAATTCAAGCAGGGACTCCGATAACGCAAATAATGTATCCGCTTTCAATTGGAGGTCGATCGTTGAAGGCAAGAAGTTTGTTTGGCTGTACATTTTTTTTACATAAAACCCCTCCTCTGATTTTGTCAATTCAGCAATCCAATGAATGGGAAGCTGCCTTGAGGAGGCGAGTTGCTCGAGGAAGTGGTCTATGTTGTACTTTTCATCATTGCATTCTTTAAAAATGACTTCATGGATTTTAGAAAACAAATATTGAACCGCTTGATGTTCTTGAAATGAATCACCGATGTTGGATTGAATTGCCTCATGGGCGGCATTTTCCAATAACGTAAAGATAAAAGTCATTTTGTTGGAAGGGAACAAACTTGAATTGTGTTTCCATCCCTCTTCGATATCCTGCAAAAGTTCTTCGATGTCTCCTCTGTTTGTGAATAGCCTTTCGGAAAAAAAGTCGATGGTGGTTTCCAACGGCTGCGCCGCGATGTTTTGTTTTTTCTGTAATTCAGATAATTTCTCTTTCCACTTGGCAAGAATCAGTTCGTGGTGCTCTTGAATCATATCAATACCGTTTTGCAAGATGTTGTTCATTTTTTCTTTTAACGTCAGGCACATCGCATCGTTTCCTCCTTTTGATGACCTAATCGTTATTGGAGAAATCTGTATCGCTGTTTGGTGATCAACGGAAAAAGAAGTATTGCCTGAATCTGTGATAGAAACTTGAATAAACGACTCAAATAGCCTTATGATTGAACGAATTTTTTCTTTGCCTCTTTACTTAATTTAGGTGAAGTGGCAAAAATGAACGAAATCAGTGATATTATTGGGATTTCGAAAGATGAAGAAATGAAGCTGTTACGGATTCAGGTATTAGCGATTTACCCTTTCGATTGGCTGGCAGTGATTATATTAATGCAACAATATTATAACAATTCTGTCTATTTTATAACAAGATGGAGATCTGGCATTTATCCGTTTGGCAAAATGGGGGATAACCATTCGCACCGTCATAGAAAAGTAATAACAAATGCTCACCTTACATATAGAAATTTATCCAACTCTGTTTAAACCTTCCTTGTTTTTCGTCCAAATTGATAAAGGCTTGGAAGGAAGTGATGGAAGCAATCGGCCTGCTTTCCCAGTAAGAGCTTTTTAGACATATATTGCAGGGAGTCCGTCCATTCATTGGAACAAAAAAGTGCTGATGGAGGAGAAAAACAATTTGTATTTCGATGGAGGAGGAAATCAAAAATGTTCAATTATTGCTCGCTGTTGGGGAATTAGAGAAACATCATTCAAACAGAATGTATGATCATACACGGGAGATGGCAAAGGAGATGAGGAGGTTTAGGCGACAAGGGATTTCACGTACAATTTAAATTAGAAGAAGGGAACGTATCCATCTTACCAGCTTTAATTAGCTATGGGTTCGCTTTTGTTTTGAAAAAGATACAGTGAGTCCCTTATACTTGTAAAGGAGGATATCGTCAAATGAGAGGATGGGATGATGCCGATGAGCGTTGCTGAACATAAAAAAGAAGCTCCGCTTACTGTCCGCTGCAAAGTTGTCACTGTAAGCGACACAAGAACGGCGGAGACGGACAAAAGCGGGAAACTGATGATCGAGTTGTTAAGCGAAGCCGGACATGACGTTGTTGCATATGAAATCGTGAAAGATGAAAAAGAGGCGATCCGCCAGACCGTGCTTGACGGCTGCCGGCGGCCGGACGTCGACGTTGTGCTGACGAATGGCGGCACCGGTATCGCAAAAAGAGATGTGACGATTGAAACGGTCAAGGAAATCATCGAAAAAGAGATCGTTGGCTTTGGCGAGCTGTTTCGAATGTTAAGCTATACGGAAGATATCGGTTCAGCGGCGATGTTGTCGCGGGCGATTGCCGGGGTGGCGAACGATACAGCCATTTTTTCTACACCTGGGTCGTCGGGCGCAGTGCGCCTTGCGATGACAAAATTGATTTTGCCAGAGCTTGGCCACGTCGTGCGGGAAATAAGGAAAGATTTACGATAAAAGCAAAAAGTGCCCGTTCAAGGAACGGACACTTTCTTTTTGATTAGGCATTTTTCTGCTTTTCGATTTCGTGGTTGCGGAGAATAAAGCGTTGAATTTTCCCACTAGGCGTTTTTGGAAGTTCTGATACGAATTCTACTTCACGAGGATATTCGTGTTTGGATAAATGATTTTTGACAAACAAAGATAGTTCTTGCGCCAGTTCTTCCGATGGAGTATAGCCATCCGCCAACACGACGAAAGCTTTCACTATTTCCCCTTTTAATGGATCAGGCTTTCCAACGGCTGCTGCTTCCACTACGGCTGGATGTTCAATGAGGCAGCTTTCGATTTCAAAAGGACCAATGCGGTATCCGGCGCTGGAGATAATATCATCGGCCCTGCCTTGGAACCAAAAGTATCCGTCCGCGTCTTTCGTTGCCAGGTCTCCAGTGAGAAACCAGTTTCCCATCAATCTCTCCGCCGTTTTTTCAGGCTCTTTCCAATAACCTTTAAATACGTTTGGAATAGAATTGGTGTTAAAAGCAATTTGTCCCACTTCTCCGTCTGCTACCGGAGTTCCTTCATCGCCCAGCAATGCGACTTCAAATCCCGGCAATACCCATCCCATGGAGCCTGGTCGTATTTCCATATTTACCGCGTTGAAATTGCCAATCAGCATTAATGTTTCCGACAGACCGTAGTGGTCATGGACAGTTATCCCTAAATGCTGTTGGAAAAAGCGAATGACTTCCGGGTTAAGCGGTTCTCCTGCGGAGCTCATGGCGCGTACGCCGATCTGGTATTTACCGATTAATTCCGCGCCCGCCGCAGCCATCGCGCGATAAGCGGTTGGGGCATACGTAAAGTTGGTTACGTGATATTTTTCCATCAACGAGTAATACGTTTCCGGTTTAAATGGGCCTTCATAAAAGACGATTGGCACACCAAAGCACATTGGAGCAAAGGTGCAAAAGATCAATCCATAAGCCCATCCCGGGTCAGCTCCTCCTAAAAAGACATCGTCATCCCGCAAACCGATCGCATATCGCATATAAGGATAAATGTTAATAAGCAAGTTGTGCGACCACATTGCTCCTTTCGGCATTCCCGTTGAACCCGATGTATATTGGATTGCCAGTAAATCGTTTACCGTTGTTTCTTCTGTTTTATGGTCGACAGATTCTTTTGAAAGCGTTTCCCAAAAAGGCAAATCGTTATCGTTATCCGCCCCATCAATGATAAAAATATGTTCTAATGTTGGCGTTTTTTCTCTTGAAGGCAGTTTGGAACGTTGTTCTTTATTCGTCAATATCACTTTTGCTTCGGAATGGTTAATCCGATATTCGATCGCTTGCGGGCCAAATGCTGTAAAAAGCGGTACATAAACGGCACCGACTTTCCAAGCAGCCAGAATATAGACGATCAGCGCAGGATTTTTGGGCAAAAGGGCACAAACTCTATCCCCTTTTTTCACCCCAAGTTTGCGAAATACATTGGCCATTTGATTCGACCAGTCCCGTAATTCTCGATAGGTAATGGTTCTCTTTTCTCCTAAATGGTTTTCATAAAATATAGCAATGCGTTGCGGATCGTCTGCATAACGGTCGCACACTTCATGGGCAACATTGAAACGATCATGCGGATTCCAATCATAATGTGCGAATACGTTATTCCACGAAAAAGAATCAATGATCGAAGTATAGGATGCTGCTTTTGTCATGAGTATCCCTCCGCTTACATAAAATAGAATCAATATAAATAATAATGTTAATAAATAAAATATTCAATATATTTTATAAAAATAAAAATTGGAATATAAAAGAAGGAGAGTTTCACCGCTTCTGTCTCTCCTTCTTTTTATTGAGGCATACGCAATGATACTGTTTGATTCATCCGATACCAAATCCATAAATCATTAATGATCGAAGCGAGTTCAGCGATCTCTGCATTTAATCGGCAGGAGCGTTCGAAATCATTTTCGTTTCCGAGCTCGTCTTGTTTTTTGTTAATGGTTTTCTCCAATTCGGCAATGCGGTCGGGGATGGCACCACGAATGGTTTCCCAGCGCAGCAAAATGGCGTTTTGTTCTTTCTCGCTATAATCCTCCCAATCTTTTTCTAACTTTGGCAAAGAAATGCCAAGCCGTTGATCATAAACAAAATATTGCTCCATTCTTTTCTCACCCTTTCCCTTACCGTTTATTGTACAAAAAAGGGAAGGAGCTAACAATTAGTATTTTTATACTTTATGATGAATAACTATTGAAAAACGGCGAAAAAGCTGATAAAGTGATAATAGATTGTTATGAATATTTATTTATATAAGGGTATATTTATGTAAAGGGAAAGGAGAATAAAAAATGGCTAATCCGAAACTGGTGCTGGCATACTCTGGGGGTTTAGATACATCGGTTGCAATTAAATGGCTGCAGGAGCGGGGCTATGATGTCATCGCCTGCTGTTTAGATCTTGGCGAAGGAAAAGATCTCGATTTCGTAAAGGAAAAAGCATTAAAAGTCGGGGCCATTAAATCGTATGTCATTGATGTGAAGGAAGAATTCGCGAATGAATACGCGCTGATTGCCTTGCAGGCGCATGCGCTTTATGAAGGAAAATATCCGCTCGTATCCGCCTTGTCGCGTCCGCTGATCGCGAAAAAATTGGTGGAAATCGCGGAACTGGAAGGCGCAGTTGCTGTTGCCCACGGCTGCACCGGAAAAGGAAATGACCAAGTCCGTTTTGAAGTGTCGATTAAAGCGTTAAATCCAAACTTGGATGTTATCGCCCCAGTACGGGAATGGAGCTGGTCGCGCGAAGAAGAAATCGAATATGCGAAAAAACACGGCATTCCGATCCCAGTGGATCTTGACAGCCCGTTTTCCATCGATCAAAACTTATGGGGCAGAAGCAATGAGTGCGGCATTTTAGAAGACCCGTGGGCGGCTCCGCCGGAGGAGGCGTACGAACTGACGGCAGCGCTCGAGGATACGCCGGACGAGCCAGAAATCATTGAAATCGGTTTTGAACAAGGCGTGCCGACAACGCTAAACGGTCAGCCTTATTCGCTTGCGCAGTTAATTTTGAAACTGAACGCGCTTGCCGGAAAACATGGCGTCGGGCGCATTGACCATGTCGAAAACCGCCTTGTCGGCATTAAGTCGCGGGAAGTATATGAATGTCCAGGAGCGATGACGCTGATTAAGGCGCACAAAGAGCTGGAAGATTTGACGCTCGTCAAAGAAGTCGCGCATTTTAAACCGATTATCGAACAAAAATTGGCGGAAGTCATTTATAACGGTTTATGGTTCTCGCCAATTAAAGATGCGCTTGTCGCTTTCTTAAAAGAAACGCAAAAAAACGTAACCGGCGTCGTGCGTGTGAAATTGTTTAAGGGGCATGCCATTATCGAAGGGCGCAAATCGGAATTCTCTCTATATGATGAAAAGCTGGCAACCTATACAGTGGAAGACCAATTTGACCATCAAGCGGCTGTTGGGTTTATTTCCTTATACGGATTGCCAACGAAAGTATACAGCATCGTAAACAACCAAAAGAAGGTGACCATGTGAAAAAACTTTGGGGAGGACGGTTTACGAAAACAGCGGAAGAATGGGTCGACGAGTTTGGAGCGTCGATCCCATTCGACCAAGAGCTGGTAGAAGAAGATATCGAAGGCAGCATCGCCCACGTGACGATGCTCGGGAAATGCGGAATTTTGCCAAGTGAAGACGTAGAGAAAATCAAAAATGGTCTGTATACCTTGCTGGAAAAGGCGAAACAAGGCAAGCTTGAATTTTCCGTTGCCTACGAAGATATTCATTTAAACATTGAAAAAATGCTTATCGATGAAATCGGTTCTGTCGGCGGGAAGCTGCACACGGGAAGAAGCCGCAACGACCAAGTGGCGACCGATATGCATTTATATTTGCGCAAGCGCGTGACCGAAATTATCGCGCTGATCAGACAATTGCAGAAAACACTTGTGGAAAAAGCCGAGGGGCATGTGGAAACGATTGTGCCGGGATATACGCATTTGCAGCGAGCGCAGCCGATCTCGTTCGCCCATCATTTGCTCGCCTATTTTTGGATGTTAGAACGCGATCGCGAGCGATTCCGCGAGTCATTAAAGCGCATTAACAAGTCGCCGCTTGGCGCAGGAGCGCTTGCCGGAACGACGTTTCCGATCGACCGCCATATGACCGCGGAGCTGCTTGGATTTGATGGCATCTATGAAAATAGTATCGATGCGGTAAGCGACCGTGATTTCATCATTGAGTTTTTAAGCAACAGCGCCATGTTGATGATGCACTTATCCCGTTTTTGCGAGGAGCTCATTCTTTGGTCGAGCCAGGAATTTCAATTTATCGAAATCGATGATGCGTTTGCGACAGGAAGCAGCATTATGCCGCAAAAGAAAAATCCCGATATGGCCGAGTTAATCCGCGGCAAAACGGGACGGGTATACGGCAATTTATTCGGGCTGTTGACCGTGATGAAAGGAACGCCGCTCGCGTACAACAAAGATATGCAGGAAGATAAAGAAGGCATGTTTGACACAGTAAAAACGGTGATTGGTTCGCTGAAAATTTTCGCCGGCATGATTGAAACGATGAAAGTCAATGTAGACGTGATGGAAAAAGCGACAAAACAAGATTTTTCCAACGCGACCGAGCTGGCCGACTATTTAGCCAATAAAGGAGTACCGTTCCGTGAAGCGCATGAAATCGTGGGAAAGCTTGTGTTGGCATGCATTGAAAAAGGAGTATTTTTAGCCGATTTGCCGCTTGATGTCTATAAAGAAGCGTCACCGCTCTTTGAAGAAGACATATATGAAGCGCTTAAGCCATACACCGCTGTTAACCGCCGCAATAGCGCGGGCGGAACAGGATTTTCCGAAGTAAGAAAAGCGTTGGAAAAAGCCAAAGAAATAGTGAACACTCCGTAGCGGATGCTTCGGAGTGTTTTTCTTTTATTCTTTTTCGGTTCGCACGACAAGCACATCGCATTTCGCATAGCGGGTGATATGTTCGGAAACGCTTCCAATTAGGAGACGTTCCATCGCGTTTAACCCGGTTGCTCCGCAAATAATTAAATCGGCTTTATATTTTGGCGCCACCTCTTTTGCGATTTTGACTTTTGGCGAACCGAACTCAATATCGATGACCACGTCGTTTAACCCGGCGGCAAATGCCTGTTTCTGGTAGTTGCTAAGCAGCTCTTTCGCATATTGTTCCGATCGTTCTACGACAGTGTGATCATGTATTTCTACTGTTGCAAATCCACGCAAGTCAATGATATGGGACAAAATTAATTTTGCATTGTTGCGTTTGGCAATTTGAATCGCTTTTTTAAATGCCCATTCCGCTTCTTTCGAACCGTCTACCGCAACGACAATCGTTTTGTACGTCATTGTCATGGGCCTCCACTCCCTTTGGATAAAAATGCTATCCCTATGATTAGTATACCCCCATGCAAGCAATGAGAAACTACTGTATATATGACACTTTGATGAAAAAAGGAGTGGAAGAAGTGGAAAAAAAGTACAACGAAAATTGGTATTATGATGAAGAGGAAGTCAAAATCATTAGTGAACAAATCATGGATGCGTATCATAGCGGCGTGGTGGATCATGATGAGCTTTACTACGATCCAAAGCGCGAAGTCGGCGAATAGAATTAATGTGAATCCATCATGGTGATGTCTCACCATGATGATTTTTTGAAGCGGGATGGATGCGCGGCCACATAATTTATAGTAAATTAAAGTAAAGACAGGAAGTAGTGAAGGTGAGGAGGAGTAGTTGTGCGACATGCCCTCATCACAGCCGGAGCGAAAGGGCTGGGGAGAAAAGTAACGGAATTGTTATTAGAAAGAGGATATTCGGTAACGGTCAACTATCGGAGTGACGAGGCAGCAGTGCGGTCGCTGCAAGAAAAGTACGCCCATTTAGAAGACCGGCTTCAGTTTGTCCGCGGGGACGTCACGAAAAAAGAGGATTTATCGGTGCTTGTCGAGTCGGCATTGCAGCGATTCGGCCGGATTGATTGTTTGATCAATAATGCTGGTCCGTATATTTTTGAGAGGAAAAAATTAGCCGATTACACGGAAGAGGAATGGTATGAAATGATTGAAGGAAACTTAAGCGCCGTTTTCCATTTAGTAAAGAAAACGATTCCGTTAATGAGAAAACAACGGTTTGGACGCATTATTACATATGGATTCCAAGGGGCGGCGGATGCTCCGGGATGGGTGCATCGATCCGCGTTTAGCGCGGCAAAAGTTGGTTTAGTATCGTTGACGAAAACGATCGCTCTCGAGGAAGCGGAGTATGGCATTACCGCAAATATGGTTTGCCCAGGCAATATTGTTGGGGAAATGAAAGAAGCAACCATTGCTTATGCGCGGACGAAAAAAGATGAGGAAACTCCCATCGGTCGCTCAGGGACAGGCGAGGATATTGCCCGTGTGATCGCTTTCTTATGTGAAGAAGATTCGGATATGATTACAGGAGCAGTGATTGATGTCACCGGGGGAGTCAATGTCCTTCACCGTCATCGGACGTAAGTTGTTTCTTGAGAAAAATCACCTCCTTGCATTAGTGAGGTGATTTTTCTATTGGAAAAAACTCGATCGAAATTACTTTCATTCTTATTGTAGGAGGGTGTGAAGCGCATCGGGAAAAGAGCGAAAAAAGCTGTTTATTTATAGAAAAAAGGAGAAACATAAATAATGATGGTTTCATATTTGACGGCAAAAGGATATGGTATAGTAAGCAAAACAACTAGGAGGAATTTATAGCAATGAAAATCGGTATTCCAAAAGAGATTAAAAACAATGAGAACCGGGTGGCGATTACACCAGCAGGAGTAATGACATTAGTAAAAGCTGGGCATGAAGTATATGTGGAAAAAGGAGCGGGTCTTGGTTCCGGTTTTTTCGATGAAGAGTATGAAAAAGCAGGCGCAATCATCGTCCCATCTGCTCAAGATGCATGGGCGGCGGAAATGGTGTTAAAAGTAAAAGAGCCGCTTCCAGAAGAGTACGCTTATTTCCGCGAAGGCCTTATTTTGTTTACTTATTTGCATTTAGCCGCTGCAGAATCGCTGACGAAAGAATTAATGAACAAAAAAGTAATCGGCATTGCTTATGAAACGGTACAATTGGCAAACGGTGCGCTCCCATTATTAACGCCAATGAGCGAAGTAGCAGGAAGAATGTCTGTGCAAGTAGGCGCGCAGTTTCTTGAAAAGCCGCACGGAGGAAAAGGGATTTTATTGGGAGGCGTGCCGGGGGTGCACCGCGGAAGAGTAACAATTATCGGCGGCGGGACGGCTGGAACGAACGCGGCAAAAATAGCAGTGGGGCTTGGAGCGAAAGTGACGATTTTAGATATTAATGCTGAGCGGCTGCGCGAGCTTGACGATCTGTTTGGCGAGCATGTAACGACGTTAATGTCCAATCCGTATAACATCGCTGAAGCGGTGCAGCAGTCTGATCTTGTCATCGGCGCCGTATTAATCCCTGGCGCGAAAGCGCCAAAGCTTGTGACGGAAGAAATGGTGCGCTCGATGTCACCGGGTTCCGTGCTTGTCGATATCGCCATCGATCAAGGCGGAATTTTCGAAACGACCGACCGTGTTACGACTCATGATGATCCGATCTATGTCAAGCATGGAGTTGTTCATTATGCGGTAGCAAACATGCCGGGAGCGGTGCCGCGAACATCCACGTTTGCGCTTACTAACGTCACCATCCCTTATGCGCTGCAAATCGCGAATAAAGGGTATCGCGACGCCTGCCTGCAAAATGAAGCATTGCTAAAAGGGATAAATACGCTAAATGGTTCGGTTACGTATGAAGCGGTAGCAAAGGCGCACGGATTGTCGTATACTGATGCGAGAACATTGCTCGAACAATCGTGAGAACATTCATTGTTGTGAAAAAGAGCGGCATTGTTTTTTTAGCCGCTCTTTTTACCGTTAAACAACAATAAGCTCTTTTGGATAGGCAGTTAAAATGCCAACGCCATCATCATCAATAAATACATCGTCTTCAATACGAACTCCGCCGATAGATGGGATGTAGATGCCCGGTTCAATGGTAAACGTCATGCCGCGCTCTAATGGCATCGTATTAGAGGCATTCATGGACGGATACTCGTGTATTTCAATGCCTAAACCGTGTCCGACGCGGTGTGTAAAATATGGGCCATATCCTGCCTGTTCAATCACCGCTCTGGCCGCCCGGTCGACAGCGCCGATGGCTGCGCCTGGCTTGCACGCGTCAATTGCGGCAAGCTGCGCGCGCAAAACGGTATCATAAATCGCCTTTTGTTCTTCCGTCGCCGAACCAAAAACGACGGTTCTGGTAATATCGGAACAGTAGCCGTCGACGATGACGCCCAAATCAAACAAAACAAAATCGCCGCGCTGAATAGGCGTCTGTCCTGGCACGCCGTGAGGATTGGCGGTGTTTTGGCCGGCAAGAACCATGGTGGCAAACGACATTTCCCGTACGCCTTTCCGTTTCATTTCGTATTCAATCGTCGCGATAATATCTAATTCTGTTTTTCCTTCACGGATGGCGCTTACACCGACTTCAACGGCATAATCGGCAAGCTGCGCCGCTTGCCGCAGTATGGCAATTTCTTTTTCATCTTTGATCATCCGCAATTGCCGCAATTTTTCTTCGGCGTTGAGCCATGTATGCGCTTTAAAATAGGTATGAAGCTGTTCGTAGCGTTCTAAAGAAAGATGACTTTTTTCGACCGCGATTTGCTCGACCGCGATATTTCTTGCCTGGATATGCCGTGCGATCAATTCCCATGGGTTGGCTGTATCATCATAATCGATGATTTCATAGCTCCAGCCAGATTGGCGGGCGCGCGCCGTTTCCATTTGCGGGCAAATCAACACTGGCTCTCCTTCAGGGAAAACAAGCAATGCTAATAGCCGTTCATGGGGATCGCACCAAAACCCGCTTAAATAGAAAACGTTTGGACTTGACGTAATGAACGCCAATGAAATATGTTGTTCTTGAAGCCAATCGGAAAATAATTGAAGCCGTTTGTTCATTGTGCACCTTTCCTTTCTTGTTTCTCTCTATTTGAGAGTAGCAGGAATAAATGAAAATGTAAATGTTTATAACGGATGCAGCAGGGAAATGAAAAACCATCACGAAATAATACTATGAAAGGGGAGGATTATCGTGAAAATCACTTACCATGGCCATTCCGTCGTAAAAATCGAAACAAATGGGAAAACGATTTTGATTGATCCGTTTATTACTGGAAACAGCACCACCGATTTAAAACTAGAAGAAGTAAAAGCAGATGCCATTTTGCTTACCCATGGCCACGGCGATCATGTTGGCGATACGGTGCAATTGGCGAAGAAAAACAATGCGCTTGTGGTCGCCACCTTTGAGCTGGCTACATATTTAGGATGGCAAGGAGTTAATACTTACGGCATGAATATCGGCGGCGCGCATGAATTTGATTTTGGAAAAGTGAAATTGACGCAGGCATTCCACAGCTCCGGCTATGTCACGGAAGACAATCAAATTATTTACCTAGGGATGCCGACAGGGATTTTATTTACGGCTGAAGGAAAAACGATTTACCATGCCGGAGATACCGGATTGTTCTCCGATATGAAGCTCATTGGTGAACGCAATCAAATTGATGTGGCGTTTTTGCCGATTGGAGACAGCTTTACGATGGGTCCGGAAGATGCCGCCCTTGCCGCTGAGTGGCTGCGTGCGAAAACAGTAGTGCCGATTCATTATAATACATTCCCGCCGATTGTCCAAGACCCTGAGAAATTTGTCGCGTTGCTTCCTGATGGGGTCGGCCGCGCCTTAAAACCTGGAGAAAGCATTGAATTATAAAATGAAAAAAGCGTCTCAATATGAGGCGCTTTTTTTGAGAACAAATGTGCCAGACCCTTCATTGAATTGAATTGGTTTCGCCCGTATAATGAAAATAAGACATCGGTAAAGGGTGAAGAAACTTGGTGACGAAACATGAACAAATTTTGCAATACATTAATAGTTTGCCGATCGGTGAAAAAATTTCCGTACGGCAAATTGCCAAAGAAATGGGCGTCAGCGAAGGCACTGCGTATCGCGCCATTAAAGATGCGGAAAACAAAGGCTATGTCAGCACAATTGAACGTGTCGGCACGATTCGCATTGAGAAGAAGCGAAAAGAAAATATTGAAAAACTGACATATGCGGAAGTAGTAAACATTGTCGATGGGCAAGTGCTCGGCGGGCGCGAGGGATTGCATAAAACGCTGAACCGATTTGTGATTGGTGCCATGCAGTTAGAGGCGATGATGCGCTATACCGGGGCAGGCGACTTATTAATTGTCGGAAACCGCACGAAAGCGCACGAACTCGCACTCGAAGCTGGGGCAGCCGTGTTGATCACCGGTGGGTTTGATACGGAAGATCACGTAAAAAAATTGGCGGATGAACTGCAGCTTCCGATTATTTCGACCAGCTATGACACGTTTACCGTCGCGACGATGATCAACCGCGCGATTTATGACCAGTTAATCAAAAAGGAAATCGTTCTTGTCGAAGACATTTTGATTCCGCTCGAAAAAACCGTCTATTTATATACAACGGATCCAATTGAACGTTGGTATACGTTAAATCGTGAAACACGGCATAGCCGCTTTCCGGTTGTCGATGAACAACTAAAAGTGCAAGGGATGGTAACGGCAAAAGACGTGCTTGATTTTGATCGGCAATTGCCAATTGAAAAGGCGATGACAAAGCAGCCGATTACCGTAAAAGGAAAGACATCGGTCGCTTTCGCCTCCCATGTCATGGTGTGGGAAGGCATTGAATTGCTGCCGGTCGTGGATGAACATAATCGGCTTCAGGGAATTATTAGCCGCCAGGATGTATTAAAAGCACTGCAAATGATTCAACGCCAGCCGCAAGTCGGCGAAACAATCGATGATATTATTACAAGTCAGTTCCGGGAAGTGGATAACAATGGAAAAGAAGAAGCGTTTCGCTGCACAATTACACCGCAAATGACGAATCACTTAGGAACGTTGTCATATGGAGTGTTTACAACAATTGTCACCGAAGCGGCTACACGCGCACTTCGTTCCTATAAACGTGGGGATTTGGTCGTTGAAAATATTACCATTTATTTTATTAAACCGGTGCAAATTGACAGCACGGTGGAGGTAAAAGCGAAACTGCTAGAAATCGGGCGGAAGTTCGGAAAAGTGGACGTAGAAGTATATAACGAAGGCGTTGTCGTCGGCAAGGCAATGATGATGTGTCAGCTCATGGATCGCTAGCCAAAAAACGGGACGCGTGCTACGCCCCGTTTTTTGCTGTTTGTTTTGCTTCTTCAATAACGAGCGGCAAATAATATTTGTAGGTGCGGTAGCCCGCCCATGCGCTTCCGGCGCCAATTAACAAGAAAACGGTCCCGACAATATAGGTGACAGTAGAAGGGTGAAGAAAAAACTGATTGAGGCCAAACAGAAAGACGAACAACCCGAGTGCAATGCTCGATTTGGCGGAAAGCCAGCGCCGTTCCAGCGGGCGGCGGGAACGAAAATATTTGATTTTATAATAGACGTAAAACGAAAAGGAAAATATAATGAAAATTACAAGTGTTGGCATAACTCAAACCTCCACGATGTTTTCCTATCTTATTGTACATAGAAATGAGCAAGAATTCTAGCAAGGATCTTGCTTGTTTACGTATAATGAAAAATATAGGGCAAAAGGGGAAGAAAAATGAAAGAAAAATGTTTGGAAATTTTAAAAGCAGTACAACAGTTTGATACGATTGTCATTCACCGCCATGTGCGTCCAGATCCCGATGCGTACGGGTCACAAGGGGGATTAGCGGAGATTTTGCAAGCATCGTTTCCGGAAAAAACGGTGTATACGGTAGGAAATGATGAAGAGTCATTGCAATTTTTACGGCGGATGGATATCATCGATGACGCTGTTTATCGCAATGCGCTTGTGATCGTTTGCGACACGGCGAATCAGGAGCGGATTTGCGATGAACGTTACCGTCTTGGCAAAAAGCTGATTAAGATTGACCATCATCCGAACGAGGATCCATATGGAGATATAGTATGGGTCGATACAAACGCCAGTTCCACGAGTGAAATGATTTATGAGTTTTATTTGGCCGGTAAAGAAGATGGATTGGTGATGACAAAAGAAGCGGCGCGTTTAATTTATGCGGGCATTGTCGGCGATACCGGACGGTTTCTTTTTCCGCGCACGAGCGAAAAAACATTCCGTTACGCAAGCGAGCTCATTCAATATGGTTTCTCTTTGACGGAGTTATATGACGGGTTATATCGCACGAAGTTGAATGTAGCGCATTTAAGCGGATACGTGCTGCAGAACTTTACCGTATCAGAAGAAGGGGTGGCGGCGGTAAAAATGCCAAAAACCCTGCTCGAACAATACGGCGTTACCGCTTCTGAGGCTTCGCAGCTTGTCAGCCTTCTTGGCAATATCGAAGGAATTGTCGCATGGGTATTTTTTATTGAGGAAGAAAAGGAAATTCGCGTCCGCTTCCGTTCTAAAGGCCCAATTGTCAATGAAGTGGCGAAAAAATACCGCGGTGGCGGCCATCCGCTTGCAGCAGGGGCTTCCATTTACTCTTGGGAAGATGCGGACCGTGTTATTGCCGATTTGAAAGCGGCGTGCCGATCCCGATAAAACGCGGAAATGCCCCGGTAAAGTCCGGGACATTTCTTTTTATGAGGAAGGCAGCGGCTTTAATTTTAATTCAATCGACAAGGTGGTAAAGACAAACAGCTGATAAATTTCCAATTTATACAATTGTTCGTTAATCGTGTATGTTTTGTTTTCAATAGCCCGCTTTAGCAACTCCCGGCTGTTATAAACGGTTTCGATGTCTTTTGCCTTCAGGTGGGAAATATCTTCCTTTACGCTTTCTTCAATGCGAAATGTCGTATAAGAGTCGAGTTTATATTGCTCCGCGTTAACGAGATGGACAGAAATTTCTTGTACCATCAATTTTTTTTTGTTCATTTTATTTTGTTTGACGTAGTCTTCTTGCCAAATGCGAACTTCGTTTTCCAAATCGGCAATTTTATCTTGCAGCTCGGTTATTTGTCGGACTTGTTTTTCCTGCAGAACGCCGAATAAATGCAAAAAAACGATCCAGCTGATGATCGCACCGATCGCAACGCCGGCAAAAAAGCGCTGCCACGTAGGATAGCGATAATAAGACGGGATTCTCATGAAGAAATATGCTCCTGTGTCAGCCAAGTAATGATGGTAACTCCCGTCTGCGCTCCTCCCATCGCCGAAAGAATAAGAAGGAACTGTCTCACAATGTCGCGCGTCTCCCCAAAAAATAATCCCCGTTCCACCATATAAAACGTATCAAACGTTCCACCGATGGCAGCGACAACAGCCCAAATCCGCAAATCACCAGCAAAACGATACATGGCGGTGAGCGGCTGCTCTCCGCTTAAAAATGCGCCAAGCGCCCCGATCATCGCTCCGCCTAATAGCACGCCGGCCGCGATAAAATAACTTTGAATAAAAGCAGGCAAAAATGCAATTTTTTCATTCATGCTTCTCCCACCCTTTCCTTTACTACATGTATATGGACGAGTAGGGAGGAGTATGTTTTGCCAAGGAAAAGTTTTGTCTTCTATAATGAAGGAAAAGGAGGGAGAAGAGCGTTGTCGTTTGTCCACCTTCAAGTCCGCAGCTGCTACAGTTTGCTGACGAGCCCGACGAAAATCAGCGATTTAATCAAAAAGGCGAAAGAGTTGCAATTTCCCGCTCTTGCGCTAACGGATGAAAATGTATTGTATGGCGCGATTCCTTTTTATATCGAATGCAAACGCTTCGGCATTCAGCCGATTATCGGGATGATCACAGACATTGCTCTGGAGGGAGAAAAGGCGTATCCACTCGTTTTGTTAGCGAAAAACGAAACAGGTTATCGTCATTTAATGAAAATAAGCAGCGCGATTCAGACGGCGGCAAGTGAAGAAGGCATTCCGGAAAAGTGGTTATGGCGCTACCGCGATGGACTGATCGCCCTAACTCCGGGAAAAAAAGGGCAGGTAGAAACATTGCTTGCCCATGGGGAAAACGAAAAAGCAAAACAGGTGTTAGAGCGGTATAAGCAAATATTCGGGGCGGATGTATATCTTTCCGTGCAGCGCGGGGAACAGGCGCGCGAATCGTATGAAGCGGAGCTAATCCGCTTAGGGGAAGAAACCAATACTCCGCTTGTGGCAACGAACGATGTCCAATATATCGAAAAAGAGGACGTGTTTGTGCAGCGTTGTTTATTGGCAATTAAACATGGAACGGAAATGAAAGAAGAAAAAAACGTTATCGGAGAACGATATTTTACACCGCCGCAGGAAATGGAAAGACGTTTTGCCGATCTGCCGGAAGCGATAGAAAACAGCAGGAGAATTGCTGAGCAATGCCAGCTGCATCTAGAGTTCGATACATTAAAGCTGCCAAAATACCCGGTCCCGGAAAAGGAAAGCGCTGGTCGCTATCTGCGCCGGCTTTGCCTAAAAGGGCTATATGAACGGGTTTCGTCTCCTTCCGCTGTTTACAGGAAACGGCTGGAGTATGAGCTTCATGTGATTGAGCAAATGCGTTTTTGCGACTATTTTTTGATCGTGTGGGATTTAATGAATTTTGCCCGCAAAAAAGGGATCATGACAGGACCGGGAAGAGGATCGGCAGCTGGGTCGCTTGTGGCATATACCCTTTATATTACCGATGTGGATCCGATCCAGTACGGTCTTCTTTTTGAGCGGTTTTTAAACCCGGAACGGGTATCGATGCCTGATATTGATATTGATTTTCCCGATGACCGCCGGGAAGAAGTCATCCAATATGTCGCCGCCAAATACGGGCAACAACATGTTGCGCAAATCATCACTTTCGGTACGTTCGGCGCCAAAGCGGCTCTTCGCGACGCAGGCAAAGCGATGGGGATGAATGTAAAAGAAATAGAACATATCGTCCAATCAATTCCGAATAAGCCGGGAGTAACGATTCAGGAAGCCTATGAGCAGACCCCTGCCTTTCGCCAAGCGGTGCAAGCTTCTTCTTTATTCCAAAAGTGGGTGGCAACGGCTATGAAAATAGAGGGGTTGCCGCGTCATACATCTACCCATGCGGCCGGCGTCATTATTAGCAGCGAACCGCTGACGGAAATGGTTCCGCTGCAACAAGGACATGGCGAATGGTATTTGACGCAATATCCGATGGATGTGTTGGAGCGGCTCGGCCTGCTGAAAATGGATTTTCTCGGTTTGCGCACGTTAACATTGCTGGAGCATATATGCCGCCTTGTCGAGCAGCAAACCGGAAAAACGCTCGACATCCGCTCGCTCCCATTAGATGACCGGAAAACATACGAATTATTAAGCAATGGGGATACGAACGGCATTTTCCAATTGGAGTCCGACGGGATGAAGCAAGTATTAAAGCAGCTGAAACCGTCTCAATTTGAAGATATCGTTGCTGTCAACGCGCTCTATCGTCCCGGTCCGATGAGCTACATTCCTGTTTATATAAAAAGAAAGCATGGCAAAGAACATGTTTCCTATCTTCATCCTGATTTGGAGCCCATTTTGGCGCCTACATACGGCGTTCTTATCTACCAAGAGCAAATTATGCAAATTGCCGCCAACATTGCTGGCTTTTCATTAGGGAAGGCGGATTTGCTGCGCCGCGCTGTTGCCAAGAAGAACAAGGAGCTGCTTGATGAGCAGCGCCATGAGTTCGTGCAAGGATGCCTCAAGAACGGTTATAAGGAAACATTTTCTAATGAACTTTATGATATGATTGTCCGTTTTGCCAATTACGGGTTTAACCGGAGCCATGCGGTCAGCTATGCCTTGCTTTCTTACCAGCTTGCCTATTTAAAAGCCCATTATCCACTCTGCTTTTACGCCGCGCTATTAACGAGCGTCATCGGAGATGAAGAAAAACTGTCTTTGTATATTTATGAGGCAAAACAAAAACTGATTGCGCTGCTGCCGCCTTCCATTAATCAAAGCCGCTATGACTTTTCAGTAGAGCGGGCAAAAATCCGCTATAGTTTAGCCGCCATTAAGCATGTCGGGGCAGTCACGGTAAGGGCGATTGTCCAAGAACGGCAAAAGGGGCCGTTTGCCGACTTTTTTGATTTTTCTGTGCGCCTATTTGGAAAAGGCATCAACCGAAAAACGATCGAGTCGCTTATTTTGTCAGGCTGTTTTGATGAGTTCGGAGTGGAAAGAGCCTCTTTATTGGCAAGTGTGGATGTCGCACTAGAGCACGCTCAGCTTATCGGTCCGTATGTGAAAGAAGGTTTGTTTACCGATTTGTCCTTAAAGCCAAAATATGTGGAAGCCCCTGCACTGTCGTTGGAAGAGAAGCTGAAGCATGAAAAAGAATTGCTCGGTGTGTATGTTTCCCCGCACCCGACAACGGAGTATCAAAAGGCATTTCGTTTGGCTGGCGCCAAACCCATTTTCAGCGTATGCAATGGAGCGACGAATTCTTTGGTTAAAGTAGGCGTATATATTGCAGAAAAAAGAAAAACGCGGACGAAAAAAGGAGAGGAGATGGCCTTTTTCACCATTAGCGATGAGAGCGGGGAAATGGATGCGGTGGCGTTTCCTAGTGTATATTCCCGTTATTCCGCAGCGTTGGAGAAAGGAAATATACAGCTGTTGGAAGGAAAAATAGATGTACGCGCCGGGAAACCACAGCTGGTGATTCGCCAAGTGCTTTCTCTTTTTACGAAAGCACTATATATAAAAATTCGTCCAGAACATATGGCCGCTGGAAAATTGTTTACACTAAAAGAGTTATTGCGAAAATATCATGGAAATACTCCTGTTTTTCTTTATTATGAACAAGAGCAAAAGATGGTCAAATTGGCCGAAGAATACAATGCTGCCGTAACCGATGAATGTATAGCGGCATTAAAGGAGCTCCTTGGCGGTGAACATATTGTAGTCAAATGATTATTTCTTTACTATTTTGCAATTTTGTTATATCGTATAGACATTAGGTGGTCAGACCAGTGATGGAAATAGAAGGAAAGCATAGTTGCAATGGCATGCTAGGGAGGGATCACCGGTAAAGGACGCAAAAGTATACATCGAAACGCTCGAACAAATCCGCCGAATCATTCGCGAAGACGGACTGGTCGCCGGCGATAAACTTCCTTCTGAACGCGAATTATCAGAGCGTCTGCAAGTCGGCCGCTCTTCGGTGCGCGAGGCGCTAAGGGCGCTCGAATTTCTTGGCATAATTGAAACGCGGCGCGGTGAAGGAACTTACATTAAAGATATAGGGAACCACCAGCTTATTAACTTGCTCGGAATGTTTATTTTGCAAGATAAGCGCGCCAAAGCGGATTTGGCAGAAACGAAGTGGCTCATAGAGCAGCTTTGCTTGCAGCTTGCCTGCCAACGGTGGCAAGAAAAAGATTTGGCGTGGCTTAAAAAAAACGTTCGACAAAAATCAATGAATTATGAGGTTTTTTTTCAATGGGTGACGATGGCGACACACAACTATTTGCTAGAGCGAATTTGGCGGGTGCTGCACAACTTTTCCGCTACGATCAGCGGCACCGGTTCATTGCCTGATGTATTTTATGAGAAGATGCTAGAAGCATTGGCGAAGCGGGATGAGGCGGTTGTGACGGAAATATGGAAAACATATGTGCGTCCTCCTTTGTCGAAAGAGAAATGACATCGTTTTACAAAAAATATGATGAATTTTCGATACAGTAGTAGATAGAGCCAAAAAGTGAAGGGGGGAATACCTCATGTGGAAAGACATATTTATCAAAAAGAAGAAATATGCGTCGATTCCTTCCCAGCAAGTGAGATACGAAGTTCCCGAGGGAATTATGACGAAGTGCCCAAAGTGCAAAAAAATTATGTATACGAAAGAATTGATAAAAAATTTGCGCGTTTGCATGAGCTGCGGCTATCACCATACGATGCCGTCGCGGGAGCGAATTGACAGTTTGCTAGATGAAGGCAGTTTTCGCGAATACGACGCCGATATGATTTCCGTCAATCCATTGCAGTTCCCAGGATATATGGAAAAGCTCGAAGAAGATCGCCGTAAATCGAACTTAAATGAAGCGGTTGTCACCGGCGAAGGGACGTTAAATGGCTATCCGCTGGTAATCGCCGTAATGGATTCGGCGTTCCGGATGGGGAGCATGGGCTCTGTCGTCGGAGAAAAAATTACAAGAGCAATTGAAAAAGCGAGGGAACTTCATGTCCCATTTCTTATTTTTACCGCTTCCGGCGGCGCTCGCATGCAAGAAGGGGTATTAAGTTTAATGCAGATGGCAAAAACGAGTGCTGCTTTAAAATTGTTTAGCGATGAAGGCGGTCTGATTATTTCGGTGATGACGCACCCAACTACCGGAGGGGTGTCGGCAAGCTTTGCTTCGCTCGGGGATTATAATTTTGCCGAACCGGGGGCGCTCATTGGCTTTGCCGGCCGCCGCGTGATTGAGCAAACGGTGCGCGAGGAGCTTCCCGAAGATTTCCAAACAGCGGAATTTTTGCTGAAACACGGTCAGCTGGATGCCGTCATCCACCGCCACGACTTAAAGGAGACGCTGACGACGGTGCTGGATATTCATCAAGGAGGAGGAGAACACGGATGGTGGCAGAGTTAGATTTTGAAAAGCCGCTCATTGAATTGCGTCGAAAAATTATCGAGTTAAAAGAGTTTATGAAAACCGCCGAGGTCGACCTTTCGGCAGAAATTGAAAAATTGGAAGCGCGCCTTGCCAAACTGGAAAACGATATATATTCGAACTTAACTCCATGGGATCGCGTGCAAATCGCCCGTCATCCCCAGCGACCGACAACGCTAGATTACATAGCTCGGCTGTTTACGCATTTTTTAGAATGCCATGGGGACCGCTGTTTTGGCGATGACGAGGCGATTGTCGGCGGAATTGCCAAATACGACGGCTTGCCTGTGACTGTGATTGGCCACCAACGCGGAAAAGATACGAAAGAAAACATTCGCCGCAATTTCGGCATGCCGCATCCAGAAGGATATCGCAAGGCATTGCGGCTCATGAAACAAGCGGAAAAATTCCAGCGCCCCATCATCTGTTTTATTGATACAAAAGGAGCTTATCCGGGAAAAGCAGCGGAGGAGCGAGGACAAAGCGAGGCGATCGCTAGAAATTTATTTGAAATGTCAGGGCTTACCGTGCCGATTGTTTGCATTGTAATCGGCGAAGGCGGAAGCGGCGGTGCGCTGGCGCTTGGGGTTGGCAACCATATTCATATGCTCGAAAACTCCACGTATTCTGTCATTTCCCCGGAAGGAGCGGCGGCGATTTTGTGGAAAGATGCGGCACTGGCACAGCGCGCAGCGGAAACGATGAAAATTACTGCGCATGACCTAAAAGAGCTCGGGGTGATTGATGAAATTATTCCAGAGGTTCGCGGCGGCGCTCATCGTGATGTCGATCAACAGGCGGCAGAAATCGATAAGGTGTTGAAGCGCTCGCTGCAGCAGCTCCTAAAGCTGGATGGCGAAACATTAGTCCAGCAGCGATATGAAAAATTTAAACAAATCGGGCAATTTACGTTTTCCCACGATGACCTACGGGTAAGATAAAAACAAAGCTGTCTCCATCTACGAGACAGCTTTGTTATATTGCAAGCCGTGTTAACAAATATTTAACAGCTTCTCTATTGTGTTCTTCTAGGCTTCGTGTTATTTTATAGAATGTTAAAGAGTTGCAGAGGTATGAGGTCGGACGTTTTTTCATAATGGGCTATCAAACAACGAATAAACGAGGTGACAACATGAAACGTATTGGTGTGTTAACAAGCGGCGGAGATTCGCCAGGCATGAATGCGGCCATTCGTGCTGTTGTCCGCAAAGCGATTTACCATGGTGTAGAAGTATTTGGGGTTTATCATGGCTATGCTGGCTTAATTGCCGGAAACATTAAAAAATTGGAAGTCGGAGACGTTGGGGATATTATTCATCGTGGGGGTACAATACTATATACGGCACGCTGTCCGGAATTTAAAACAGAAGAAGGCCAGCGAAAAGGAATTGAACAATTGAAAAAGCACGGGATTGAAGGGCTGGTCGTCATCGGCGGCGACGGTTCGTATCAAGGGGCAAAAAAATTAACGGAGCATGGATTCCCTTGTGTCGGAGTGCCGGGAACAATCGATAATGACATTCCTGGAACGGATTTTACAATTGGATTTGATACAGCATTAAACACGGTGATTGACGCCATTGACAAAATCCGCGACACTGCCACATCGCACGAACGGACATATGTCATTGAGGTAATGGGACGCCATGCCGGAGATATTGCGTTATGGTCAGGGCTTGCCGGAGGAGCGGAGACGATTTTGATTCCGGAAGCAGAGTATGACATGGACGATATTATTGCACGGCTGAAGCGTGGACATGAGCGCGGCAAAAAACATAGCATTATTATCGTTGCCGAAGGGGTTGGAAGTGGCGTCGAGTTCGGCAAGAAAATTCAAGAAGCAACCGGATTTGAAACGCGCGTCACGGTGTTGGGGCATGTGCAGCGCGGCGGTTCTCCAACTGCGTTTGACCGTGTGCTTGCTAGCCGTTTAGGTGCCCGGGCTGTTGAATTATTGCTAGAAGGAAAAGGAGGCCGCTGCGTCGGCATTCAAAACAATCAGCTCGTCGATCATGATATTGTCGAAGCGTTGGCAAACAAGCATACTGTGGATCAAAGAATGTATTTGTTGTCAAAAGAGCTATCCATTTAATTCCCTAGTGGAAAGGAAGAAGAAATGATGATGAGGAAAACAAAAATCGTCTGTACGATCGGTCCTGCCAGTGAGAGTGTGGATAAGCTCGTGCAATTGATCGAAGCGGGGATGAATGTCGCGCGTTTAAATTTTTCGCACGGCGACCATATGGAACATGGTCGGCGCATTCAAAACATTCGTGAAGCAGCGAAGCGAACGGGAAAAAAGGTGGCGATTTTGTTAGATACGAAGGGGCCGGAAATTCGCACGCATGACATGGAAAATGGTTCCATCGAATTAAAAGAAGGATCGCAGCTTGTTATTTCGATGAAGGAAGTCCTCGGAACGCCGGGGAAAATCTCGGTGACCTATGAAGGGCTTATTGACGATGTCGTTCCTGGCTCCAAAATTCTTTTAGATGATGGGTTAATTGGCTTGGAAGTTGTTTCTATTGATAAACAAGCGCGCGAAATTGTCACGAGAGTGCTCAATGGAGGCGTCTTGAAAAATAAAAAAGGAGTTAATGTACCGGGCGTTCGCGTCAACCTGCCAGGGATTACAGCCAAAGACCGCCAAGATATTTTATTCGGCATCGAACAAGGAATTGATTTTATCGCCGCTTCTTTCGTTCGGAGAGCTTCCGACGTATTGGAGATTCGCGAGGTGCTCGAAGAAAATGACGCGCTACATATTCAAATCATCGCCAAAATCGAAAATCAAGAAGGCGTAGATAATATTGATGAAATTTTGGAAGTTGCTGATGGTCTGATGGTGGCGCGCGGCGACCTTGGCGTTGAAATCCCGGCAGAAGAAGTGCCATTGATCCAAAAAGTGCTCATTAAAAAATGCAACATGCTTGGCAAACCGGTTATTACAGCGACACAAATGCTCGATTCGATGCAGCGCAACCCGAGACCTACGAGAGCAGAAGCAAGCGATGTCGCCAACGCGATTTTTGACGGCACCGATGCGGTGATGCTATCTGGGGAAACGGCGGCAGGGCATTATCCAGTTGAAGCGGTAAAAACGATGCATCGAATTGCGTTGCGCACCGAACAAGCGCTGCAATACCGCGACATATTAGGACAGCGGACAAGAGAAAGCGCGACGACGATTACCGATGCGATAGGGCAATCGGTGGCGCATACGGCGCTAAACTTAGACGTGGCGGCGATTGTCACGCCAACTGTCAGCGGAAAAACGGCGTATATGATATCGAAGTATCGTCCGAAAGCCCCGATTGTCGCGGTTACTTCCAGTGAATCCGTATCACGCAAATTAGCGCTTGTCTGGGGAGTATATTCGCAAGTGGCGCCACAAGCGAAAACAACGGACGAAATGCTTGATATTGCCGTTGATGCTGCAATAGAATCAGGAATAGTCAAACACGGTGATTTAGTCGTCATCACTGCGGGAGTTCCAGTTGGAGAAACAGGGTCGACGAACTTGATGAAAGTGCATGTGATCGGCGACATTATTGCAAAAGGACAAGGCATCGGCCGCAAATCGGCTTTTGGAAAAGCGGTAATTGCAAAAACGGCAGAAGAAGCGGTCCAAAAAATGGTAGAAGGCGGGATTTTAGTAACGAACAGTACCGATGCAGACATGATGGCGGCGCTAGAAAAAGCGGCGGCCATCATTACCGAAGAAGGCGGATTAACGAGCCACGCCGCCGTCGTTGGTCTAAGCCTTGGCATTCCGGTCATTGTCGGTGTAGAAAATGCAACAGCGATTTTAAAAGATGGACAGGAAATTACGGTGGACGCAGGATTCGGTGCGGTTTATCAAGGACATGCGAGCGTGTTATAAGATATGTTATAAGATATAATAAAAACAGAGAAATCATTTCTCTGTTTTTATTTTTCTTTCGAAAGGTAGATGGAGAAGCATGAAATGGGTCATCGGGATATTTATCGTGATTCCGGTCTTGGAGATCGCTCTGTTTATTCTTTCCGGCAAATTGATCGGGATATGGTCCACACTTGCCTTAATTATGCTGACGGGAATGATAGGAATATGGCTTGTCAAACAACAAGGACTGGCAGTGATCGAAAAAGCAAGACGGGAGATGTCATACGGACGCCTTCCGAGCGGCGCGATTCTTGATGGAATTTGCGTGTTCATTGGCGGAGTGCTGTTGTTAACACCAGGTTTTTTTACCGATATACTTGGGGTGTTTCTTCTTCTTCCTTTTACGCGCGCGCTGATGAAACCGTATATCGCCCGTTGGCTGAAATCTCTCTTTCACACGAAAATGTTTTTTTATTTATATCGATAAGGAAAGAGCCTTTCCACTATATTTGAAAGGCTCTTTCTCTTTCGCGTTCATTTTGGCGGTTATGGCGTAGATTTTCCGATAATAAAATTCCAAATATCGCGGAACACGTTGGCGCTGTGCAGCGTTCGGATGATGACAAGCACAACTGGCCCTATAATTAATCCGAGAAAGCCAATTAATTTAAATCCGACAAATAATGCTACTAACGTAGCGAGCGGATCAAGGCCGATCGATGAGGAAAGCACTTTTGGCTCCATAATTTGCCGCTGGACAAGAACGACGATATAAAGCACGCCTAGACCGATAGCAAACGGAATATTTCCGCTTACGGCCGTATAAATAATCCACGGAACAAAGACAATACCCGTTCCTAAATACGGCAAAATATCGACAAGCCCGATAATAAGGGCGATCGTAATCGCATAATCGACGCGGAGAATCAGCAATCCGATTAAAACGATGACCGTTGTGATGGAAATCAGTGTCGCTTGCGCTTTAATAAAGCCGAACAAGGCCTTCTTTAAATCACGAAATACCGTTTTTCCGCTCTTGTGCGCTTTTGCCGGTAAAAGCGTTTGGGCGATGCCTGTAAGCCGACGCCAGTCTTTGCTAATAAAAAACGTAGCCAGCAGTGAAAAAATAAAAACGGTAGCCGCATTCGGAAGCCAAGCGAGCAGCTGTGGGATGTTTTGCAGCACGTGCTGAATAAACTGTCCAACGGTGGTGGCGATTTGCGTGCCTACGGCCTGAATATTATTCATAATCGTATCCTGCTGATCAGCGTCCAAATTTTTAAATAAGACCGCCAAATCTTGATAAAGAGGAATAATTTGCTGGGCAAAAAACATTTCGATATAGGAAACTAATGCTTGGAATTTTTCCGGTACGATATGGGCTAAGTACTGCGTTCCCGAAACGATTTCGGCAATCAAAAGCGTCACCAAACCGGCCACGACCGCAAATAATACGACCAATGTCACGATCACCGCCAGCCATCTTGGCATCTTGGCCTTTCGTTCTAGAAAGTCGACGAGCGGGTTAATTAAAAAGGCAATAAAAAACGCGATGATAAACGGATATGTAACGGTGGATACATAATAAAGAGCAATCGCTCCGAGAATGGTGACGGCGATGACAAACAAAAAACGAAGAAAGCTATATACGTGATGGCGGGACAATGTTTCACCTCCATAAATTTTCCATATTTATATATTACATGTTTGCTTACGTATAAGCAAAGGGCAAGGTTTCATGTTGGAAAGTGTGAAATGAATGAAGAAAGGAAGAATCAATGATGAGCGAGTCAGTATTGTTTTTGCTTATTTTATTTTTTATCGGTTTTATTGCCAAAAATCAATCGTTAATGATTGCGGTGGCGGTACTGCTTATTATTAAAATGATTGGGATGGAAGAAAAATGGATTCCCGCGATCCACGCCAAAGGGATTAATTGGGGGATAACCATTATTACAATTGCCGTGTTGGCACCGATTGCCACAGGAGAGATCGGCTTTAAGCAACTCACTGCTTCTTTGCAGTCATTGTCGGCTTGGATTGCACTTTTATCGGGAATTTTTGTAGCTTTAATTGCAAAAGGAGGAGTTATGTTATTATCGACCGATCCCCATATGACTGCCGCGCTTGTATTAGGAACGATTATTGCTGTATCGCTCTTTCACGGTGTTGCCGTCGGCCCGCTTATCGGTGCTGGAATTGCTTATATGATTATGAAAATGATAGAATATTTTTGACAGCAATGATTTGAAGGAATGAGCGGTTTTTGACGGATAAAGGCCGATGCGGGGTTTTGCGGCTTTCGTCATTGATAGATGACAAAAGTCAGATAATTGTTTATAATATAAACAGTTATTTCAATTGTCACCTTCTATTCTAGCGGAAAGGTGGCAATACATAATTGCAGTAGAATGTAAGCACTTTCGGCGTCATTTTTTGTCCTGGTTTCGAGCAAGCGCTCACTCTCTTGCCGCATACCGCGGGGGAAGGTAATCATTTTAAAGAGAAGGGGAGATTACGATGACAGTTACGCGCGGTCTGGAAGGGGTTGTCGCCACTACATCAAACATCAGTTCGATTATTGATGACACCCTAGCCTATGTAGGCTACAATATCGATGATTTGGCAGAAAACGCTTCCTTTGAAGAAGTAGTTTATTTGCTTTGGCATCGTGAACTTCCGACAAAAGAACAGTTGGAAGAACTAAAGCAACAGTTAGCCGAAAATGCTGCCATTCCAAAAGAGATTATTGAACATTTTAAAATGTATCCAATTGATAAAGTCCATCCGATGGCTGCATTAAGGACGGCAATTTCGATGTTGGGGCTTTACGATGAAGAAGCCGATGTGATGACAAAAGAAGCAAATTATCGTAAAGCGATTCGTCTGCAAGCGAAAGTTCCGACCATTGTAACAGCGTTTGCCCGCGTCCGTAAAGGACTAGAACCTGTCGAACCAAGAAAAGATTTAGGATTTGCAGCCAACTTCCTTTACATGTTAACGGGAAAAGAGCCAAACGAAATTGCAGTGGAAGCGTTTAATAAAGCGCTTGTATTGCATGCTGACCATGAATTAAACGCCTCTACTTTTACGGCGCGCGTTTGTGTGGCAACATTATCTGACATCTACTCCGGCATCACAGCAGCGATCGGCGCGCTCAAGGGTCCGCTTCATGGCGGGGCAAACGAAGCGGTGATGAAAATGCTAACGGAAATTGGAACAGTGGAGAATGTTGAACCGTATATTCGCCGGAAACTGGAAAACAAAGAAAAAATCATGGGCTTTGGCCATCGCGTTTACCGTAAAGGCGATCCGCGCGCGAAGCATTTGAAAAAAATGTCAGAAAAACTAACGAAACTAGTGGGCGAACCGCATTGGTATGAAATGTCGACAAAAATCGAAGACATTGTGACTTCTGAGAAATCGCTGCCGCCAAACGTTGACTTCTATTCGGCATCGGTTTACCATTGTTTAGGCATTGACCATGATTTATTTACGCCTATCTTTGCGGTAAGCCGGATGTCGGGATGGCTTGCACATATTTTAGAACAATACGATAATAACCGCCTCATTCGCCCGCGGGCGGAATATACCGGCCCGTCAAAACGGGTATACGTGCCGATAGAACAGCGCGGCTAATGATGTTGGCAATAAGGTGAGAAACAAGTTGCCTTTCTCACCTTTTTCATAAAAAACTATAGTTGGAGGTTTTGACCGTGACGCAAGGGGAAAAAATTACAGTAACAAATGGTGTGTTGAATGTACCAAACAATCCGATTATTCCATTCATTGAAGGGGATGGGACAGGCCCGGACATTTGGGCAGCGGCATCCCGCGTGTTAGAAGCCGCGGTAGAAAAAGCGTATAAAGGCGAGAAAAAAATTGTTTGGAAAGAAGTACTTGCCGGGGAAAAAGCGTATAAGCTGACTGGGGAGTGGCTTCCGCAAGAAACGCTCGATACGATTCGTGAATACATAATTGCGATTAAAGGTCCGTTAACGACTCCGGTCGGTGGAGGAATTCGCTCTTTAAATGTGGCGCTTCGCCAAGAGTTGGATTTATTTGTGTGCTTGCGCCCTGTCCGTTATTTTAAAGGCGTGCCTTCTCCGGTCAAACGCCCAGAAGATACGGACATGGTGATTTTCCGTGAAAACACCGAAGATATTTACGCAGGGATCGAATATGCCAAAGGAACGCCGGAAGTGAAAAAAGTGATTGATTTCTTGCAAAATGAAATGGGCGTCCGTAAAATTCGCTTCCCGGAAACATCGGGCATCGGCATCAAGCCAATTTCCGAACAAGGAACAAAACGGTTAGTGCGCGCTGCGATCAATTATGCGATTAAGCATGGACGGAAATCGGTGACGCTTGTCCATAAAGGAAACATTATGAAATTTACGGAAGGTGCATTTAAAAACTGGGGCTATGAATTAGCAGAAGAAGAATTTGGCGACAAAGTATTTACATGGGCGCAATATGACCGCATTGTCGAAGCGGAAGGAAAAGAAGCGGCAAACCAAGCGCTTGCCGAAGCGGAACAATCCGGAAAGATCATTATTAAAGACGTCATTGCCGACATTTTCTTGCAGCAAATTTTAACGCGCCCGCGTGAATTTGATGTGATTGCAACGATGAACTTAAACGGCGACTACATCTCCGACGCGTTAGCGGCACAAGTCGGCGGCATCGGCATCGCGCCAGGGGCAAACATCAACTATGAAACAGGACATGCCATTTTTGAAGCGACGCACGGAACAGCTCCAAAATACGCCGGTTTGGATAAAGTGAATCCGTCATCGGTCATTTTATCCGGCGTGATGATGTTTGAACATCTCGGCTGGAATGAAGCGGCTAAATTGATTGTTGAGGCGATGGAAAAAACGATCGCGGCCAAAATCGTTACCTATGATTTTGCCCGTCTCATGGACGATGCAACGGAAGTAAAATGCTCTGAATTTGCTGATGCGCTTATTCGCAATATGGAATAACAATAACACATAAGAGGGAGGATGGGGGAATATGGCAATGAGACGTAAAAAAATCTCAGTGATCGGTGCAGGATTTACAGGTGCAACGACTGCATTTATTTTAGCCCAAAAAGAATTAGGAGATATCGTCCTTGTCGATATTCCGCAGTTGGAAAATCCGACAAAAGGAAAAGCGCTCGATATGCTCGAATCAAGCCCGGTGCTAGGGTTTGACGCAAACATTATCGGCACTTCCAACTATGAAGACACTGCTGATTCTGATGTCGTGATCATTACGGCAGGCATTGCGCGCAAACCAGGCATGAGCCGCGACGACCTTGTCACCACCAACCAAAAAATTATGAAACAAGTAACAAAAGAAGTGGTCAAATATTCGCCGAACTGTTACATTATCGTCTTGACGAACCCTGTTGATGCGATGACTTACACGGTATTTAAAGAATCGGGATTCCCGAAAAACCGCGTCATCGGTCAATCTGGCGTATTGGATACCGCCCGTTTCCGCACGTTTGTCGCACAGGAATTAAACATTTCTGTAAAAGATGTCACCGGCTTTGTGCTGGGGGGACATGGCGACGATATGGTGCCTCTTGTTCGTTATTCCTATGCCGGCGGCATTCCGCTTGAAAAATTAATTCCGAAAGACCGCCTTGATGCGATTGTCGAACGTACCCGCAAAGGCGGCGGCGAAATAGTGAACTTGCTTGGCAACGGCAGTGCTTATTATGCACCGGCTGCTTCACTTGCCGAAATGGTGGAAGCGATCATTAAAGACCAACGCCGCATTCTTCCGGCAATTGCTTATCTCGAAGGTGAATACGGCTACGAAGGCATTTATTTAGGGGTACCGACGATTTTAGGCGGTAATGGAATCGAAAAAGTGATCGAACTAGAATTGACGGAGGAAGAGAAAGCAGCGCTTGCCAAATCGGTCGAATCCGTGAAAAACGTCATGCGCGTATTAGAATAAATAGTGGCAAAGACAAAAATTCGGGAATCATCCCGAATTTTTGTCACCTATTTATTGAAAGCGTTTTCTAAAACAAAGGGGTGTTTGACATGCTGAAAAAGCGCAAACTTGGGAGAAATATATCGGAAATTTCGGTCGGGGAAAAACTAGTAATCAACGCGAAAATTGAAGATAAAGATTTGCTGCTTTATCTTGGACTGACGGATGATGCCAATCCGCTATACATCCAGCACGATTACGCTTCCCAGACGCCGCTGAAAAAGCCGATTGTTCCGGCAGTAATGTTAACGGGAATGATTACTTCCGCCATTTCGAAATATTTGCCGGGCCCTGGAAGCCATATTACCAAACAGGAAATTCATTTTCTGAAGCCGGTTTATCATTACGAGCAATTGCAGTTTCTGTTTGAAGTGACAGAAGTAAATGAGGATCATCATAGGATTACAATTTCTGTGCAAGCGACGCGGGACGAAGACAAAGTACTCGAAGGAACGCTGTCCGTCTGTCCGCCGTATGTTTTATCTCCGCTTGATGGCCGGGTGTTAGAAAATTTTTGAGCAAAAACCGCCTGTTTCGCAAGGCGGTTTTTTTTAGTTTTATGGTATGATAAACATGGACAAACTTGATTCTAAAATAGCAGAGCGGAGGAGAAGGATGGGCAAAAAAGTGTTAGTTGTCGACGACGAACAATCGATTGTCACGCTATTAACATACAATTTGGAACAAGCAGGATTTACGGTCGTGACGGCAAACGATGGTGAGGAAGCGATCGAGAAAGTAGCCGATGAACAGCCGGCGTTAATCATTTTAGACTTGATGCTTCCAAAGCTCGATGGGGTCGAAGTGTGCAAACAATTGCGCCAGCAAAAAGTGATGACACCGATTTTAATGTTGACGGCGAAAGACGACGAATTCGACAAAGTGCTCGGGCTCGAACTTGGTGCGGATGACTACATGACCAAGCCGTTTAGCCCCCGTGAAGTCATCGCGCGGGTGAAAGCGATCTTGCGGCGCACGCAGCTTTCCAATCTAGCCGAGGAAAGCGAGGAGCGAATCGTCATTGGTGACTTGGAAATTTTCCCAGACAGTTATGAAGCATATTTTGCCGGAAAACAGCTCGAGCTTACTCCGAAAGAATTTGAACTGCTTCTTTATCTAGTCAAACATAAAGGCAGGGTGTTGACGAGAGATCAACTGCTTAGCGCGGTATGGAATTATGATTTTGCCGGCGATACTCGTATTGTCGATGTTCATATCAGCCATTTGCGGGAAAAAATTGAACATGATACGAAAAAACCTTTATATATTAAAACGATACGGGGACTTGGATATAAATTAGAGGGGCCAAAACGGAATGACTAGCTTCCGCACACGTCTGTTGTTCTGGCTGGTGACATTGATTGTCACGGTATTGATATGTCTTGGACTATTGCTTGGGCAATTATTTAAAGACTTTTATGTGGAAACGATGAATAAACGGTTGGAAAAAGAAGCAAAAGCAGTTGCCATTTTGTTGAAAAACGAATCACTGGCGCAAATTCGCCCTGACTTACAAGAAATGAGCGAGGAGCTGTCCTCACGCATCACGATATTAAACCGCAAGGAAAAAGTGGTGTTTGACACCGGGCACGTTGCCAATATTAGCGATCAAACTCATGAGCGGATTATTCGCGACATTTTACACAAAAAACATTTTCACCAATTTTCGATTATCGAAAAAACGAATGATGTGTATTATTATATTGTTTCTTACACAAAGGAAGGGAAAAACGCAGGATACGTCATTTTAAGCTCTCCGACCAATTCGTTGAAAAAGGTGAACCAGCAAATTTGGGGAGTATTGGTCAGCAGTCTGGGCACCTCTTTGATTGTCATTATTTTGCTTGGGTTAAAAATTACCAATCAATATATGAAGCCGATCGAAGCGGCAACAGAAGTAGCTGTTGAGCTGGCGAAAGGAAATTATGAAGCAAGGGTGCCAAACGGGGAATACAATGAAGCGGGGATGCTCGTTCAATCCATTAACCGGCTTGCCCGCAATTTGCAGGAAATCAGCAAATCTCGGGAAATGCAAACCGACCGCCTTCATACACTGATCGAAAATGTCGGAAGCGGGCTTATTTTAATTGACAGCCGCGGCTACATTAATTTAATTAACCGTGCCTTTAAGGAATGCTTTCATATTCAACCATCCGATTATTTGTACCGGCCGTATACGGAAGCATTTATTCATAAAGAAATTGTACAACTTGTAGACGACATTTTTATTAAAGAAACAAACATTCGCAAACAGTTGTTATTGACGATTGGCATCGAACGAAAGCATTTTGAAGTGTACGGCGCTCCGATTATCGGCACGAATGACGAATGGCAAGGCATTGTGCTCGTTTTCCATGATATTACCGAGCTAAAAAGGCTGGAACAAATCCGCAAAGATTTTGTCGCAAACGTTTCTCATGAGTTAAAAACGCCGATTACCTCGATTAAAGGATTTGCCGAAACGCTGCTGGATGGGGCGATGAAAGATGAGCAGGCGTTGCAGCACTTTTTGTCAATTATTTTAAAAGAAAGCGAACGTCTGCAGACATTAGTGCAAGAGTTGCTTGATTTATCGAAAATCGAGCAGCACGGGTTTCAGCTTCAGATGGAAACGGTCGATTTAGTAGCGGTGTTAAAGGAAGCTGCCGCTATCTTTCAACGCAAAGCGGAAGAAAAAGGCATTCATTTTTATTGGCATGCGCCTGCTGCGGCATATATAAAAGGGGACGTCAACCGTCTTAAACAAATTTGCATTAATTTGATTACAAACGCGTTAACGTATACGCCAAAGGGTGGAAAAGTAGAGATCGTCATTGAGGAACAAGCGAAGGAGATTCTTCTTCACGTTAAAGATACAGGCATTGGCATTGAACAAGAAGAGATTCCGCGCATTTTCGAACGCTTTTATCGAGTCGATAAAGCGCGTAGCCGCAACTCGGGCGGAACGGGTTTAGGACTGGCGATTGTCAAACATTTAGTGGAAGCGCACCACGGCTATATTACGGTCACAAGCAAAGTCGGGCACGGTACGACATTTACGGTGCATTTTCCAAAGCGATTCCAAAAGTAAACGAGAACGAAAAAACGTTCTCGTTTTTTTATTTATAGATGGGATCATGGTACAATAGGAACAAGAGTGCTAGAGGAGGGGAATGCGTTGAAAAAGAAGCTAGTATTGATTGATGGAAACAGCGTTGCCTATCGCGCTTTTTTTGCGCTGCCGCTTTTACATAACGATAAAGGAATTCATACGAATGCCGTATATGGTTTTACGATGATGCTGATGAAAATTTTAGAAGAAGAAAAACCGACACATATGCTTGTTGCCTTTGATGCCGGGAAAACGACGTTCCGCCACAAAACGTTTACCGAATATAAAGGAGGGCGGCAGCAAACGCCACCGGAATTATCGGAGCAATTTCCGTTGCTTAGAGAGCTGCTTCAGGCATACCAAATCTGCTCCTATGAGTTGGAAAATTATGAAGCGGACGATATTATCGGCACGCTGTCAGCAAAGGCCGAAAAAGAGGGATTTGAGGTTAAAATCATCTCTGGCGACCGCGATTTGACGCAGCTTGCCTCTAATCATGTGACGGTAGATATTACAAAAAAAGGCATTACTGACGTCGAATCGTATACGCCGGAAACGGTGCAGGAGAAATATGGACTGACGCCGGAACAAATTATTGATTTAAAAGGATTAATGGGCGACAAGTCGGATAATATTCCAGGAGTGCCTGGCATTGGCGAGAAAACGGCGGTAAAGCTGTTAAAACAATTCGGTTCGGTGGAAAACATATTGGCATCCATCGAGCAAATCAATGGGAACAAACTAAAGGAGAATTTAGAGAAGTACCGTGATTTGGCGCTGATGAGCAAGCAGCTGGCGACCATTTCCCGCGATGCGCCGATCGAGCTCTCATTGGAGGATATCGAATACCACGGGCAAGATGTTGACAAAGTCATCGCTTTATTTAAAGAGCTTGGGTTTAATTCGCTTCTTGACAAAGTAGCTCCGCAAACGAAAAAAGAAGAGGCGGTACTGCCAAACATCGATTATACGATCGTCGAGGAAGTAAGCGAGTCGGTGCTCGCCGATCGGTCGGCGCTCGTTGTCGAAGTGCTGGAATCCAATTATCATAAGGCGCCGATTTTAGGGTTTGCGCTAGCGAATGAACACGGCCACTTCTTTATCCGCACCGATACCGCCCTGTCATCGCCGTTGTTTACCGCCTGGCTCGAAGATGAAACAAAGAAAAAAAGCGTTTTTGACGGAAAGCGGGCGATCGTTGCGCTAAAATGGAAGGGCATTGAGCTGCGTGGAATCGAGTTTGATTTATTAATCGCCTCGTATTTATTAAATCCATCGCAATCGACGGAAGATGTCGCTTCGGTGGCAAAAACGAAGCAATATATGGCTGTGCAATCCGATGAAGCCGTATACGGCAAAGGCGCCAAACAAACCGTGCCGGAAGAAAAGGCGCTGGCCGAGCATCTTGTGCGCAAAGCGGCGGCCATCCGCGCTTTAGAAAAAGAGTTTATACACGATTTGCAAGAAAATGAACAATACGCTTTATTTACCGATTTGGAATTGCCGCTGTCTTCGATTCTCGCTGAAATGGAATTTGCCGGCGTAAAGGTCGATGTCGAGCGCTTAAAAGAGATGGGAGAAGAATTGACCGAGCAGCTCCGTGCCGTGGAGCAGGAAATTTACGAACTGGCGGGACAAGAGTTTAACATTAATTCGCCAAAACAATTGGGGGTTATTTTATTTGAAAAGCTGCAGCTGCCTGTATTGAAAAAAACAAAAACCGGATACTCCACATCGGCGGATGTATTGGAGAAGCTGGCGCCTCAGCACGAAATTGTCGAGAAAATTTTACATTACCGCCAGTTAGGAAAACTGCAGTCGACCTATATTGAAGGATTGCTAAAAGTAGTGCATTGCGACACCCACAAAGTGCACACCATTTTTAATCAGGCGCTGACGCAAACGGGGCGGCTAAGCTCCACGGAGCCGAACTTGCAAAACATTCCGATCCGTTTAGAGGAAGGGCGGAAAATTCGCCAGGCGTTCGTTCCGTCCAAGCCGGATTGGGTCATTTTTTCCGCCGATTATTCGCAAATTGAGCTGCGCGTGCTTGCCCATATTGCCAATGATGAAAATTTAATCGATGCGTTTCGCCACGATTTAGATATTCATACGAAAACGGCGATGGATATTTTCCACGTCACAGCCGATGAAGTGACGCCAAACATGCGCAGGCAGGCGAAAGCGGTGAACTTCGGCATTGTTTACGGCATCAGCGACTACGGGCTGTCACAAAATTTAAACATCCCACGAAAAGAGGCAGCGGAATTTATCCGCCGGTATTTTGAAATTTTTCCGGGCGTTAAGCAGTATATGGAAAACATCGTCCAAGAAGCGAAGCAAAAAGGATATGTCACGACGCTGTTGCACCGCCGCCGCTATTTGCCGGACATTACGAGCCGCAACTTCAACCTGCGCAGCTTTGCCGAACGGACGGCGATGAATACGCCGATTCAAGGAAGCGCCGCCGATATTATTAAAAAGGCGATGATTGATTTGGCGGATCGGCTAAAGCAAGAAAAGCTGAAAGCGCGGATGCTGCTGCAAGTGCATGATGAATTGATTTTGGAAGCGCCGAAAGAAGAAGTAAAGCGGCTGCAGCAAATTGTTCCTGAAGTGATGGAAAATGCGATACAGTTAAAAGTGCCGCTTAAAGTCGATTATCATTATGGACCAACATGGTATGACGCAAAGTAAAAGGAAGGGATGAAGGATGCCGGAACTACCGGAAGTAGAAACGATTCGCCGCACTCTTATTCCGTTAACCGTTGGCAAAACGATCGAAGAAGTGCGGGTGTTTTGGCCAAAGATCGTTCAATATCCAGCCGATGTGACGGAATTTGCTGAAACGGTCAAAGGACAAACGATCCATGGTATTGAACGGCGGGGGAAATTTTTAAAATTTATGCTCGATAAACATGTGCTCATTTCCCATTTGCGAATGGAAGGACGCTATGCGGTTTGGCGCAAGGGTGACCCTGCCGAACCGCATACCCATGTTATTTTCCGCTTTACCGATGGTACAGAACTTCGTTATCGCGATGTAAGAAAGTTTGGGACGATGCATCTTTATCCTAAAGGAGAAGAAGATGGCCGGCCGCCTTTGTCCCAGTTGGGCCCTGAACCGTTTTCTGAAACATTTACTGCAAATTTTCTTGCAGAACGGCTGCGAAAAACGAACCGTACCATCAAAACGGTGCTTCTTGACCAAACGGTTGTCGTTGGGTTCGGTAACATTTATGTAGATGAGTCATTATTCCGTGCGGGGATTCGCCCGGAACGTATCGCGTCGTCGTTAACCGATGAGGAAGTTGCGCGTTTACATCGCGAAATGGTGGCAATATTACAAGAAGCGATCGAAAAAGGAGGAAGTACGGTAAGGTCATACGTCAATACACAAGGAGAAAGCGGAATGTTTCAACTGCAGTTATTCGTGTACGGACGAAAAGGAGAACCGTGCAAACGCTGTGGGCAACCGATTCAAAAAACGGTTGTCGCCGGACGCGGCACCCATTATTGTCCTTGTTGCCAACGCTGATAAGAGGGAATGACTCGATCAAAAACATAAATGTGCAAGGAGTCAAATCGAGGCGCTTCTCTGGCGTTTTTCGCGCATGTGTCGTCATAGCAGAAAGCATGGATCAGACGAATCGACGTGCATAAGGGAGAGGAAATCATGACGCTGACGATTGGATTGACCGGCGGCATCGCAAGCGGGAAAAGCACGGTGACCAAGATGATTCGCGAGCTGGGGATTCCGGTGATTGATGCGGACCAAGTCGCGCGCGATGTCGTCAAAGTGGGAGAGGAAGCATACACACAAATTGTCGCAACGTTTGGCCAGGATATTTTGCAGGCAAACGGGGAAATCGACCGGGCCAAACTAGGAGCGATTGTCTTCCATAATGAGCAGGAACGAAAAAAGCTGAATGCCATCGTTCATCCGGCGGTCCGCCGCCGCATGATGGCGGAAAAAGAAGAGTACGTGCAAAGCGGGGCGAAAACGATTGTCCTCGATATTCCGCTTCTATTTGAAAGCGAGCTGACTCATTTGATCGATAAAGTCATTGTCGTATACGTCGATGATGAGGTGCAGCTCGAACGGCTAATGAAACGAAACGGGTTTTCGAAAGAGGAGGCGCTGGCGCGAATTCGTTCGCAAATGTCGCTTCGTGAAAAAGTCAAAAAAGCAGATGCCGTCATCAATAATAACGGAACGGTGGAAAAAACAAAACAACAGCTTTTGCAAATTTTAAGAGAATGGGACGCCCTTTAAAATGGGCGTCTTTTTTTATCATTTTGCTGAATTTTTTCTCCACATTTCACAAAAATATGATATACTATTTATGCGTAAATTCGTTAATTAGTATAACATATATGAGAGGAGAACATAAATGAAAGCAAAAGTAGCGATTAATGGATTCGGAAGAATTGGAAGAATGGTATTTCGCAACGCCATCCATTCCCCACACCTCGATATCGTGGCGGTTAATGCAAGCTATCCATCCGAAACGTTAGCGCATTTAATAAAATATGATTCCAATCACGGCAAATTTGACGGAGAAGTCATTCCGCTCGAAGATGGCCTTCTCGTTGATGGAAAAAAGGTAAAACTGCTCAGTTCGCGCGATCCGAAAGAGCTGCCGTGGAAAGAGCTCGATATTGATATTGTCATCGAAGCGACAGGAAAATTTAATTCCCGCGAAAAAGCAAGCCTTCACCTCGAAGCAGGAGCGAAGCGTGTCATTTTAACCGCACCGGGGAAAAACGAGGATGTCACGATTGTCATTGGCGTCAATGAGCATGTGCTTGATATCGAAAAGCATTACATCATTTCCAACGCTTCCTGCACGACAAACTGCCTTGCCCCTGTGGTAAAAGTGCTCGATGAAGCATTTGGCATTGAAAACGGTTTAATGACAACGGTCCATGCTTATACAAACGACCAAAAAAATATTGACAATCCGCATAAAGATTTGCGCCGCGCCCGCTCTTGCGCACAGTCGATCATCCCGACAACAACGGGAGCGGCAAAAGCGCTAGGACTAGTATTGCCTCATTTAAAAGGAAAACTGCATGGAATGGCGCTTCGTGTTCCGACGCCAAACGTATCGCTCGTTGACTTGGTCGTGGATGTGAAAAAAGAGGTGACGGTGGAAGAAGTCAATGAAGTGTTTATTCGTGCCGCAAACGGCCCGCTAAAAGGCATCCTCGATTTTACGATGGAGCCGCTTGTTTCGATCGATTTTAATACGAATCCGCATTCGGCGATTATTGACGGCCTTTCGACGATGGTGATGGAAGGACGGAAAGTAAAAGTATTAGCATGGTATGATAACGAATGGGGCTATTCTTGCCGCGTTGTCGATTTAGCGAATATGGTCGCTGCTAAAATGGTGGAAAAATTAAGCGTAAATGCAGGATAAAAAAGCGCTGGTCGGTAAGACCAGCGCTTTTTTATGTGATCGGCAAGGGGGGTTCGCATCTTTTGTGAAAAAATTTAAAAAGCATGTTGCAAAAACAACATAAACAAAGTATACTATGTCTCGTGAACTTCTTAAAGGCAACGGTAATGTGACTACTTAAAGGGTTAGGACCTCTTAGGACTAACTTTCCCCCGTGGTAGTTATACATGCCATTATTGCAAAGGAATTTCATGTTTCTATTTAAGAAAATTTGTTTAAAGGGGGATTATGGAATGGACACAATGGGTCGTCACGTTATCTCAGAATTATGGGGATGCGATTTTGATAAGCTGAACGATATCGAATTTATTGAAAAAACGTTTGTCGATGCCGCACTGAAATCGGGTGCGGAAATCCGCGAAGTAGCATTTCATAAGTTTGCACCACAAGGTGTCAGTGGAGTAGTCATTATTTCTGAATCCCATTTGACGATTCACACATTTCCAGAGCATGGCTATGCGAGCATTGATGTTTACACATGTGGACATTTAGATCCGACCATTGCAGCAGATTATATCGCCGATAAACTCGGGGCCCAAACGCGGGAAACGATTGAACTTCCGCGCGGCATGCGCCCGATTGAAGTGAAAAAAGCACAAGCATTATAATCGTAACGAGCGAAAGAAAAGAGGTGCGAAACGGTGGCGCCTCTTTTTTATTTTCAATAGTAGTACCCTTCTCGCCCAAAATAATGGTATGATAATGATGTAGTTAAGGAGAAGAATGAGGAGAAGTCGCGATGAGTGCTTGGAAAAAATGGAAATATGCGCTAACCAATCATTGTGAAACAAGGGACAACCATGAAGATGAAGAACTGCGGAGCCATTACTATAAGGCGACAAACAATGCGGTGATGAAAGCGGTAAAGGAGCTATTTGCCTCTTCCCCAGATTATGAATTGCTATCTGTTTCAGAGGAAAGGGGCGAATTTAGCGCGCAAACCCGCCGTGGCAAAAAGGTGTTTATTATCGCTACTGTGATCTCCGTCCGGCCGCTGGAAACCGCGGTGGACTTTTCCGTCACTACAGAAACGACATTGCTGCCGTTTGATTTCGGCCGGAGCCGCAACGTCATTATTGATTTGTACCGAAAGCTGGACCAGCGCCTGCCGTATATCGGATCAGGGCTGAATGCCTAATGAAACAGCTTGTCCGCTCTTTGTTGTTCCGTTATTATAAAAGATAAGAATAAAAAACGGAGTTGGTTTTATGAGATGCCCATCATGCCAGCATCACGGCACAAGAGTTCTCGATTCGCGGCCAGTGGATGAAGGGCGTTCGATCCGGCGCAGACGGGAATGCGAACAGTGCCACTACCGCTTTACAACATTTGAAAGAGTGGAAGAAATGCCGCTCATTGTCGTGAAAAAGGAAGGAACGCGTGAAGAATTCAGCCGTGATAAGATTTTGCGCGGCTTAATTAAAGCGTGTGAAAAACGGCCGGTTGCGCTAGAAGAGCTGGAAAAAATTACACAGGATATCGAACGGGAGCTGCGCAACCAAGGCGTCGCTGAAGTAAAAAGTGAAACGATCGGCGAAATGGTGATGGAGCGGCTGTCGAAAGTCGATGAGGTGGCGTACGTCCGTTTCGCCTCCGTATATCGCCAATTTAAAGATATCAACGTATTTATCGAAGAGTTAAAAGAACTAATTAAAAAAGGACAGCGTTAAAGGGCTTATTTGCATATTGGTAACAAGCCCTTTTTTTCATCGTCCAAACTAAGCAACGGAAGGTCGAGAACATGGAACACCATTGGAAAGAGTTAATTCCGGTTGACCGTTATACGGTGCGAAGCAATGGAGTGCTGCATGACTTTGATCGAAAAGTGCTGACGCTTCTTTATCAACCATTAATCGGTTATCGCGCCTTATGTTTATATATGACGCTATGGAGCGAATTAGAGCTGCTTTCGGAGAAGGAAACGACCCATCATAGCCTAATGGCGCTGATGCAGTGCAATTTAAAAGAAATTTATGAGGAACGTTTAAAATTAGAAGGGATTGGATTGTTAAAGACGTATGTGAATATTGAGCATGGCGATGAACCGAAGTTGTTCATTTACGAATTGCAGCCGCCGTTAGCGCCGGAGCAGTTTTTCACCGACGGAATGCTGAACGTTTTCCTCTATAATCGCATTGGCAAACATAAGTTTCAACAATTAAAACAATTTTTTTCCACCTCCGCGATTGACCAAACGAAATTTTCCTCTGTTACCCGTTCGTTTCATGATGTTTTTGCTTCTGTTCATATCGAGCAGATGGTGGCGAACATTCATGGGGAAATGCAAGAAGATTTGCAGCTGGCCGATGGGTATGAATATGTTGGCCGAAAAGAAAACACCTATCACCTCGACGATGACGTATTTGATTTCGAATTATTTTTTGCCGGTTTGTCGAAACATATGGTGCCAAGACGGGCGATTACGGCAAAAGTAAAAGAAGCGATCAAAAAATTGGCGTTTTTGTATGGTGTTGGACCACTTGATATGCAAAAAATTGTCATGAGCGTCATCGACCCGTCTTATCATATTGATATCGATGCGCTGCGCAAAGCCGTCCATGAATGGTATGAATTTGAACGCGGCGATTCATTGCCAAACTTGAGTTTACGAGTACAGCCGCTTCCATATCGAACCATGACGAATGTCGAGCCCAAAACGAAGGAAGAACAGCTGATGAAACAGCTGGAAACGATTTCTCCCCGCCAGCTGTTGATCGAAATTTCCGGCGGAGCTGAACCGTCGATGAGCGACTTGCAGCTGATTGAAGATATTATGTTTCAGCAGAAATTGCTTCCTGGCGTGGTGAACGTATTAATTTATTATGTCATGCTACGGACGAATATGAAACTATCGAAAAAATATGTGGAGAAAATCGCAAGCCACTGGGCGCGCAAAAAAGTGCGCACCGTCAAGGAGGCAATGGAGCTGGCAAAGCAAGAAGCGAAAACGTATCAAAGCTGGGCGGATGAAAAAAGCAAAAGAACAAATAGAAGAACCGTGCGGAAAGAACTGTTGCCAGAATGGCTTAATATGGATTATAGTCAAAGCGATGAGCAAGATAATGAGGTCGACATTGAGGAAAAACGGCGCGAGCTGGAAGAACGGCTAAAAAAATACCGCGACGAATAATAGGATGTGAAAGCAATGGAACGAGTGAATCAATTATTACATCGGTTGCTAGGCAGAAAAGATTTTCAGCAGCGTTATGAACAAATGAAGCGGCAGATTTTGACGCATCCGGAAGTACAAGCGTTTTTGCGCGCGCATGAGCGGGAAATTACAAAAGAGATGGTAGACCGCAGTTTAATGAAACTGTACGAATTTATCGAGCAAAGCAAAAACTGCGATCAGTGTCCGAGTTTAGAGCAATGTAAAAACTTTTTGAAAGGATATCATCCTCATCTCGTTATAAAAGGGACGGTCATTGATGTAAAGTATGACCGCTGCCCGGCGAAAATCAAGCATGACGAACGTAAACAGCAGGAATCGCTCATTCAAAGCTTATTTGTGCCGCGCGAGATTTTGCAAGCGTCGCTGTCCCATCTTGATCTGGATGACGAAGGGCGAATGAAGGCGATTGAGCTGGCCGACCGTTTTGTTTCCGAGTATGAACCGGGAAAAAAGATGAAAGGCCTTTATTTATACGGCTCATTTGGCGTTGGAAAAACGTATATCCTTGGCGCGATTGCCAACGCGCTGGCGAAAAAAAACGTCCAGTCGCTGATCGTGTATGTTCCCGAATTTTTCCGTGAGCTGAAAAGTTCGCTGCAAGATCAAACGGTGAACGAAAAACTTGATTACGTCAAAAAAGTGCCTATTTTAATGCTCGATGATATCGGCGCTGAATCGATGTCAAGCTGGGTGCGCGACGACTTGCTGGGACCGATTTTGCAATATCGGATGTTCGAAAATTTACCGACGTTTTTTACCTCGAATTTTGATTTGCAGCAGCTTGCCCATCATTTGACGTATTCGCAGCGCGGCGAGGAGGAACAGGTAAAGGCGGCGCGCATTATGGAGCGGATTCTCTATTTGGCGCAACCGGTAGAAGTAAAAGGCAAAAACCGCCGGCTTGAATAGGATATTTCCGAAAACGGAAATATCCTTTTTTTATTCTAAACGACCGTTTGTCCCCATATATATAGAAACAAGCATTGACTCGTAAAGGGGGGACAGCGCTTGATTGAAATTTATTTGGAACAGGCAGGCGATGCGGAAAAGTTGTTTTCCTTATTGAAGGAGAGAGAGAAAAAAACGGTTCATCCGCTCTTTCGCACAACATATAACGGAAAATCCCTTGTTGCGATTTACATATATGAGAATCACGACGGTGTCATCTGCTCCGATATCATACCGGCTATCACGAATTTTATTTTGCGTTTTATTGAAGACCGGTTGTTATTATCGATCATTTCCGGTACGTTTTATTTTCAAGACAAGGAAGAACAGCAGCAAATTTTGCAGCTCGCCCATTCGTTTCTTGATGGCGAACGATATGACTACCGCAAAGGAAAACAGCTTTCCGTTTCTCGAGAAACATTGGTTCAAGAAGCGTTAGAGCAATTTTTAACAGATGGGCTTTCTTTTTCCTTCTCTTCCTTTATCACGTTTCGCCTAAAATCGTATATGGAGCGGCTGCAACATTACGTCGAGCTGGCGATCGATGAATATAAGCTGGAGCAGGAATATCAAAATTTTGTGCAAACATTGCGCGACTGTATCGCAGCACGGCCACCGAAACTGTCACAAATCCATTTAGTCCACCAACCACCGTCTTTTCTTTTTTACGATGAGAAGCTGCAGGAAATTACCGCGAGAGAATTGAAACAATGGATTGACCGCAATTTAATCGTCAGCCAGCCGATGTACATCGATTCTTCCGTGCTGGCGCCGCTTGTCTCCATCGCCCCGGATACGATTTATTTATATACCGACCTTATCGATGACGGAATGGTGCAAACGATTCAAAACGTGTTTCAAGAGCGAATCCGTCTTTACAGCCGCAGCGATTTTGCGCACCAGCGCGCGACGGGTGCAGGGCATGAGAAAGGAACTTGATTTTTCCATGAACCTGTTCTATAATAGCGTACATGAAAGAAATATGGAAAAGTGATGATGAGGACACGGGTGTATTTTTACGGTTTCCAGAGAGGGAAGGCAGCGGCTGAAACCTTCCTAACACGAAAAATACACTTACCACCTCGGAGCTGCGGCAGTGAACGACGCACATCCAGTAATTGCCGCCGGCATGTTCAGCCGTTATGACTTTCGAGCCATTGCCTAGGAGCGGTATGCCTTTTTGCGGCAATGGGAAGAAGGGTGGAACCACGACGCAAACTCGTCCCTTTGTTGAGGGAGGAGTTTTTTTATTTTTAACTCAAAAGAAGAAGGAGGAAAAGTGTATGTCGGAAATGATCCGCATTACATTCCCGGACGGAGCGGTAAAGGAGTTTCCAAAAGGAACGACAACGGAAGATATCGCTGCTTCAATCAGCCCGGGATTAAAGAAAAAAGCGATTGCCGGAAAATTGAATGATCGTTTTATTGATTTGCGCACGCCGATCCAAGAAGACGGCGCGATTTCGATCATTACGCAAGACATGCCGGAAGCGCTCGATATTTTGCGCCACAGCACAGCCCATTTGATGGCGCAGGCGATTAAGCGCCTGTACAAAAACGTGAAACTTGGTGTCGGGCCAGTGATTGAAAATGGATTTTATTATGACATTGATATGGAACACTCGTTAACACCGGAAGACTTGCCGAAAATCGAACAAGAAATGCGGAAAATTGTCAAAGAAAACTTGGAAATCGTCCGCAAAGAGGTAAGCCGGGAAGAGGCAATCCGCCTTTATGAGGAAATCGGCGATGACTTAAAGCTTGAGCTGATCAACGATATTCCGGAAGGAGAAACGATTTCCATTTACGTGCAAGGAGAGTTTTTCGATCTTTGCCGCGGGGTGCACGTTCCATCGACGGGAAAAATTAAAGAGTTTAAGCTGCTAAATATTTCTGGAGCATACTGGCGCGGCGACAGCAACAACAAAATGCTGCAGCGCATTTACGGAACGGCGTTTTTCAAAAAAGAAGATTTGGATGAATACTTGCGCCTGTTGCAGGAAGCGAAAGAGCGCGACCATCGCAAACTAGGAAAAGAGCTGGAATTGTTTACAACGTCGCAAAAAGTCGGACAAGGCCTGCCGCTTTGGCTGCCGAAAGGGGCGACGATTCGCCGCATTATCGAGCGCTATATTGTCGATAAGGAAATTGAGCTCGGCTATCAGCACGTCTATACGCCGGTGCTTGGCAGCGTCGAATTATATAAAACTTCCGGACACTGGGACCATTATAAAGAAAACATGTTCCCGCCAATGGAGATGGACAACGAGCAGCTTGTCCTGCGTCCGATGAACTGTCCGCACCATATGATGATTTATAAAAGCAAAATCCACAGCTACCGCGAGCTGCCAATCCGCATCGCCGAGCTGGGTACGATGCACCGCTACGAAATGTCCGGGGCGCTTTCCGGTTTGCAACGCGTCCGCGGCATGACGCTGAATGATGCCCATATCTTTGTTCGTCCGGACCAGATTAAAGACGAATTTAAGCGCGTGGTGAACTTAATTTTGGAAGTATACAAAGATTTCGGCTTAAACGACTATTCGTTCCGCCTTTCTTATCGCGATCCGCATGACAAAGAAAAATATTACGATGATGATGAAATGTGGGAAAAAGCGCAACGGATGCTGCGTGAGGCGATGGATGAACTAGGATTGGAATATTATGAAGCAGAAGGGGAAGCGGCGTTTTACGGGCCGAAATTAGACGTGCAAGTGCGCACCGCGCTTGGCAAAGACGAAACATTATCGACGGTGCAGCTCGATTTCTTGCTTCCGGAACGCTTTGACCTAACGTACATCGGCGAAGACGGAAAGCCGCACCGCCCGGTAGTCATCCACCGCGGCGTCGTTTCGACAATGGAACGGTTCGTTGCGTTCCTCATTGAAGAATATAAAGGAGCGTTCCCAACTTGGCTCGCGCCTGTGCAAGTGAGAGTCATTCCGGTATCGCCGGAGGCGCATCTTGACTATGCATATCAAGTAAAAGAAGCGCTGCAAGCGAAAGGATTCCGCGTCGAAGTCGATGAACGCGACGAAAAAATCGGCTATAAAATCCGCGAGGCGCAAATCCAAAAAATTCCTTACATGCTTGTCGTCGGCGACAAAGAAATCGCGGAAAACGCCGTGAACGTCCGCAAATACGGTGAACAAAAAAGCGAAACGGTGGCGCTCGATGACTTTATTGCTTCCCTGCAGGAGGAAGTGCGGCGAAAATAGACAAAAACACACCCGTGAAGTTTTGCTTCACGGGTGTTTCAGTGCCGCCTTGCTTTTTTGTCCAATATCCTCCTTGATTTTCTTATATGTACGTTTGTGCATCTAGTTCTTTCCATAATGCTTGAAATGTGATACCACACTAGGGATCTTCTTATAATTAGGGGTTGTTTGCTAGACATTCCTAATTATAAGGAGTTTTTTATTAAATCAACTATTTTGTGTTATCTACTTGATAAATGAAAATTTGATTTATGCAAAGTTAATGACCTGTATAATTTTTAGTTACATTTTTTAAAGCGATTTCGTGTGCTTCTATCGTCCGCTCGATATCTTTTTCATCATGAACAATAGACATCGAATATCGATTTAATGGTTTTATATAAACACCAGCTTTTAATAACTCATAATCTATCTTTTTACGTAATATCATATCTGCTTGAAACATATCTCTGTAATTTTTTATTGGTTTATCTGTTAAAATTATGTTGAAAATACTTCCCATTCCAAGTGTTTGCATCTTTAAACCATAAGAATGATAAAGTGTTTCTAATTGCTGTCGCAACATGTTTGTATTATTAAATAGTGAATCCATTACTCCGTCTTTTTTTAACGCTTCAATTGTGGCTAAACCTGCAGCCAAGACTGTTGGATGACCATTGTAAGTACCACTATGAAACAAAGGGTCTTTCTTTGTCTCACTATCTTCTCCAAAAGTCAGAAGATCACGCCCTTGATTTGGCGCGCTAATCATCATAATATCCCTTTTCCCACCAACAGCTCCTACTGGAAATCCTCCACCAAGTACTTTTCCTAATGCAGTTAAATCTGGTTTCACTCCATATACTTCTTGTGCCCCACCTAGGGATACTCGGAAACCTGTCTTTACTTCATCAAAAATAAGCACAATATCAAGTTCCTCAGTTAATTTGCGAAGTTTTTTCATAAATGTTGGTTCAGCTGGAATGAATCCTCCTTGAACTGGTTCAAGAATAACTGCTGCTATATCATGTTTATGCGTACGTAAAATATTTTCTGTTGCTTCTATATCATTAAATGGCAATATGATCGTATTTTGAACATAATAATCTGGAATTCCAGGTGATTCAGGGACCGTCTGAGGTTGGTGAGGCTCTCCCGCTTTATTTAAGTTTGGATTTACACTAAGTAATACTTGATCATAGCCGCCATGGTAATGGCCTTCAAATTTTGCTAACTTCTTTCTACCTGTGTATGCCATCGCAATTCGAATCGCCAAAAGTGTTGCTTCTAAACCTGAATTGGTATAGCGAACCATTTCAATTCCAGGATATAAATCAATCAAAGTTTGTGCCATTATGATTTCTAGTTCATGTGGTGTACCAAATATAGTTGTGCCGGCTTCTTTAATTTGGTTCTCAACGGCATGAAGTACATCAGGATGGCCATGACCTAGGATAAGTGCCCCGTAAGATAATAAATAATCAATGTATTCATTCCCGTCTAGATCATAAAGTTTACTTCCTTTCCCTTTTTTCATCACAATAGGATGTGGTGCAAAATATTTAATATTAGCGGTCACTCCCCCTGGAATAACTTTACATGCTCTTTGATAATACTCTGCTGATTTTGGTGTCAAATTAGACAACAAAATTTCACTCTCTGGAATAGTCATTTTATTGCCTCCATTATAAAATTTTTATTTCTTTGTACATAATTATATGAAATTTTTATTTCTTTATCAAGAATTTTCAGTATATTTTAAAGTTAGTAAGCAAAATTATCTGCAGTACAGTCATTTATGGTAAGAATTATGATTTATATTTTAGAATATATTGAATAATGAAAAATCTATTGCACAGAATATTCAAATATGTTAGATTTATTTCAAAATGAAAAATTTAGGAGGGATTCATTTGAAAACCAGGTTTGCCTTCTTTATTCTGATTGCAGCCATCTTAGGTGCAGTTTTTGGCCATTTTTTCCCAGAAGCAGGAGTTGCTATTAAACCATTAGGTGACGGTTTTATCCGTCTTATTAAAATGGTTGTTCTGCCGGTTATTGTCTCTACTCTTTTAGTTGGTATTACTGGGGTTGGAGATATAAAGAGAATGGGGAGGATTGGCATAAAAACAATCATTTGGTTTGAATTGATTACTACTATTATCTTATTTATTGGTCTAGCTGTAGGCAACATATTAAAACCTGGTGTCGGGACAAACTTAAAAAATTTACCTAAAGCTGATATTTCCTCTATCGCAGAGAATACCTCCGTTGTCATGGATGGCAAAACATTAATTTTGAATATTATTCCAACTAATATTGTTGATGCACTTGCCAGAAGTGATCTCCTCGCAGTTATTTTCTTTTGTGTCATGTTTGGTATTGCTTTAGTAAGTATTGGAGAGGAAGCAAAGCCAGTAATACGAATTATGGAAACGATTTCAAAGGCTTCTTTTAAACTTGTAAATATAGTCATGTCAGTGGCTCCCATAGGTGTGTTTGCTCTTATGTCAGCGACTATTGGTACTTATGGGATTAGTTTATTATTGCCATTAATAAAATTAATTGGTACAGCTTATTTTGGATTGGCAATCGTTCTATTCGTTTTATTCCCATTGGTAGCACTTTTATTGAAAATAAAGATAACTGATGTTTATAAAATGGTTTGGGATTTAATGTTAATCGGAGCATCAACAGGTAGTACTGAGACAGTAGTTCCTCAATTAATGGAACGGGTAGAAAAATTCGGTGTCCCAAAATACATTTCTTCTTTCGTTATTCCTTCTGGTATGCCACTAAATTCAGATGGTACAACACTGTATTTAAGTATTGCTGCATTATTTATTGCTCAAGCTTTTGAAATTGATATGAGTTGGTCTCAACAGCTAATTATGATATTATTTTTTGTTGTTACGAGTAAAGGAGTTGCAGCAGTACCTTCTTCTTCCATGGTAATCCTTCTTGCAACAGGAACGGCTGTTGGTTTGCCAGCTGAAGGTGTTGCACTTATTTTAGGAATCGATAGGATTATTGATATGGCGAGAACAGCAATTAATGTTATTGGTCACGTATTCTCTTCTGTAGCAGTGGCAAAATGGGAGGGTGTGTTTTCACCAAATGCAAGCGAGAATGTTAGTTTGATCACGAATGGAGAGGAACAATGGAGTAAAGCAAAATAATGTATGTCCTTATCGTTCATCAATCCTTATATACCAAGGATTGATGAACGAATGTTTATCTAGTGAGTGTCGAACTCGGGTACACGAAGTGTAGAAAAACACTTTTATGCGCTAGAACCTGCCGCTTTCCATCATGCAGAGGATCAGAATAACAACTAGGTATATTTTATAAGTCTTCTTTTTTATAAAAGACCCCAAAATGATCCCAAATATCCTCTAATGTTTCCAGCTTAATTTGGATATCGTTAATTTTTTCTTTTCCTATAAAGGTAATAAGTGCATTAATTAAACTTAGTGGGGCCACAAAAGAATCGATAAAAGTGGGCATTTGACTAGAGGCGGTTAACACTATATCAGCATTAGGAACTAAAGGTGAAAGTAGATTATCCGTGATCGCGATTGTTGTTGCTCCTTTCTTTTTTCCGTATGATAACATTTTTATAGTACTATTGGTATATCTAGCAAAACTTATTCCAATGACTACGTCTTTTTCACTTAAATCATATATTTTTTCCACTTCTGTCTCCATCGATTTAAGAATGTGTACATTATTTAAAATAATTTGTAGATAATAATGAAGAAAGATACCGAGCGACATCGCGCTTCGATTCGCAACAATATAAATTCTGTTGGCCTTTAGTATAGAGTCTACCGCTTGTTTAAAAGCACTTAAATCTAATTGCTCCATTGTAGATTTTATATTGTGTATATCGTCTTGAAAAATGTCATATACACCTTTTTCATGTTCATAAATATGGTGTGACATTTGAAGTCGTTCGACAGTCGTTAGCTGCTTTTGAACAGAATGTTGCATATATTGTTGAAGTTCGGGATAACCAGAATAACCAAGAAAATTAGCAAATCTGACAATCGTTGCTTCACTAACTCCTGTCTTTTCAGCTAACTTTCCTACAGTAAAAAACGGAACTAAATTCGGATTCTCTAAAATATACTTTGCTATTTTTGCTTGTGATTTACTCATTTGTGGTATTTTGCTAGCAATAAGTTGATATACATTAGACATGGAACTATTTCCCTCTCTTGTACATAATTCTTGTGAAGTTTCAGAATATTTTTTTGTGCTATTAATTATAGCATATTTGCAAAGGAGTGTTTAGGTTAGTACTTTAAATGTTCTTAAGTAAATTGCATGAGTAAAATTAAAAGAGAGCGCACACGAATAATGCATGGATAAAAAGCAGTTTTAGATGGAAAACCCTTCTATAATTTTTTGAAATTCATATTGCTAAATAAATGTGTATTCGCTATAATAAAAAACGTTGTTTATCAATCAAGAAAAACGCCTTGACATGCCACCTCCAAGGTGATATATTGTATAAAGTGAATAGAATACTTGTTTGTAACAAAAGCAGAAGCACCCCGCTTCTCACCTGGTTGACGCCGGCATGGCTGTTGACAGGTCGTTACGGTTCGTGAAATGGTTTTCGGACGTAAGTAGTGTGGGTGTCGTATGCATCCACACTTTTTTGTTGGAAGAGAAAGGCCGGCGATCGGTTGCTCTTCCGGAACCGCTCGATGCCGGGAGTGCGATGCGACAAACAAGTAATTCGCAAAAAACCTTGGAGGTGGCTGGTTATTAGCAAAGATTTTATTATCAACGAAAACATTCGTGCCCGTGAAGTCCGCTTAATTGATCCAAACGGCGAGCAGCTGGGGATCAAATCGAAACAAGAAGCGCTTGAAATTGCGGCGAGATTAAACCTCGACTTAGTGCTGGTAGCGCCAAACGCGAAACCGCCGGTATGCCGCATCATGGACTACGGCAAATTCCGCTTCGAGCAGCAAAAGAAAGAAAAAGAGGCGCGCAAAAAGCAAAAGGTGATCAACGTCAAAGAAGTGCGCTTAAGCCCGACGATCGAGGAGCACGATTTTAATACGAAGCTCCGCAGCGCGCGCAAGTTCCTTGAAAAAGGCGATAAAGTAAAAGCGACAATCCGCTTTAAAGGACGGGCGATTACGCATAAGGAAATTGGTCAACGCGTCCTTGAACGGTTTTCCGAGGCATGTTCGGATATCGGCGTCGTCGAGACGGCACCGAAAATGGACGGGCGCAATATGTTTTTAGTACTAGCACCGAAAAACGATAAATAATCGAGTGAGGAGGAACACCCTATGCCAAAAATGAAAACTCATCGTGGCGCTGCAAAGCGTTTCAAAAAGACTGGTACCGGTAAATTAAAACGCGGTCATGCTTATACAAGCCACTTATTTGCCAATAAAACGCAAAAACAAAAACGCAAACTTCGCAAAGCAGCGCTTGTATCTCCTGGCGACTTCAAACGCATTCGCCAACTGCTTGACAACTTGAAATAATGGAGAAATATAGGAGGGAATATGTATGCCACGTGTTAAAGGTGGAACGGTAACGCGCAGACGTCGCAAAAAAGTGTTGAAATTAGCAAAAGGTTATTTCGGAGCGAAACATGCTTTATATAGAGTCGCAAACCAACAAGTAATGAAATCGTTAATGTATGCGTATCGCGACCGCCGTCAGCGGAAACGCGATTTCCGCAAACTTTGGATTACGCGCATCAACGCAGCGGCACGTATGCACGGCCTTTCCTACAGCCGCTTTATGCACGGTTTGAAATTAGCGGGAGTAGAAGTAAACCGCAAAATGTTAGCAGACTTAGCGGTTAATGACCAAGCTGCGTTCGCACAGCTTGCCGACCTGGCGAAAGCAAATTTGAACAAGTAAGGAAGCAGTGACCATTCTCGCTGACGGGAATGGTCTTTTTTCTTACAGGAAAGGAAATGGCAATGGTACAATATAGTTTGGTGATGAATATTATCGGCCTTTTCATCATGGCGATCGATAAATATAAAGCGAAGCGCCATCAATGGCGTATCGCCGAAAAAACGATTTGGCTCGTTTCCTTTATTGGCGGGGCGGCCGGTACGGCGGCGGGCATGTATTTGTTTCATCATAAAACGCGCCATCGTGCTTTCCGTTATGGTTTGCCGCTTCTGGCGGTGATGGAGATTGTGGCATATGTTTGTTTTTTAACTCTTTGTAGGGGGTGAAAGGATGGACTTTGCGGCGCTTTACTCGCTGCAGCGCCAGCTCGATGAGCGGATTGAGACGCAGCACGGCCTTATGGAGGAAGAGTTGTTTGCAAAAAAACTGCTTGCTTTGCTCGTCGAAATTGGCGAGCTGGCCAATGAAACGCGTTGTTTTAAATTTTGGAGCGTAAAACCGCCTTCTCCGCAAGAAAAAGTGCTTGAAGAATATGTCGACGGCCTGCATTTTATTTTATCGCTCGGCTTGGAATGCGATTTTCTATATTCCGAGATTCCGCCGCAATCGGCCGCTTTGCCGCTTGTCGAGCAGTTTCTCGCTGTTTTTCAAGCCGCGGATGAGTTTGGAAAAACGAAATCGCGGCAAAGCTATGACCGGTTGTTTACCGAGTATTTGCTGCTTGGCGGACAGCTAGGCTTTTCTACGGAACAAATCGAACAAGCCTATAAGCAAAAAAATCAAGTCAATCATGAACGGCAAAATCAGAATTATTAACAAATTTTATACATTATTGGCGGTTTTGGGTATAATAAAGGATGGATAGAAACAGAAAGGGGTTTCATAATGGCGAAATTCGATGAAACGTTGACGATGCTGAAGGATCTGACCGACGCGAGAGGAGTCCCTGGAAATGAACGGGAAGCGCGCGAAGTAATGAAAAAATACATAACTCCTTATGCCGATGAAGTAACAACCGACGGTCTTGGCAGTTTAATCGCGAAAAAGAAAGGAACCGCCGACGGTCCGAAAATTATGATTGCCGGCCATTTGGACGAAGTCGGCTTTATGGTGACGCAAATCGATGACAAAGGATTTATCCGCTTTCAAACGCTAGGCGGCTGGTGGAGCCAAGTCATGCTGGCACAGCGCGTGACGATTTTAACGAAAAAAGGAGAAATTACAGGCGTTATCGGTTCGAAACCGCCGCACATTTTGCCGCCGGAAGCGCGCAAAAAACCGGTTGAAATTAAAGATATGTTCATCGACATCGGCGCTACAAGCCGCGAAGAAGCAATGGAATGGGGTGTGCGCCCGGGCGACTCGATCGTTCCGTATTTTGAATTTACCGTGTTGAACAATGAAAAAATGCTGCTTGCGAAAGCCTGGGATAACCGGATCGGTTGCGCGATTGCGATTGACGTGTTAAAGCAATTAAAAGATGTCGATCATCCAAACGTCGTGTATGGCGTCGGTACGGTGCAGGAAGAAGTCGGTTTGCGCGGGGCAAGAACAGCGTCGCATTTCATTCAGCCGGATATCGCTTTTGCCGTGGACGTCGGCGTTGCCGGAGATACGCCAGGAGTTTCCGAAAAAGAAGCGATGGGCAAGCTTGGCGCCGGGCCACATATCGTCCTATACGACGCAACGATGGTATCGCATCGCGGCTTGCGTGAGTTTGTCATTGATGTCGCCGAAGAACTCAACATTCCGTATCATTTTGATGCGATGCCAGGCGGCGGCACCGACGCCGGCGCGATTCATTTAACGGCAAGCGGCGTTCCGTCGCTGACAATCGCGATTCCAACGCGCTATATCCACTCCCATGCGGCGATTTTGCACCGTGACGATTACGAAAACACAGTAAAATTGCTTGTTGAAGTCATCAAGCGCTTAGACGCGGAAAAAGTAAAACAAATTACATTTGAATAATCAGCAAAGAGAAGCCAGCAACAAAGGATGCCGGCTTCTCTTTTTGATATTGATAAAAAGAGCATAAAAATGAAAAACAGAGCTGCAGGCAGAAACAGCGGAGTTCAGCGGAAAGAACCGCTTCTTTTCCGCCGCGGCAGAGCGATTTTGTATTTTATCAATAACGGTATGGGATAGCGGTGAATTATTAGTAAAACACAAAAACGGGTGTTGGTAAAGCGAAGTATATGGGGCTATGAAGTGGGCGATGATGTTTATAAACGGATTCGAATGATAGCAGTGAAGAAGAGAAAAGCGGGAAAAGAGAAATATGGGTATGATTCTAACGAATTCTGTTTTAGGGTGCAAAAGTTAATTTTACATGAAAAATAGCGTGCAAACTGACAACAGTTTTGACACGCTTTTTTATTTTTTAGTATGAGAAATGTCATTTTAAAATTTCTACGTCTTATTCGACTCAAGCATTCATTATTAAAAATATGTCCTACCTTTTTTATTTTTGTGACATCTATCAAACAAGCAAATGCACCCATAAAACTACAAACCATAACAGTAATAACGCCATTATCCATCCAGTATCCCCCTAAATTCAGTTCAAATATCTCGATAAAACACTAATATGTCTTATTAATAAATTACACAAAGTCAAAGAAACCCCTTTTTACACTAAACTTTCCACCATATCAGCGGAAAGCTGTAAACCGGTTTTTGTTGACAACGTTTATACAAATGTTTAATATATAAACAAATGTTTGTTTATTGTGCTGAGGTGCATGCACATCATGAATGAAAAAGAAAAACTCATATTAGAGTTAATCCGTAAAAACCCATTTATGACACAAAACGAGCTGGCAAAGCAGCTGAAGCTTTCGCGGTCGGCAGTAGCGGGCTACATTTCTTCGTTAACAAAACAAGGAAAAATTATCGGCAGGGCGTATGTGCTGCCCGAACCGTCAAGAATTGTGTGCATTGGCGGGGCGAACGTTGACCGGAAAGCCCAATGTCTATCGGCGATTCAGCTAGGCACTTCTAATCCTGTTACGGTGACGCAAACATGCGGCGGCGTAGCGCGCAATATTGCTGAAAACCTCGGGCGGCTTGGCCATTCCGTTTCTCTTTTCACCGTCGTGGGGAACGATCAAGAAGGGCAATGGCTTCTTGAGACAACAAGCGCTTACGTCGATATAAGCCAAACGGTAAAGCTGGATAAGGCGAACACGGGTACATACACGGCCGTATTGGATGAAAAAGGCGAGATGGTGATCGCGCTAGCGGATATGGCGATTTATGACAACGTTACTTCGGATTTTATCCAAAAGCGCTGGAGCCATATTTCTTCCGCCTCCATGGTGCTTTTGGATACGAATTTTCCTGGCGAGGTGTTAAAGACGGTCATCGAACGCTGCCGTCAAGAAAACATTCCCCTCTGCGTTGCACCGGTATCCGCCATCAAGGTCAAAAAACTGCCTTTTGATTTGAATGGCGTTACATGGATGATTGCCAATCAAGATGAAGCGCTGGCCCTGGCGGGAGTGGAAGATGGGAATGTAGAAGCGGCATGCGAAAAAATATTAGAGCGCGGCGTTGATCATGTTATTATTACGCAAGGGGAAAAGGGAATCGTATTCAAAAACAAAAAAGGAGAGCATGGAGCGCTTCCCACCCCAAAAATAGAAGTGATCGACGTAACCGGTGCGGGAGATTCGTTTATTTCAGGCTTTTTATATGGCATCCATAACGGAGAACCGTTTGTCAAGTCCTGCCAGCTAGGAATGTGCTGTTCCATCATTACATTGCAAACGAAAGAAACCGTTTGTTCCAACTTGAATCAACATTTATTAAAGCAAACATTTGCGCAATATTTTTCTCGGGAGGTCTAATCGATGAATTTAAAAGACGTGCTTGTTTTCTCAGAAGAAGTCGAAAAAGCAATGAAAGAAAATAAACCGGTCGTGGCTTTGGAATCAACGATCATTTCCCATGGCATGCCGTATCCACAAAATGTAGAGACGGCAAAGGAAGTGGAGCAGCTTATCCGCGACAACGGTGCTGTTCCTGCGACGATCGCCATTTTGGATGGAAAGATGAAAATCGGTGTCAATGAAGAGGAACTAGAATTTTTAGGGACAAGCAAAGAGATTGAAAAGGTAAGCCGGAGAGATTTGCCATATGTGATTGCCATGAAAAAACACGGGGCGACCACCGTAGCGGCGACCATGATTTGCGCAAATATGGCCGGCATTAAAGTGTTTGCCACTGGCGGAATCGGTGGCGTTCACCGCGGCGCTGAGCAAACGATGGACATTTCCGCGGACTTGCAGGAACTGGCGCACACAAATGTGGCTGTTGTATGCGCAGGAGCCAAATCGATTTTGGACTTAGGGTTAACGCTGGAATATCTTGAAACAAATGGCGTTCCCGTCATCGGCTACGGTACGGACATATTGCCAGCTTTTTATTCGAGCACAAGTCCATTTAAAGTGAATTACCGTGTCGATACACCGGAAGAAATGGCGAAATTAATCGCAACAAAATGGGAACTTGGGCTAAACGGCGGTCTGATTATTGCCAATCCGATTCCAAAAGAAGAAGAACTAGAAGAGTCATACATCAATTCGATTATTGAGGAAGCCCTGAAAGAAGCGAAAGAGAAACAAATTGCCGGAAAAGCGGTGACGCCTTTCTTGCTCGATAAAATCAAAACATTAACAGGCGGAAAAAGCCTTGAAGCAAATATCGCATTAGTCAAAAACAACGCTGTCCTTGCCGCGAAAATTGCCGCCAACCTCAAGGCCTGTTACGCGTAGCGGCACACCTTGTCATCAAAATGTGAAAGCCGATGATACACGATGAAGATCATGAAAGAGATGCGGCAAGGGAAGCGCGGGGAAAGGCACTTTCTAGCGGGGGAACGTTTCCTTCGTGAAAATTCAATAGGAAAGGGAAGCGTGATTCTGCTTCCCTTTTTATGCGTGTTGCTTGACCGCTTGTTCCAGTGTTGTGAGCATTTCTTCTTTTTGCTGCTCGCTTGAATGTTTCCAAATTTCTTCAAAAAGGACGCCGAGCCCTGGCAAATATTTCTCCTCTCCACGCTGAATCGCATCAACGATCGTATCTTCTAATTGCTCCTTCGTGTTGTTGGCCACATTTTGTATAACTGCTTGGCGCAAATTTAAATCCATCTTGTTCACCTCACTAGTATGTAGTTACATGCTTATTTTTTACGCGAATTTCGTTTATTATGTATATGGATACGCAAAACGTAAAGGAGAATCAACGTTGAAACGAATTGAGTCGGTAAAAAATCCGCAAGTGAAGCAATGGAAAAAGCTGTTGACGAAAAAGGAACGAGACAAAACAGGGCACTTTCTTATCGAAGGATTTCATTTAGTGGAAGAAGCGTTAAAAAGCAACATATCCATTATCCAATTGATTGTTGACGAGAATAAAGCGATCCCGGCAACTTGGGATGTGAGCGGTCTCCCGATAGCCATCGTTACAGAAGACGTGATGAAAACGATCAGCGATACGGAAACACCGCAAGGCATCGCCGCTGTATGCGAACAGTTTTCCTATGACGATATGGACTGGGCGCAGGCGAATGTGCTTCTGATTGACGCCGTGCAAGATCCAGGCAACGTCGGCACGATGATCCGAACCGCTGATGCGGCGGGAATGGATGCCGTCATTCTTGGCGAAGGATGCGCCGATGTATACAATCCGAAAGTCATCCGCGCGACGCAAGGCTCTCTTTTCCATCTGCCGATTATGCGCGGAAATCTCCGCGAATGGATCGAGCGCCTGCAGACGGAAAATGTCGCGGTCTACGGAACAGCGCTGGAAAACGGGGAAGATTATCGTCATATCAAACCGGCGCGTCCGTTTGCCTTGCTTGTCGGCAACGAAGGAAGCGGGGTTCAAAAGGAATTGCTGCAAATGACGACGAAAAACTTATACATTCCGATTTATGGGCAGGCCGAGTCGTTAAACGTCGCCGTCGCCGCCGGAATTTTGCTTTATCATTTGCGTCAGGGCATTGTAAAATTATAGATAAAAGCTATTTTTGAATATGAGAGGTTGCATCGCCCTTGCCCGTTGCCTATAATATAAAAATAGTTAAATAAGTTATAAATACGGAAAACGACGATGAAAGAGAAGAGTAGCTTGCCACTCGCCATCCAGGGAGAAAACGCCGTAGACTGGGAGCGTTTTTATGGCAGAAGCAAGTGAATTCACCTCTGGAGTTGACACCGGGACCATTCCGCGTCTGCGGAATGTAAAGGTGTTCCGGCCTATGCCGTTATCGCAATGAAGCGAACAGCGCCTTTTTGCGCTGTTAACAAGGGTGGTACCGCGAGTGCACTCGTCCCTTATTTTAAGGGGCGAGTTTTTTTATGGAACATAGTGAAGAGGAGTAGGGGGATGGAGGGAGCGTGGATATTTGGCAATCGCCTCGAACATGTACATTACATCGTCAGGAGAGGCGCCTATGCGGTCATCATTAACGACGGCATGGTCGCTGTCGTGAAAACGCCAACGGGATATTTTTTGCCCGGCGGTGGGGGGAAGGGACAGAAACATTGGGAAACTGTCTCAAGCGTGAAGTTTTGGAAGAAACGGGGTATAACGTCCGTATTCTCCAATTTATCGGACGTGCGCAAAAGTATTTCTACTCAACGACTTTTCATGACTATATGGCTAGCGATGGGTTTTTCTACATAGCAGAAATTACAGGAGAGCAACACTCCGTTTTCGAAAAAGACCACGAACTAGTGTGGATTCCACGCGAAGATATTCCAAAAGTGTTGTTCCATGAACATCAAGTATGGGCAGTCGAAGAAGCATTTTCTTTCTATGCCCGTTCGAATAAAGAAGAAAAGGAGGAGTTTTCCATGAAAGAACGGTTGCAGCAGCTTCAACAAGAAGCGCTCGAAAAAATCGAACAGGCTCGTGACTTGAAAGCACTCAATGAGGTGCGCGTCGCTTATCTTGGCAAAAAAGGACCGATTACCGAAGTGCTCCGCGGCATGGGGGCATTATCGCCAGAAGAGCGTCCGGTCATAGGCGCGCTCGCCAACGAAGTACGGCAAGCGATTCAAAACGCGTTAGAAGCAAAGCAAACGAAGCTCGAACAAGAGGAAGTCGAGAAAAAATTAGCCGCGGAAGCCATTGACGTCACGCTTCCAGGCCGCCCGGTCCGAAGAGGAAATCACCATCCGCTCACACGCGTCATTGAAGAAATCGAAGACTTATTCATCGGCATGGGCTATACGATTGCCGAAGGGCCGGAAGTCGAGAAAGACTACTACAATTTTGAAGCGTTGAACTTGCCAAAAGGCCATCCGGCGCGCGATATGCAAGATTCGTTCTACATTACCGAAGAAATTTTGCTTCGCACCCATACGTCACCGGTGCAGGCGCGCACGATGGAAAAACATCAAGGGCGCGGTCCGGTGAAAATCATCTGTCCGGGGAAAGTGTACCGCCGCGACAATGATGACGCGACTCACTCGCATCAATTTACGCAAATCGAAGGGCTTGTTGTCGATGAAAACATTCGCATGAGCGACCTGAAGGGAACGCTGCGCGAGTTCGCCCGCAAAATATTTGGCGAAGATCGCGAAATCCGTTTCCGTCCAAGCTTTTTCCCATTCACCGAGCCGTCGGTCGAAGTCGATGTGTCCTGCTTCCATTGCGGCGGTCATGGCTGCAGCGTATGTAAAGGAACGGGCTGGATTGAAATTTTAGGCGCCGGCATGGTCCATCCAAACGTATTAGAAATGGCTGGATTTGATTCGAAAAAATATACGGGTTTCGCGTTCGGCATGGGGCCAGAGCGCATTGCAATGCTCAAATACGGCATTGATGACATCCGTCATTTTTATCAAAATGACATTCGTTTCTTGCAACAATTCCATCGCGTATAAAAGGGAGGTTTGATCGATGTTTGTTTCCTATAAATGGCTGCAAGAATATGTTGATTTAACAGGCATCACCGCAAAAGAACTAGCCGACCGCATTACAAAAAGCGGCATTGAAGTCGAAAGCGTGGAAGTATTAAATAAAGGGGCAAAAGGCGTTGTCGTCGGGCATGTGCTTGAGCGCGAGCAGCATCCAAACGCGGATAAATTAAGCAAATGCCTCGTCGATATCGGCGAAGGGGAGCCGGTACAAATTATTTGCGGCGCCCCGAACGTCGCCAAAGGGCAAAAAGTAGCAGTTGCGAAAGTCGGTGCCGTCTTACCAGGAAATTTGAAAATTAAACGGGCAAAACTGCGCGGCGAAGAATCGAACGGCATGATTTGCTCCTTGCAAGAGCTCGGTATTGAATCGAAATTAGTACCGAAAGAATACGCTGATGGCATTTTCGTTTTTCCGAGCGACGCTCCGGTTGGCGCCGATGCATTGGAATTACTAAATCTAGATGATGAAGTATTAGAGCTCGGACTTACGCCAAACCGCGCCGATTGCTTAAGCATGATTGGCGTCGCGTATGAAGTGGCGGCGATTTTAGGCCGGGACGTGAAGCTGCCAACCATTGAGCTTCAAGAAAATGACGAAAATGTTCATGATTATATTTCTGTGCGCGTCGATGCGCCGGAAGACAATCCGTTATACGCAGGGCGTATTGTGAAAAACGTGAAAATCGGTCCATCGCCGCTTTGGATGCAAACGCGATTAATGGCGGCAGGAATCCGTCCACATAACAACGTGGTCGATATTACGAACTACATTTTGCTTGAGTACGGCCAGCCGCTTCATGCGTTTGACTATGACCGCCTCGGTTCGAAAGAAATTGTTGTGCGTCGCGCAAAAGCAGGAGAAACAATTGTCACGTTGGATGATACGAAGCGCACGTTAACGGAAGATCATCTTGTCATTACCAACGGTACGGAGCCAGTGGCGCTTGCCGGTGTCATGGGCGGCGCGAATTCCGAAGTGCGAAACGACACGACAACGGTGTTTATTGAATCGGCCTATTTCACGAGCCCTGTCATTCGCAAAGCGTCGAAAGACCACGGCTTGCGCAGTGAAGCAAGCACGCGCTTTGAAAAAGGCATTGACCCGGCGCGGACGAAAGAAGCGCTTGACCGCGCGGCCGCGTTAATGGCCGAGTACGCTGGCGGCGAAGTGGTTGGCGGCATTGTCGAGGCCAATACGCTAAAAGAGCAAGAAGTGACGGTCACCATTACGCTAGACCGCATTAACCGTGTGCTTGGCACGACGATTACGAAAGACGAAGTTGCCACGATTTTAACGAACTTGCAATTTGCGTTCATGGAAGATAACGGAACGTTTACGATTACCGTTCCGTCACGACGCCGGGATATTTCGATTGAAGAAGATATTATCGAAGAAGTGGCGAGATTGTACGGCTATGACCGCTTGCCGGCGACATTGCCAGTCGCGGAAGCGAAGCCGGGCAAACTGACAGCATATCAAGCAAAACGCCGGCAAGTACGCCGTTATTTAGAAGATGTCGGCCTGTTCCAAGCGATTACGTATTCTCTTACAAGCGAGGAAAAAGCGACAATGTTCGCGTTGGAAACGGCGGAACCGATCCGCTTGGCGCTTCCGATGAGCGAAGAGCGCAGCGCCCTTCGCCAAAGCCTGCTGCCGCACCTCTTGGAAGTAGCGAGCTACAACCGCGCGCGCCAAGTTGAAAACGTCGCTGTCTATGAAACAGGTGCGGTGTATCTGGCGAATGGCGACAACGAATTGCCAAACGAAAAAGAACGCCTCGCCGGAGTTGTAACAGGCGTATGGCACGCCCACTTATGGCAAGGCGAGAAAAAAGCGGTCGATTTCTATGTCACGAAAGGCATTTTAGACGGATTGTTCGAGTTGCTAGGTTTAACGAATCGCATTGAATATAAACAAGCAAAACGCGAACATATGCATCCGGGGCGCACCGCTGATATCTTGCTAGATGGAAAGACGATCGGCTTTGTCGGACAGCTCCATCCGGTTGTACAAAAGGAGTACGATTTAAAAGAAACATATGTCTTTGAACTTGCCTTGACCGATTTGTTAAACGCCGAAGTGGAAGATATCCGCTATTCGCCGATTCCGCGTTTCCCATCGATTACGCGTGATATCGCCCTTGTTGTCGATGAAAACGTCATCGCTGGCGAACTGCAAAAAACGATTATCGAAGCGGGCGGCAAATTGTTGAAAGAAGTATCGATCTTCGACGTATACAAAGGAGACCGCCTTCCAAACGGCAAAAAATCGATTGCCTTTTCGCTCCGTTACTACGATCCGGAACGTACATTAACAGATGAAGAAGTAACCGCCGTTCATGAAAAAGTCATTCAGGCGGTGGAACAGCAATTCGGCGCAACATTGCGCGGATAAAACAAATCCCCCATTTTATGCGAAAGCATAAGGTGGGGGATTTGTTGATTTTAGGAAAATTTAAATAAAACGATTGAAAAAATTTTTTAAGGAAAATTATGTCGAAAAACAAACGTTTATGTCAGAAAAACACTAAACATTCGTACTTAACATCTGACATTTCTTTCTTTTACAATAGTAAATGGCTAAATAAATGCTGAATTCATTAAGATTTTGTCATGTAAAGGAAGGTGTGAATATGTTCCTCGACATTGTAAAAAACGTCCTATTAAATTTGTTTTTTATTTTAATCCCAGTTTTCATTCTTGCATTATGGCTTGAGGAAAGAAACGCACCTGAAAAAATAAGGAAGTACATTTTAACACTTGCTTTTGCTATTATCATCATTCTTTGCATGACATTTCCTATCAATCCCAACATCGATGCGGAATATATTTACGATTTACATCAAGTGCCTCTTTGGTTGGGCAGTTTGTATAAAGGGCCGATCGCCAGCTTTTTTCTTTGTATGGTGACGATTGGCTACCACTCTTTTTTTGGCGGAAAAGAATTCATGCTGACCGCTATTACATCGGTCGCCATTATGATCGCCGGCATAGCCTTATCGAAAAAATTTTTGGCCTTGTCTTCCAAACAGCGCATTTTGCTTGCTTTTCTATTATCCGCTGTTTCCGAGATGCTCATGGTCGTTTTGATCCAATCCTTTCATCACACATTGCCGGCTTCTTCAGCGTTTTGGCTCTACCTGCCTATTCAGCCAATCAGTATGATTTTCACATGCTATCTTAAGGAAATTTTATACAAGAACAGCGTATTAAGAAAACGGATTATCCGCGCGGAAAAAATGGAAGTGGTCAGCCACTTGGCTGCTTCTATTTCCCATGAAGTACGCAACCCCCTAACGACCGCGCGAGGGTTTATACAATTGCTGGAGCAAAGCCATTTAACGCAAGAAAAGCGGAAACAATACATTCGCATTGCCATCGAAGAATTAGATCGCGCTCAAGCGATTATCACGGATTATCTTACATTTGCCAAACCTGCTCCGGAAAGCGTAGAAAATCTAAATGTGAAAACAGAAATAGAACGCGTCATCGATATTGTGCGTCCGCTGGCAAACATGAATAGTGTTGAAGTCCAAACGTCGCTTATTCCTTGTAACGTCAAAGGGGAACGCCAAAAACTTCAACAATGCTTGCTCAATATTATCAAGAACGCCATTGAAGCAATGCCAAATGGCGGCACACTCGAAGTTTACATTTCTATCGAAAAAGATCAAGTGCTGATCCGCATCTCAGATACAGGAGTCGGGATGACAAAAGAACAAATCGAGCGCCTCGGAGAACCATATTTTACAACAAAAGGAAGAAGAGGCACCGGACTTGGAATGATGGTCGTCTATCGAATTATCGAATCGATGGGTGGAACGATCCAAATTGCGAGCGAAGTCAACAAGGGAACGCAAGTATCCTTATATCTTCCACTCACTCAGTCTCTGCATACCCCATCTGTTGAGCAAAAACGTGACGCCTTTGTCGCTTTATGAGACGAATCACGAATCGGAAATTTGTCTTTCCAGCAGTGATTCCAAGCATAAAAATCACGGAAAAGCTGGTTTTAATGCAAAGATGCTGAACATAAATTGTACAGGTTTAACCAAAGTAAATAAAAATTAGATAATTGTTCATTTTTGTTGTGTCTCAAGAAGATTAAGTCAATTGTAAAATTGGACTTTATCTCATTTTCAATGGAGTGCTAAAAACTCTTTTTCAGTGATTTTAACATGATTAAACTCATTTTCATTAAGGTTAATCAATATCTAGGATCTAAGAAATTTTGTCAATATTTAGAACGTGGTAAAAAATGCATAATCGATTCATGAAAATCCACCACCTTGGAAATTATATACTGAGGTCCAACTACCATCCCAAGGGGTGGATATTAACATGATTTCTAATTGAGTTGCGGAACATGCAATGGATGATGAAATCGCTCCTCTTTTTGCAATCTTTGTTGCGATGCATCGGCCGACATTTTTTTACTGAAACGCTATACGCGGTAGGACGACCGCGAATTTCCAGAAAATCTTTGCTGAGATATTTCAAAATGTAAATAGTGTGGAACAAAGGATGTCGATCAAACAATTTTACGACATCTTTTTTATTTGCCTCGTTTCCTTTGTTTAAGCATAAGACGATTTTCGGTCGTTTATGTGTATGAAGAAAAGAAGAGTGACAAATTGACATTATTTTGAATATTAGTGTACTATATTACTAGTACACTAATTCACTGTTGTTGGAGGGGAAAGAATGAATCCGTGGATTGGCTTATTAAGAAAAGAATGGCGCATCTCGAAACTGTGGATAATAACTACGGTTGGAATCGTGATCGCTGTTAATATAGTGGCATATTTATTGGCTCTAAAATACGATGAGCCGGTAACGATGTTCTTTCCATCATTGATTGTCACATGCCTGCATGCTTTTTATATGTTGATATTTATGGCTCTCAGCTTGCAAACAGAAACGAAGCGGCTCCATTTATGGCTTCAAACCCCGCAATCGGTATTTCGATTAGTAAGCGCCAAACTGCTCATCGCGTTTGGCAGTCTGCTTGTTTCCTTGTTTGTTTCAGCGCTATTTACCTACATTGCGTCGCTTGAGATAAAAGAGAGGTATTTCCATGAGGAGATGTGGAATCATGAGCTTTTTATCCAAGCCGGTGTGCTGGCGGTTCTATCTATTGTGCTGCTATCTATCCATATGGCGATCTGGTGTTTGTTTTATTGGGTGATTTACCGCATCTGTAAACAAATGTTTCCAAAACTCTCGGGGTTGATCGTTGCGCTTATTTATTTTCTGTTAGGCTGGCTATTTTCGTTGTTTATGAAAACAAACGTATACGAATGGCTAACGGGATGGGGAAAAGTAGCGATGCCGGGGGTTGCGTTCAAATACGATACAACTGAAGGATGGATAATGATCGAAAAGATTGAAACGATAGCAATAGGAGTAATTGTTTTTTACGGTATTATTGCTGTTCTCGTATTTTGTGCTTCTATTTGGTTGATTGACAGAAAAGTTGAGGTGTAAGCATCGTGACAGAGGAATTTGATACAACGAAACCGATCTATATACAAATAATGGAAAAAATTAATAAGAAAATTGTGCGTAACGAATGGAAAGCGGGAGATAAATTGCCGTCTGTGCGGGAAATGGCTGTACAAACTGGAGTAAACCCGAATACGATCCAGCGCACATATAGTGAGCTCGAAAGGATAGGGATTGTGGAAACACGGCGCGGTCAAGGAACGTTTGTCACAGAAAATGTGGAAGTCATCGAACGGTTGCGTGAACAGCTGAAGCGAGATATTGTGGCTGATTTTATACGGAACATGAAAGAGCTTGGATTTACGATGAATGACATGATAGCTTCGTTAAAAGATTTCAGCAGGGGAGAGGATGGAGAGAAACAATGATTGAATTCGAGCGTGTCACAAAAAAATACGGTAATGTCATCGCATTAGATGATGTATCGCTAAGTTTAGAAAAAGGAAAAATCATCGGCGTCCTTGGCGCAAACGGCAGCGGCAAATCGACTTTTTTGAAATTGATTGCCGGGCTCGTTTTTCCTACAAAAGGAAAAGTGCTAGTCGATGGAATGGAAGTAACGAGAAAAATCAGCGGCAAAGTCGCGTATTTATCGGAGCTGGACGTCTATTATGACAGCTTTACGGTTCAGGATATGCTGGAGTTTTACGCTTCGCAATTTAGCGATTTCCACAAAGAAAAAGCGCATGACATTTTAGAGTTTATGGAAATCCAGCCTGATAAAAAGCTAAGACAGCTGTCCAAAGGCGGACGGGGCCGTGCGAAAATCGCTTTTACGTTAGCGCGGGAAGCGCCGATTTTATTGATGGATGAACCGCTGTCCGGTCTTGACCCGATGGTGCGCGAATCCATCGTCAAGGGACTGATTTCATTTGTCGATCTAGAACGGCAGACGATTGTGATGACGACACATGAAATCGATGAAGTGGAACCATTGCTGGATGAGGCGATTTTCCTCCGTGATGGAAAAGTGGCGGAGCTCGTCCACGTCGATGAATTAAGAGAAACAAGCCGCGATAGTGTAGTAAACCGGCTGAAAAAAATTTATAAGGGAGAGGAACGACCATGAATCCACTTTTGCAGTTGAAAAATGTCAGGAAAGATATTGGCAAGAAAACGATTATCCATGATTTGTCGCTTGAGGTATTTCCAGGAGAAGTGTTTGGATTTCTTGGACCGAACGGCGCCGGAAAAACGACAACGATTCGCATGATCGTAGGACTGATGGGAATTACTAGCGGCGAAGTGCTGATTAATGGAATTAGTATTCAAAAAGACTTTGAAAAAGCGATTCAACATGTCGGTGCCATTGTGGAAAATCCAGAGATGTATAAATTTTTAACGGGTTACCAAAATTTATTGCACTATGCGCGAATGACAAAAGGAGTAACAAAAGAGCGAATCGATGAGGTTGTCAAACTATTGGGTTTGGAAAAACGAATTTATGACAAAGTGAAAACATATTCGCTCGGCATGAGGCAGCGTCTAGGGCTGGCGCAAGCATTGCTTCATCGGCCTTCTTTGCTTATTTTGGATGAACCGACAAACGGGCTCGATCCCGCCGGCATCCGCGAAATCCGCGATTACTTGCGCAAGCTGGCGAAAGAAGAAGGGCTGGGGATCATCGTTTCAAGCCATATTCTGTCGGAAATGGAAATGATGTGCAACCGCTTTGCGATTATTCAACATGGAAGATTAGTTGGAATTGAATCGGTTCAGGAACTGTCAAAACAAGCTCAAAAAGTGCTGCTAACAGTAGAGCCGGTGGAACAGGCACTAACTGTGATCAAAAACATCTATCCTCATATGAACATCACATAGACAAAGCAAGGAATTGAAGTTTCCATTGATTATAAGGAAATACCAAGCTTGAATGCCGCCTTAGTGTCAGAAAATATCAAAGTATATGGCATTCAAGTTCTTACGAAATCGTTGGAAGAAAGATTTTTAGAAATGACGGGAGGTAATGAAATTGTCTAGCATTCTTTCATTAATTCAAAACGAAAATATGAAAATTTATCGCCGTATTGGCACATGGTTCATGATCGGGCTTCTTGCCTTGTCGGCATTAACGGGAGCGCTGATTATAAAAGCAACATATAAAGAACCGGCAAACTGGAAGGCCGAGGTTGCTTCGGAGATAAAGGGAATTGAAGCCCAGCTTTCTGAGGAAAAGGTGCCAAAAATGTATAAAAATCATCTCGAACAGCAGTTGAAAATCAATGAGTATCGTCTAGAGCATAATATAAAACCTGTGGCGTCCAATACGTTCTGGGGATATTTGGTAAATTCTGCAGACATTATTGTGCTGATCACACTGTTTACGATTATTGTGGCGGCAGGAAGCGTAGCGAGTGAATTCTCGTGGGGAACGATCAAGCTGCTTCTCATTCGTCCTGCCAGCCGCACGAAAATTTTGCTTTCGAAATACATTGCCGCCCTGTTGTTTGCGCTTTGCATGCTGCTATTGCTATTTGTTTTCTCGTCCGTCGTCGGCGCGATTGTTTTTGGAATCGAAAACATCCGCGAACCATATTTAGCGTACCAAAACGGAACGGTTGTTGAGAAAAACATGCTTCTCTATGTCATGCAAGTATATGCCTTAAATTGTGTTGATCTTGTTATGATGACGACTTTTGCGTTTATGATATCCGCGGTGTTTCGCAATCACTCACTTGCGGTTGGACTGACGACTTTTGCACTATTTGTAGGACCGCAGATTACGACGCTTCTTGCCATGAAATTTGACTGGGCAAAATATTTATTATTTGCCAATACAAACTTAACGCAATATATTGATGGAACGCCGCTTGTCGAAGGAATGACGATGCCATTTTCCATGATGATGCTGCTTATTTACTTTGTTATATTTAGCGTACTTACATGGTTTATTTTCCGGAAGCGCGATGTTGCGGCGTAATCGGTCCTATTCGTTTATGGAAACGATCCATTCCTTGGCCCTTGTTTTTTATCATGGTATGTGACTGCCAAGGAGATGGATTTTTTTATTAAATGTCCAAGCATTGTTTAGTGCAACGGAGAATGAGGTATATAACCAATTATTGTCCATTCTCATTTATGTATTTGTTATGCTTAAACGAGCAAACGCCGCTCGTTTACGAATCTATCGTTTCTTGTAATTTTATCTTGTAAAATGAAAAGAATATACGGAGGTGTTTTCAAATGGGAAATCTTATGGTAGAATGCCCAGGATGCAAACTGAAACTTCCTAGTAAAAATTTGGAGCCTTGCGACCGTTATCACTCATCCGGCGAGTGTTGGCAGCTTTACGGAGAATTAGCCGCATATAACATGTCAAAAAATGATCCCGGTTTCATCCACCAACTAGCCGTCGACGCCTACGGCGCGCAACATTCAGGAGGAGTGACGCGCAACATCACAACAGCATTTGCGCTCATCGGCTTATATTTATCCATTGAATGCGGATACACGGGAAGGCAAGTACAGAAAGCACACATGGAATTAGCCAAGCGGCGGCATGACTGGCCTCGCTTCGAACCACCTCATCAAACATATTCGCTGACGGTATTCGATGTGTTGCGTGTGGAACCAGGCAAGAAAAGAGACGAGATGCTTAAATCCTAGGCAGAAGATGTCTGGAAGAGCTGGGAACACTACCATAATTGGGTCAGAACAATCTGCCATCAATGGCTCCATAGGTGAAGCCTGTTTGTGTTTTCGGCATTATCGAAAAAGTCACATGGCTGCGGTTTGTTAAGTTTTTGGCATAAAAATAACAGTTGTCCTTTCTCAATACTTCTCTTTTGACTTTTTTTCTAGGAGATTGTTACATTGTTTAATAGTTAAATAATTAAACTATTTTTCACAAAAAGGAGTGATAGCTTGCGGTACGGAAACATTCAAGATTTAGTAGAACGATATTTGTCTGTTTCCTTTATCGTGATGAGAAAAGCAGCGGCGCTCGTCAAGTGCGAGCTTGATGAGGATATGACAAACGACCAATATTACCTGCTTCGTTACATAAAAAAGAAAATGAAATGCACATCAACCGAGCTTGCGTCCATGTTTGGCGTAAACAAAAGCGCGATTACGGCGATGACAAACCGCCTTGTCAAAAAAGGCTTGATTCAGCGCACGCGTGACCAAAACGACCGCAGGGTTGTTTATTTGACGTTAACGGAACGAGGGGACGAATGGATTACGGAAACGGAAGAAAAAATTCATAAATTAGTCGAGTCGTTCATAACCAAATTTTCGGAGAAGGAAATTGAAGCATTTATTCAAACGTATGAAAAGCTTGCCCGCATTTTGCAAGAGATGGAGGGAACATTGTGAGAGGAATCGTAAAAGGAAAATGGTTTGTGCTGTTGGCGTGGATTGCCGCTCTTGTCGTGCTGATGGTGACGGCGCCGAACATGGCCGACCTTGTCCGCGAGAAAGGGCAGCTTAGCGTGCCAAAAGGATATTCCTCTTCGCTAGCGATCGATATTTTAAACGAAGTGCAAAAGAAGGAGAACAAAGGAAGCGAACTGTCAACGGCGCTTGTGTTTTACCGCAAAGGCGGGCTGACGGACAACGATTGGAAGGAAGCAGAGCGTGCCGTTGAACAGCTGGAAGCGCAGAAAGAGGAGCTCGGGATTACCGAAGTTATTTCCCCGTTTAAAGAAAAAGAATTGAAAGATCAACTTGTTTCCAAGGATGGCACGACGATTTTAACGTCCGTGAAGCTGGAGCGGAACGGAAGAAGCACGAAAGAAATAAGCAAGGCCCTTTACAAAGCGATTGATGACATTTCTGTCGAACATTATTACACGGGAGGATGGATGATTGACGAAGACGTTGTCGTCAGCTCGCAGAGAGGGTTGAAAAAGACGGAAGGCATTACGGTTGTGTTTATTTTAGTGGTGCTATTTGTCGTGTTCCGTTCGTTTGTCGCGCCACTTATTCCGCTTGTCACCGTCGGGATGACGTATTTAGTGTCGCAGTCGATCGTTGCTTTTCTTGTGGATCAAGTGAATTTTCCGCTGTCTACGTTTACGCAAATCTTTCTAGTTGCTGTGTTGTTTGGAATTGGGACGGACTATTGCATTTTGCTGTTAAGCCGGTTTAAGGAAGAACTTTCACAGCATGAAAACCGCACGGATGCCATTGTCGCCACATACCGTACCGCAGGAAAAACGGTATTGTTCAGTGGAATCGCGGTGATGATCGGGTTTGCCGCAATTGGGCTGTCGACGTTTAAGTTGTATCAATCGGCTGCCGCGGTCGCGGTTGGTGTCGCGGTGCTGCTCGTTGCGCTGATGACGTTGGTGCCGTTTTTTATGGCGGCGCTTGGCCCAAAGCTGTTTTGGCCGGTAAAAGGAAATTTGGAACATAAACAAAGCCGATTGTGGGATGCCGCAGGCCGGTTTGCGTTTGCCAGACCGTTAATTGCGTTAGGCATCGTTGCGGTCATTACCGTTCCCGTATTGGTGACATATGAAGGGAATTTGTCGTTTGATTCCCTTGAAGAAATTGGTGACGACTATGCGTCCGTCAAAGCTTTTAACGTTATTGCCAAAAGCTTTAATCCTGGCGAAGCGATGCCGACGCAAATCGTCATGAAAAACGATGAAGCGATGAACTCGCAGGAGTATTTCGCATTAATCGAAAAAATTAGCCGTGAAGTCGAAAAAATCGATGGGGTGGACAAAGTACGTTCTGTCACGCGTCCGACAGGAAAACCGATTGAACAATTGTTTGTCACCGAGCAAGCGAAAAACTTAAAAAACGGTCTTGGACAAGGAAAAGAAGGGATTGAGAAAATCAGCTCTGGACTAAGTCAAGCGAGCGAACAGCTCTCTGTGTCCGCGCCAAAATTAAAACAAGCGACAAAAGTTATGGAAAAGATTGTATCAGGGACGGAGCGGCTCAAAATGGGGGTCGGCGATCTGCAAAAAGGGCTGGCACAAATTGAGCAAGGCATTCGCAGCGGTTCGATGGGAGCTGGCGAAATCAAAAAAGGATTGACAACAATCCATGACAATGCGAAAAAGTTAAAGCGAGGCGCTGAACAGTTGCTGCAAGGCTATGAAAAGGCGGGCGCCGGTCTCTCTTCGCTTGTCAGCCAGTATGAACAGCTGCAAGAAGGCATGAACGTCTTATCGGGGCAATTATCCTCGGTAAGCGCATCGTTGAACCGTATTGAGCAAACACATCCAGAGTTGCAGCAAGACCGCGAATACCAGCGGGCAAAAATGGTTGCTGCAGAACTGGCGAAACAATCACAACAAATGACTGCTGGTTTTGTACAATTAAATACTGCGCTCAAACAGGTGAGCGATGAGGTGCGTCAAGCGAATGGCTCGTTTACGCAGCTTATCAGCGGCCAAAAAGCATTGATCGCTGGCATGACCAAGCTGATTGCCGGGCTTGACAAGCTGCAAAAAGGGATGGATAAAGCAGCAAACGGACAGCATCAAGTCATCGAACGCCTGCCACAATTGGCGAATGGATTAAGCCAGGTAAATGACGGGCAAGAACAGCTGTTGCAAGGCTTTTCGCAGTTAGACGGGCAAATGAATCAATTAATTACAGGACTGGATCAAAGCGCGAACGGTCTTCGGCAAGTATCGAAAGGCCTCGGTTCCGCAGAAAGCTATTTATCCGAGCTTTCGTCTTCGCCAAACGAAGAAATGACAGGCTGGTATTTGCCGAAACAAGTGCTTGAGAGCAAAGAGTTTGCCCAAGCACAAGATGCATATATGTCCAAAGATAGAAAAGTAGTGACGTTTGATGTAATTTTTGATGAAAATCCGTATTCGACGTCAGCGTTAAATAAAATCGATGATATTAAACAAGCGGTCGCGCGCGCGGTCAAAGATACGAAACTCGAAAACGCAAAAGTTGCCGTTGGCGGAGTGACAAGCATTTATTCTGATTTGCACACCATCTCGTCGAATGACTATTCCCGCACTGTCGTGTTGATGCTTGCCGGCATTGCGCTTATTTTAATCATTTTGCTTCGTTCGCTGATCATGCCAATGTATTTAATTTTATCGCTTATTTTGACATACTACACATCGATGGCGGTAACAGAGCTTATTTTCGTCCATGGACTTGGATATACCGGCCTAAACTGGGCGGTATCGTTTTTCGCGTTTGTCATCTTGATCGCGCTTGGCATCGACTACAGCATTTTCTTGATGGACCGCTTCAACGAATATCGTGACAAGACGGTGCAGGAAGCGATGCTTCTGGCGATGCGCAATATGGGAACGGTCATTATTTCCGCTGCTGTCATTTTAGGCGGGACGTTTGCGGCGATGTATCCGTCCGGCGTCTTGTCGCTCTTGCAAATCGCGACGATTGTTCTTACAGGATTAATTTTATACGCGCTTGTTGTGCTGCCGCTCTTTGTCCCTGTGATGGTGAAAACATTTGGCAAGGCAAACTGGTGGCCGTTTATGAAGTAAAGGCGGTGCTCTGGCAGGGAGCCCGCTTTTTTGAGCATATTTATTGGTGTTTTTGTAGAAGGTAATCTATGATAAAAGTACGAATTCGATAAAAGGAGGAATAACCAATGACCAAGCGTGTGCTGATGGTGGTTACCAACCATACAACGATTACCGACGACCATAAAACAGGGCTTTGGCTCGAAGAATTCGCCGTTCCGTATCTGGTGTTTAAAGAAAAAGGATATGACGTAAAAGTAGCAAGCATTCAAGGCGGGGAAGTACCGCTTGATCCGCGCAGCATTGAAGAAAAAGATCCAGCTTGGGCAGAAGCTGAAAAAGAGTTGAAAAACACTGCCCGTTTGAGCAAAGACGATGCAACTGGGTTTGATGCGATTTTCCTTCCTGGCGGTCATGGGACGATGTTTGATTTTCCAGATAATGAAACATTGCAGTACGTTCTGCAGCAATTCGCTGAAGATGGAAGAATCATTGGCGCCGTTTGCCATGGTCCGTCTGGTCTTGTCAATGTGACATATAAGGACGGGACGCCGCTTGTCAAGGGAAAGACGGTAACGTCGTTTACGGATGAAGAAGAGAGAGAGGTGCAGTTAGATCAATATATGCCGTTTTTACTTGAATCGACGTTGCGCTTAAGAGGCGCCAATTTCGTCCACGGTGAAAAATGGACAGATTTCTCCGTGCGTGACGGCAATTTGATTACCGGGCAAAACCCGCAATCCAGTAGAAGCACGGCGGAAAAGGTTGTTGAGGCGCTGGAGGAGAAAGGAAAGTAAAGATGATAAACGGCAACGGGAGCCGAACTGACTCGTCTATGTATGAACGAAGAGAGGCTGACTCAAAAGGTCGTTAACAACGGTCTTTTCGAGCCATCCTCTTTTTATGTTTACTGTTTAGCAAGCCGCACTGCTTTTTCCGTATTAGCGAAATGAAGCTTTGCGCACGTTTCGAGAATGGCAGGCCCGTACATTTGGATAAGCTTTGCAGCAGCTTGATCGACTTGTGCTCCTGCCCCTTTTGGCAATGTCATGCCGACTTGCTTGCTTAGCCGCTCTATTTCCTGCAAAAATACGTAGCGGGCGATCGTCGAAGCAGCGGCCACTGCAATATGAATCGTTTCTGCCTTCGGGTAGCAATACACACGATCGCGGACGACATTTGTTTCGCTTTCGAGGTAGCGAAAATATAAGTTACGCTCAATAAATTGGTCAATAATGATCGCTTCTGGCTCAAGCGGCGAAAGTTGTTCCACGAGCTTTCTAATTGCTTCATTATGTAATAACGCTTTTATTTTCGTTTGAGGCATTCCGCTTCGTTGCCAGTCATTATACATTGGATTGGACAGTATCACCGTTTGGTGCGGGATCATGCTCATAAGCGATGGGGCAAGCCGGCGGATAGCTTCATCGGTTAATAGTTTCGAATCTTTTACTCCCGTTGCTGTGATCACATCCATTTGGTCTTTGGCGACATATGCGGCGGCAACGACAACTGGCCCAAAATAATCTCCGGTTCCGACTTCATCAGAGCCGACTGCTGATGCAGCAGCCAAACGAGGTTGGAAAGCCGCCGTTTCTTTTTGACCCGATTGTTTCATCCATTTCGCTGCTTCCTGTTCTGCCTCTTTTCCTTGAAACAGCACTTTTCCCGAACGGTAAGCGGTAATTGTGCAGCCTGATCGTTTGGCAACGAACAAAGCACCTGCAGGAAGATGCCCCGTTATATCGGAAGCGTAATGATTCCGCATCTTTTCCAGCATCGCTGCTGTTGCCGTGATGACGTGATTTGCCATGGCCATTCACTCCTAATTGCAATTGTTTTTTCTTTTGCATATCATAGTCGTATCTTTTCATTATATCAGCATTCATGGTATGATAAACAATAGGATTTTGCAGAATGGGGGAAATCATTTGGCGGAGCAACAAAAAACGCGGGTGACAGTCGATATATACGGGCAGCAATATACGATCGTCGGCACAGAAAGCTCAAGCCATATCCGATTAGTCGCATCGATTGTCGACGACAAAATGCGGGAGATTAGCGAGAAAAATCCGACATTGGATATTAATAAACTAGCGGTACTAACAGCAATTAATATCGTTCATGATTATATAAAATTAAAAGAAGAATATGATCGGCTTTTACAAAAACTACATAAGGAAAAGGATGAGTAACGGAATGGTCGATCTTCTTTTACTTTTTATCCTTTTAATGGGGTTTATGATCGGGCTAAAGCGAGGCTTTATTCTCCAATTTATTCATATGACCGGCTTTATCATCGCTTTTGTTGTCGCTTATCTTTATTATGAAAAATTAGTGCCGCCGCTGCGTCTGTGGATTCCGTATCCGACGTTTGGCGATCCGGAAACGGTCAAACTGTTGTTTGAAAGCACGCATTTGGATGACGCATATTATCGGGCGATCGCGTTTGCGATTTTATTCTTCGCTACGAAAATTGTGATGCAAATTATTGGTTCAATGCTGGATTTCGTGGCGCAATTGCCGCTCCTTCGTAGCATCAACCGCTGGGCTGGCGGAGCGTTAGGATTTGTCGAAGTATATTTAATTGTGTTTCTTATCCTATACATTGGTGCACTAGTTCCCATTCAAAGCTGGCAGGCAAAGCTTCAAGGTTCTTTTCTTGCTACTGCCATTGTCAAGCATACCCCATTTTTATCGGAAATGTTGAAACAAATGTGGATGCGCTACATGGTGTAATCACTTCTCTATGACTCATAGGGAAGTTTTTTTGTACTTTTTCGTAAAAACTTGTATTATGTTTCGTAGCGGATGGTACAGATAGGTGGAGGATAAAATGAAAGGAAACAAAAAAGATGTCATTCGTCTGTTGGAGACGATTGCGCTATATATGGAAATAAAAGGGGAAAATCCGTTTAAAATTGCAGCGTTTCGCAAGGCGGCAAGCGCATTGGAAACCGATGAACGAAGCATTGCGGAAATAGACGATTTCACCGCCATCCCGGGAATCGGAAAGGGGACATCAAGCGTCATCAACGAATTTTTGGAAACGGGTACATCGAGGGTTCTTGAACAATTAAAGGAGGAAATTCCTGAAACCTTGCTTACGTTGCTTCGGCTTCCCGGGCTTGGCGGAAAGAAAATCGCCAAATTGTACCAGGAGCTAGGGGTTGTCGATATGGCCACCTTAAAAGAAGCTTGCCTCGCTCAGAAAGTGCAGAAACTGCCGGGCTTTGGAAAAAAAACAGAAGAAAAACTATTAGCGGCGATCGAAGAAAGCGGAGCCCGTCCGGAGCGGCTGCCGCTGGCAGCGGTGCTACCGATTGCCACGGAAATTGAAGAGCAGTTGAGGACGATGAAAGGAATCATCCGTTTTTCGCGTGCCGGTAGTTTGCGGCGCATGAAAGAGACAGTAAAAGATCTGGATTTCATTATTGCCACGAATGACCCGCAGCTGGTGCGGGAACAGCTGCTACAGCTAAATCACATTTCCAATGTGATCGCCAGCGGGGATACGAAAGTATCATTGCAACTTTCTTATGAGTACGACATTGCCGTTGATTTTCGGTTAGTGACAGAAGAACAATTTGCCACAACGCTTCATCATTTTACAGGGTCGAAAGAGCATAATGTCCGCATGCGGCAGCTGGCGAAAGAACGAGGGGAAAAAATTAGCGAATATGGCGTAGAAAATGGAAAAACGGGAGAAATAAAAACGTTTCCGAGTGAACAAGCGTTTTTTGCTTATTTTCAATTGCCGTTTATTCCGCCGGAGTTAAGGGAAGACGGCACAGAAGTCGACCGTTACCGCGACGATTATCCGCTTCTTCATCTTTCCCATATCCAGGGGGATTTGCATATGCATTCGGCTTGGAGCGACGGGGCGTGTTCGATTGAAGAGATGGCGGAGGCATGTCGGAAGCGAGGATACCGCTATATGGCGATTACTGACCATTCTCAATATTTAAAGGTTGCCAACGGGCTGACAGTCGAACGATTAAAGCGGCAGCGCGAAGAAATTGAACGATTAAACGCGAAATACGATGATTTTACGATTTTGGCTGGCGTGGAAATGGATATTTTGCCGGACGGGACGCTCGATTACGATGATGAGGTGTTGGCGGAATTGGACTTTGTCATTGCTGCGATTCACTCGAGCTTCTCGCAGCCGCGCGATGTCATTATGAAGCGGCTTACGGCTGCGCTTCGCAATCGCTATGTTGATGTCATCGCCCATCCGACAGGACGGCTGATCGGCAGACGGGACGGATATGACGTCGACATCGATATGCTCATAGAGTTGGCACGGGAGACGGATACCGTGTTGGAATTAAACGCGAATCCGAACCGCCTTGATTTATCGTATGTTTATTTGAAAAAAGCGCAAGATGCCGGTGTGAAAATTGCCATTAATACCGACGCCCATCATTTGGACATGCTTGAGGATATGGAAATTGGAGTGGTGGCGGCGCGCAAAGGCTGGATTCGCAAAAATACGGTCATCAACACATGGACGCTGGAGGAATTACGACATTTTTTACGGCGAAAACGTTCCACTAAATAAAATGGGCATGGAGGTTTTGCATCAGTGCAGACAAAAGTTCTTCACGTATTGGAATTTGATAAAGTAAAAGAACAATTGTTAAAGCATGCGGCATCGTCGTTAGGAAAAGAAAAAATTGAAACATTGCTTCCGTCTTCTGACTTTGCCGAAGTAGTGGATTGGCTTGAGGAAACGGATGAAGCGGCGGCGGTGCTTCGTTTACGCGGACATGTGCCGCTTGGCGGTATTTTCGATATTCGCGCAAGTCTGAAGAGGGCGAAAATCGGCGGCACGCTTAGCCCGCAGGAGCTGCTGGACATTGCCAGCACCGTTTCTGCCAGCCGGCAGTTAAAGCAGTTTATAGAATCGCTGCAAGAGGAACATGGAAACTTCCCGCATTTGGCTGGCTATGCACAAAGCCTTGCTTTGCTTCCAGAAGTGGAGCAGGAGATTGAACGATGCATCGATGATCATGGAGAAGTGCTTGATCACGCGAGCGAACGATTGCGCTCGCTCCGCCAGCAGCTGCGCATGACAGAGGCACGCATTAGGGAAAAGCTAGAAAGCATCATCCGCTCGCCATCGGCGCAAAAAATGCTGTCTGATGCGATTATTACGATCCGCAACGAACGCTACGTCATTCCGGTGAAACAGGAGTACCGCGGTGCTTACGGCGGCATCGTCCACGATCAATCGGCTTCCGGAGCGACGTTGTTTATCGAGCCGCAAGCGGTAGTGGAACTAAACAACCAGCTGCGAGAAGCGCGGGTGAAAGAAAAACAGGAAATCGAGCGGATTTTAATCGAACTGACAAAGGTAGTCGCTAATCACGCAGAAGCATTGCTAGAAACGGTTCATATATTGGCACAGCTTGATTTTATTTTTGCTAAAGCCAAATACGCCAACCAGCTGAAAGCGACAAAGCCGGCGATGAACGACCGTGGCTATATTCGCATGCTGCAGGCGCGCCACCCGCTCATTGATCAGGGCGTTGTCGTTCCTAATGATATTGAACTCGGCAAAGAATATAAAACCATCGTCATCACCGGTCCGAACACCGGTGGGAAGACCGTTACCTTAAAAACGATTGGACTATTGACATTAATGGCGCAGGCCGGCTTATTTGTCCCGGCCCTCGATGGCTCGGAGCTGGCTGTATTTCGCGCGGTTTATGCCGATATCGGCGATGAACAGTCGATTGAACAAAGCTTAAGCACGTTTTCCTCGCATATGGTCAATATTGTTGATATTTTGCGCCGCGTTGACGAAAAAAGCCTTGTTTTATTTGACGAGCTAGGAGCAGGAACTGATCCGCAAGAAGGAGCTGCGCTTGCAATCGCTATTTTAGATGAGGTGCATGGACGCGGAGCGCGGACAGTAGCCACCACCCACTATCCGGAATTAAAAGCGTACGGATACAATCGGGATGGCGTCATTAATGCCAGTGTTGAATTTGACACCGAAACGCTTCGTCCGACGTATAAATTATTGATTGGTGTCCCAGGTCGGAGCAATGCTTTTGAAATTTCGAGGCGGCTTGGCCTTGACGAGCGCATTATTGAGCGGGCAAAATCGCATATTAGCACCGAAAGTAATAAAGTGGAAAACATGATCGCCTCGCTAGAACAAAGCAAAAAGCAAGCAGAAGAGGAAGAAAAGCAGGCAAAAGAAGCACGGATGGAAGCGGAAAAACTGCGCGACGAATGGAGACAAAAATGGGAAGCGCTTGAAGAAAAGCAGGATGAGATCATCGATGAGGCAAAACGGAAAGCAGCCGATATCATCCGCTCCTCGCAGCAAGAAGCGGAGCGGATTATTCAGGAGCTCCGTCGCATGCAAAAAGAAAAACAAGCGGAAATAAAAGAACATGAGCTGATTGAGGCGAAAAAGCGCCTTGCCGAAGCGATGCCGACTTTGGCGAAGAAGAAAAAGGAACGCAAAAAAGAGAAGCGTCATGTCTTCCAGCCGGGCGACGAGGTGAAAGTGACAAGCTTAAATCAAAAAGGCTATCTTGTCGAAAAAGTATCGGATGAGGAATGGCAAGTCCAGCTTGGCATTTTGAAAATGAAAATTCATGAACGAGACTTGGAATATATCGGCAGCGCTCCGAAAACAGAGACAAAGCCGATCGCGACCGTCAAAGGAAAAGACTATCACGTCGGCTTGGAATTGGACTTGCGCGGCGAACGGTACGAAGATGCGCTTGTCCGTTTGGAAAAATATATCGATGATGCGCTATTGGCTGGGTACCCGCGCGTTTCCATTATTCACGGAAAAGGGACGGGTGCGCTTCGCAAAGGAGTGCAGGAGTTTTTGAAAAAGCATCGCGCCGTGAAAAGCTTCCATTTTGGCGAAGCCAGTGAAGGAGGAACAGGGGTAACGGTTGTCGAATTGAAATGACGGGGAGAGAGCGGGATGAAGACGTTTTGGGAAAATGAAATTGTAAAAATTGCCGCCAATTTCAGCGTAGCCGTTTTATGCATGGTCATCTTTTTGGCGGTGTTTGAATTAGTGACGAAATATAAAAATTGGGAAGAGATTCGAAAAGGAAATGTTGCAGTAGCGATGGCGACCGGCGGGAAAATTTTGGGTATTACCAATATTTTTCGTTATGCCCTTCGCCATCATGATTCATTGCTGGCGACGATCGGCTGGGGCGTATATGGCTTTTTGTTGCTGCTGATCGCGTATTTCATTTACGAATTTCTTACCCCGAAGTTTAACATCGACGAAGAAATTGCCAAAGACAATCGGGCTGTCGGCTTGATTTCCATGGTTATTTCCATTGGTTTGTCTTTTGTCATTGGCGAAGGAATTCACTAAAGGGAGATAAAGAAGCATGGAGACATTGGCGAGAACATTGCTTATTTTTGCCGGAATTTTCCTCATTGGCGGCATCGTATATTTAGCGTGGAAAAATAAAACGATGGAAACATTGTCCAAAATATTGTTTATTTTATGTGCCTTTTTTGTATTGATCGGTCTTCTTTATTTATTTTTATAGGAAAGGATCCCAAAAGGTAACTTTTGGGATCTTTTTTTGGATGTAAAATTCAAAAAAATATAATAAAATAAAAATAAACGAATTTGAAATTTTTGAATATGGGGGAGTACGATGGAAAAGCCATGGCTTGCTCATTATCCACGAGAAATTCCGCATCACCTTAACTATCCCGATAAAACGTTGCCCGATTACTTGCGGGAAACGGCCGCACAGTTTGGCGGACATGAAGCGATTTATTTTCTTGGGAAAACGCTTACGTTCCGTGAAGTATATGAACAGGCGCTTACATTAGCGAATTATTTGAAACAAATCGGCTTGCAAAAAGGCGACCGCGTGTCGATTATGCTGCCAAACTGCCCGCAGGCGGTCATCAGCTATTATGGTGTGCTGTTCGCAGGCGGCATTGTCGTGCAGACGAATCCGCTTTATACGGAGCATGAATTGGAATATCAGCTGAACGACAGCGGTGCGACGATACTAATTACGCTTGACATGCTTTATCCGAAAGCGGCCAAAGCGAAAGCGAAGACAAACGTGAAACATCTCATTATTACAAGTATGAAAGATTATTTGCCAACAATGAAAAAATGGCTGTATCCTCTCATGCAGCGGAAGCAGCAACCTGTGATGGTCAAAGTGGAAGAGCGGAGCGACCAGCATTTGTTTTCGAAAATTATGGCCCAACCGAACGCAACAGAGCCCAGCGTGGAAATAAACTCAGCGGAAGATATCGCCTTGCTGCAATATACCGGTGGAACGACAGGCGTGCCGAAAGCAGCGATGCTGACGCACCGAAATTTAATCGCTAATACGTTAATGTGCGCCCATTGGATGTACCGCTGTGATAAAGGAACAGAATCGATTTTAGGCATTTTGCCGTTTTTCCATGTATACGGCATGACAACCGTGATGAATTTGGCGATTGTGCAAGCGTATAAAATGATTCTTTTGCCCAAGTTTGACGTGGAAGCGACATTAAAAACGATTGAGAAATTAAGGCCGACAATGTTTCCGGGAGCGCCGACCATGTATATTGCGCTGCTCAATCATCCGGATTTGGCGCGTTATGACTTGTCGTCCATTAAAGTATGTATTAGTGGATCAGCGCCGCTGCCAGTCGAAGTGCAAGAGAAGTTCGAAAAAGTGACGAGTGGCAAACTGATTGAAGGATACGGATTGACGGAAGCTTCCCCTGTCACTCACAGCAATTTCGTCTGGGACGGAGAGCGGGTAAAAGGAAGCATCGGCGTGCCATGGCCGGATACGGAAGCAAAAATTATTTCTTTAGAAACAGGGGAAGAAGCGAAAGCCAATGAAATTGGCGAGCTTGTTGTCCGCGGTCCGCAAGTGATGAAAGGCTACTGGAATCAGCCGCATGAAACGGAAAACGTGTTGCGCGATGGCTGGCTGTATACGGGAGATGTCGGTTATATGGACGAACGTGGCTATTTTTACATCGTTGATCGGAAAAAAGATATGATTATTGCGAGCGGATACAATATTTATCCGCGGGAGGTAGAAGAGGTATTATATCAGCACCCGAAAGTGCAGGAAGTGGTAGTCGTTGGCGTTCCAGATGAATACCGGGGGGAAACGGTAAAAGCATTCGTTGTTTTAAAACAAGGGCAGCAGTGTACGGCAGAAGAATTGGATCAATTTATGCGAAGCCGTTTGGCGGCATACAAAGTACCGAGAATTTACGAATTCCGCACAGAGCTTCCCAAAACAGCGGTAGGGAAAATTTTGCGCCGCGCCTTGCTCGGAGAAGAAGGAAAAAAAGAATGACTTCTTTTTGTCCAACTTAGGCTTGACAAAATAAATAAACAGTTCGTAAAATGAAAACATGAATGAATAATCATTCATGTTTTCGTAAAGGAGAATGAGTATTGCGGAGGGATAAACCGAAATTTAAACAAATTATCGATGCTGCGGTAGTCGTCATTGCCGAACATGGCTACCATCAGGCGCAAGTATCAAAAATCGCGAAACAAGCAGGGGTCGCGGACGGCACGATCTATCTCTATTTTAAAAATAAAGAAGATATTCTCATATCGCTGTTTCAAGAAAAGATGGGCTCTTTTATTGAGAAAATCGAACAAGAAATAGCAGGAATTTCGAGTCCTTTAGAGAAATTATACGTATTAGTGGAAAAACATTTTGAATCACTGGCCGCGGATCATCATTTAGCCGTCGTTACTCAATTAGAATTGCGTCAATCGAATAAAGAACTGCGGCACCGAATTAATGAGGTGTTGAAAGGATATTTACGAATTATTGATGGGATTGTAAAAGAAGGGATTGAAAAGGGAGAATTTCGTCCCGATTTAGATATCCGACTAACGAGACAAATGATTTTTGGAACGATTGACGAGACGATAACGACATGGGTAATGAACGAGCAAAAATATGATCTCGTCGCTTTGGCCAAACCTGTCTATGAATTGTTAACGAAAGGATGCGCAGTTTCTCGCTAAAACGCAATCTGTTGGAAGGGGGAGAGGATAGATGGAATATTTTCACATCCATAAAGAGGAGTTTGTCGCGGACGTCACCTTTTCTCGTCCTCCGGCAAACGCTCTTTCATCCGCTGTATTGAAAGAGCTTTCATCCGTGCTTGATGAGCTGGAAGCGGATGATCAAGTCCGTGTTGTGCTTCTTCACGGCGAGGGAAGATTTTTCTCGGCAGGTGCCGATATTAAAGAGTTTACTTCTGTAAAATCCAGCGATGAAGCGACAGCGCTGTCGCAAAATGGCCAGCAAGTGCTGGAACGTATCGAGCGTTTTCCAAAACCAGTGATTGCTGCCATCCATGGCGCAGCGCTAGGCGGCGGATTGGAGCTGGCGATGAGCTGCCATATCCGCATTGTTTCTGAAAACGCCAAACTCGGCCTGCCAGAGCTGCAGCTTGGCATTATACCTGGCTTTGCCGGAACGCAGCGGCTTCCTCGCTACGTCGGTTTTGGCAAAGCGGCCGAGATGATGTGGACGAGCGAGCCGATTACCGGAACAGAAGCGGTGCAGTGGGGCTTGGCAAACAAGGCGGTTCCGGAAGAGCAATTGCTGGAGGAAGCAAAGAAACTGGCGCAAAAAATTGCGCAAAAAAGCCCAATTTCGATTCGCGCTACCTTGCAGCTTTTAAATTCTTTTAAAGAAAAACCGTTCCGGGAAGCGGTGCATGAGGAAGCAATGCTGTTTGGAAGCGTGTTTACAACAGAAGATGCGAAAGAAGGCGTGCAAGCGTTTATTGAAAAGCGCCCGCCAGTCTTTCGTGGCAAATAATGTTTTTAATTGACAGAATCTTTGAAACTGAAGTAATGTTTGATCAAAATGAGGAGGGGCTCACATGAATATTTTCGTCTTAATGAAACGCACATTTGACACAGAAGAGAAAATTACGATTGTGGATGGCAAAGTAAGCGAAGAAGGAGCAGAATTTATTATTAATCCGTACGATGAATATGCTATCGAAGAAGCGATCCAAGTACGCGACAAACATGGCGGTGAAGTAACGGTTGTGACGGTAGGTAATGAGGATGCGGAAAAAGAATTGCGCACGGCGTTAGCGATGGGCTGCGATAAGGCGGTGCTTATTAATATTGAAGACGATGTTGAAGAGCAAGACCAATACACGACGGCGAAAGTGCTTGCCGAATATTTAAAAGATAAAAACCCGGATTTGATCTTGGCCGGAAATGTGGCCATTGACGGCGGTTCGGGGCAAGTTGGTCCGCGTGTTGCCGAGTTGCTTGGCATTCCGTATGTCACAACGATTACGAAATTAGATATTGACGGCAATAAAGTAACCGTCATTCGCGATGTGGAAGGCGACGAAGAAATTATCGAAACGTCGCTGCCATTGCTGGTTACTGCACAGCAAGGATTAAACGAGCCGCGCTATCCGTCGCTTCCAGGCATTATGAAAGCGAAAAAGAAACCGCTTGAAGAATTGGAATTGGATGACTTAGATCTGGAGGAAGAAGATGTCGAAGCAAAAACAAAAACGATCGAAGTATTCTTGCCGCCGAAACGGGAAGCTGGAAAAATTCTCGAAGGCGAAATTGCAGATCAAGTGAAAGAACTTGTCCGGCTGTTACGTTCTGAAGCAAAAGTAGTTTGATTTTATCAATAAAGTAGGGGGACTGAAAAATGGCACGCAAAGTACTTACATTAGCAGAAGTTCGTGACGGATCATTAAGAAACGTATCGTTTGAGGCAATTGCGGCGGCAAAAACGATCGCCCAGGGCGGGGAGGTCGTTTCCGTCCTTGTTGGTGAAAGCGTTCAATCGTATGCCAATGAGTTATTCTTCTACGGCGCCGACCGTGTGGTTGTTGTAGAGCATCCGAACTTAAAAAATTATACATCTGACGGCTATTCTCAAGCGCTGAAAGCAGTGATTGACGAAGAAAAACCAGAAGGAATCGTATTCGGCCACACCGCTTTAGGAAAAGATTTGTCGCCGAAATTGGCGATTAAACTTAACTCCGGACTAGTTTCCGATGTGGTTGTGGTTGAAGAGGCAGGCGGAAACCTTATCTTTACGCGTCCGATTTATTCCGGAAAGGCGTTTGAAAAGAAAATCGTTACAGACGGCATTATTTTTGTGACGGTACGTCCAAACAACATTCAGCCGCTAGAGCGCGATGAATCCCGTTCTGGAGAAGTAAAAGCGGTTTCCGTTGACATTAAGGATTTGCGCGCAATCGTGAAAGAAATCGTCCGTAAAACAGCCGAAGGCGTCGATTTAACCGAAGCAAAAGTTATCGTTGCCGGCGGCCGCGGCGTGAAAAGCGCGGAAGGATTTAAACCGCTGCAAGAGCTTGCTGAAGTGCTAGGCGGCGCCGTCGGTGCGTCCCGCGGCGCGTGCGATGCCGGGTATTGCGATTATTCGTTGCAAATCGGGCAAACAGGAAAAGTCGTCACGCCAGATCTTTATATCGCCTGCGGTATTTCGGGCGCCATCCAGCATTTAGCAGGGATGTCCAACTCAAAAGTCATCGTAGCGATTAACAAAGATCCGGAAGCAAACATTTTCAAAGTAGCTGACTACGGCATTGTCGGAGACTTGTTCGAAGTCGTTCCGTTGCTGACAGAGGAATTTAAAAAATTAAAAGTGCATTCATAATTATGACAGAAACGGGCAAGGCAAGCCGCCTTTGCTCGTTTTCTGCTGTCTGTCAGACGGCATAATTCCTGCCAGAAAGCGAATATTAGAAACGAAGCAAAACATTCGCGCCAAACTTCATTACATGGTATACTTTGCTTACAGCATTACTAGCGAAATAGGAGGAATGCAAAATGGCAATTGTGAATGCGACAGATCAAACGTTTGCGGCAGAAACGAAAGACGGCGTAACTTTAGTCGATTTCTGGGCGCCTTGGTGCGGACCTTGCCGCATGATCGCACCGGTTCTTGAAGAATTGGACCAAGAAATGGGCGATAAAGTAAAAATCGTTAAAGTGAATGTCGACGAAAACCAAGAAACGGCTTCGAAATTCGGGGTAATGAGCATTCCAACATTGCTCGTTTTCAAAAATGGAGAGCTTGTTGACAAAACGGTAGGCTATCAACCGAAAGAAGCGCTTGTTCAATTGCTGGAAAAACACGTATAATTCCTTTTTCTTCAAGGGGATTCAGGCGATATATTGCTTGAATCTCTTTTTTATTTTTTATTTATGATAACGAAAAATGTAAAAAAACAATTGACCGAATTTACGAAATTGTTTATATTTATAATCAATAAATCTTATAGGTTAACTATGAATTAAAAACTGCTATTGGTACAACGCTTTGTTTTTTTGCGTTCATAAACATAGTTAACCTATAGGAATTATATATTTTATAAAGAACAACTAAGATCATTTTTCTTCATTCAGATCGATTCAAAGAGGAGGCGGTTTTATGAGAATAGTGATTACAGCATTTTTCTTCTAACATTCGCAGAAAGGAGGAGGACGAAGTGAGTATACAGATTGATGTGAAAAGTAAAAGTTTTTTCCAAGGAAAACAAGGAGTTCATGTGCTTCAAGATGTTCACCTAGAAATAAAAAATGGTGAATTCATTACGATCATTGGCCCAAGTGGATGTGGAAAAAGTACATTGCTAAAAATTGTAGCAGGGTTGGATACCGATTATAAAGGTACGGTAGAAATAGATGGTGTTCAAATTGATGGTCCAGGGTTAGAGCAAGGCTTTATTTTTCAGGAACATCGTTTATTCCCATGGTTAACCGTGGAAGAAAATATTGCAGCCAATCAATCGCTGAAAGACGTAAATGTCCGGAAAAAAGTGGATGAGTTAATAGAGCTTGTCCGGCTAAAAGGCTTTGAAAAAGCCTACCCGAAAGAATTATCAGGGGGAATGGCACAACGCGTGGCAATTGCGAGAGCATTGCTGCGGGAACCAAAAATATTATTGCTCGATGAACCGTTTAGTGCACTTGATGCCTTTACAAGAAAGCATTTGCAAGATGTTTTACTGGATATATGGCAAAATAAACAAATTACGATGATTCTTGTCACTCATGACTTAGATGAAGCGGTTTATTTAGGAACGAAAGTAATAGTGATGAAAGCAAAGCCAGGACAAATTCGTAAAATTGTTTCCGTTCCATTGCCATTTCCACGACAGCGCGCTCATCCATCTTTCCAAGAAATGAGGCAACGCATATTGCGTGAATTTGAAACAGCGGAAAACTCTCCTTTACTGGAGGGACTAGGAATTTAAGAGAGGAGGAACCTCTTATGAGGAAACATATATTCATTATGTTTATAAGCCTGTTTATCGTGTTGATGTTTGGCTGCGGACAGGAATCAATGACAAGTACAACAGCGAAAGGAAAAGAAAAAAACGTAACGATTCGCATCGGCATTCAGCAAAGTCTTGGACCGCTTTTACTGGCAAAAGAAAAAGGATGGTTTGAAAAAGAATTGGAAAAAGAAGGAGTCCACGTCAAATGGATTGAGTTCCAAAGCGGACCTCCACATTTTGAAGCGATGGCATCCAATAATCTTGATTTCGGCGTTGTTGGAAACTCTCCGGTAATTGCTGCCCAAGCCGCCAACATTGAATTTAAGGAGATCAGTAAAGCAGCAGAAGGATTAAAAGGAGATGCCATCATTGTACCGCAAGGAAGTAAAATTAACAGTCTGAAGGATTTAAAAGGGAAAAAAATCGCCGTTGCCAAAGGAAGCAGTGGATTTAACTTCTTATATGAAGCCCTCCAGCACGCTGGCTTGAAAGCGTCAGAGGTTGAAATGATTCAATTGCAACCGGATGAAGCGCAAGCAGCGTTTGATACACATAAAGTGGATGCTTGGGCGATTTGGGAGCCGTTTATTTCCTACGAGGTGATCAAAAATAAAGCACGTATCGTAGCGGATGGAGAAGATCTTCAAGCATATTCACCATCATTTATCGTGGCACGAACGGGGTTTATCAAAGAACATCCTGATTTAACGGTCCAATTTTTAAAAATTTATGAGAAAGCTCTGCGTTGGCAAAATGATCATTTTAACGAAGCGGCAGAGATTTATGCGAAAGTGAAAAAGTTAGACAAAGATGTCGTACTGCGAGCATTACGCAACAACCCATCATTAAACGAGCCAATTACGGATGATATTATTCAAGCACAGCAAAAAACCGCTGATTTCCAATATGCCCAACATATCATTAAAACAAAAATTAATACAAGCAAAGTAGTCGATAACCAATATATTAAACAGGTGTTTCAAGAATTAGAGAAGGAAGGTGAGAACAAACATGAATAAAACAACCATCACTGCCAGGCAGCCGCTTCTGCGAAAAGAGTGGGAAAGAAAGATTCCAGCTTTCGGTCGTAAGAAAATAAAAAAGTGGATGACACAAGCGGCATTACCACTATCCGTTATATTCATATGGCAGCTTGTTGGGATGACAGGGACCGTTTCCAAAACCGTCTTGCCAACGCCGGCAGATATTATGAATGCTGCTTATCAATTAACTATTTCAGGGGAATTATTTACCCATTTGAAAGTTAGTATTTTTCGAGCGGCGACAGGATTTTTGCTTGGAGCCGGCATCGGGCTCTTTGCAGGCATTGCTGTAGGTTTTTCTACCAAAACGGAGGATGTCATCGACCCTACGGTACAAATGCTGCGAACAATTCCTCATTTGGCAGTGGCGCCACTTTTTATCTTATGGTTTGGGTTTGGAGAGACATCGAAAATTTTATTGATCGCTAAAGGCGCGTTCTTTCCTGTGTATGTGAATACATTTCTTGGCATACGAGGAGTCGATGCGAAGCTGTTTGATGTCGCACGTATTCTCCATTTTAGTAGATGGGAGAAAATTACGTTGCTCATTATCCCGTCTGCTCTTCCTACTATTTTATCTGGAATTCGTCTTTCTCTTGGAGCGGCCTGGCTCGGTCTTGTTGTTGCGGAGTTGATGGGTTCTACAGAAGGAATTGGATATATGATGATGGATGCAAGACAGTTTAGCAATACGGATATTGTTTTTGTCGGCATTATTCTTTTTGCGGTGGTAGGAAAACTTACAGATTCATTAGTCCGTGTATTGGAGAAACGGCTGCTTCGTTGGCAGGATACGTATAAAGGAACGATGTAAAAAAAGGGGGAGACATTAATGACGACAATCACTTTAATCTCGGGAAGTCCATCTAAACAATCCAAAACAGCGGAGATCGCTAACCGATTGCAAAAAGAATTGCTCAAAAGGGGGCATCATGTTCATTTAATCCATGTTCGGGATTTGCCGGCAGAAGATTTGCTGCATGCAAAATTCGATAGTGAAGCGATTGCTCAAACCCACGAATGGATTCGTGAGGCAGATGCGGTCATGGTGTTAAGTCCTGTCTACAAAGGCAGCTATACGGGTATTTTAAAAGCATTTCTCGACTTGTTACCGGAAAAGGCATTTTTAGGTAAGATTATTGCTCCGATCGTCACAGGCGGAACTATTGCCCATCTGTTATCGATTGAATATGCGCTAAAACCTATTTTCTCCATTATGGGAGCAAAAGAGATTTTACATGGAGTATTTATTTTAGACAAAACGATTCAACGTGATGAAACGGGCGAAATATTTTTTCCATCCGACATTGAAGAAAGGATAAAGGAAGTGTTGCAATCTATTTCAAACACTCAAACCCTCATTTAATGATAGAAAGGAGAAAATGAAAATGGAATTATTATGGTTTATCCCTTCCCATGGCGATGGACGTTATCTTGGAACAACAAAAGGAGGCCGTACTGCGGAGTATAGTTATTTTCGGCAAATTGCCCAAGCTGCTGACCGGCTGGGCTATAAAGGGGTATTAATTCCAACGGGGAAATCATGCGAAGATCCATGGCTGCTTGCGTCAGCATTGGCAGCGGAAACAGAACAATTGCGTTTTCTTGTTGCCGTACGACCGGGATTAATGTCTCCTACACTTGCGGCGAGAATGGCTTCCACATTAGACCGAATTTCGGAAGGCCGGTTGCTTATTAATGTCGTAGCTGGCGGAGATCCCGTTGAACTCGCGGGTGATGGGCTATTTTTAAGCCATGACGAGCGCTATGAAGCAACGGATGAATTTTTAACAGTTTGGAGACGATTGTTAAGCGGCGAAGAAGTCACTTTAAAAGGAAAACATATCAACGTAACTGGGGCTAAGCTTCTGTTTCCGCCAATACAAAGACCGTATCCTCCGGTTTATTTTGGAGGGTCGTCGCTAGCAGGCCAACAGGTGGCAGCGAAACATGCAGATGTTTACTTAACATGGGGAGAACCGCCAGCACAGGTGGAAGAAAAAATTTCCCAAGTGAGAAAATTGGCTGAACAGCAAGGACGTACAATTGAATTTGGCATTCGGCTTCATATTATTGTGCGCGAAACAGAAAAGGAAGCATGGAATGCTGCACAACAGCTCATTCGTTATGTGGACGACAAAACCATTCAGGAAGCACAACGAGTTTTTGCCCGGTATGATTCGGTCGGGCAGCAGCGTATGAAACAGTTGCACAATGGAAGCAGAGAATCGTTAGAAATTAGTCCAAATTTATGGGCGGGGGTTGGCCTTGTCAGAGGAGGAGCAGGAACCGCTTTAGTCGGGGATCCGGAAACAGTGGCAGAGCGGCTATTAGAGTACTATCAATTAGGTATCCGGTATTTTATTTTATCCGGTTACCCGCATTTAGAAGAAGCATATCGGGTAGCTGAACTGCTATTCCCGCTTCTACCATTAAACCACAAAAAACGGACAAAACAGTCTATACAAGGAGAGATTATCGGACATGAATTTTTTCCTTCATTTATCAAAGTGTGATGATAGGGAAGAGCTTGCCCAAACGTTGGCAGGCTCTTTTCTTTGATAAAAATTCCATTGACGTTGATAATCATTATCTATTATAATCAACTTGTGCTAATGAAAATTATTATCAAATAAAAAGGTATGAGGGGGATACATAATGTCAGTTAAATGGAAGCTGCTTGCTGTTTTTACAGCGTTTGCGATAATGATGGGAGCTTGCTCGAACAGCGAAGAAACAGCAACAACCAAAACGGAGAAAAAAGAGCAAACAGCCGCTAAACAAAGGGAAGAAAAAACAGTGGAAACAGAGAAAAAAGAAATCCATTATGCTGATGTATTTAAACAGGCGCTTGTCGAGCTGGAAAAAGCAAAGCAAGGGCAAAAAGTTGACTTTGATAAAGTGACAAAACTATATGAAGAAAACTTACAGACGCTTGTGCAAAAGCGGGACGCCGAATTTCAAGATACGCTTGACCAACATATTACTACTGCGCTGGCGGCAGGGAAAGATGGTTCACTCGATCCAGTGGTCGTAAAACAAATCTTTGATAAGCTCATGCAAAAAGTATTTTATACCACAATCAAGCATGAATTTACCGAAGTAGAGGAAAATTGGGCTAATAAGGAAGAAGTAAAGAAGGAAATCGAAGAAGCAAAACAGTTTTACGCGATTTTACAGCCGACGGTCGAGAAGCGTGATGCCGCTTACGGAACGAAGTTGGTCGATGCGATAGACGGAGCGTTCGCACAAATCGAAGATGCGGCTGCAAAAGATGATTTGCTTGCCTTCTCCTTAGGAAAACAAGTCGTAGACAAAACGCTGATGAAAACCTTTTATTTAGCGACAGGTGCACTTCCGCACGGCTACGCTTCAAAGGCGGCAAATGCGGCAAAACAAGATGAAAAAGAAGCGAAAGTCGAACAAGCAGAAGGATGGGCGTTTTATCAATCCGTATATCCATATATGAAAAAGCATGCACCAGAAGAAGCGGACTACATTTTAAAACAATTTGATTTGCAAACAGATGTAAAAACGCTTGATTCGGCAGCGATCAATAAAGCGTTCGTCCGCGGCTGGGCAAAGGTGGCGCTTCATGAATATGAAGAAAGTAAAGAAAGCTGGGGACAAGATAAATCGGTAATTACCGCTTTGGAAGGCGCTTTATTTATTAATATGATGGAAAGCGACTTAAAAGCGTTGTTAGGTGATCAAGCTTATGCGTCATTGAATGATCAGGCGCAGCGCTATCTTGAGGCAGCAAAAGCGAAAAATAAAGCGGAGGGGGAAAAACTTCTTTCCCAACTAGAAGCAACATTAAACACTGCTATGGAAAAGGCAAAATAACGATAAAGCAAAAAAACCTTGTTCTTTAGCAAGGTTTTTTGCCTTCTTATGAAGGAAATCAAATTTTGGCGCTGCTGCTTTTCGATTTTCTTATGATAATATGCTAATAGGAATAAATCATTAATTTTGAGGTGAATCCATTGAAAATTCTCATTACAGGGGGAGCTGGGTTTATCGGAAGCCATCTTGTTGCCAAATTGCTCTCGCTTGGGCATGATGTGATGGTTATTGATAATTTTCATCCTTACTACCCGGCGGAACGAAAGCATCGGCAATTTCGCGCGTTGACGGGAGGAAATCTTCCTGTTTATCGCATTGACTTGCTAGATAAAGAAAAAACGGAAGAATTGTTTCGCCGCTATCAGCCGGACTGTGTGTATCATTTAGCGGCGCTGCCCGGTGTTCCAAATTCACTTCTTAAGCCGCTTGATTATGTCGATTATGATATCAAAGCGACGATTAATGTACTAAAGGCAGCGGGGGAAGCCGGGGCCGGGCATGTGTTATTCGCATCTTCCTCGTCTGTCTACGGCAACCAGGGGAATGTGCCGCTGAAAGAAGAGATGGCGACGGGAAAAGTCGTTTCGCCATATGCCGCCGCAAAATACGGAGCGGAGTCGTTTTGCTATGCGTATGCCCATCTATTCGGCTATCAGGTGACGATTTTTCGCTATTTTACTGTATACGGTCCGTGGGGCCGACCGGATATGGCAATCAGCAAGTTTATCCGTCATTTGTTACGTGGTGAAGAGATTGTCGTGTACGGCACGAACACAGCAAGAGACTATACGTTTGTGGATGATGTCGTCAGCGGAATGGTAGCGGCGCTCGGCCGCCGCGGCGGAAATGATGTGTTTAATTTAGGATCAGGGCGGCCGATCGCGATGGAGCGATTGCTGCAAGAACTGAAAACGCATTTTCCAACGATGAAGATGAGATATGCACCGGAGCGAAAGGGAGATGTAAAAGCGACATGGGCGGACATTACGAAAGCACAGCGGGCGTTCGGATACAAACCGAGCGTAACGTTCGAGGACGGGCTGGCGCGAACAGTCGCGTGGGCAAGGGCGTATGAAACGTAAACACGCAATGGCAGCGGTACGGCTAGTCGGTGCCGGGCTTGTCCTTGTGTTCCTATGGCTGACATACTACTATTTCGATGGAGAGGTGCTTCTTGAGCAACTTCACCTGCTTTTTCGAAGACCGGACACGCTAGCATGGATGTTGATCATATACGCCGCTTCCTTTTGGCTAAGGGCGCTGGCATGGAAGTCATACGTGGGAAAACCAATTTCTTTGATTGTATACGCCAAAGGCATTTTTTTAAGTTTGCTTATTAATCATATTTTTCCGTTAAAAGCAGGCGATATTGCCCGTGTTGCTGTTTTAGCAAAGCAGAAGGACGTGTCTGTCGATGAAGCGGTTCACTCGGTGGCGGTGATGCGGCTTTTGGACATGCTGGTTTTGTGTCTTTTGTCGGCATGGGGAATGTATGCATACGCCAATCGATTTCCTGCAATCAATGCAACGGTTATTGGTGTTATAGGAATAATCGGCGCAGCTGCAATTGCTGTTTTGCTGTCACGCAAATCGGATGCAGAATGGATTCGTAAACACCATCGCATGATAAAAAGTGCATTAAGAGGAAAACGCGGCGTTTATATGGTGGGCATGATTGCGCTCAGCTGGTTGTGTGAGGCGGTTGTCGTTTATGAGATGACCCACATGCTTAGGTTGCCCTTGTCCCTTTGGGAATCCGTATGGGTCAACAGCATCACTGTATCCGGTCAAGTGTTTCAAATCACTCCAGGCGGGCTGGGGACGTATGAAGCGATAATGGCGTTTGCGGTTACGAGAATCGTCCCGGACTGGAACAGCGCGTATATGGCAGCGATGATGGCCCATGCGTTCAAATTTGTTTTTTCTTATTTAGTTGGCATTGCCATGCTGTTTATGTCTCCAACAGATATTTCGTTCGTTGGGTCGGCTTGGAAAAAAGGAAGGGAGAGACAATGAAAGAAGCTTCAACATTTGAGAAAGTAGCGGCGCGATGTTGGAATTTGCTGAACGAGGGAAAACCGTTTACGCCGATTTTCGTTATCGGGACGATGGCGATCTACCATCTTGCCAGTTTCGGCACCATCGAGCATATGAAACACTGGTTCTTTGGTTTTCTAGCAGCGCTTCCGCTTTTTGTTATCTATTATATGTACGACTATCCGCTATTTTTGCGAAATTATTTATGGATTCCATACGTTGTGTTTTTAATCGTTTGGCAGTTTGCCGACATTAAGCTGCTAAGTTTAGCACTGGGGCTATATTTTTTCTTTACCGTCTTTTTTTGGGGTACGCTTTACTATCATTTGCGCATTGGTACATCATGGTGGAATTTTACCCGTTTTTGGAAACTAGTGCTGAAAAATAGCGATTCGACAAGCGGAAACGCGCAAGAACAGTTGCCGAAATTTTTGTTGCTTTTGTCGATTTGGCAGTATGCGTACGTACAGCTGGAGCGAGAAGCAGGCGATCTTTCTCTTGCGGGCTTTGCACTCTATTATGCAGGTGTCTTTTTATTTTCTTTCATTTTGCACAGCCAGTTATTTGATTGGAAGCCAAAAATCATTCCGACATACACCAATAATGCCAGCGTTCCAAAAGAGCCAATCAATGAGAAAGTCATTGTGATTGTCATCGACGGCATGCGGAAAGATCGGTTTGAACAAGCCAATGCTCCATTTTTAAAACGGCTGCGCCAGCAGGGGACGGAATTTACGCAAATGGAAACAGTTTATCCGGCACGTACTGTCGTTTGTTTTACCTCGATGTTCACCGGAACATATCCGTTTGAACACGGCATACGCTCTAATATGGTATGGAAGCTTGGCATCAAGGTAGAAAGCATTTTTGACTCACTAAGAAAAATAGGAAAAACGGGGCGGCTGCTTGGCATTGCCCATCTCGTCGATTCGTTTGGAGATGATGTCGAAACGGTAACGGCGGTCATGCATAATGACGTAGCTGACCGTAATATCATCGAACGCGCCAAACGCATTATGGAAGAGCAAGATCCTGATTTGCTCATTGTTCAATTAATTGCCACGGACCAAACGGGGCACAGCCGCGGCGTATTATACGAGGAATATCTTCAAAAAATAGAAGAAGCGGACGCGCTTATCAAGGAGTACGTCGAGTGGCTTGAACAGAAAGGAAAATTAAAAAATGCAACGTTAATCATTTGCGCCGATCACGGACAAGCAGACGGCATCGGCGGACACGGGCATTTGGATGAAGGAGAGCGGTTTGTGCCGTTTTTCTTGTACGGACCGGCGATTGAGCGAGGCAAACGGATCGATGAAAAGAAAAGTCTCGTATCCGTGGCACCGACGATTGCTTATTTGTTGGGCGCACCGTACCCGAGCCATAGCCGCGGGCCCGTGTTAACGGAAGCGATTCGAAAGAGGGAAGCAGGAGATGAAGAAGCAAAAAGTGATCGTTTTCTTACCAGCGTATAACGAAGAGCAATCGATTGGCGAGGTCATTCGCAGAATTCCGCGTTCTTTCCATCCTTATGTGGATGTGAAAGTATTAGTCATTGATGACGGTTCGACTGATAACACCGTAGCAGCTGCAAGAGAAGCAGGAGCTGATTACATTTATCAAATGCCGGAAAACCGCGGTCTTGGTGCCGCTGTACGCCAAGGGCTGCAGGAATCTCTCCGCCTCGGTGCGGATATCGGCGTGATGATTGATGCGGACAATGAATATCCAGCGGAACAAATCCCGGAATTGCTCGCTCCGATTTTTGCGGGAGAAGCGGACTATACGATGGGCTCGCGCTTTCTTGGCACGATTCGCGGGATGAAATGGCATCGCCGTCTGGGCAATTACTTCTTTACGTTTCTGCAATCGCTTCTTCTGCGAACATGGATTTACGACGGGCAATCGGGGATGCGGGCTTTTTCGCGGCAAGCGATGGAACATGCGGAGATCATCCATGATTATAACTACGCCCAAGTACTTACTTTAAATTTAGTTCGCAAAGGGTTTCGCATCAAAGAAGTACCGATTCGCTATCAAGTGCGGACAACGGGACAGTCATTTATTAAATTTCGCGCGTATGTCACGGCTGTTCTTCCAGCAATTTGGAGGGAGATGCGGCGGCCGGTGAAAAAAGTAGCGATTGATGAAGACGCCCATCGCCTCCCAAGCATAGCGGACAAACAATGTTCGTAGCCCTTTCTTTTTCGCGAACAGGAAAGGGAATTTTTTTCATTAATATATTGACATAGAAGATGATAATCATTATCATTGGTGATGTAGGAGGAGATCGATAATGAGGCGATTTTTTTTATTTTTTTCTCTAGCGATGATATTCATTCTCAATAGTATTCCGATTTCTGCTTTTGCGTACTCCTATGGCGACCCAAATGAAGAAAAAGTGGCGGAAGTTTATAAACAAATGGCTGAAAAGTTAAACGAGCAGCCGCCAAACTTTACGGAGGCGCGCAAAATTTTCGAAACGGTAAAAGAAGAAATCGATATGCATATGGGAACGGAGCCTTCGCAAGCAGTGTTATCGGCGCTCGACAAAAAGGATAAAGAAGCAGTTTTGGAAACTATGGAAAAAATTCTTGTTTTAAATATCGCACGCCGGTTGGAAAATATCGAGAAAAATTTTGAGCAGTATGATACGAGCAAACGGCTATTAGCAAAGGCATTTGCTACATACGAAACGCTTTCCCCGATGGTGCAAGGCAAAGATGCAGCCCTTGATAAACGGTTAAGAGATGAATTCAATAAAGCGCTGCAGTCATTAGGAAACCCAGGATTGTTTGGTGTCGGCGAGAAGAAAGCGGATATTGAGCAATTTAAGAAAAGCAAGGAAACGATTTTAACGTCGTTGCAAAAGCAATTTGGATTGAAAAGTTTGAAAGTGGGACATTTTTCGGAAAGTGCAACGGAAAAGCCACAAGAAGTGCAGAAAAAAGAATGGACGGACTTATCCAAATTAAAAAACTGGATTCCGATTGCGATTCTTATTGTTGTGATTGCCGGGGTTGCCGTGTATTCATGGCGTCGCAAGCGGACATGACGGATAGAAACAAAGGGGGACACATGCGATGGAAGTTCAAGCGCTGTTAATTACGTTCCGTGAAGCACTCGAGGCGTTGCTGATTGTCGGAATTATTACGTCTTATTTAAAGCGAGTCGGCCATCAAGAATATACAAAGTACGTTTGGCTTGGGGCAGGATTGGCGATTTTAGCGAGCGTTGGGGTCGCAATTCTTTTCCAAGTCGTGTTTACTGGATTTGCCGCGATGGGAAGCGAAACGTACTTAAAGATCGGCATTATGTTTGTTTCGGCGATTTTGCTGACACAAATGGTCTTTTGGATGGCCGAGCATAGCCGCGATATGAAAAAAAGCGTTGAAGGAAAGATGGACCAATTTATTACGGCAGGCAATGTTATTGGAATGGTCATCCATTCGTTTTTAGTCGTTCTCCGCGAAGGTGTCGAAACGGTCTTTTTCTTTGCCGCGATTACCCATGGCAACATTGGTGCGGCGATGCAAGGATGGGGAGCGACGACAGGAATTGCGGTTGCGGCGGTTGTCAGCTACCTTTTCTTCAAAGGAACGATGCGCATCCCGCTAAAGACGTTCTTTAAAGTAACCGGAGCGTTCATCGTTTTGATTGCTGCGGGCCTGCTTGTCCAAGGCATTTCCATGCTTCAGGATTTAAATATCATCGGCAGCGTAATGCCTCACGTTTATGATTTAACATGGCTGCTTCCGGAACATCCGATTGATTATGAACATTATCTCCGCGATCACGGCGTCGCGCCTGTCTTTTCAGGAGAGGTCGGCGTGTTTTTAAAAGCGCTCTTCGGCTATTCGTCCATGCCGTCGCTGGAAGAAGTAATCGCTTATATTGGATATTTTGTCGTGATTTATTTATTAGTTGCGAACCGTAATACAAAGAAAAATGCAGAGAAAAATGCGGAGCAAACAAAAACAGTCGTTCAAGCGCTTGAACCAAAAAAGAAAAAGGTGATGTAAAAAGTGCAAGACATGATGTCTTGTGCTTTTTCTCATTTTATAAATGGTTAAAGGTAGGAAAGGCGATGAAACATTTTCTAGGAAATAATCGATTTTTGTCATATGTTAGTTTCGTTATATTAGCAAGTTTGTTCTTGCTAGAAATATATTATGCGAGCCCTTATGCGGCGACATGGGATCAGGTCGATTTTGCCTTGGCGTTAGACCGTTATGATTTATTGGCGATGCAGCCGCATTTTCCGGGATACCCGTATTTTATTCTTGGCGGCATGTTCGTTCATGCATTCGTTGACAATCCGGCGAAAGCGCTATCTATCTTTAATGTCGTTGCCATGTTTTCCGCAACCGTTCCAATCGTTCTGCTTGTAAAAAAATATCTCTCGACCGCGGCCGCGTTGTTCATTAGTGCTCTCATTCAGTCGGCCAGCTATGTTATGGTTATTGCTGCACAACCGATGTCGGACGGTGCGGCATTAGCAGCGCTATGGTGGTACTGGTGGTCCGTTGAGTGGGCAAGAGAGCGCGATAAATGGCAGCGGCAGCTTCTTCCGCTTGCTTTTTTTAGCCTATTAATGGGAATCCGCTTGTCGTATGCTCCATTTGCGGTGGCAATCTTGTTTTTATGGTACGAAGATTGGAAAAAACATCGCAGTGTCCGCCGAATCGTTTGCTTTTTGACAGCAGCTGCCTTTTTCCAATTTATTTGGATCACAGCGGTTGCGGCGACAGAAGGAAGTTTCCAATCCTTTTTCAAACTGGCTCTTTCATTTACAAGCGGCCATTTTGAGGAATGGGGAGGAACAGCGGCAAATGACGGGCAGCCGTTATGGGAACGAGTGATTCATTTTTTCTTTTATAATATTTTATGGACAGGGATAGCAAGCCAAAACGTTATCCTGCTTTTTTTGTATATGGTTGTATGGACAGCGATATGGCGGTCAAGGAAGTTCTTGTTTCCGCGCTGGCTTCTCGTTTCTGGATTTGTTTATTTTCTTTGGGCGTTATTTGCGCAAAATATTGAGAAACCGCGTCACATTCTCCCGCTTGTTCATCTTGTTTTGTTGTACGGATGGACCTGCTATGTCCGCCATCATCTGTCTATGTATCGATGGAGCATAGCGCTGGCTGTGTTAGCCGTGCAATTCGTAACGGGGACATGGCATCTGCGCGAACAAGCATTGCAGTTGCCAGCAACCTATCAGTTGGCGTATGATTTACGCGACAGCAGAGAAAATTTCGTCCTATATACATGGGAGGAAACGCGAGTATTGCAGTATCTTGATGTCGATTTTCCACACAAAGACGTATTGCACTTTTCATTTTTTTTACAAGACAAGGAGAACTATAGACATGTTAAAATTTATATGACCGATCATGTGGTCAAGGGCTTTCAAGCACAGGGGATTTCCCTTTCCCGCCATGTGCGGAAAGTGAAAATATATCGTTCCAGCACATTGGCAGATCCGGTGTACGGAAACATTACGTTGTATGAATGGATGAATTAATTTGATGGAGTGATTATGATGCATGATCACTTAAAAGAAAAATTAGCCATACTCCCGGAGCAGCCGGGATGTTATTTGATGAAAGATAAAAACGGTACGGTCATATACGTCGGTAAAGCAAAAGTGCTGAAAAACCGCGTGCGCTCGTATTTTACCGGCACGCATGATGGAAAAACGCAGCGGCTTGTCAATGAGATTGCCGATTTTGAATATATCGTCACTTCGTCCAACGCAGAGGCGCTTATTTTAGAGATGAATTTAATTAAAAAGTATGATCCGAAATATAACGTCATGCTGAAAGATGACAAAAGCTATCCGTTTATTAAAATTACGGCGGAAAAACATCCGCGCTTGCTCATTACGAGAAAAGTGAAAAAAGACGGCGGCAAATACTTCGGACCATATCCGAACGTGCAGGCGGCCAATGAGACGAAAAAGCTGTTAGACCGCCTCTATCCGCTGCGCAAATGCTCGACCATGCCGAACCGTGTTTGTTTATATTACCATATGGGGCAATGTCTTGCCCCATGTGTATATCCGGTGTCTGAACAACAAAATAAAGAGATGGTTGAGCAAATCGTTCGTTTCCTCAACGGCGGATATCAGGAAGTGAAAAAAGAATTGGCAGAGAAGATGATGAAAGCAGCGGAAGCGCTCGAATTTGAGCGGGCGAAAGAATACCGCGACCAAATTGCCCATATTGAAGCGACAATGGAAAAGCAGAAGATGACCTTGAATGACTTTATCGACCGCGATGTGTTCGGCTATGCGTATGACAAAGGCTGGATGTGCGTGCAAGTCTTTTTCATTCGCCAAGGGAAGCTGATCGAGCGCGATGTATCGATTTTCCCAATGTATCAAGATCCGGACGAAGAGCTGCTGACTTTTTTAGGACAGTTTTATACAAAGGCCAATCATTTAAAGCCAAAAGAGGTGATTTTGCCTGCCGAAGTCGATGGAGAGCTTGCCGGTCAGCTGCTAGAAGTCACGATTGTGCAGCCAAAAAAGGGAAAGAAAAAAGAATTGGTCGAGCTGGCCAGCAAAAATGCGGCAATTGCCTTGAAGGAAAAGTTTTATCTAATCGAGCGGGACGAAGAGCGGACAATCAAGGCGGTGGAAAACCTAGGAAAAATATTAGAAATACCTGTTCCCCACCGTATTGAAGCGTTTGACAATTCCAATATTTATGGAGCCGACCCGGTATCGGCGATGGTCGTATTCATTGATGGAAAGCCGGAGAAAAAAGAATACCGCAAATATAAAGTGAAAACGGTCGAAGGACCCGATGACTATGAATCGATGCGTGAAGTGGTGCGGAGGCGCTATACGCGCGTGCTAAAAGAAAAGCTTCCGCTTCCCGATTTGATTATTATTGACGGTGGGAAAGGACATTTGGCAGCGGTACGCGATGTGCTGGAAAATGAATTAGGTCTGGATATTCCGCTTGCCGGCCTCGCCAAGGATGAGAAGCATCGCACATCGGAGTTAATCATGGGGGATCCGCCGAAAATCGTGCCGCTTGAGAGAAACAGCCAAGAGTTTTATTTGCTGCAGCGCATTCAAGACGAGGTGCACCGGTTTGCGGTTACATTCCATCGGCAGACGCGGGAAAAAACGATGTTTCGCTCCGTGTTAGACGATATTCCTGGCGTTGGCGAAAAAAGAAAAAAAGCGCTATTCAAGCATTTCGGTTCATTGAAAAACATGAAAGAAGCAACGATCGAAGAGCTGCAGCAAGCGAACATTCCGCGCACGGTGGCTGAAAAAATTTATAAGAAATTACGAGAGTAGTATTGTCAATAGCATAAAAATTTGATATTATTGCTCTAAATTGCATATTCATGCACTTCCGATCGCTGAAGTGAAGATAGAGGTGCGAACTTCAAGAGTACACATTCGGAGGAAAATGAGTTCCGATGATGAGTGTGGAAAGGGGAGCGTCGCCGAAGTGGGAAAAGTCTCATTGCTTTTTCCGCTGGTCCTGCGTTTAAGAAATGTAGGACTGTCAAGATGTTATTCATCTTGGAGAGCTATCTCACTGTGCGAGGCGAATTCGCTTGTTTCCGTTTTCGTGATGCACAGCAATGAGATTTCTCTCATTGCTTTTTTTATTTTATAAACAGGCAAAAGGGTGAGGTGAAATGGGAATTATTGTACAAAAATTTGGCGGAACATCCGTCGGTTCGATCGAAAGAATTCGACACGTGGCCACTCGGGTGATAGAGGAGGTAGACAAGGGGAATCAAGTTGTCGTTGTTGTTTCCGCAATGGGCAAGACAACGGATGAACTTGTTGATTTGGCAAAACAAATTTCCTTACAGCCAAGCAAGCGGGAAATGGATATGCTCCTTTCGACAGGGGAACAAGTAAGCATAGCCCTGCTCGCCATGGCATTGCAGGAAAAGGGATATAAAGCCATTTCCTTAACGGGATGGCAGGCGGGGATCACAACGGAAGAAATGCACGGCAATGCCCGCATTATGAACATGGATACAACGAGAATCCGCCGTTATCTTGATGAAGGGGCAATTGTGATCGTTGCCGGGTTTCAAGGCGTGACGGAAACAGGGGAGATCACCACGCTCGGCCGCGGCGGTTCCGATACGACAGCGGTGGCGCTGGCGGCAACGTTAAAAGCAGATAAGTGCGATATTTATACGGATGTAACCGGCGTGTTTACGACCGACCCGCGCTATGTAAAGACAGCAAGAAAAATAAAAGAGATTTCCTATGATGAAATGCTTGAGCTAGCCAATTTAGGAGCGGGGGTGCTGCACCCGCGCGCAGTGGAATTTGCGAAAAACTATGAAGTGCTGCTTGAGGTGCGCTCAAGCATGGAAAAAGAAAACGGCACAATCGTGAGGGGGGAAGTTTCGATGGAACAGCATTTAATCGTACGCGGCATCGCTTTTGAAGATCAAGTAACGAGAGTGACAGTGTCTGGAATCAAAAACAGTTTATATGCATTGCCGACTATTTTTACGGCGCTCGCACAGCGCGGCATTAATGTGGACATTATTATTCAAAGCGCGGGGAATGCGGACACTACGTCTGTTTCTTTTTCGATCCGTACGGAGGATTTGCCGGAAACGCTTCAAGTATTGCAATCGCTTGAAGAGGCAAACGTGCAATATGAGAGCGGCTTGGCGAAAGTGTCGATCGTTGGCTCTGGCATGATTTCAAACCCGGGGGTGGCGGCGCGCATGTTTGAAGTGCTGGCAGGCGAGAACATTGAAATCAAAATGGTCAGCACGTCAGAAATTAAAATTTCTACTGTCATTGATGAGAAAAGCATGGTTCGAGCAGTCGAAGCGCTCCATGAAGCGTTTGGACTTGCCGAAGAAGCGGCGGCAGTGCGCGCATAAAACGAAAGAAGCCTGCACCGGACAGGCTTCTTTCTATTATTCTATCTTCTGTTTGCGGTCCCATTTAATGATAATGAGTGCTTTATTTTCCCGCCTTTTTTGTTGTTCAAATGCTTCGGTGACGAGGCGCTTTTGTTGTTCGATTTGCTGGGCGAGAAATCCCGCTTCGAGCTGGAAGGTGCAATGCTCATGAAGGGTAAACCGCGCAACAATAATGTCGCCGGACAGTTCCACGTGAAGTTCGTCTTTGTGCTCTTCAACAATGGACAGTGTCCCCCAGCCAGCTTTTTCAAAAAAAGTAATGATATCGGATACTGTTTCGAGCGGGTAGCGGCGCGCTAAACTTTTTCCAGCCCAGTACAAAATGTTGGCCGTTTCTTTTCCCAGCAATTCCGGAAGGACAATTTGCCGGAGAAGTTCCGCGCCGAATGCGGAAATAGAGATGTCTCCTAATGACTTGTATTGTTCTTCTAGTGTTGGCAGTTTCACATGATTCCCCTCTTTCTATCCATTCATCATTATAGCGAAATAGTGGGGGACGTGCATTATCTTTCTTTCTATTTTTCTCTATCGTTTTCGTATACAAATGTTTGAACATTTTATGACTTTGTTTTCTTGACGCTTGTACAATGTGGGGGTACAATGAATGTGACACAATGATTATTGGAAATGGAAGCCGTTACATTTCACTCATTGTGGATGGGGAGCACATGATTTTTTCACTGTTTATTTATTAAAGGGGGTTTACATATGGCAGGAAATCGCGAATTTTATTACCGTCGGCTCCATTCACTGTTAGGAGTCATTCCAGTAGGGATCTTTTTAGTACAACATTTAGTCGTAAACCATTTTGCGACAAGAGGCCCTGAGGCGTTTAACCGGGCGGCTTCTTTTATGGAGAATCTACCGTTTCGTTATTTTTTAGAAATATTCGTCATTTTTCTTCCACTGCTGTTCCATGCCATTTATGGTCTTTATATCGCTTTTACGGCGAAATTTAATGTCGGGAATTACGGATATTTCCGTAACTGGATGTTTATGCTGCAGCGGATTACGGGAGTTATCACGTTAATTTTTGTGACATGGCATGTGTATGAAACTCGTGTTCAAGCCGCGTTTGGAGCGGAAGTAAACTATGAAATGATGGCCAATATCGTGGACAATCCGATTATGCTTGGTTTTTATATTGTCGGAATTTTGTCAACGGTGTTTCACTTTGCCAACGGTTTATGGTCTTTCTGTGTAAGCTGGGGTTTAACAGTGTCTCCTCGTTCACAACAAGTTTTCACTTATTTAACGATGATTATTTTTGTCGCGCTTTCCATTGTCGGCATTCGTGCCATTTTAGCATTTGCCTGATTCGACAACTAGCAATCTTTTAGGGAGTGAGTAGCAATGAAAAAAGGAAAAATCATAGTAGTTGGCGGCGGTTTAGCTGGTCTAATGGCAACCATTAAAATCGCGGAAGCAGGGGTACCTGTAGAATTGTTTTCGCTCGTGCCTGTAAAGCGGTCTCACTCTGTCTGTGCGCAAGGCGGGATTAACGGTGCGGTAAATACAAAAGGGGAAGGCGATTCTCCGTGGGAACATTTTGACGATACTATATATGGCGGCGACTTTTTAGCGAACCAGCCTCCGGTCAAAGCGATGTGTGAGGCAGCGCCGAGCATCATTTATATGCTTGATCGCATGGGAGTCATGTTCAACCGTACTCCTGAAGGGTTGCTTGATTTCCGTCGCTTCGGCGGCACACAGCACCACCGTACTGCCTACGCAGGAGCAACGACAGGCCAACAAATTTTGTATGCCCTTGATGAACAAGTGCGTCGCCATGAAGTAGCCGGGCTTGTAACGAAATATGAAGGATGGGAATTTTTGGGTATTGTCTTAGACGATGAACAAATTTGCCGCGGCATTGTCGCACAAGACTTAAAGTCAATGGAAATCAAAGCGTTTCCTGCGGACGCAGTTATTATGGCAACAGGCGGACCAGGGGTCATTTTCGGCAAATCGACGAACTCCATCATCAATACCGGTTCGGCTGCATCGATCGTCTATCAGCAAGGTGCTTATTATGCAAACGGGGAGTTTATCCAAATTCACCCGACGGCGATCCCTGGAGACGATAAATTGCGGTTAATGAGTGAATCTGCCCGCGGGGAGGGCGGAAGAGTCTGGACATATAAAGACGGGAAACCATGGTACTTCCTTGAAGAAAAATATCCGGCTTACGGAAACCTTGTTCCTCGTGATATTGCAGCACGGGAAATTTTCCACGTCTGCGTCGATTTGAAGCTTGGCATCAACGGCGAAAACATGGTATATCTCGATCTTTCCCATAAAGATCCGAAAGAGCTTGATGTAAAACTTGGCGGAATTATCGAAATTTATGAGAAATTTATGGGGGAAGACCCTCGCAAAGTGCCGATGAAAGTATTCCCGGCTGTACACTATTCGATGGGCGGTTTATGGGTCGATTATGATCAAATGACAAACATTAAAGGATTGTTTGCCGCCGGTGAGTGCGACTATTCGATTCACGGCGCGAACCGTCTTGGGGCTAACTCTTTGTTGTCGGCGATTTACGGCGGTATGGTCGCTGGTCCAAACGCAGTCCGCTACATTCGCGGTTTAGAAAAATCGGCAGACGCAATGCCGTCATCGTTGTACGATCGCTATGTTAAACAAGAAGAAGAACGCTGGAACAACATTTTATCGATGGATGGAACAGAGAACGCATACGTATTGCATAAAGAGCTTGGCGAATGGATGACAGCAAACGTGACGATCGTCCGTTACAATGACAAGCTGCTAAAAACAGATGAAAAAATTCAAGAATTGCTCGAGCGCTATAAAAACATCAGCGTAACCGATACATCCAAATGGAGCAACCAAGGAGCGCCATTTATCCGTCAGCTGTACAATATGCTTCAACTTGCCCGCGTGATTACATTGGGCGCATACAACCGCAATGAAAGCCGCGGTGCGCACTATAAACCAGAGTTTCCAGAGCGAAATGACGAAGAATGGCTCAAAACAACGATGGCTCGCTACACTCCGGATGGCCCGGCGTTCCATTATGAAGATGTCGATGTATCGCTGATTAAGCCACGCAAACGCGACTACACGAAAAAGAAAGAGGAAGTGAAATAAGCCATGAGCGAGAAAAAAACGATTCGACTCATTGTAACACGTCAAGACCGTCCTGATTCTGCGCCATACGAAGAAGAATTTGAAATTCCATATCGTCCGAATATGAACGTCATTTCTGCGCTGATGGAAATTCGCCGTAATCCAGTGAACGCGAAAGGCCAAAAAACGACCCCGGTTGTATGGGAAATGAACTGTCTTGAGGAAGTATGCGGCGCTTGTTCGATGATCATTAACGGCAAACCGCGGCAAGCATGTACGGCGTTAATTGATCAATTAGAGCAGCCGATCCGTTTGGAACCAATGCGCACATTTCCGGTTGTGCGGGACTTGCAAGTTGACCGCAGCCGCATGTTTGACTCGCTGAAAAAAGTAAAAGCATGGATTCCGATTGACGGAACATACGACTTAGGTCCTGGTCCACGCATGCCGGAACGGAAACGGCAGTGGGCATACGAACTGTCGAAATGTATGACATGCGGCGTATGTTTGGAAGCATGTCCAAACGTCAACAGCAGATCCAACTTTATTGGTCCTGCGCCGCTTTCGCAAGTTCGCTTGTTCAATGCCCATCCAACTGGGGCAATGCATAAAGCTGAGAGATTGCACGCAATTATGGGGGAAGGCGGCCTTGAGGGCTGTGGTAATTCGCAAAACTGTGTACAATCTTGTCCAAAAGGCATTCCGCTAACGACGTCCATTGCCGCGCTAAACCGCGAAGCGACGATTCAAATGTTCCGCGACTTCTTTGGAAGCGACGAAGTGTAATGACGAGAGAGGCTGGCGCAAAAGGTTGATGAATCGACCTTTTGAAGTCAGCCTCTCCTTTTCTTTTTTCTCTTTTTGGTTGTTATTGGATGTTTGCCAAGAAAAATCGCTTCTGCCTCTTTCTTTTCTTTTGCGGCAGTGAGTTATGGTGACTCTATTGTCCCAAGGGAGAAATGGTTTTCTTATTTTTTTTTTGCCAAACAAAAGTAAAGGAGTCCCAAAAGCAGTTACTTTTGAGACACCCTTTTTCTATTAGGAGACACAAGCGATGAAGCAAATCGATTACACTACGCAGGGAAAAATGTCCTATGGGGTGATGGGATGAGACAAATGCTTCAACAGTCCCAGACGGCGTTTGTCGCTTGTATAGAAAAAACACCTATTTTTCTATTAGATAAGCGAAATTCCGTCACCGTAACCCTCGTTTTCACATACTATATGGTGAGTAAATACCCATCCGGTAGTTCAGGTCTAGTGAAGCAAGGAGGGTTACAACACTTGAAGGACAAATCATTTCAACCAAAGCCGCTGCTGACAAAAAGAGAGAAAGAGGTATTTGAATTATTAGTACAGGATAAGACGACAAAGGAAATTGCGCAAGAATTGTTTATTAGCGAAAAAACGGTTCGCAACCACATTTCGAACGCAATGCAAAAGCTTGGAGTAAAGGGGCGCTCGCAAGCTGTTATCGAGTTGCTTCGAATGGGGGAGCTTGAACTATAAACAATGCCGGCTTACCTTATTTTTAAGGTAGCCGGTTTGTTATCTTTTTTGGTCCATGATCGAAAAGTCGTTTATCGTATAATATGCTGATGAATGGATAAGATGAATTTTTATATTGATTATAGAAAAAAGTGGTGTAAAATGAAATATATCGAATCATGTCGAACAACGTAAAGGGATTCGGTTGTCTGACATCATTCTTGCATTTTTTAAAAAAAACGTTAAAAATAATAAATGTAGTTTTGTAGGGGAGATCGTATGCCGTTTTCGATGGATGAAAAGACCGTCGCTGAGTTGGAAAAGCTGCTTCGGTACATTGCTGCGAATTTAAAGCAGCGCGGTCGTGAAATTTTAACACAATATCCAATCACGCCGCCGCAATTCGTCGCGTTACAATGGCTGTTGGAAGAAGGGGACTTGACGATCGGCGAATTATCGAACAAAATGTATTTGGCATGTAGCACAACAACTGATTTAGTGGACAGAATGGAACGAAACGGCCTTGTTGCTAGAGTAAAAGATATGCATGATCGACGGGTCGTTCGCATCCATCTCCTTGAAAAAGGGGAACGAATTATTGAAGAAGTGATTCAAAAGCGCCAACATGATTTGGCGCAAGTACTGCAACATTTTTCTGGTGAAGAAATTGTTTTTTTAGAAAAATGCTTACGTAAACTACATCAAGAAATCAAGAAAGAATGAGGCGATCACTTGGAAAGACCAATCGGAGTTATTGATTCAGGAGTTGGCGGATTAACAGTTGCAAAAGAAATTATGCGGCAATTGCCAAAAGAACAGATTATTTATCTTGGGGATACAGCGCGTTGTCCATACGGACCGCGTCCTGAACAGGAGATTCGTCAATTCACATGGGAAATGACGAATTATTTATTGCAGTATAATATTAAAATGCTGGTGATTGCTTGTAATACAGCAACAGCTGTCGTACTAGACGAAATTCGGGAACAGCTCGATATCCCGGTATTAGGCGTGGTACATCCCGGAGCGCGTGCAGCGCTAAAAGTGACGAAAAACGGGCATATTGGCGTGATTGGTACGATTGGTACGGTAAAAAGCGGTGCGTATGAAAAGGCGCTGAAGTCCATTAACCATCGAGTTCATGTTGAAAGCTTAGCATGTCCGAAGTTTGTTCCGCTTGTAGAGAGTGGAAGTTTCGAAGGAGAAGAAGCAAGAAAAATAGTTGCTGAATCACTTGAACCATTTAAATCAAGCAATATTGATGTCCTTATTTTAGGATGCACTCACTACCCTTTGTTAAGTCCTCTTATTCAAGAATATATGGGAAAACGTGTAAAACTGATTTGCTCCGGTGGTGAAACAGCACGCGAAGTGAGTGCAATTTTGCACCACAGCCATCTGCTTTATACAGGACAGCGTGAGGTGGAACATTTATTTTTCACGACCGGGTCGAAGGAGCTGTTCGAAAAAATTGCATCGAAATGGTTTGGAAGACCAGTCGAACACGTACAAACGATCGAATTATAAAAAATCCTTTAGCGTCAAAGCTAAAGGATTTTTTTATTCTATTTTTCTAAAAGGCTCGTATACATAGTAGTACAAACTATGAGTAGGAGGGAACTTTCATGTTCAATCGGAGATCATGGAAATTAGCCGCATCCGTCGTGACATCGCTGTTATTGCTTAGCGGCTGTGGGTTATTTCAAAAGGATGATGCCGTAAAAGAAATTGATCCGCCGCAAGATGTCAGTTACTTAAAAGATGGCCAATCGCTGCAGGAAGTAACGAAAGAGAACGAGGGAAAACAGGAGAAAGAAAAAGCAACAGAAACCGTTAAACGCGAACTTTACTTAATTGATAAAAATGGTTTTGTCGTGCCGCAAACGGTAGAATTACCAAAAACACAGGCAGTAGCGAAGCAAGTGTTGGAATATTTAGTCGAAGACGGTCCTGTTTCTGAAATATTACCAAATGGATTTCGTGCTGTCTTGCCGGCAGGTACAACAGTGTTAGGGACCAAGTTGGAGAAGGATGGGACGCTTATTGCCGATTTTTCTCCAGAATTTGCCCATTATAAACCAGAAGACGAGAAAAAAATTTTACAAGCCATTACGTGGACGCTGACCCAGTTTGATAATGTAAAAAGAGTCAAAATTCGTATTAACGGTTATGACCAAGATGTGATGCCAGTCAACAAAACCCCTATCCAAGGCGGGGTCAGCCGTGCGGATGGAATTAATATCGAAGCTAACGGCGTCAATGATATTACAAACACCCACCCAGTTACCGTCTATTTTGTCACACAGCAAGGAAATGAAACGTACTACGTTCCAGTAACACGGCGCGTATCCAATAAAGAAAAAGACAATATTACCGCTGCGGTGAATGAGTTAATTAAAGGTCCGGACTACGGCAGCGGACTTGTCAGCAGTTTTCAGCCAGATACTAAACTATTAGAAAAACCAAAATACGAAGACGGAAAAGTGACATTAAACTTTAACGAAGCGATTTACGGCAGCAATAAGAAAAACGTTATTGCTGACGATGTATTAAACTGCCTTGTTTTGTCGCTAACGGAGCAAAAAGGAGTGGAAAGTGTCGCCATTACGGTAAATGGAAAAGCTAATCTAGTGAGAGAAGACGGCAAACCGTTAGCCAAGCCTGTAACAAGGCCAGAAAATGTAAATACGGGCAGATTCTAAATGGTAAAAGGATTAATATTATTTCAGAAAATACAATGGAATATAGATGGAGTGGCTGGCAGATCCATACAATATTATGATATAAAAAAGAGGTAGACGGTGTTCTACCTCTTTCTTTTTATGGCAAAGGAGGTTTTTTGATGAGGATTGACGGCAGAGACAACAAGCAATTACGCCCTGTACATATGGAAAAACATTTCATTAAACATGCAGAAGGATCTGTACTGATTACCGTTGGCGATACGAAAGTCATTTGTACGGCGAGCATCGATGATAAAGTGCCGCCGTTTATGCGTGGCGGCGGCAAAGGATGGATTACGGCGGAATATGCGATGCTGCCGAGGGCGACGGAGCAGAGGAATGTTAGGGAGTCCAGCAAAGGAAAAGTGTCAGGGCGCACGATGGAAATCCAGCGCTTGATCGGAAGAGCGCTTCGTTCTGTCGTGCAATTGGACAAGTTAGGTGAAAAAACAGTATGGATTGACTGCGACGTCATTCAAGCAGATGGGGGAACGCGGACCGCATCGATTACAGGAGCATACGTAGCAATGGTATTGGCGTTTGCCAAATTAGTCGAGGAAAAGAAACTAGATGAACTTCCCGTCCATGATTTCCTTGCGGCAACATCTGTCGGAATCGATCCGGAACACGGGATTATTCTTGATTTAAACTACAGCGAAGACGCGCGTGCCGAGGTTGACATGAACGTGGTGATGACAGGAGCGGGACGCTTTGTTGAAATTCAAGGGACAGGAGAAGAAGCGACATTTTCCCGTGAGCAATTAAATGAGCTGTTAGATACGGCGCAATTTGGAATTCAGCAGCTGATTGAAATTCAGCGGAGTACGTTAGGAGAGCTTGCCGCACAAATTGACATGAAACGAAGCGAAGAAAGTGGGAATGCATCATGAAACAAGTCATTATCGCGACAAAAAACGCTGGAAAAGCACGAGAGTTTCAAGCGCTTCTTGGAAAAAGAGGAGTTGAAGTAAAATCGCTTCTTGACTTTCCCAATTGCCCTGATGTAGAAGAAACAGGAAACACGTTTGCCGAAAATGCGATACTAAAAGCGGAAGCGATGGCCCGCTATTTCAACACGACGGTCATTGCCGACGATTCTGGTCTGTCGATTGACGCGTTAGGCGGAAGGCCGGGAGTGTATTCCGCCCGCTACGCCGGTGAAGAAAAGAACGATCAAAAAAACATCGTCAAAGTGTTATCAGAGTTAGAAGGAGTTCCTTTCGCAAAGCGGACCGCCCGTTTCCATTGCGCGCTTGCCGTTGCTGCCCCAGGACGGCGCACCGCGGTCGTCGAGGGAACGTGTGAAGGATACATTGCCGAAAAGCCGCAAGGAGAAAACGGGTTTGGCTATGATCCGATTTTTTACATCCCGCAAAAGGGAAAAACAATGGCGCAATTGTCGGCGGAAGAGAAAAATCAAATCAGCCATAGGGCCAAGGCGTTGGAAAAATTAGATAAACAATGGGATGAAATCATAAACGGCAAGGAGTAAGGGAATGATGAAAGCATTAATTGTCAGCGATAGCCATGGATTAACAAAAGAACTGGAGGAAATTGCGGAGCGCCACCGGCATCAAGCAAACGTGTTCATTCATTGCGGAGATTCGGAATTATCTCCTGATCACAAAGAAATCGCCCATTTCTTCATCGTGCGCGGAAATTGCGACTTTACCGCTGCATTTCCAAACGAACGAATCGAAGAGGTGGAAGGTATCCGCTTTTTCATCACTCACGGCCATCTTTATAACGTCAAAATGTCATTGTTGAACTTGTACTATCGAGCCAAAGAGACAAAGGCCAACGTCGTATGTTTCGGCCATTCCCATATCGCAGGAGCCGAAAAAATCGATGATATTTTGTTTATCAATCCGGGCAGCATCTTATTGCCAAGAGGACGGAAAGAAAAGACATACGCACTATTGCAAATCGAAAACGGAAAAGCAACCGTGCAATTTTACGACCTTGATGGAAAGGAAATACCGTCGCTTGCAAAAACATTTACCATGTGAGCGGGGCATTCCCCCGCTCTCCCTATCTTGACTTTACTAAAAAACTTTTTTATAATATATAATGTCTTTGGCAAATAATAATTTTTATTTATGTCCCAGTAGTGACGAGCATTACATCCATGAATTCACTACGAGTTGTCTCGACGCATCCAGCTTCTCTGAGTCAGCTAGTAGAGGAAGAGGCAGCTAATTAAAAAATAGGAGTGTAATAATACTATGTCCCAGTAGCTCAGCTGGATAGAGCAGCGGCCTTCTAAGCCGTCGGTCGGGAGTTCGAATCTCTCCTGGGACGCTGAACAAAAACCTCCTTTTCGGTAAACCGAAAAGGAGGTTTTTACTTTTATACGGACAAAAAATTTTTTTAACGATGGAAAACCATTGATTTCATCGATATGTAAGCGCATACAAATAGTCTAACGAATCAAAATATTCAAAAAAATGCTATTGACTCCCTCTTATTTTCGGATTATTATAATTTTCAAATAAATCAAATGATCCATCATCATCAAGGTGCTGGATGAATGGAAGCGTCGCACTTATCAAGGAAGAGGGGAACAAAATTGAGTGAACAATGGATCTTTTTAAACGGCGAATTTGTAACAAAAGAGAACGCAAAAATTTCCGTATATGATCACGGCTTCTTGTATGGCGACGGTGTATTTGAGGGTATTCGCGTCTATAGCGGCAACGTATTTCGATTGCGTGAGCATATAGATCGCCTATACAATTCCGCTAAATCGATTTTACTCACCATTCCTTATACGAAAGAAGAAATGATCCATTATGTTGTCGAAACGATACGAAAAAACCAATATCAAGATGCCTACATTCGCCTTGTTGTTTCGCGTGGAGTCGGCGATTTAGGGCTTGATCCGTATAATTGCCAAAAGCCGCAAGTAGTGATTATTGCTGAACCGTTAGCATTGTTCCCTAAACATTTATATGAAACAGGGATTGAAGTGGTGACGGTAGCAACGCGAAGAAATCGCTCGGATGTACTCAGTCCGAAAGTAAAATCGCTGAACTATTTGAATAACGTCCTTGTCAAAATCGAAGCCCATCTTGCGAATGTAAGCGAGGCGTTAATTTTAAACGATCAAGGTTATGTCGCCGAAGGCTCAGGAGACAACGTTTTTATCATTAAAGACAATGTTGTGTATACACCGCCTGGATATGTCGGGGCACTTGAAGGAATTACGCGCCAAGCGATTATCGAGATTGCCCAAGACCTTGGCTATGTTGTAAAAGAAGAGCCGTTTACCCGCCATGACGTTTATGTGGCCGATGAAGTCTTTTTAACCGGAACGGCCGCAGAAGTGATCGCCGTGGTGAAGGTCGATGGACGTGTCATCGGTGAAGGGGTTCCAGGGCCGCATACAAAACGGCTTCTAGAAGAATTTAGACGCCGTGTCGTTTCCGAAGGGGTAAAAGTATATCCGACGAATGTAAATGTCGGGTAATGAACCATGATAATTGGATAAGAAAAAGCGTTGAAGAGGATAAGTAGTCAGCGGGGACAACATCCACAGAGAGCCGGGGGAGCTGGAAACCGGTGATGTTGCCGCTTGATGAACTCACCTCTGAGTGCCAGCCTGAACGTCATGCGACTAGTAGGGTTGGACGGGTGGGGCAGCATTTGCTTCACTCGTTATTAAAAAGAGCAATTGGACGCTTTCCAATTGCTCCTGAGGTGGTCGGTATGACCACGAAGAAGGGTGGTACCGCGGAAAGGAAACCTTTTCGCCCCTTTGGCCGAAACAAAGTAGGCCATCGTGGGCGAAAAGGTTTTTTTCATATGTGATGAAAAAGACAGGGGAGGATCGAGCATGACGAGGATGAAAGTGGAGGAAAAGGCAAAAGAAAAAATGAAACTGAGCGGAGCGCTGATGCTCATCGAAGCATTAAAGGCGGAAAAGGTAGAAGTGATTTTCGGATATCCGGGCGGCGCCGTGCTTCCGCTTTATGACCAGTTATATCGATCGGGAGTGTTCCATGTATTAACGAGACATGAACAAGGTGCGATTCATGCGGCCGAAGGATATGCACGCATTTCCGGAAAGCCAGGGGTGGTCATCGCTACATCAGGCCCGGGAGCAACAAACATTGTGACAGGTTTAACAGATGCAATGATGGATTCGCTGCCGCTTGTCGTATTTACCGGCCAAGTGGCAACCAGCGTCATTGGATCGGATGCGTTCCAAGAAGCGGATGTCGTCGGGATTACGATGCCAATCACGAAACATAATTATCAAGTCCGCGATATTAGCGAGCTGCCAAAAATTATTAAAGAGGCGTTCCACATTGCTACAACAGGAAGACCTGGCCCGGTGCTCATCGATATTCCGAAAGACATTACGACAGCAGAGGGAGAGTTTGATTACGAACAAGAAGTTCATTTGCCGGGCTATCAGCCGACCACCCAGCCGAACCACTTGCAAATCCGTCGTCTTGTCGAAGCGGTAAGCCAATCGAAAAGACCAGTTATTTTAGCAGGAGCAGGAGTATTGCATGCCAATGCTTCCAATGAATTGCGGCAATATGCGGAACAACAAAACATCCCGGTTATTCATACATTGCTAGGATTGGGCGGATTTCCAGCCGATCATCCATTGTTTTTAGGCATGGCTGGCATGCACGGCACATACACAGCGAACATGGCGCTTTATGAATGCGATTTGCTTATTAATATCGGAGCAAGATTCGACGATCGCGTAACAGGAAACTTAAAATATTTCGCGCCAAAGGCGACGGTGGCCCACATTGATATTGATCCGGCAGAAATCGGGAAAAACGTGCCGACAAAAATTCCGATTGTCAGCGATGCAAAAGCAGCCTTGCAAGAATTAATTCATCAGCAAGGAAAGCCGGCGGACACAAGCGCATGGCTGCGTCAGCTAAATGAATGGAAACGGAGATTTCCGCTTTATTACGAAGAAGATGCGCAAACGATTAAACCGCAAAAACTAGTGGAAATGATTTATGAATTAACGAACGGGGAAGCCATTATTACTACCGACGTTGGCCAGCATCAAATGTGGGCGGCGCAATACTACAAGTTTAATAAACCACACCGCTGGGTGACTTCCGGCGGGCTCGGAACGATGGGATTTGGCCTTCCGGCGGCGATTGGCGCACAGCTGGCGGACCGAAATGCTACGGTTGTTTCCATTGTGGGTGATGGCGGTTTTCAAATGACATTCCAAGAGCTATCGGTTATTCAAGAGCTGCAGTTGCCAATTAAAGTGGTCATCATCAATAATCAAGCACTCGGCATGGTTCGCCAATGGCAAGAACTTTTTTACGAAAAACGATATTCCCATTCTCTCATTCCGAATCAGCCGGATTTTGTAAAACTAGCAGAAGCATACAATATGCCGGGCTTCCGGGCGAAAACGGAGGCGGAAGCAATAGAGGTACTGAAGAAAGCATTTGCGATCGACGGTCCGGTTTTACTTGATTTCCATGTTAAAGCGGATGAAAACGTCTATCCAATGGTTGCGCCTGGAAAAGGATTGCATGAAATGGTGGGGGTGAAAGCGTGCGGAGAATTATCACAATGACTGTCAATAACCGTCCTGGTGTTCTCAACCGCATTACCGGGTTATTTACAAAGCGGCATTATAACATTGAAAGCATTACCGTCGGCCATACAGAAATCGAAGGAATTTCCCGCATGACTTTTGTCGTCAATGTCGAAGACGAGCGGATGGCCGAACAAATTATTAAGCAGTTAAACAAGCAAATTGATGTGCTTAAAGTCAACGATATTACCGAGCAAGCGATCGTCGCGCGCGAGCTGGCGCTCGTAAAAGTATCCGTAACTCCTGCGCTTCGCCAAGAGATTTATACGCTTATTGAACCATTCCGCGCTTCGATTGTCGATGTAAGCAAAGATAGCCTTGTTATTCAAGTAACAGGCGAATCCGAAAAAGTAGAAGCTCTTATTGAGTTATTGCGGCCTTACGGAATTAAAGAAGTGGCAAGAACAGGCACAACAGCGTTTACACGCGGCTCTCAAAAAACAGCCGCTACGTATAAAACTGCTTTCATTATCTAAAAAACAATGAAAAAAGGAGAGAGGAACAGTGGCAAAAGTTTACTATAACGGAGATGCAAATGAGAAATACTTACAATCAAAAACGGTGGCGATTATCGGCTATGGTTCGCAAGGACATGCGCATGCGCAAAATCTTCGCGACAGTGGAGTGAACGTGATCGTCGGCCTTCGCCAAGGGAAGTCATGGGAACAAGCGGAAAAAGACGGTTTTCCGGTATGTAGCGTTCGCGAAGCAGCAAAACGAGCTGATATCGTGATGGTGTTGCTGCCGGATGAAAAGCAGCCAAGTGTATACAAAGAAGAGATTGAGCCAGAGCTTCAGCCGGGAAATGCGCTGGTCTTTGCGCACGGATTTAACATTCACTTTAACCAAATTGTTCCTCCTGAATATGTCGATGTCTTTTTAGTCGCGCCGAAAGGCCCGGGACATTTAGTGCGCCGCACCTATACAGAAGGAGCAGGAGTGCCGGCATTAATTGCGGTGCATCAAGATGTATCAGGAGAAGCAAAAGAAACAGCACTTGCCTACGCGAAAGCAATCGGCGCGACAAGAGCGGGAGTGTTGGAAACAACGTTTAAAGAAGAAACAGAAACGGATTTATTTGGCGAACAAGCGGTATTGTGCGGAGGATTAACATCGCTCATTAAAGCAGGATTTGAAACGCTCGTCGAAGCAGGGTATCAGCCGGAATTAGCCTACTTTGAATGTCTGCACGAAATGAAATTAATCGTCGATTTGATTTACGAAGGCGGCCTTGCGTGGATGCGCCATTCGATTTCCGATACGGCGCAATGGGGAGATTTCATTTCTGGGCCGCGCATTATCAACGATGCAGTGAAAGCGGAAATGAAAAAGGTTCTTCATGACATTCAAACAGGCAAATTCGCCAAAGGCTGGATTTTGGAAAATCAAGCGAACCGTCCAGAGTTCAATGCGATCAACCGTCGCGAAAACGAACACCTCATTGAAATCGTCGGCCGTGAATTGCGCGGCATGATGCCGTTTGTCAAAGCAAAACAGAAAGATGAGGTGGTCACGAGTGCGAAAAATTAATATTTTCGATACGACATTGCGTGACGGTGAGCAGTCGGCTGGAGTGAATTTGAATTTGCAAGAAAAGCTGGAGATCGCCCGCCAGCTTGAGCGGCTTCGCGTCGACATCATTGAAGCGGGCTTTCCTGCCGCTTCAAAGGGGGATTTCCAAGCGGTCAAACAAATTGCGGAAACGATCAAGACATGCTCTGTCACCGGGCTTTCCCGCTTGGTGCAGAGCGATATTGATACGGCGTGGGAGGCTTTAAAAGGCGGAGCGGAGCCGCGGCTCCATCTCTTCATCGCCACCTCTCCGATTCATATGATTCATAAATTGCGGATGACGCCGGAACAAGTCATTGAAACGGCGGTAGAGTCGGTCAAATATGCGAAACGTTATTTTCCGATTGTGCAATGGTCGGCGGAAGACGCCTGCCGCAGCGAACTTCCGTTTTTGGCTAAGATTATTACAGAAGTGATCAAAGCAGGAGCGACGGTTATTAATATCCCAGATACAGTAGGGTATATTACTCCGAAAGAATACGGAAATATTTTCACTTTTTTACGCAATAATGTTCCGAATATTGAAAAAGTATCTCTTTCCGCTCATTGTCATGATGATTTGGGAATGGCGGTCGTCAACTCTTTAGCCGCCATTGAGCACGGGGCAACGCAGGTGGAAGGAACGATCAACGGAATCGGTGAACGGGCAGGAAACGCGGCGCTCGAGGAAATTGCGGTCGCGCTTTACATCCGCAAAGATTACTACCAGGCGGAAACACGCCTGAACCTGCAAGAAATTAAACGGACGAGCAATTTAGTGAGCAAATTAACTGGCATGATCATTCCGCCAAATAAAGCGGTCGTCGGCAAAAATGCGTTTGCCCACGAATCGGGAATTCATCAGGATGGCGTGCTAAAAGAAAAAACAACGTACGAAATTATTTCGCCGGAGCTGGTCGGGGTTCAATCGAACTCGATGGTGCTTGGCAAGCATTCCGGACGGCACGCATTGCGCAACCGTGTGGAAGAGCTCGGTTATACCTTGTCCGATGAAGAAATCAATCAATTGTTCGTTCGCTTTAAAGAGCTTGCCGATAAGAAAAAGGACATTACCGATGATGATTTAGTCGCGCTTATTTTCGAAGAAAAATTTGACCACTTTAAAGATTTTTATCAATTATCTTCGATTCAAGTTCAATATGGCACGAACCAAATTCCGACCGCAGTGGTTGTGCTAAAAGACGGAGAAGGAAACGAGATTCAAGAAGCGGCTACGGGAGCGGGCAGCGTCGAAGCATTGTATAACACGTTAGAGCGCTGCTTTAAAACGCCGGTTACGTTGCTGGACTATCGGATTGAATCGGTTAGCGGCGGACGCGATGCGCTGGCGCAAGTGTTTGTGAAGGTGCGGGTGAACGACATCGAAACGAGCGGGCGCGGCACGGCGCAGGATGTGCTCGAAGCATCCGCAAAAGCCTATATTAACGCTGTTAACCGTGTATTTATGATTGAAACGATGCGTATGGAAAACCAAAAAGTCGCAATGCAATAAAACGGGAGGGAAACAGCATGGGAAATTATCGGATTGCCGTATTGCCGGGAGATGGAATCGGTAAAGAAGTAACAAGGGGAGCTGTTGAAGTTTTAAAGGCGATTGAAACTCGTTTTGGACATCATTTTGAGTTTGCATATGGATGGATTGGCGGGGCTGCCGTTGATCAAAAAGGTACGCCGCTTCCAGAGGAAACGCTTGCTCTTTGCCGGGAAAGCGACGCGGTATTGCTCGGGGCAGTCGGCGGTCCGAAATGGGATCAACATCCTCCACATCTGCGTCCGGAAAGAGGATTATTGCAAATTCGCAAAGAGATGAATTTGTTTGCCAATTTGCGGCCCGTGAAATTTTACGATAGTTTAACGGATTCTTCGCCATTAAAGCAGGAAGTCATTCAAGGAGTCGACCTAGTCATCGTCCGTGAATTAACTGGAGGGCTGTATTTCGGCAAGCCGAGCGGGCGAATGGTCGAAAACGGAGAAGAAAAAGCGGTAGATACGCTTCTATATAAAAAGGAAGAAATTAAACGGATTGTAAAAGTAGCGTTTGAGCTGGCGCGCAAGCGAAAGAAAAAAGTGACATCAGTCGATAAAGCGAATGTGCTGTCATCGAGCAGAATGTGGCGGGAGATTGCTGAAGAAGTGGCACAAGAGTTTCCAGATGTCACGCTTGAACATATGCTTGTTGACAACGCAGCCATGCAGCTGATCCGTTCTCCGCAGCAATTTGATGTGGTCGTGACAGAAAACATGTTTGGCGATATTTTAAGCGATGAGGCATCGATGCTGACTGGTTCGCTTGGCATGCTGCCGTCGGCAAGTTTATCGGCTTCAGGACCGAGTTTGTATGAGCCGATTCATGGTTCTGCGCCGGATATTGCCGGACAAAATAAAGCGAATCCGATTGCGGCCATTTTATCAGCCGCGATGATGCTCCGTCTTTCTTTCGGACTTTCCAAAGAAGCAGAGGCGGTGGAAAAAGCGGTGCAACAAGTATTGGCAGCGGGATTGCGGACGGCGGATATCGCGCAGAAAGGACAACGGGTGGTTTCCACAGATGAAATGGTGAATGAAATTAAAACGGTAATTTTAGACCATCAAACGATTTCCCACATTATGGCTGTATATGCATAACACATGCGAGGTGAAAGTAGTGAAGCCGAGAACGATTATTGATAAGATTTGGGAAAACCATGTCGTTTATCGGGAAGACGGAAAGCCGGATTTGCTTTATATCGACTTGCATTTAGTGCACGAAGTCACCTCTCCGCAGGCGTTTGAAGGATTACGGCAAAAAGGGCGGAAAGTGCGCCGCCCTGATTTGACCTTTGCGACCATGGATCATAACGTTCCAACGGTGAATCGCTTTGTCATTGCCGATGAAGTGGCGAGAAATCAAATTGCCGCACTAGAACGCAACTGCCGCGAATTTTCGATTCCGCTTGCTGATTTATACAGCGAAGAACAAGGAATTGTCCATGTCATCGGTCCCGAGCTTGGCTTGACACAGCCGGGGAAAACGATTGTTTGCGGAGACAGCCACACATCCACACACGGGGCGTTTGGGGCGCTCGCTTTCGGAATTGGAACGAGCGAAGTCGAACATGTACTTGCTACGCAGACGCTCTGGCAGCATAAGCCGAAAACGCTGCAAATACGCATCGATGGAAAATTAGGTGAAGGGGTTACGGCAAAAGATGTTATTTTAGCGATCATCGGGCGTTATGGGGTCGGCGTCGGCACCGGATATATCATCGAATTTACCGGTGAAGTCATCCGCAATATGTCGATGGAAGAAAGAATGACGATTTGCAACATGTCGATTGAAGCGGGAGCGCGCGCCGGTCTAGTAAGTCCGGATGAAACGACATTCGCCTATTTGCGGGGCCGCAAATACACTCCAAAGGGAGAAGAGTTTGAAAAAGCGGTGGAACGCTGGCGCGCTTTGGCAACCGATGAAGGGGCCGAATACGATAAAACGATTGAAATAGATGCCTCAACAATTGCGCCAATGGTCACGTGGGGAACAAATCCGTCGATGAGCACCTCTGTCGATGGAACGGTGCCACATCCGGAAGAGTTTGCAAGCGAAACGGAACAAAAAGCCGTGCGCCGCGCGTTGGAATATATGGGGTTGAAGCCGGGAACCCCGATTACGGAAATTCCGGTGCAGCACGTTTTTATCGGTTCCTGTACGAACTCGCGCATCAGCGACTTGCGTGAAGCGGCAAAAATCGTCAAAGGGAAAAAAGTGGCGAAAGGAGTGCGCGCCCTCGTCGTTCCGGGATCGCAGCAAGTGAAAAAACAGGCAGAAGAAGAAGGATTAGCGCAAATTTTCATCGATGCGGGATTCGAATGGCGCGACTCCGGTTGCAGCGCCTGTTTAGGAATGAATCCGGATATTATTCCGGAAGGGGAGCATTGCGCTTCCACATCAAACCGAAACTTTGAGGGACGGCAAGGAAAAGGAGCAAGAACGCATTTAGTCAGCCCGGCGATGGCGGCGGCTGCTGCGATTTACGGACATTTTGTCGATGTGCGCAAATTGAAGAAAGAACCGGTCCATTAAGGAGGGGAAACGTGTGAAGCCATTTACCATTCATAAAGGGAAAGTAGCCGGCATTGACCGCGCCAACATTGATACAGACCAAATTATTCCGAAGCAGTTTTTAAAACGAATTGAACGAACCGGGTTCGGTAAGTTTCTCTTTTACGATTGGCGCTATATCGACGGAGAAAAACCGAATCCTGCTTTTGAGCTGAACTGGCCGGAAAACGGAGGAGCCACGATTCTCGTTGCCAACGAAAACTTTGGATGCGGTTCCTCGCGCGAACACGCGCCATGGGCGTTGCAAGATTACGGATTTCAGGCGATTATTGCTCCTTCGTTTGCTGACATCTTTTACAACAACTGTTTAAAAAATGGGCTGCTGCCAATTCAACTGGCGAAAGAAGATGTGGAATATTTATTGCGGGAAAGCAAAAAGGCGGATTACGAACTAACAATTTCGCTGGAAAAGCAGCAGGTATATGACGATCACGGATTTGTGCGGGCGTTTGCTATTGATCCATACCGCAAACAGCTCCTATTAAAAGGCTGGGATGAAATCGATTTGACTTTCGTTTATGAGCCGTATATCGCTGAATACGAAAGAAAGCACTGCCCGATGCCGTAACGGTGGAAAGCTGTTCCGACAAAAAACGTTGGAACAGCTTTTTGCATGTTTTGCTTGTATCTTGCCGAAAAACTTGTTACACTTGTGTCAAAAATTTTATTGGAGCGGGCGAAGATGAACAAGGATAAAAACGGAAAAGTTATTTTGTTTCCGCGCGTAAAGGAACGGCTTGTGGAAGAAGGACTGGAGGCATTGCAGGCGAAACGGTACGAGGAAGCCCTTTATTTTTTCAGCGAGGCAGAGCAGCTTGGGGAGCGCCGTTTTTCCGTCCAGCTCAGCATAGCTGTCTGCCATTATGAACTCGGGAATTTCCATGAAGCGGAGCGCCGCTTGCGCGTATTGTTGCAGGAAAATGAAGGGAATATGGATTTATTGCAAATGTATTTGTCCATCTTAATGCAAACGCACCGGTATGAACAAGCAGAAACGGTCATCCACGATGCGCTGCGTCATCATCCTCTTCCTGCTTCCTTACGGGAAAACTTGCTAAACCTGTTTCGTTTCGTCCAAAAAATGAATAAACGCCCGTTGCCTCCTGCCGAACAAGCGAAAGTGCAGAGGTTGCTCGAGTCAAGCGATATAACGGAACATATGCATGTAATCAGGCAGCTGGAGAAAGAAGATATTGTTCCTGTACTTCCCCAATTAAAGCAATATTTAGTCAATGAAACAAACAGCCCGATCGTCAAAACGATGCTGCTGCGTTTGCTTACGTTAAAAAAGATTGATGATGTCGTGATAGTTGAAAAATTTGGGAAAAGAATTGAAGTGACGCCGGCGCTGTTAAACGAACAGGCGGAAACCGCGTTTGCGGCAGAGCTGCTAGAGCGTCTGGAACATTGCCTCGCAAGCGAAAATCCAGGGTTGTATGGTGTTGCGGCAGAGATTTGGCTTCGTTACACGTATGTTCTTTATCCATTTTCTCCCGAGCCTGCCGCAAGCAAAGCATGGATGGCGGCGCTTCATTTTGTTGCTTGCCAATTTCAAGGAGTGCCTGTAGCGATGGAGAAAATTGCTGCCCGATATGGTGTTTCAGGGGAAGAGATCGCCCCGCTTTGCGACAAACTTTGCGAAATAGAGAATTTTTCCTACTTTTAATCGCTTACTTCATATTGAAACATTATTGTTGTATGTTATAATATAATGGCTGTATTGCGTATATGTTTTTGTATGTTTCACTACATATATGGGAAAGATAACAAGATAATGAAAACCGGAACCGTTTCATTATCTTCCGCTTTTTTATTTATAATGATTTTTGGTTGGAGGGAATATTATGTCAGTCAAATGGGAAAAACTCGAAGGAAACGAGGGCGTTCTTACGGTTGAAGTGGATGCAGAAAAAGTAAATGAAGGCTTGGATGCAGCATTTAAAAAGGTAGTGAAAAATATTACACTTCCAGGATTCCGCAAAGGCAAAGTGCCGCGCGTGATTTTTGAAAAACGCTTTGGTGTCGAAGCTTTATATCAAGACGCATTAGACATTTTATTGCCGGAAGCATATGCCAAAGCGGTCGAAGAAGCAGGAATTGAGCCTGTTGATATTCCGGAGATTGATATTGAGCAAATGGAAAAAGGAAAAAACCTTATTTTTAAAGCAAAAGTAACAGTGAAGCCGGAAGTGAAATTAGGTCAATATAAAGGATTAGAAGTAGAAAAAATGGATACGGCAGTGACCGATGAAGATGTAGAAAATGAATTAAAACGTCTGCAAGAAAACTATGCAGAGCTTGTCGTCAAAGAGGATGGCAAAATTGAAAACGGCGACACCGCAGTAATCGACTTCGAAGGATTTGTTGACGGCGAGCCGTTTGAAGGTGGCAAAGCGGAAAACTACTCGCTCGAAATCGGGTCTGGCACATTCATTCCGGGGTTTGAAGATCAGTTGATCGGCATGCAAGCAGGAGAAGAAAAAGAAATTCAAGTGACATTCCCGGAAGAATATCATGCGAAAGAGTTGGCAGGCAAGCCGGCAACATTTAAGGTAAAAGTGCATGAAGTAAAAGAAAAACGTCTTCCGGCATTAGACGATGAATTTGCCAAAGATGTAGACGATGAAGTAGAAACGCTGGAACAATTAAAAGAAAAAATCCGCAAAAGACTGGAAGAAGCGAAAAAGAATGAAGCGGAAGCAGCGCTGCGCGACGCGTTGGTCGAAAAAGCAGCGGAAAATGCCGAAATTGATATTCCAGAAGTGATGATAAAAAATGAAACCGACCGTATGTTGCGCGAATTTGATCAACGTTTGCAAATGCAAGGGCTTAACCTTGACCTTTACTATCAATTCTCTGGCCAAGACGAAGCAGCTTTGCGCGAGCAAATGAAAGAAGATGCCGAAAAACGCGTCCGCGTTGCCTTGACGCTTGAAGCAATCGCAAAGGCAGAAAATATTGAAGTAACAGAAGAAGAAGTCAACGAAGAATTGGAAAAAATGGCGAAAGCCTATAATTTGGAAGTCGGAAAATTAAAAGAGCTATTAGGAAGCCTAGAAGGCGTCAAAGAAGATTTAAAATGGCGCAAAACGGTTGATTTTCTTGTAGAGCATAGCAAAGTTGCGGCATAATATAGTATAGAGGAACAAGGCGCGAGACGTTCGTGCCTTGTTCTTTATAACAAAAAATGGGGCGTGATAAAAAATTTTCTAATTTTTCTAACGAATTATATTTTTTTTCATTAGCCTTTTGAGGATAATTTATGATAAAATGACGAATACATAAGTTTTGTCGGCGAAGTTTTGCAAAGGAAATAAAATACATACAAGTGGTGCGATTTTGGAGCAAGGGGTGAAACAAATGTTTAAATTTAATGATGAGAAAGGGCAATTGAAGTGTTCGTTTTGCGGAAAGACGCAAGATCAAGTCCGCAAGCTCGTTGCCGGACCAGGCGTATACATATGTGACGAGTGCATCGAGCTTTGTACGGAAATTGTGGAAGAAGAGCTGGGCAATGAAGAAGAATTCGAATTTAAAGATGTGCCGAAGCCGATGGAAATTCGCGAAATTTTAGATGAATATGTCATCGGCCAGGATGAGGCAAAAAAATCGCTGGCGGTGGCCGTTTACAACCACTATAAGCGCATTAATTCCGGCAGTAAAATCGATGATGTTGAATTATCGAAAAGCAACATTTTAATGATCGGGCCGACAGGAAGCGGAAAAACGCTGCTGGCACAAACATTGGCGCGCATTTTGAACGTGCCGTTTGCGATTGCCGACGCGACATCGCTGACGGAAGCTGGATATGTTGGGGAAGACGTAGAAAACATTTTGCTGAAACTGATTCAGGCAGCCGACTACGATGTAGAGCGGGCGGAAAAAGGCATCATTTATATTGATGAGATCGATAAAATCGCCCGTAAGTCAGAAAATCCATCCATTACTCGCGATGTGTCTGGTGAAGGGGTGCAGCAGGCGCTGCTGAAAATTTTAGAGGGGACGATTGCAAGCGTTCCTCCGCAAGGCGGCCGCAAACATCCGCATCAAGAGTTTATTCAAATTGATACGACGAACATTTTATTTATTTGCGGCGGCGCGTTTGATGGGATTGAGCCGATCATTAAGCGCCGTCTAGGGAAAAAAGTAATCGGATTCGGCGCTGACATGCAGCAGTCAGACGTGGACGAGAAGAATTTACTGTCCAAAGTGCTGCCGGAGGATCTATTAAAGTTTGGATTGATTCCAGAATTTATCGGCCGTCTCCCGGTGATTACTACATTAGAGCCGCTTGATGAGCAAGCGCTGATCGATATCTTGACAAAACCGAAAAACGCGATTGTCAAACAATACCAAAAAATGTTGGAGCTCGATGGAGTCGAACTCGAATTTGAAGAGGAAGCATTGCGAGAAATCGCGAAAAAAGCGATTGAGCGGAAAACAGGGGCGCGTGGCCTTCGCTCGATCATTGAAGGCATTATGCTTGATGTCATGTTCGAGCTTCCGTCCCGTGAAGACGTGCAAAAATGCATTATTACGCTCGAAACGGTTCGCGATAATAAGCCGCCAAAATTAATTCGCCATGATGGCACCGTTGTGGAACAAGAACGGAAAACATCGGCATAATCAGTCAGAAGGAAACTGCCTTTATTGATAAGGCGGTTTCTTTTTTTGTTTATTCCTGCCTGTTCGCGGAGATACTATCATACTACATACTATTTGAAGGCAGGAGGATTTCGGCAAATGAATTGGACAAACGTTGTGCTATTGATACAATTGTTTTTCGGGATTATTATCGGCCTTTATTTTTGGAATCTGCTGAAAAGCCAGCGGGTGCAAAAAGTTTCCATTGACAAGGAATCCCGAAAAGAAATGGAGCAGCTGCGGAAACTGCGGTCCATTTCCCTGACTGAGCCGTTGGCGGAAAAAGTGCGACCGAAAAGTTTTGAGGATATTGTTGGACAGGAAGATGGAATTAAAGCGCTTAAAGCGGCATTATGCGGCCCAAATCCGCAGCATGTCATTATCTACGGACCTCCTGGCGTTGGAAAAACGGCAGCAGCCCGTCTTGTGTTGGAAGAAGCGAAAAAAAATCCGCTTTCTCCATTTAAGAAAAACGCCGTATTTGTCGAGTTGGATGCCACAACAGCGCGATTTGACGAACGCGGCATCGCCGATCCGTTAATCGGCTCGGTGCACGATCCAATTTATCAAGGTGCCGGGGCAATGGGCCAAGCAGGCATTCCGCAGCCGAAACAAGGCGCGGTCACCAATGCGCACGGCGGAGTTTTGTTTATTGACGAAATTGGCGAGCTTCATCCGATTCAGATGAATAAATTATTAAAAGTATTGGAAGATCGCAAAGTATTTTTTGAAAGCGCCTATTACAGCAAGGAAAATCCACAAATTCCGAGCCACATCCACGACATTTTCCAAAACGGCCTCCCGGCGGACTTCCGTCTTGTAGGAGCGACGACAAGAACGCCGAATGAAATTCCGCCAGCGATTCGTTCACGTTGTTTAGAAGTATTTTTCCGCGAACTGGACCAAGATGAAATTGCGCTTATTGCGAAAAAGGCGGCGGAAAAAATACGGTTGAAAGTGTCGGAAAATGGAATTCGTACTCTTGCGTCCTATGCGCGCAACGGCCGGGAAGCGGTCAATATCATGCAAATTGCTGCGGGGATTGCCATTTCCGAAAACCGCGAAAAGATTTTAGATAAAGATATTGAATGGGTCATCCACTCGAGCCAATTGTCACCTCGGTATGAAAAGAGAATTGCAGGAACGCCGTCAGTCGGGATTGTTAACGGTCTGGCGGTATACGGACCGAATACTGGTGCACTTTTGGAAATTGAAGTCACTGCACTGCCGGCAAAAGAAAAAGGAACCATCAATATCACTGGCATCGTCGAAGAAGAAAGCATCGGAAGCCGGGAAAAATCGATTCGCCGCAAAAGCATGGCAAGAGGGTCGGCGGAAAATGTCATCACCGTATTGCGGGCGATGGGAGTGCCGGCGGACCGCTATGATATCCATGTGAATTTTCCAGGCGGGGTGCCCATTGACGGACCATCGGCGGGAATTGCCATTGCGACCGGAATTTATTCCGCGATTTACCAGCTGCCTGTTGATTGTACCATAGCCATGACAGGGGAGATCAGCATTCGCGGTTATGTCAAGCCGGTCGGAGGAATCTTTCCGAAAATCAAGGCGGCGAAACAGGCTGGGGCAAAAAAAGTAATCATTCCGGCCGAAAATATGCAGTCGATTTTACAGGAAGTAGAAGGGATTGAAGTCATTCCGGTTCGCCGTTTAGAGGAAGTATTTTCGCACGTATTTGGCGAAGAGGCCGCCTTGCCGAACGATGCTATTCCTGCGGCTGCTGATCGCTCCGAAACGAAGAGCGTGTGACCGTAATGTGACGACTTCGACGAAACAAAAAAGATGTCGAAGTCGGTTTTTCTTTGTATTATATTCTTAAACAAGAGGTTTACAAGAAAAAGCGGATTTTGACATTAGGCGTTTTGTTCAGGAATAGCTTTTCCGTCTTCACATGCGAACGAAGAACGTCCTTTAGGCTGACTGTTTTGTCTGCCAAAAATAGTGAGTGATTTGTGAGGAAATAGATCGAGCTCAATTGCGTCATGGAATTTTACAAATTGTACTGCCGTGCTATACAATAGACGAATAGAAGCGAGATATGGAGGTGTTCGTGGTGAAGAAAAAGGAGCTTGTCGTTCCCCTTTTGCCGCTAAGGGGATTGCTTGTTTTTCCAACGATGGTATTGCATTTGGATGTTGGACGGGAGAAATCGGTAAAAGCGCTTGAGCAGGCGATGGTCGAGGATCATATCATTTTATTGACATCGCAAAAAGATGTTTCCGTCGATGAACCGGATATGGATGATTTGTATAAAATGGGGACGCTTGCTCGCGTAAAACAGCTGCTGAAGCTTCCGAACGGAACGTTTCGCGTGTTAGTGGAGGGAATGGCGCGGGCATTCATTACCGAAGTAGTCAGCGAAGAACCATATTTTGTTGTAAAAGTGGAAAAATTTGTTGATCGTTCTGCAAAGGATTTAGAAGATGAAGCGTTAAAACGGACGATGCTCGAATATTTTGAACAGTACATAAACTTGTCGAAACGGTTATCTGCGGATATTTATGCTTCGATTGTCGATATTGATGAGCCGGGACGAATGGCTGACATTATCGCTTCCCATTTGCCGCTGAAACTTGAAGAAAAACAGCGTATTCTTGAAACGATTGATATAAAAGAGAGAATCAATAAAATCATTCAAATTCTACATAATGAAAAAGAAGTTCTTCAGCTTGAGAAAAAAATCAGCATGCGCGTCAAACAGTCGATGGAGCGCACGCAAAAAGAATATTATCTGCGTGAGCAAATGAAGGCGATTCAAAAAGAACTAGGCGAAAAAGAGGGCAAAGCAGGGGAAGTTGAAACATTAAAAGAAAAAATCGAAGCGGCCGGCATGCCTAGCCATGTAAAAGAAACCGCGCTCAAAGAGCTGGACCGCTACGAAAAAATCCCGGCGACCTCGGCGGAAAGCGCAGTCATCCGAAACTATTTAGACTGGCTGATTGCCCTTCCGTGGTCGAAACAGACGGAAGACATTCACGATATTAAACGAGCGGAGGCAATATTAAATGAAGATCATTACGGTCTTGAAAAAGTCAAAGAGCGGGTGCTGGAATTTTTATCTGTGCAGCAGCTGACGAAATCGTTAAAAGGCCCGATTCTTTGTTTGGCAGGGCCGCCGGGGGTTGGAAAAACATCGCTGGCTCGTTCGATTGCAAAAGCGCTCAACCGCCGCTTTGTTCGCATTTCTTTAGGCGGCGTCCGCGATGAATCGGAAATTCGCGGCCATCGCCGCACCTACGTCGGCGCGATGCCAGGGCGGATTATTCAAGGAATGAAAAAAGCGGGGACGATTAATCCGGTATTTTTGCTTGATGAAATCGATAAAATGTCGAGCGATTTTCGCGGCGACCCGTCCGCAGCGCTCTTGGAAGTGCTCGATCCGGAGCAAAACCATACGTTCAGCGACCATTACATTGAAGAACCTTATGATTTATCGAAAGTCATGTTTATCGCGACGGCGAACAACTTAACGACGATTCCGCAGCCGCTTTTAGACCGGATGGAAGTCATCCATATTCCTGGTTATACGGAAGTGGAAAAGCTGCAAATCGCGAAACGTCATTTGCTGCCAAAACAGCTGAAAGAGCACGGACTCAAAAAATCGGCTTTGCAAATCCGCGATGAGGCGATGCTTGATATCATCCGCCATTATACCCGGGAAGCAGGGGTGCGCGAATTGGAGCGGCAGCTGGCCGCGATTTGCCGTAAAACGGCGCGCCTGATTGTCGCGGAAGAGAAAAAGCGTGTTATTATCACGAAAAAAAATATTGAAGAATTTCTAGGCAAAAGAAAATACCGTTACGGGCAGGCAGAATTGGAAGATCAAGTCGGCGTGGCGACGGGGCTTGCCTACACAGCGTTTGGCGGCGATACGTTATCGATTGAAGTGTCGCTGGCTCCGGGAAAAGGAAAGCTGGTGCTGACCGGAAAATTAGGCGATGTCATGAAAGAATCAGCCCAAGCGGCATTTAGCTATGTACGTTCGCGGGCCGAACAGCTTGGCATCGATCCAGAGTTTCATGAAAAATACGATATTCATATTCACGTTCCCGAAGGCGCGGTGCCGAAAGACGGGCCATCGGCCGGGATTACGATTGCAACTGCGCTGATTTCCGCCTTAACAGGCCGGCCGGTAAGCCGTTTTGTTGGCATGACGGGAGAAATCACGCTGCGCGGCCGCGTTCTCCCAATCGGCGGATTAAAAGAAAAAACGTTAAGCGCCCATCGCGCCGGCTTGAAAAAAGTCATTTTGCCAAAGGACAATGAAAAAGATTTAGACGATATTCCTGATGTGGTAAAAAAAGATTTGCAATTTGTTCTTGTTTCCCATCTTGATGAAGTATTGCCACATGCGTTGGTAGGGGATCGGCCATGAACGTGACCAAAGCGGAAATCGTCATCAGTGCGGTAAAGCCGGAGCAATATCCAGCCGGCAACTTGCCGGAGTTTGCGCTCGCTGGGCGTTCGAACGTCGGCAAATCTTCATTTATTAATAAAATGGTGAACCGGAAAAATTTGGCGCGTACCTCATCGAAACCGGGAAAAACGCAAACATTAAACTTTTATTTAATTAATGAGTCGCTCTACTTTGTCGATGTCCCAGGATACGGTTTTGCGCGAGTGTCGAAATCAGAGCGGGAAGCATGGGGCAAAATGATGGAAACGTATTTTACGACACGAGAGCAGCTGCGCGCGGTGGTACTGATCGTTGATTTGCGCCATCCGCCGACGAAAGATGATGTCATGATGTATGAGTTTTTAAAGCATTATGATATTCCGACGATCATTATTGCCACAAAAGCGGATAAAGTTCCAAAAGGGAAGTGGCAGAAGCATAGAAAAGTCGTGCGCGAAACGTTGAAGATGGCAGACGGAGATGAATTGATCTTGTTTTCGGCGGAAACAGGGCAAGGAAAAGAGGAAGCATGGGCGGCATTGGAGCGATTTCTTTAACATATCCCGAAAGAAGTCTCCCGCTTCTAAGCGAAGCGCAGGTGGCGGGTAGTTCACGAGAAAAACACCAGCGTTCATCAAGCTGGTGTTTTTTGCATGGATTATTTCCGCTTTACCAATAATATGTATATACCAACAAGGATTAGCCCAAGCGGCCAAAATTTCCAAATCGATGTGATGCCTGTTTCGACGATATAAAACAGCGGCTGAAATTGTTCGGAAAACAATGTAATAAAGGCTAATGCCAAAAAAAAGAAGCCTTGGCCAAGCCCGTTTTTTACTTTTAAGGAGCTAATGAAAAACGCTATCGCAATGATAAAGAAAAAGACGCCGATATGATTTGGCCATTGTTTGAACCAATGGACAAATAAAATGTGAAGTCCAAACCCAAACAAAAGGATGCCTGGAAAAAGATGTTGGTATTCACGGGCAGAATACGCCTGGCCGATCAGCGCCGCTCCGAAAATCATTAACAGCGTCGGCCAATCTTGAAAAAGATGTGAAAATGAGGAGTGAAGCTGATTCACCAAAAAGTAAACGCCCAGTCCAACAAGAATAATGCCAGAGAACGTCGCGTGTTTTTTCATCGGTTCCTCCCAGTTTCTTGTCAAACTTTTTTTATGATACAATAATTACAGTATCAAGTTTATCATATGCGTTCTACCATGTTCACACTTTTTTCACAAAGAAGAAAGACACATGTGTTATAATTGTAAAAGATATTTTACGTATTTGACAAAATAAGGGGGTATAAAGAACGTGCATGTAGTTGTCGTTGGCATAAACTATAAAACGGCCCCTGTTGAAATCCGTGAAAAACTGACGTTTAGCGAACCGGAATTGGCTGATGCGATGAAGCAGTTGCAGCAACAAAAAAGCATTTTAGAAAATGTAATCGTGTCTACATGCAATCGTACGGAAATTTATGCCGTTGTCGACCAGTTGCATACTGGCCGTTATTATATAAAAGCTTTTTTAGCGGACTGGTTTCATATCGACCTCGACACGCTTGCACCGTATTTAAATGTGCTTGAAAATGAAGCAGCGGTGGAGCATTTATTCCGTGTTGCTTCCGGTCTCGATTCAATGATTTTAGGGGAAACGCAAATTTTAGGACAAGTGAAAACAAGCTACCTTCTTGCTCAGGAGGCAGGAACGACCGGCACGATTTTTAATCATTTATTCAAACAGGCGGTGACATTTGCCAAACGCGCCCATTCGGAAACAGAAATCGGCGCGCACGCGGTGTCGGTAAGCTATGCGGCGGTCGAGCTTGCCAAAAAGATTTTTGGCGATTTATCTTCCAAACATGTTTTAATTATCGGCGCCGGCAAAATGGGAGAGTTGGCGGCACAAAATTTATATGGCAACGGTGTGAAAAAGGTAACCGTTGTCAACCGCACGCTCGAAAAAGCGGAGCAGCTGGCGAAAAAGTTTTCCGGGACGGCCAAATCGCTTTCCGAACTGTCTTGTGCGTTGCTTGAAGCCGACATTGTCATCAGCTCGACAGGAGCAAAAGGCTATATCATTACGAAAGAAATGATGGCTCCGTTAGACAAGATGAGAAAAGGCCGCCCGCTGTTTATGGTCGATATTGCCGTCCCGCGCGATTTAGATCCGGCGCTTGCTGAATTGGAAAGCATCTTTTTATATGATATTGATGATTTAGAAGGAATTGTGCAAGCGAATTTGGCAGAGCGCGAAAAAGCGGCCAGACAAATCGGGAATATGATCGGTACGGAACTTGTCGCCTTCCAGCAATGGCTGCAGACGCTTGGCGTCGTGCCGGTGATTGCCGCGCTTCGCGAAAAAGCATTGGCGATTCAAGCCGAGACGATGAAAAGCATCGAGCGGAAGTTGCCGCACTTATCGGAACGGGATCGTAAAGTATTAAATAAGCATACGAAAAGCATCATTAACCAATTGCTGCGCGATCCGATTTTACGGGCAAAAGAACTGGCGGCAGAGCCAAATGCGGAAGAAGCGTTGCAATTGTTTATGAAAATTTTCAATATTGAGGATGCCGTTGAGGAGCAAAAACAAAAACAAGGAAAAGCAGATGGTCAACGCGCCGCTATGCCGTCTCTGCAGTCATAAGAGAGGATTTTGGCATATGTTAGAGATGACCATGACCCGGTTTTACGAGCTATCTATTATTCTGTATGTACTGTCCATACTTTTATACTTCATTGATTTTCTCCAACATAACCGGAAGGCGAATCAACTCGCCTTCTGGTTACTTTCTATTGTTTGGCTGTTTCAAACGTTCTTTTTTTTGTTTCGCATCATACAGACAGGGCGCTTTCCAGTTTTAACGATATCGGAAGGCCTTTACTTTTACGCCTGGCTGCTTATTACGCTGTCTTTGGTCATTAACCGGTTCATGCGCGTGGATTTTATCGTTTTTTTCACGAATGTGCTTGCTTTTTTGATTTTGGCTATTCATACGTTTGCGCCAAACCATCAGTCACCGGCTGTTGCCGAGCGGCTCATTTCTGAGCTGCTTATTATCCATATTGCTATAACGCTGTTCGCGTATGCGGCGTTTTCGCTTTCATTTATCTTTTCGATCTTATACATGCTGCAATATAGCTTATTAAAGCGGAAAAAATGGGGCAAACGGTTGTGGCGGATGGCGGATTTAACGAAATTAGATTTTATGTCGTATGTTTTAAATTTGCTTGGATTGCCTATGTTGTTATTAGGATTAATTCTTGGAGTCATCTGGGCCTATATCAAAGTCGAAAATTTTCATTGGTATGATGCTAAAGTGTTAGGCTCCTTTTTGGTGCTGGCGGTGTACAGCGTTTACTTTTACAAGCGCGCTGTCCAGCAAGTGCAAGGAAAAGCGATTGCGCTTTGGAATATCGGTTCGTTTTTATTTTTATTGGTAAACTTTTTCTTATTCGGCAGTTTATCGAGATTTCATTTTTGGGATTCATAACGGAGGAGTGCAAAATGCGGAAAATCATCGTCGGATCGCGGCGCAGCAAACTCGCCCTGACGCAAACCAACTTGGTGATTGAGCAGCTGAAACGATTAGGAGCGCCGTTTGAATTTGAAGTAAAAGAAATTGTCACGAGAGGAGATAAAATTGTCAATGTGACGCTTTCCAAAGTCGGTGGCAAAGGGCTGTTTGTGAAAGAGATTGAACAAGCTATGTTAGATAGAGAGATTGATATGGCTGTACATAGCATGAAAGATATGCCGGCTTTGCTGCCGAAAGGCTTGGTGATCGGCTGCGTGCCGCTAAGAGAAGATCATCGCGATGTGCTCATCAGCAAACAGAAAAAAACGTTTGCCGATCTGCCAAGCGGGGCAATCATCGGGACAAGCAGTTTGCGGCGGTCTGCGCAAATACTCGCTAAGCGGCCGGATGTCAACATTAAATGGATTCGCGGCAACATTGATACAAGGCTGGCAAAGTTGGAAAGTGAAGCGTATGACGCGATTATTTTGGCAGCGGCCGGATTGGTGCGCATGGGCTGGGCAAGCGATGTCATTACCGAATATTTATCAACCGATGTATGTCTTCCTGCCGTTGGGCAAGGGGCGCTGGCGGTGGAATGCCGCGAAAATGATGACGAGCTGCGCGAGTGGTTGCAAAAATTAAACGATGTCAATACCGAGCGGGCGGTACGGGCGGAACGTGCCTTTTTACAGCAGATGGAAGGCAGCTGTCAAGTGCCGATCGCCGGCTATGCGTATATTGATGAGCGCAACGACATCGTGTTAACCGCACTTGTCGCATCGCCGGATGGAAAAGAAATATATAAAGAGATGGTAAGCGGAACGAATCCAGAGGAAGTTGGAATCCAAGCGGCAGCCCTATTAAGCGAACAAGGGGCGAAAGTGTTAATCGAGCGGGTGAAAGAGGAGATGAATCGGTAATGGCAAGCGGTCCGTTGATGGGGAAAACGGTGCTTGTGACAAGAGGAAAAGAGCAGGCGAAAACGTTCTCGGAAAAGTTGCGCCAAGCGGGAGCAACGCCGATTGAAATTCCGCTCATCTCTATTTCCCCTTCCTCTAAACCGGAAACGATTGCCGAGTGCGTCCGTCATCTGGCTAATTATGACTGGCTTATTTTTACGAGCGCCAACGGGGTAAAGTTTTTCTTCCCATTTGTAAAAAAGGAAACGCCGCTTCCAAAAGTAGCGGTAGTCGGCAAAAAAACGGCGGCGGCGTTAAAAGCGTATGGTGTTTCTCCAGCGGTGGTCCCTGATGAATTTGTCGCCGAAGGGGTTATTGAGGCGCTAAAACCGCTTGTTAAGCCGCGCGACCGCATCCTTCTAGTGAAAGGAAATTTAGCAAGGCCGGTATTGCGAGATGCACTGATCAACATGGGAGCAGACGTAACGGACCTTATCGCATACGAAACATCAATGAACGAATCAGGAAAAGAGCAATTGCTATATCTGTTGCGGAAAAGAAAACTGGATGTGATCACGTTTACAAGTTCTTCTACCGTACAAAGCTTTATGCGGATGATGGAAGGAGAAGACATCGCTTCGTTACTTAGCGGTTGCGTGATCGCCTGCATCGGCCCTGTTACGAAGGAAACAGCGGAAAAAGCGGGGCTTTCTGTGCATATTTGTCCGGATCAGTATACGATTGATGATATGATAAAAGAGATGGAACAATATTTTGCAAAACGAACGATGGAGGGAAAAATAAATGGCGACATTACGATTTGATCGCCATCGCCGTTTGCGGCAAACAGCGAATTTACGGGCGATGGTAAGAGAAACGCATCTGCATGTAGACGACCTTATTTATCCGATTTTTGTCGTCGAAGAAAAAGGGGTAAAACGGGAAGTACCGTCCATGCCAGGAATATACCAATTTTCGCTTGACCGCTTAAATGAAGAAATGGACGAAGTCGTCCAACTAGGCATTAAATCGGTAATCGTTTTCGGCGTGCCAGCAGAAAAAGATGAAGTCGGTTCGCAAGCATATTGTGAGCATGGGATCGTCCAGCAGGCGATCCGCCAAATCAAAGCAAATTATCCAGATATCATTGTCATTGCTGATACATGTTTATGTGAATATACGAGCCATGGACATTGCGGCGTGATCGAAAACGAGCAAGTATTAAACGATCCATCGCTTGAATTGCTGGTGAAAACCGCGGTCAGCCAGGCGCAGGCAGGCGCTGATATTATCGCGCCTTCGAACATGATGGACGGTTTCGTTGCTGCGATTCGCCAAGGACTCGATGAAGCAGGATTTACGCATGTACCGATTATGTCTTATGCGATTAAATATGCATCCGCGTTCTATGGTCCGTTCCGTGATGCTGCAGATAGCACGCCGCAATTCGGCGATCGGAAAACATATCAAATGGATCCGGCCAACCGCCTTGAAGCGTTCAGGGAAGCGGAATCGGACGTACGCGAAGGCGCCGACTTTTTAATGGTAAAACCAGCGCTTGCTTATTTGGATATTATCCGTGATATGAAAAACCATTTCCATCTTCCGCTTGTCGCCTATAATGTCAGCGGCGAATATTCGATGGTAAAAGCAGCGGCGCAAAACGGCTGGATTAACGAAAAAGAAATTGTGATGGAAATGCTTACTGGCATGAAGCGGGCCGGCGCGGATTTAATTATCACGTATTTTGCTAAAGATGTGGCTCGCTGGTTAAATGAGTAGAAAGGAGAACCAATAGATGCGAAGCTATGAACGTTCAAAAGCGGCGTATGAAGAAGCGGTTCGGCTGCTGCCGGGCGGTGTCAACAGTCCTGTCCGCGCATTTAAATCCGTCCGCATGACACCGATCTTTATGGCGCGCGGCAAAGGTTCGAAAATTTACGATATCGATGGCAATGAATATATCGATTATGTGTTATCTTGGGGTCCGCTTATTTTAGGCCATGCGAATCCTCGTGTTGTCGAAGCGTTAAAAAAAGTGACGGAAAACGGCACGAGCTTTGGCGCACCGACATTAATTGAAAACGAATTAGCGAAATTAGTGATTGAGCGGGTACCGTCCGTCGAAATTGTGCGGATGGTGAACTCCGGAACGGAAGCAACGATGAGTGCGATTCGTCTGGCACGTGGCTACACAGGGCGCAATAAAATTGTTAAATTTGAAGGAAGCTATCATGGTCACGGTGACTCGCTGCTGATAAAAGCTGGTTCAGGAGTAGCGACACTTGGATTGCCGGATAGCCCTGGCGTTCCAGAAGCGGTAGCGCAAAATACGATCACTGTTCCTTACAACGATTTAGAAAGCGTCCGCTACGCATTTGAACGATTTGGCGAAGATATCGCTGCGGTCATCGTCGAGCCGGTTGCTGGAAACATGGGTGTGGTTCCGCCGGTTCCGGGCTTTTTGCAGGGATTAAGGGACATTACGAAACAATATGGGGCGCTGCTTATTTTCGACGAAGTCATGACCGGCTTTCGCGTGGATTATCATTGCGCGCAAGGATATTTCGGCATTGAACCGGATTTGACGTGTCTTGGAAAAGTCATCGGCGGTGGACTACCGGTCGGAGCGTACGGCGGAAAAGCGGAAATTATGGAAAAAGTCGCGCCGAGCGGTCCGGTTTATCAAGCCGGCACCTTATCGGGAAATCCGCTTGCCATGACGGCTGGATATGAAACATTGATTCAGCTGACGCCGGAAACATACGATGAATTCCGCAAAAAAGCGGATCGATTGGAAGAAGGATTGCGCAAAGCGGCAGAAAAATACGAAATCCCGCATACAATTAACCGCGCTGGTTCGATGATTGGTTTCTTCTTTACAAACGAAAAAGTGATAAACTACGAAAAAGCGAAAACATCCGATTTAGATATGTTTGCGATCTATTATCGCGAAATGGCGGAACAAGGAATCTTCCTGCCGCCGTCGCAATTTGAAGGATTGTTTTTGTCCACGGAACATACAGAGGAAGATATTGAAAAAACAATCGCCGCGGCAGAACGCGCATTTGCGAAAATTCGCGAAGGGAAATAAACGAACGGGTTGTCCACTTTTGGTGGGACAACCCGTTTTTTTATTCATACTGCTTCTTTTTCCTTCATACAATGGATAATGTCATAGAAAAATTTCGCAAAGGGACGGAAGGAGGAAACACGGTTGGAGCAATCGTATTTGCGTTTTTCCCTCGAGGAATCGGTCTGGTTTAAAAAAGGACAGGAAGTCGCCGAATTTCTTTCTATTTCGCTTGATCCGGTCGTCTCCGTCGATGAATACGAGCAATATATTACGATTCGCGGGGCTTTGCAATTAAGCGGGGAATTTCGCATGGCGGAAGGGGAAGAGAGCGATATAGATACAGATTCATTTGATTTTGTCAGCCATCGATTTATTCAGCGCATTTCCACGCGTGAAGACGGCATCAGCGAATTGTCGCACCGTTTTCCCATCGATATTACGATTCCAAAAAACCGCATTCATCATTTAGAGGATGTATACGTGACAGTCGAATCGTTTGACTATGATTTAAGTGAAGATGGGAGATTGGTAGTGACGGCGGATATTTCAATCAGCGGCATTAGCGAAGTGCCGCTTCATCAGGAATCTTTGGCAGCTGCGGAAGAAGATGACGAACCGTTGTTTGAACCGTTTGAGGTAGTGGCGCGCAAAGAGGCATATGAAGATGAACAGCGGAACGAGCAGCCGGAAGAAGAGCCGGTTTTTGTTGCGGATGGCATGCTGGCAGAGCAGAATGAGGAGCAAGAGGAAGCAGCAGCTGATCGAAAAGAAAAGAAATTCAAAGAAGAAAAGAAACTCAAGGAAGAAAAGAAAATCAAAGAAGAAAATGTGGTGCCGTTAAATCCGGCGGAACAAACGGCGGAAAAGAAAGAAACAGCGGTGCCGTTTATGGAAAACGAACCGGTGCAGACAGAAGAAGAAAATAAAGTAGTAGAAGAAAAAGAAGAAAATAAAGTGGTAGGAGAAAACGAAATGGAAGAAGAAACGGCTGTACCGCAGCAGGAGGCAAAAGTGTCGATCGGCGCCATCAAAGAAAATGATGAAAACAAAACGGAAGAAGTAGAAGATGAAAACGAAAAAACAAAAGTAAAAAGCGAAAATGCGTTATATTTAACAAAACTATTTGCCAAAAACCAAGCGGAGGAATTTACGAGAGTAAAAATCTGCATCGTTCAGCAAGGAGATTCGTTGGACAAGATCGCCGAACGGTACGACTTAACCGTTCAGCAACTGCTGCGTGTCAATCAATTGGAAAGCCCGGAAGACATTCATGAAGGGCAATTGTTATATATCCCGGCGCTGGTGGGGAGCCGCCCTTTATAGTGAGGGAAATATGATTCCTCACTTCTTTTTGTGGAGGGAGGTCGTTTTTTTGAACGAAGAACACATCCGCATGTACGCTCCCATTTTGCAGCAATACGGGTTAAAGCCGTTTCGTGTCGATGATTACGGGAAAGTAAAAAAAGTCTACGCGAACGCCGGACTATTTGCTTTAAAAGAAATAACAAGCGCCAGGGAAATGGCGGCCGTCCAGCAATCATACATGCTGTATGGAAAACAAATGATTCCCCTTTATTTATCTAGGCAAGGTTTGCCGTTTGTCTCGCATGGCCGGCATTATTATTTAATGCCGTGGATTGCGATAGAGAAAAGAAAAGAAAAACACGAACAAATTCGCTCTTTTTTCCGCACTCTCGCTTATTTGCACCAAACGTCGCTCAAGCAGATCGATGTTCGCGAAGAAGAGATCAGCGCCTATTATGAGCAGAAAAAGAAGGAATGGAAACAGCAGCGTTCCTTTTTGCAAGCTTATATAGAAAAATGCGAAAATACATGGTATATGTCGCCATTTCAACTGCAATGCTGCGCCTATTTTTATGAAATCATGCAAGCCTATTGGTTTGCGGAGACGGAGCTAGAGAAATGGTATGAAAAGATAAAGGAAACAAAAAAATGGAGAATCGCCTGGATTCACGGAAAAGCACGGCTTTCTCATTATCTTGAAACGGGAAAAGAACAGCGCTATTTTTTTAGCTGGGAACGGGCCAGCTGGAATTCGCCGCTTTTCGATATCGTCATGGCGCTTCGCCATCATATGCGTACATTCCCGCCAGTCAGTAATGAATGGGCAGAAGGAGTAAAAGAGTATGAAGAAATATTGCCGTTCACGGAAGAGGAGCGCTCCTTTCTCTACAGCCATCTTGCCCAACCGCATTTTTTTTGTCGCTGCATTGATGAATATGAAACAAAACGAAAGCCCGAAAAAAACGAACGTGAATATGTCGCTGAATTGCAGCGTCATTATTTTGCGATGAAAAATATGGAATACATCGTCATGCATCTTGTTCAGCAGAACGAGACGGAAAACACTAAATCCATTCCAGATGAAGAGCCACAGCAATAAGCACAAAAATGGCCAATAAGATGACATCAAACGTCGTCGGTAACAAAATGGTACGCACGGCTTGAAAAATGGTAATTGGAATGATGACTTGCGCACAGATGGCGCGCACTTGGCGAAGCCATGGTGGCCATGAATATGGATTAAATCGTTTCATCGATCCGTCCCTCCTTCTTTTCGTTAATATATAAAATATGATTGGACGATCTTTTTGTCACCAAAAACGAATGGATGGAATAAATAAATAAAAACTTGGCAAAGATGATTGACGATGAAATAAATTTTTCGGTAGTATAATAAACAGAAAAATAGCCAAAAGCGAAGACAGGGAAGAGTACAACGAATAACGCCTTCAGAGAGGGAAATCATTAGCTGCGAGATTTCCTAGGACAGTTATCGTTGGAAGGTCGCCCTGGAGCTGCTTCTTTGAACGGTGTTTGCCTAGTAGAGGAAGCCGGTCGCAGACCGTTATCGCAATGAAGCGCTTAAGCAAGTTTGATTTGCTTAAGAAAAAAGGTGGTACCGCGAAAGAGTCTCCTTTCGTCCTTTTCCGGATGAAAGGAGTTTTTTATTTTTAAGAAGGAGGGAAAACACAATGGAGCAAAAAGAGATTGCGATGTCTACGAAATACGACCATAAAGCGGTGGAAGCTAATCGATATCAATGGTGGCTTGACGGGAAATTTTTTGAAGCGACAGGTGATCCTGATAAAAAGCCGTTTACGATTGTGATCCCGCCGCCAAACGTAACAGGAAAGCTGCATTTAGGACATGCATGGGACACGACGCTGCAAGACATTATTACGCGAATGAAACGGATGCAAGGCTATGATGTGCTGTGGCTTCCGGGAATGGACCACGCCGGCATCGCCACACAGGCAAAAGTAGAGGAAAAACTGCGCAAGCAAGGACTGTCCCGCTATGATTTAGGCCGGGAAAAGTTTCTCGAAGAAACGTGGAAATGGAAAGAAGAATATGCGAACCATATCCGCCAGCAATGGGCGAAATTGGGGCTTGGCCTCGATTATACGCGCGAGCGCTTTACATTAGACGAAGGATTATCGAAAGCGGTGCGCGAAGTGTTCGTATCGCTTTATCGAAAAGGACTTATTTATCGCGGTGAATACATTATTAACTGGGATCCGGTAACAAAAACGGCATTATCGGATATTGAAGTTATTTATAAAGAAGTAAAAGGCGCGCTTTATCATATGCGCTATCCGCTTGCCGATGGATCGGGATACATCGAAGTGGCAACGACCCGTCCGGAAACGATGCTCGGCGATACCGCTGTAGCCGTTCATCCGGATGATGAGCGCTATCAACATCTCATCGGCAAAACGGTGATTTTGCCGATTGTCGGCCGGGAAATTCCGATTATCGCCGATGAATATGTCGATATGGAATTTGGCTCGGGCGCGGTGAAAATTACGCCGGCGCATGACCCGAACGACTTTGAAATCGGCAACCGCCATAATTTGCCGCGCATCCTTGTTATGAACGAAGACGGCACGATGAATGAAAATGCCCTGCAATATCAAGGATTGGACCGCTTTGAATGCCGCAAGCAAATCGTGAAAGATTTGCAAGAACAAGGCGTGCTATTTAAAGTCGAAGAGCATGTGCATTCCGTTGGCCATAGCGAACGGAGCGGCGCTGTGGTGGAACCGTATTTGTCGACGCAATGGTTTGTAAAAATGAAGCCGCTTGCCGAAGCAGCGATTGAGCTGCAAAAAACAGAAGGAAAAGTACATTTTGTTCCGGAGCGATTTGAGAAAACATATTTGCATTGGCTCGAAAATATTCGCGACTGGTGCATTTCTAGACAATTATGGTGGGGGCATCGCATTCCGGCTTGGTATCATAAAGAAACAGGAGAAATTTATGTCGATCATGAACCGCCGGCCGATATTGAAAATTGGGAGCAGGACCCAGATGTATTAGACACGTGGTTCAGCTCGGCCCTATGGCCTTTTTCAACGATGGGCTGGCCGGATACACAGACGCCGGATTACAAACGCTATTATCCAACCGATGTGCTTGTCACCGGATATGACATCATTTTCTTCTGGGTATCGCGCATGATTTTCCAAGGTCTTGAATTTACGGGCAAGCGGCCGTTTAAAGATGTACTCATCCATGGACTTGTCCGCGACTCGCAAGGAAGAAAAATGAGTAAATCGCTTGGCAACGGCGTGGATCCGATGGATGTCATCGACCAGTACGGCGCCGACTCGCTCCGCTTTTTCTTGGCAACAGGAAGTTCGCCGGGACAAGATTTGCGCTTTAGTACCGAGAGAGTCGAAGCCACATGGAATTTTGCCAATAAAATTTGGAATGCGTCTCGCTTCGCGCTGATGAACATGGGCGGAATGACGTACGATCAGCTTGATTTAAGCGGAGAAAAAACCGTTGCCGATCATTGGATTTTAACTCGTTTGAACGAAACGATCGAAACAGTGACAAAACTCGCTGAAAAATACGAGTTTGGTGAAGTCGGACGCGTGCTGTACAACTTTATTTGGGACGATTTGTGCGACTGGTATATTGAAATGGCGAAACTGCCGCTTTACGGCGACGATGAGGAAGCGAAGAAGACGACTCGCTCCGTATTGGCCTATGTGTTGGACAATACGATGCGTCTACTTCATCCGTTCATGCCGTTCATTACCGAGGAAATTTGGCAGCACCTTCCACATGAAGGAAAGTCGATTACAGTTGCAAAATGGCCGGAAGTGCGCCCTGAGCTTTCGAATCGTAAAGCAGCGGAAGAAATGCGTCTTCTTGTTGATATTATCCGCGCGGTCCGCAACATTCGCGCTGAAGTGAATACACCGTTAAGCAAACCGGTTAAATTGCACATTAAAGCAAAAGATGAACAAGTGCAGGCAACGCTGGAGAGAAACCGTGCGTATTTAGAACGGTTCTGCAATCCAAGCGAGCTTGTGATTGCAACCGACATTCCAGCGGCAGAAAAGGCGATGACCGCGGTCGTTACCGGTGCGGAATTGATTTTGCCGCTTGAGGGGCTTATCAATATCGAAGAAGAAATCAAGCGGCTCGAAAAAGAACTGGAAAAGCTTAATAAAGAAGTCGAACGTGTGCAAAAGAAACTAAGCAACGAAGGATTTCTTTCCAAAGCCCCGGCGCATGTCGTTGAAGAAGAGCGGAGAAAAGAAAAAGACTATTTAGAAAAACGCGAAGCGGTTCGCGCCCGTCTGGCGGAATTAAAAAAATAGACAAGGGAATGCTGCTTCTTTTATCATGAAGACGAGTCCATGATTTTGGATTCGTCTTTTTCTTATCATCATACAAGGAGGAACATGCCAATGGTTCGCACCTATGAGGAAGCGCTAGAGTGGATTCATGGACGTTTGCGTTTAGGAATAAAACCGGGATTAAAACGAATGGAATGGTTTATGGAAAAGCTCGGACATCCAGAACGCCGCATCAGGGCGATTCATATCGCGGGAACAAACGGCAAAGGGTCAACGGTGAGCTATTTGCGCCATATTTTACAAGCGGCAGGCTATTCTGTCGGCACGTTTACTTCGCCGTATGTCGAACAATTTAACGAACGCATCAGCGTCAACGGCAAGCCGATTGGCGATAAAGAAATTGTCAAACTCGTCCAAGTGATCAAGCCGCTTGTCGAGGAACTGGAGCAAACGGAACTTGGCGCGCCGACGGAATTTGAAGTGATTACTACGATGATGCTTTATTATTTCGGGAAAAAGAACATTCAAGACGTTGTGCTTATAGAAGCAGGACTTGGCGGCCGTCTTGATTCAACAAACATCATTTATCCGATTCTTTCCATTATCACCAACATCGGCTATGACCATATGAATATCTTGGGAGAAACATTAGATAAAATCGCGTTTGAAAAAGCAGGCATTATTAAATCAGGTGTACCGTTGATTACCGGCGCCGAGCAGCCGGAAGCCTGGACGGTGATTTCGGAAAAAGCGGCATCGCTGAAAGCAAAAACGTATCGGCTTGGAGAGGACTTTTTTATTGTTCGGCACGTGCCGATCACTGATGGAGAGCGTTTTTCGCTGGAAACGCCGTTTTCGCAATATCCGGATTTAAAAATTACGATGTTCGGGGCACATCAAGTGCAAAATGCGGCGCTGGCGGTGATGGCAGCGGAGTATTTGCGGATGTGCTATTCGTTTTTGATTGAAAAAGAACATATTTATGAAGGACTGGAAAAGGCGAAATGGATCGGACGATTCGAACGTGTAAGCAATAAGCCGCTTATTATTATTGACGGCGCTCATAATGAGGAAGGAATTCATAGTCTTGTTGATACGGTACGTTCGCACTATCCCGATAAAGATATTCACGTGTTATTTGCGGCGTTGGAGGATAAACCGCTTGATAAAATGATTCCGCCGCTTGCCGAAATCGCCGAAACGATTACGTTTACTTCGTTCGATTTTCCGCGCGCTGCATCCGCCGAACAGCTTGCTGAGCTGTGCGACCATCCGAACAAAGCGACGGCGGACGACTGGAAAGGCTGGATGAAAGAAACGAAAAAACAAAAACGAGGCGACGCTCTTTTCTTGATTACCGGATCGCTTTACTTTATTGCGGAAGTGAGAAAGTTTTTAAAAAAGTAATAACATTGTCATGAAAGCCATTGGTATAATAAAAGAAAAATAGTACTTTAGAAGGGGGAAGGGGAGGTGCGGCATTGTGGCGAAAGCGAATATCATTCATCGGAATTTTTGTGATTATATTAGGCTTTTTACATATCGATGCACAATTTGTACGGGCAGATAGCAAAAAAGAAGGGAATATTACTTTAGTAACGGATGAAAAAATTGAAGGATGGGCTACATCCCCGGGGGAAGGGAACGGAAAGGGAAACACGATCAGCCATTTTGTTGTCCGCATTAACGTAAAGGGACAGGAAAACACAACGGTAAGAAGCTATCGCGTAGACGCGGTCGAAGCGCCGGCCGACCGAAACGGCGAGAAAAAATATACGTTTTCGCTCGATATGATCGGCAAATGGCCGGCGGCGCAAGGAGAAACGGTAACATACAAAATTGTCGTTGATGCCTATCGAGAGAACGGGGAATATTTTTCTTTCCCATCTCTCCCTTATGAATACGTGAAAAGAAATTCCCAAAGCAGCACAGATTTAGACTTTGCCTTTACATCCCCGCAAAATGAATACGCGAAGCCGCCGAACGGGGATGCGCAAGGAAGATTGGATGTAACATTAACCCCAAAAGGAAGAGTGGACAACATCGTTCGCCCTCCGATTGATGTCGTGTTTGTGTTTGACGTGTCGGGATCAATGACGCTGATGAAGCTGCAAAGCGCTAAATGTGCGCTTCAATCCGCTGTTGATTATTTTAAAGCGAACTCCAATCCGAACGATCGTTTTGCTCTGATTCCGTTTTCCGATACAGTAGTAGCTAATAAAGTAGTTCCTTTTTCTGCAAAACAAGATGTCAAAGACCAATTAGATCTTATTGCCAGCACGGCGAACAGCTTTAATGCCGGCGGAGGAACGAACTATTCGGCGGCGTTGCAAACAACGCAATCATTTTTTAATGATCCATCGCGAAAAAAATATATCATTTTTTTAACTGATGGAATACCGACGGTGTTAAGAACTAAAGAAAAAGTCACGTTTGATTTTTTGGGAATTACATGGACAGAAATGGCAGATGTTGAGTATGTACTACTAGCTGACGGACGAACTGCCGTGCGAACAGCTTATTCGCAACATGGAATTAAACAATCAAGATATGTAAATTATCAAGATACAGAGGAGAAAATTCGTACGGACGCAATCAATATTGCTAGGAATCTCGGCATGAACAATATCGTACTCTATTCCATCGGCTTCGGTAATCATCAAGAAGTCGACATGGGCTATTTAGAAAAGCTATCCGCAATGACAGGCGGACAAGCGAAGCAAGGGACGCCGCAAAACTTAACAGAGATTTTCCAGGAGTTCTCGAAGCTGGCGACCGATCCGACGTTGAGCGGAACAGTGAAAATTCCGCTAACCTCGTTTGGCGGAAACGTAGAAATTGTCGAGACGGATGACGTTTGGCTCGATGAGAAAAAAGAAAATGCCTATATCACGTTTTCGATTTCGTATAAAGTAGGGCAGCTTGCCGCCGGCTGTCGTTTCGTTCCAAGACAGCAAATACGGCGCGCGGACGGCATCTTTAACTCCTCCTTCGCAGCGGATTGCAATGAAAGTCCGCTTGCATGAATCATTTGATATGTATTATGAAGCGGACAGCCGCGGCCTTATTACAAAATGGCAAGCGTTTGATTCAGCGACCAATTTGCTTGGGATGACGAAATATCCAAACGATGACGGATTGTTGATGCTTCCAGTAAAGGCGATGCAATTTAAGGAAGACGACGATTCCGTTCTTCTCGTCACGTACAATAACGATGAGACGGTAACGCTATATGTAAAACCGCGCGTGTCAATCATGACGGAAAGCGGCCAATCTGTCGCAAGCGGCGCGACCGTCACAGAACCGCCGATCGTAAAAATCACCGGTTTTGTCGTGGGGGAAGGCGTTACGTACGAATATAAAATCGAAAATTCAAAGCAAAGCAGCGATTGGACGCCGCTTTCTTCGCCGTACGAAATTCCGATCACTTCGGATGGAACATCGACAATATACGTGAAGGCGGAAGGCGGTTTAACGAAAGGGGACGGCATTACGACTGTATCGCTTACGTATATTAAGCTCATTCGCCAATTAACATTAGGAAGCTATAAACAGATGATGGAAATCGGCGAAACGCAGACAATTCCGGTTACGATCGTGCCAAGCGATGCGACGAATAAAATGCTGCAATGGATTTCGAGCAATCCGGACGTCGCGACGGTGTTGAATGGAACAGTCACAGCGGTTCAGCCGGGAACGGTAGAGATTACGGTGGAAGCAACAGACGGCAGCAATGCGGCGGCAAAGGCTACCATTACGGTCATTGATGCGTTCGTGCCGCTCAAAGAGATCCATTTCCAACAGGAAGTTTTATATATGACGATAGGCGAAGAGCTTGACATCGAATCGCAATTAACCTTTATTCCAAGTGATGCGACAGATAAACGCCTTGATTCTGTACAATCGTCCGCTCCGGAATATGTCGAAGCGCGCCTTCAGCAGGGCAACTGGTATATCGTTGCCAAAGATGTCGGATATTCGACGATTACCGCGATTGCCAAAGCGAAAACGGAGGATGGTAAAGAAATCAAAGATTCGATCACGGTGATTGTCCGAGAGGAATCGTCCAACGATGGAGAAAGCGGAAAGAATAGATGGTAAAACAAAAAGGGAGCCTGAACATTCGCTTTTAGGCTCCCTTTCTTTTTTACTCAAAGAACATTCCTGCGTCGTTTTATTTTACCACTAACTTGTCAACGACAAGAGACAGCTTTTTCACAAACGGCAATCCTTCACCACGGTTGATAAATACTGATTTATCATGGCGGATGACAAAGCGGGATTCTTCTGTTTGATCCGGCGATGAAGGAGGAATGAAGGAAAGGAGTCCGCCTTGTTTTTCCGCCTCTGGTGACGCAAATGATTACGATTGGCGAAGAAACGGGATCGCTGGACGCAATGCTGGCCGAAGTCGCCGATTTTTATGAAGCGGAAGTCGACGCCGGCACTGACCGGCTCAAATCGCTCATCGAGCCGCTCATGATCGTGCTGCTGGCAGGACTTGTCGGGACGATTGTCACCTCGATTATCGTACCGATGTACGATGTTTTTAACCATATTCAGCAATAAGTAGCAAGGAATATATTCTCATATATTCATAAATAATGTAAAATTATTAGGAAAAAAGTGTGATAAACACAAAAATAGGGAGAGGGGTATTGTTGCGATGAAACGATTGGTGAAAAACGAACGAGGGCTTACATTAATCGAATTGCTCGCCGTCATCGTCATTTTAGGGATTATCGGGGCGATTGCGATTTCAGCGATTGGGGGACTGATTGACAACTCGAAAAAAGACGCGCATGTAGCAAACGCGCAGCAAATGATTAACGCGGCGAAAATCGCGGTAACGTCGGATAAAGATTTGATTCCGGCAGATAAAAGCACTAAAAAAATTACATTAAAACAGCTAGAGGATGATGGATATTTAGAAACGGTGAAAGATCCGGATAAAACTCAGAATGGTTATGATGAAAATAATTTATATGTGAGGATAGCTAATGAGAACAACAAATTATCATACAGTGTAAAACTCATTAATGCAGAACGAGGAGTTCAAACTAAGCCAGGGGGACCTATCGCTGAAGATGACTTAAAACGTTCTGGAGTACGTGATAGTCCATCATAATATATAATGGCTTGATTTGAAATGATACAAGTATTCATTTTTATATACTCCCTCCTCCTTGGCTCTTTCTTTAATGTCGTCGGTCTGCGCGTGCCGGTTGGAGAGTCGATTGTCTTCCCTCGTTCGCATTGCCCACGCTGCAAGCGTACGCTTGCAGCGCGGGAGCTGATTCCGGTCGTGTCGTATGTGATGCAGGGCGGGAAGTGCCGGGGATGCGGAGGAAAAATATCGCCGTTATATCCGTTTATCGAGCTGTCGACGGCGCTTCTTTTTACGATTTCGCCGCTGTTGATAGGATGGTCCAAAGAATTGCTCGTCAGTTGGACGCTCATTTCGCTGTTGATGATTATCGTTGTCTCGGATATCCGCTATATGGTCATTCCTGATAAAGTGCTGCTTGCCTTTGCTTTTCTGTTTCTCATTGAGCGGCTGTTTATTCCGTTCATTCCATGGCGGGACGCGCTGATCGGCGCGGCCGCTGGCTTTTCGCTGCTTTTTTTCATCGCTGTTATCTCCAAAGGCGGCATGGGCGGCGGCGATATTAAACTGTTTGCTCTGCTTGGGTTTGTGTTAGGATGGAAAACGGTGCTGCTTGCTTTCTTTTTCTCTACCTTTTACGGGACGATCATTGGACTGGCCGGCATGGCGCTCGGCAAAGTGCGGCGCCGCGAGCCGATGCCGTTCGCGCCGGCGATTGCGCTTGGCGCATTAACGGCGCATTTCTTCGGCTACGATATCATTCAATGGTACAAGGGATTTATTTTCTTTTCAATATAAAGGGAAACATGAGCATGGTTAGGCTGTGGAAACGAAAGCATAAAACTGCTAATTTAGTGATTAAAGATCATGTCATCCGCTATGTCGAGACAAAGCCGGGCGACCCGTTGTCGATGCAGAAATGGGGCGAGCGTCCTCTTCCAAAAGGAATCATTCAAGACGGCAAAACGATCGACAGCGAGACGCTAGAAATGATTTTGGAAGAATGCGTGGACGAATGGAAATTAAAAGGGCGCCGCGTCCGTTTTATCGTTCCGGATTCTTTCGTGATGATTCGGCGCATTCCGCTTTCTGCTAATCTCGAAGATGTGAAATCCGCGGCTATTTATTTATGGAGTTGGGAGAGACGATTCCGGTGCCGTTTCCTAACCCGGTATTTGATTATGTTGTGGTAGAAAGGAAGAAGGAGGAAACGGTCATTTTGCTGTTTGCCGCTCCGGAAGAGGTGGTGTCTCATTATACCGGGTTATTCGAAAAGGTAAAGCTGCGCCCGATTGCCGCCGATGTTTCTCCTCTATGTGCATACCGGCTTTTTTATATCGCTCGCCAGATGACACGCGATGATCATATTTTGCTCATTCAATTTGATCAAACTTCCGTGAATGTGAGTGCGTTCTATGAACATAAACCCGCTTTTATGCGTCATTTTCCGCTCGAGCCGTATGAGGAAATGGAAATTGATAAAGCATCGCCGTTTATCGATCCGTTTGAAGATATATATGATGGCCGTACGTTTCTCAAAACGACAAGTTGTTATTTTGCTGCTGTTGTTCGTCGTATTTGGCGTCATATTTGCAGGATTGTATTTTTATTGGCTTTATCCGCGGCTTCAACAAATCGAACAGTTAACCAGCACGGTTATTAGCGAGAAAAAAATATTGGCGGCCATTAAAGCAGAAGCTGCCAGACAACGGGACGGCATGCCGGAAAGCATTGTAGCGCTGCAAAAGAAAATTCCGGTGAAACCGCTGACCGAGCAGCTTCTTCTTGATTTGGAAAAAGCAGAGGTCGTATCTGACAGCATGATTACCAGCATCAGCGTTTCTGAAGGTGAAAATGCTGCGGCAGGGGGAAAAGAAACAAACGCAACAGTGGGAAAAACAGAAACCAATATAGCGTCAGCGAAAAAGCAATCTTTCTCAGCCGCTTTGCCGGACGGGCTGAAAAAAGTGACCATGCAGCTAACGGTGCAATCGCCGTCCTATTATCAGCTGGAACGTTTTTTACAGACGCTTGAAAATTTGGGCCGAATTGTTTCCGTCGAATCGCTTTCATTTGTCGGTAATCCGGAGCTGACATCGGTCGATATAGAAGTAAACCCGCTGACTTATTCACTGACCGCTAGCGCTTTTTATTATCCAAAACTAGCACATTTACAAAAGATGCTGCCACAGCTGGATGTTCCCCCGCCGAGTGAAAAGGACAACCCGCTGATCGAAGTGATTCCCGGGGAGCAACTGCCAGCGCGGCAGTAACGGATGGCGGAGTGATCATATGCTGCTGAGGGGCAATCGTGGAATGACGCTGATCGAACTGCTGGCTGTCATTGTTATTTTCGGAGTTGTATCATCCATCGTGGTGATTGCGGTGCTGCAGCTGATCGAAAAATCAAAAGAGAGGGCGTTTGTATCGGATGCCTATGCGCTTTATGAGGCAGCGCGGCTTTATGTCGGGGCGGAAAAAGTGGAGTTTTTGCCAGCGCGCTCTTCGGCGTTGTTGACATACCGCCAGCTTGTCGAAGAAGGACTGCTTCATCCGCTCCAAGATCCGTTTACCGGCAATGTGCTGCCATGGGAAACGAATCCGTCTTATGTGCTTATCACCAAAGGTGAAGACGGATCGCTAAACTATTCTATTTGCTTAAAAGGAGAAACGAAGCAACTTTGCACTTATTCCGACACATCTCTAGAAGTTCCTGTCGAAGCATTGTCTGTGGAACAAATTCATGACCAATAAGCACAAAATTTGGCGAAATGATTTGCGAACAAGACGACAAATGTCTTGTTCTTTTTTTCTTTGTTTATGATAAGATAGGCGGAAAAGAGGGAAATGAGAAGGATGGTGGCACAATGGACAAGCAGCGACAGGAAATTACGGTGAGAATTAACGGAAAAGAGCGCCCATTTGCGGTGGATCACCCGCAGCAAAACGATAAAGCAAAACCACTGAAAGTCGTGATGGAAGAAAACGTGAGCAGCATAGAAGCTTCGAAGCAAACCGCCTCCTTCCCATCGATAAAAAAGAAGCAAAACAAGAGACCTAGATGGAATGCCCGCGCAAAATCAGCGCTCGTCTCCACTGTCATCGCGGTTATTGTTGGGACAAGCTTTGGTTTCATTGTATTAAATATGATTCCAAAGCAAAAAAGTCATTCGCTGCCTGCGGGGGAAGCAGCGCTATCTGCTCCCATAGAAACGGAAACTTCGACGCAGTCGGACATCAAACCAGTTAATGAAAATAGGGACGTTTCTTCTCCATTTACCATCAGCGTCATTCAAGCAGGAGTATTTTCAAATGCCAAAGCGGCAGCTGGCTATGCCAAGCGGCTGAAGTCTTCTTCCATTCCTGTTGTGACGGTGGGGGAGCAGCCGGTCGCCTTGTTGATCGGCGTCGGGCAGGACAAGGAGACGTTGCGGAAAGTCAGTCAGCTGTATGAAGACGGGGTGCAAAGCACATATATTAAATCATTGTCGTTTAACGATGCCGATAGCAGCAAACGCACTTCCGTCATTCAGGAAGGGGAAACGTTATATATGTATATGGCGGCTATTTCTGCCGTTTTGTTGGGGAAAGGCGACGTAAAAGGCGATGCGTGGGAGGAATTAGAAAAACATTATAAGCAGTTTGCTGCTAAATCGATTCCGAATGATAAGCATGTAAAACAATATGTTTCCGCGATAAAAAATGCCTATCTTGCCTTAGTTGCATACAAAACGAATCAGCAGGAAGAGCTGCTGCGGAAAACACAGCAAGAGCTGCTAGAAGCACTGCAATCATACATGTCCATTTTTCCATTGAGAAGCTAGACAGCTTCTTTTTTTCGTGTTATTTCGACTTTGAAAAATTGTGCCTGCCCGCAAAATTTGGTACGATACAGTTGTATCTTCCAATCTGAAGCGAGTGCAAAGGGTGATGATCGTGAAACAGTTAATTTTAGCGTCCAGTTCCCCACGCCGGAAACAGCTTCTTGAATTAGCGAACATCCCATTTCAAATCCTCGCCAGCCGCATTGAAGAATATGTTCATGAAGGGGAAGCACCAGAGCAAACGGTGCAGTCGCTTGCCTACCGAAAGGCGAAAGCGATTGCTACCCAACATCCTAATGCGTACGTCATCGGGGCAGATACGATTGTCGTCTATCAAAACAACATACTAGGAAAACCGAAAACGAAGGAAGAAGCAGCGCAAATGCTGCGTATGTTGTCGGGACAGGAGCATGAAGTATTGACAGGTGTAGCGATTCTTTCTCCGAGGGGACAAGCATTGTTTGTGGAAAAAACAAAAGTGTTTTTTTGGGATTTAACCGAGGAAGAAATTGCTGCTTACGTTGAGTCGGGGGAACCGATGGACAAAGCAGGAGCATACGGCATTCAAGGACGGGCTGCATTGTTTGTGAAACGAATTGAAGGCGATTATTTTACCGTTGTCGGGCTGCCGCTGTCGCGAACCGTGCGTGAACTAAAGCAGCTTGGCTGGTAATTGGCTTTGATCCGGAAAAGATAAAAGGGGGACAGGCAATTCAAATGACATGGATGATTCGCGATGTGCCAAAGGATGTTCGTCCGCGCGAACGTCTTCTTTCCTCTGGACCGGAAAGTTTGGCGGACCATGAGCTGCTTGCGATTTTGCTGAGGACGGGAACGAAAGAAGAATCCGTATTGCAGCTTGCCCACCGCCTGCTTCAGCGCTTTGAGGGACTTCGGCTGTTGAAAGATGCGACGGTCGAAGAAATAACAAGCATTAAAGGAATCGGGGCGACCAAAGCGATCCAAATTTTGGCGGCGATAGAGTTGGACGGCGCATTCACCGTCTTGGCTACCATGACCGCTATGTGATCCGTTCTCCCGAAGATGGGGCAAAATATGTGATGGAAGACATGCGTTTTTTGTCGCAGGAACATTTTGTCGCCATTTATTTAAACACAAAAAATCAAGTGATTCACCGCAAAACGGTATTTATCGGCAGTTTAAACGCCTCTATTGTTCATCCGCGCGAAGTGTTTAAAGAAGCAATCAAGCGCTCGGCTGCCTCCATTATTTGCGTGCATAACCATCCCTCCGGCGACCCAACCCCAAGTCGAGAAGATATTGATGTAACGAAGCGGCTTGCCGAATGCGGCCGGATCATTGGTATTGAACTCCTAGATCATCTAATTATTGGCGATCAAAAATTCGTCAGTTTGAAAGAAAAAGGGTATGTATAGCGGTTCTCATTTTTTGTCGAATCAGTTATAATATCAATTATGAGTTTTTATGAAAGCTGTGGGCGGTGTTGTACGGAACAGGGAAACACACTGATGAGCAAAATCGACAAATTTAGTGAATGATTTATAAAAAGCATTTCGTTTCAGAAAGGGAGATATCAAATATGTTTGGATTTGGGACAAAGGATCTCGGCATTGATTTAGGAACAGCAAATACGCTTGTATACGTAAAAGGAAAAGGGATTGTGGTAAGAGAACCATCGGTTGTCGCCATACAAAAGGATACGAAGCAGATTGTCGCGGTCGGCAATGAAGCAAAAAACATGATCGGCCGTACGCCTGGGAATGTCGTTGCACTGCGACCGATGAAAGATGGAGTGATCGCCGACTATGAAACGACAGCTACCATGATGAAATATTACATTAAACAGGCGACGAAAAATAAAGGATTTTTTGCTGGAAAACCGTACGTAATGGTATGTGTGCCATACGGGATCACTGCGGTGGAGGAGCGCGCCGTCATCGACGCGACGCGGCAGGCAGGAGCGCGTGATGCCTATACCATCGAAGAGCCGTTTGCTGCGGCGATCGGCGCGAATCTTCCTGTATGGGAGCCGACTGGCAGCATGGTTGTTGACATCGGCGGTGGTACGACGGAAGTAGCCGTCATTTCGCTTGGCGGCATCGTCACGAGCCAATCGATCCGCATCGCCGGCGATGAAATGGATGAAGCTATTATTCAATACATTCGTAAAACATATAATTTAATGATTGGCGAGCGGACGGCGGAGGCGATTAAAGTTGAAATAGGCTCGGCAGGACATCCGGAAGGAATCGGCAAAATGGAAATCCGCGGCCGTGACTTATTGACAGGGCTTCCGAAAACGATTGAAATCAGCGCCGAAGAAGTTGCCGAAGCGCTGCGCGATACCGTTTATGCGATTGTTGATTCTGTCAAAAATACGTTGGAAAAAACGCCGCCGGAGTTGGCGGCGGATATTATGGACCGCGGCATTGTCCTAACGGGCGGCGGCGCATTGCTACGCAATCTCGACAAAGTGATCAGCAAAGAAACCGATATGCCGGTCATTGTCGCCGAAAATCCGCTCGATTGTGTCGCAATCGGAACAGGAAAGGCGCTTGATCATATCGATTTATTCAAAAATAAAGCGAGAGACCATCGCTGACAGTAAGAGGGTGTCAACATCATGCCACAGTTCTTTTTAAATAAACGGCTCATTTTATTGCTTGTTAGCATGATTGTCCTCGTGGCATTGATTGGTTTTTCTTTAAAAGATCGCCAACTTACATGGCCGGAGCAGTTTTTGAAAGATACAACCGGTTTTGTACAATTGATTTTCCATAAGCCCGCACAGCTCGTTGCGGGCTTCTTTGAGAATATCAACGACATTAAAAATACATATAAAGAAAACAAGCTGCTGAAAGAAAGACTCGAGGAATATGTCACGCTAGAAGCGCAAGTGCAAACATTAAAAAAAGAAAATGAAAACCTGCGCGCCTTGTTGCATAAAACAGAGAGCCTGCGCGATTTTATCCCAATTCAAGCCACTGTGATCGGCAGAAATCCGGAACGTTGGCGGGAAACGATCATCGTGAACAAAGGAGAGCAGCACGGTGTCAAAAAGGATATGGCTGTCATTACTCCGGAAGGATTAGTCGGAAAAGTGCAGCATGCTTCTCAATTTACTTCCACCGTTCAATTATTGAGCGCGCTCGATCAAAATAGCCGCATTTCTGCGTACGTACAGGGGAAAGAAAACGTCTTCGGCCTCATCGAAGGATACGATGAAAAGCGGAGAGAGTTATTGCTAAAAGAAATTCCATTTGATGCAAAAGTGAAGAAAAAGCAAAAAGTGCTAACATCCGGTCTAGGCGGTATTTTCCCAAAAGGACTCCCTATCGGGGAAGTGACGAAAGTAGAGCCGGATCAATATGGCCTTACGAAAGTCGTTTACGTAAAGCCAGCCGCCAATTTATATGACGTTGATGACGTCATTATTGTCAAAAGAAAAATTGATGAAACGCTGCAAGAAAAGGAGGAAGCAGAGTGAAAAAATGGATGCTTCCTTTCCTTGCGATTTTATGTTTTGTAGCCGAAAGCATTTTTGTCGATTTGTGGCCAAAGAATGATTTATATATCGATTATTTTTTTGTGCCGCGCTTTTTTCTTGTTTTTCTTGTGTTTACGGCGGTCTATATTGGAAAAATGCGCGCAATGATTTACGGGCTTATTTTTGGTCTCTTGTATGATTGCGTCTATACCGAATTGCTTGGCGTTTATGCGTTTGCGTTTACATTAATCGCTTATCTCGCTGCCAAGGCGATGAAGGTACTTTACCAACATTGGTTCATCGCCTGCTTGCTTGCTCTCTTTTTTATCACCGTTCTGGAATTTTATGTGTACGGCATCCAACTGCTCATCGGGCGGACCGATATGCCTTGGCAAACGTTTTGTTCACACCGGTTATGGCCGACGCTGCTGCTTAACAGCGCATTTTTGCTTGTCTTTTCTTACCCGTTAAAGCAGCGGCTCGTAAAAATCAAACGCCTCGAACAGGAACATTAAAAAGGAAAATGAGTATTTTTGTAGAATTATTCGTTGAGGTGAACGTTGTGACGAAAAAAAAACAATACGTAATGATTAAAGGAACGAAAGATGGGCTAACGTTGCATCTCGATGACAATTGCTCCTATGACGATTTGTTGAGAGAGCTGGAAGAAAAGTTAACGGTTAGCGAAAAAATAGAACCGGACAGTCCGCTCGTTTCCGTTCATCTCAAAGTCGGAAACCGTTATTTGACACCGGAGCAGGAGGAAGAATTGCGCACGTTAATCCGCCGTACAAAAAATTTTGTCGTCTCCTCTATCGAAAGCAATGTCTTGACAAAGGAAGAGGCGCTCGAGTGGAAGCGAAAAACAGAGATTGTATCTGTTTCTAAAATTGTTCGTTCCGGTCAAGTGCTGCATGTGCAGGGAGACCTTTTATTGATCGGCGATGTCAATCCGGGGGGAACGGTGATTGCCGGCGGGAATATTTTTATACTTGGAGCATTGCGCGGCATCGCTCATGCTGGGTATTATGGGAATAAAGAAGCGGTTATTGCTGCATCAGTGATGAAGCCAACACAGCTGCGAATTAGTGATGTAATGAATCGGGCTCCCGATTATAAAACGGATGAAGGGAACGAAATGGAGTGCGCCTATATCGATGAACATAACCAAATTGTTGTTGATCGCTTGCAGCTGCTTATGCATTTGCGGCCGAATTTGACGCGGTTAGAAAGGAGAATGTGACAGTGGGAGAAGCTATCGTCATTACATCCGGAAAAGGCGGCGTCGGAAAAACGACGACAACTGCCAACGTTGGCACGGCGCTTGCTATACTTGGGAAGCGGGTTTGCCTTGTTGATACGGATATCGGGCTGCGCAATCTTGACGTCGTCATGGGGCTCGAGAACCGCATTATTTATGACTTGGTAGACGTTGTCGAAGGGCGTTGCACCGTGCAAAAAGCGCTAGTAAAGGATAAGCGGTTTGACAATCATCTTTATTTATTGCCGGCTGCGCAGACGAGCGACAAGTCCGCCGTTACCCCAGAGCAGATGAAACAGTTGGTGGACGAATTAAAACAAGATTACGATTATGTGCTAATTGATTGCCCGGCAGGTATTGAACAAGGCTACCGCAACGCAGTGGCAGGAGCGGATGAAGCGATTGTCGTAACGACTCCGGAGGTATCTGCGGTGCGCGATGCCGACCGAATCATCGGTCTGCTAGAAAGCGAAGAACATATGAAGCCGCCTCGCCTGATCATTAACCGCATTCGCGGCCATATGGTCAAAAACGGCGATATGCTCGATGTGGACGAAATTGTTATGCACTTGTCGATTGATTTATTAGGAATTATTGCCGATGATGAAAACGTCATCAAAGCTTCTAATAAAGGGGAACCGATCGTTTTAGATCCAAATAGCAAAGCATCGATCGCCTACCGAAACATCGCCAGAAGAATTCTCGGCGAATCCGTTCCACTGCTGCCGTTAGAGGAGGACCGAAAAGGATTGTTCTCGAAAATTAAAAAACTATTTGGCGTGCATTAATCGCCGCAATGAATCCCTGCAAATGAACAAGCAGGGATTTTTTTATCGAAATCATATCTAACAAGGTTGTCTAATAAACTAGTACAAACAATATTGGAAGGATGGTGAGAATAATGAATCGACGTGTCCGCGAAATTCGCAAGCGCATTGAAAAGCGGAGAAAAGCACGGCCGCATCACTACGAGGCACCCCGGCAGGCAGTATGGGACTTGACCGACGAAGAGCGGTACGGCCAGCCAGTCGTGACGTACGACCGCTATTCATTAGAAGAACCGCATCCTCTTTTTCACAAAGAGGTGTTCATTTTTAAAATGCTTCTTTCTGCTTGCCTTGTTTTAGTGACAGCCATTTTATTTAAAAATCCAGCTGATTCGTTAGAGCCTGCCCGTCAGTTTGTCAAAAACACGATGGAGCAAGAATTTCAATTTGCGGCTGTTTCCAAATGGTATGAAAAACAGTTTGGCGAGCCGCTCGCCTTTATTTCGCAAAAACCGGAAAGCGAAACAAAAACAACCGAAAATCAGTACGCTGTTCCTGCTTCGGGCCGTGTGTTGGAAAGCTTTCAGAAAAACGGCCAAGGCGTGATGATTGAAACGACAAGCAATGCGAAAGTCGAAGCGATGAATGAAGGGATCGTGACATTTGCCGGCACGAAAGAGAAGCTGGGGAAAACGGTGATCATTCAACACGCGGATGGAAGTGAATCGTGGTATGGCCATTTAGGCGCGATTTCTGTCAAATTGTATGATTTTGTTGAAACGGGCAAACAAGTTGGGACAGCAATGGCGAGCGCTGACGATCAAACAAAAGGGGTGTTTTATTTTGCGATAAAACAAGGAGACCATTTCATTGATCCGATTCAGGTGATTTCCTTTGAATAAGTATATCGCGTTATTGACAAAAATTCATGTGCATCCGCTATTATGGATGTTTTGCGGCATTGCTGTCATCACCGCCCACTTCCAGCAATTATTTCTATTATTTATGATCGTGTTTATCCATGAGCTGGGACACGCTGTTGCCGCCGCTTTTTTTTCTTGGAGGATCAGGCAAATTTTGCTTTTGCCGTTTGGTGGCATGGCGGAAGTCGAGGAATACGGGAACCGACCGTTCCGTGAAGATCTGATTGTAACACTCGCCGGTCCGGTACAGCATCTTTGGCTGATGGCTGTTGCGTTTTTTTTATGGAAGATTGGCTTTATCACAAGCGAAGGATTAGAGATGTTTACCCGTTACAATACCGCCATTCTTCTTATTAATTTATTGCCTATTTGGCCGCTGGATGGCGGCAGGCTGGCGTTTCTTCTTTTCACTTATTATTTTCCGTTTAGCGAAGCACATCAAAAGACGGTTTTGTTTTCCGCTGCGGCGCTTGTTTTTTTCGTCATCGGCATTTTGCTGATCGAGCCGAAACAGCTTGATTTATGGATCGTTGCCGCGTTTTTAATGATATCGTTGCAACAGGAATGGAAGCATCATCGGTATATCGTCATGCGTTTTTTGCTCGAGCGCTATTACGGGAAACGGAGCGATTATACAAAATTGCGGACGATTGCCGCTTCGGAAGAGGAGCGGATTTCCAATGTCTTGCAAAAATTTTACCGTGGACAAAAACATTCCGTCATTGTCACGAGAGCGAATCGTGAACGGGTGACGCTGGATGAAAATGAACTTTTGCACGCCTTTTTTGCCGAAAAACAAACCGATGCCTCGCTAGGCCAGCTCATTTATGCGTAAGAAAACGATGTTGACATTTTTCATTTTAGTATGATACTATACTTTACGTTGTAGAATTTTTGTGCCGCCGTCATGGAGGCGGACAAAAATGGTGCGGCTAATATATTTTACAGCACCCGTACTACAACCGCTCAGCGCGGGTTGCAAAGCGTTCTGCCAAGAACCGCCTTGTCGCTGGCGAGTCTGAGTCTATATAAGGAGGTGCAGTTTGATATGTACGCAATTATTGAAACTGGCGGTAAACAAATTAAAGTAGAGGAAGGGCAAGAAATTTACATCGAAAAAATTGATGCCCAAGAAGGTGAAACGGTAACCTTTGATAAAGTGTTACTGGTCGGCGGCGAAACGGTAAAAATCGGTAACCCTACAGTCGAAGGGGCAACGGTAACAGCGAAAGTACAAAAACATGGCCGTCAAAAGAAAATTATCGTGTTCAAATATAAAGCGAAAAAGAACTATCGCCGCAAACAAGGTCACCGTCAACCTTATACGAAAGTAGTCATCGAAAAAATTAACGCATAAAGGCGCTGCCAATGATTAAAGTAGAAATTGAACGCACGAAGGAAGGCAAAATTTGCGCGTTTACGATGAAAGGGCATGCGCATTTTGCCAAACATGGGCAAGATATTGTCTGTGCCGGCGCATCGGCCGTATCGTTCGGCACCGTCAACGCGATCGAAGCGCTGACAAAGATTCGGCCGCATGTTTCACTAGGGGAAACCGGCGGCTATCTTCGCTGTGAGCTTCCGGAAATTGAAGATGCAGCGACGGCAGAGAAAGTTCAGCTTCTTCTTGAAGCGATGCTCGTTTCCCTGCAGACGATAGAGCGTGATTACGGAGAATATATTCGCATTATTCAGCGATAGCAGGAGGTGACAAGGATGCTAAGACTAGATCTCCAATTTTTTGCTTCGAAAAAAGGGGTAGGTTCGACGAAAAACGGCCGTGACTCCATTGCGAAACGCCTTGGGGCAAAACGCGCTGACGGCCAATTCGTTACTGGCGGTTCGATTCTTTACCGTCAACGCGGCACGAAAGTTCATCCAGGATTGAACGTTGGACGCGGCGGTGACGATACGCTGTACGCAAAAATCGACGGCATCGTTCGTTTTGAACGTCTTGGCCGCGACCGCAAAAAAGTAAGCGTCTATCCTGTCAGCAAAGAAGCATAAGCAAATGTGAAGAAACTCTAACCATATGGTTAGAGTTTTTTGTTTTTCCAAAAATGATGAAAAACCATTCACGTTTTTTGTAAAAAAATGCTATAGTAAAGATAAATGAATGATAGATAAAGTCGTGTAAATTAGGAATAGGAGCGCTATGGATGGAGAAACAATGGAGAATTGTCGATGTACTGCGCCATTCCCGCCACGACTGGCTAAATAAAATTCAGCTTATTAAAGGAAATCTGGCGCTAAATAAAATAGAGCGGGTTTACGAAATTATCAATGACATTATCCGTGAGATGCAGCACGAAACAAAGCTGACCAATTTAAAGGCGGTGCAATTTGCCGAGCTCCTTATGACTTATAACTGGCAGCCGCGGCTTATTTCCTTGGAGTATGAAGTGCTTGGCGAGGAACGTGACTTATCGCTTTATGATGAAGATTTGACGCAATGGAGCAGCAGCTTTTTAGCGTTTATGGAGAAGCAGGCGGATGGACGTCAGGAAAATCATATGAGCATTTCCATTGAAGTGATGCCGCAAGGGACAAACATATTTTTTGATTACAGCGGGACAATACAAGATGAAAATGAGGTTAAGCGCTGGCTTCATAACTGCCAGTTGCCGCCATCCATTTATCTTGACACTTTTGACGTACATACGAACGAAATGACCATACTGATCAAAATTGTATTTAGCTGAGTACGGACGCGGAGTGGGGAAAGCCGTTTATTTTTCGCGTGCAGCAGCCTGGCCGTTGCCCGGCACTTTTTGTTATATCAATGTCCCTTTTCGTTTCGCCTTTGCTGCTTTTTTCATGAAGCAACATACTATTGACAGCCTTTCCTTTGCTTTTGTATACAATAATAAACAGTGATAGCATTTCAACAACAGATCGGAGGAACGAAGATGTTTGTCGACCAAGTGAAAATTTACGTAAAAGGCGGTGACGGCGGCAACGGAATGGTTGCATTCCGCCGCGAAAAATACGTGCCAAAAGGCGGTCCTGCCGGCGGTGATGGCGGAAAAGGCGGAGATGTTGTTTTCGTTGTCGACGAAGGATTAAGGACGCTGATGGATTTCCGCTATCAACGCCATTTTAAGGCGGCGCGGGGGGAAAATGGCATGTCGAAAAATCAGCACGGAAAAAACGGTGAAGATTTGATCGTTAAAGTGCCGCCTGGGACGGTTGTCATCGATGCCGATACGAATCAAGTGCTAGCCGATTTAACAGAAAACGGTCAACGGTTTGTCGTCGCAAAAGGCGGACGCGGCGGACGAGGAAATACACGTTTTGCCACGCCGGCAAACCCAGCGCCGGAAATTGCCGAAAATGGGGAGCCGGGAGAAGAACGCAACGTCATTCTTGAATTGAAGCTGCTTGCCGATGTCGGTTTAGTCGGCTTTCCAAGTGTCGGAAAATCGACGCTTCTTTCTGTCGTTTCCGCGGCGAAGCCAAAAATTGCCGAATATCATTTTACTACGCTTGTTCCTAATTTAGGTGTGGTCGAAACGGATGACGGCAGAAGCTTTGTTATGGCCGATCTTCCTGGGCTGATTGAAGGAGCCCATCAAGGCGTCGGGTTAGGCCATCAGTTTTTGCGCCATATAGAACGGACGCGCATCATCGTCCATGTCATTGATATGGCGGCGACGGAAGGGCGGGATCCGTATGAAGATTATTTAGTGATCAATGAGGAGTTAAAACAATACAATTTGCGCCTAACGGAACGCCCGCAAATTATTGCCGCTAATAAAATGGACATGCCGAATGCCGAAGAAAACTTGCAAAAGTTTAAAGAAAAAATCGGGGATAACGTACCGATTTTTCCAATTTCTGCAGTGACTAGACAAGGGGTGCGCGAACTGCTATTTGCCATCGCCGACCTTTTGGAAACAACGCCGGAATTCCCGCTTCACGAAGTGGAAGAGCCAGCGGTGCAGCGCGTCGTCTACAAGTATGAAAAAGAGGAGCCGCCATTTACGATTGCAAGAGGCAGCGATGGTGCGTTTATTTTATCTGGGGAAAAAGTAGAAAAACTATTTAAAATGACCGACTTTTCAAGGGAAGAATCCGTCCGCCGCTTTGCGCGGCAGCTGCGGGCGATGGGAGTGGATGACGCGTTGCGCGAACGTGGTGCGAAAGATGGCGATATTGTAAGGCTGTTGGATTATGAATTTGAATTTGTCGATTAATGTTGAAAGGGGCAGGGGAGGCTTCATTGGATAAAAAATTTTATTTAGTTCGCGAGGATGTATTGCCGGAAGCGATGAAAAAGGTGCTGCTGGCCAAAGAATTGCTAGAACGCAAAAAAGTCGATTCGGTTGCCGAGGCGGCGCAGCTTGTCGATATCAGCAGGAGTGTATTTTATAAATACCGTGATGCGGTATTTCCGTTCCAGACCGTAATCAAAGAAAACATTGTTACGTTATTTTTCCATTTAGAAGACCGTTCCGGCACACTTTCCCAACTGCTCGGTGTTGTTGCCGCCGCCGGCTGCAACGTGCTGACGATTCATCAGACGATTCCACTTCAAGGCCGCGCCAATGTTACACTATCCATTAGCACCAATGACATGAAAGAAGATATCAATGAGCTGCTTTCAAAATTGCGGCGTCTGGAGTTTGTCGAAAAGGTAGAGATTGTCGGTTCAGGAGTGTATTAACGCAAGGGAGAGGCAAGGCATGAAAATAGGCTATTTAGGACCAAAAGCGACATTTACGGACTTAGCGGTAACGACGATATTTCCGGATAGCGAAAAAATTCCATACGATACGATTCCGGAATGCATCGATGCCGTCAGCAAGGAAGAGATCGATGCCGGCGTCGTGCCGCTGGAAAATGCGCTAGAAGGATCCGTGAATTTAACGTTGGACTATTTGATTCATGAACAATTGCTGCCGATCGTCGGGGAAATTATCGCCCCGATTCAGCAGCATTTAATGGTGCATCCGTACCACGCCCATCATTGGAGGGAGATCAAAGAAGTTTATTCGCACTCCCATGCAATCGCCCAATGCCATAAATTTTTGCATACGACTTTGAAAAACGCCAAACAGGTGTATATGACATCGACGAGCGCGGCGGCCAAATTTGTCAGTGAACACCCGCATCTTCCGGTTGCGGCGATCGCCAACCGGCTGGCGGCACAAGAGTACGGGCTGACGATTGTGCATGAAAACATTCACGACTACGATTATAACCATACGCGCTTTATTGTCGTCCGCAAACAAAATAAGCCGCTGGATATCGATTCGCCGCTTTATGCGGGCGATAAAACAACGCTTGTCGTCATGCTTCCAAAAGATCAGCCAGGCGCGCTTCACCAAGTGCTGTCCGCGTTTGCTTGGCGCAAATTAAACTTGACGAAAATCGAGTCGCGCCCGGCAAAAACCGGGCTTGGCAACTATTTTTTTATCATTGACATTGATCAAAAAATGGATGATGTCCTTATCCCCGGGGCCATTGCAGAACTAGAGGCGCTTGAATGTACGGTGCAAGTGCTAGGAAGTTATCCGTATTATATTATTTGATGATAAATCTAATGATAGATCACGATGGCCAAACAAGAACCATCCCTGGTTAAAAACGCAGGGATGGTTTTATATGTTTTTCTATGATACGGTAATGTCTTTGGATCATTTGTTCTGGGAGCCGATTCACATCTAATGATTCGTCGGGATTTGCGTGGATTGTCGGCATTTGCGTGGATTTCTCCAGAAAATTCACTTGTTTCATACACGATCGTAACGGTGTAAAATTCGTCTCCATTAGGAACTTTTACGTACGCGCCTGGTCGGAAAGAACATCAAGGAGACGGCAACTTCCGATGGTGAGCCCTGTTTCTTCCCATTCTTCCCATACTTCCCGCCTCGCTGTTTCTTCAGCCGATTCTCCAAGCTCCATTAATCCGCCGGGAAGTCCCCAATATCCATACGGTTATCTGTGCTTTTGCAGCAATACTTCATTTTTCATTTTTAACGATTGCTAACGCGTCAGCTAAAATGGCGGGGCGATGGCCGGCAAGGGCGCACAGTTCTTCAATGTAACCCATGCAGTTTTTCCTTTCTGTTATGTTGTTTCGAAAAATAAAAAAAGAGCCCTTACCATCTATTGTAAGGGACGAATCTCTACGATTCAATGAGCAGCCCGGCTTTTTTGAGAGCGTGACAAGCGGCATCAAGCTTGGCGACAGAGTCCGCTTCAATCGTATGAAGATGGGTGCCGTCTGTCAGCTGCAGCAAATACGACGATTTTGTTTCTTCAATTTTTTGAATAAATTGATCGACCTCCAGGCGATTGCTGACCATGATCGAGGCCGTCAAGTCTCCGTATACGGGGTGTTCAATTTTCACATCCTTGACGGTGACGCCATGGTCGACGAGAATATACAATTCCTCTTTTGTCTGTTCGGGCGTATGGAAGCAGGCAATCGTGCGCGTATATGTTTGTGCCGGAATGTTTGGCGGCAGGTATAAATAGCCTTGGCTTGTGGCGATAATCGGTTCATTGCGCGCTTTTAAGAGCGAAATATCCTGCACGATCACCTGGCGGCTGACGTTCGTTTTTGCCGCGAGTTCGGCGCCGGTGATCGGCCTTTTGCTTTCTTTCAGCCATTGCAAAATGAGCTGGCGCCGCTGTTCTCCAAGAATTTTTTTCTCTTCTTTCAACTCATTCAAACTCCTTTCTTTGCTGACTGATTCGCTCAAGGGAAGATACGAGTTGGTCAATGTCCTTTTCCGTCGTCCATTTCCCAAATGAAACACGTATAAACTGTTTTGCTTCCTCTGCTGATTTTCCAGCTGCCAGCATCGTCCGCGATGGAGCTTGTTTTCCAATTTGACACGCACTTCCAGTTGAAATGGCGATGTTATCGCGATTGCATTCAAGCATGACATATTGCCCTTCGATTCCGTGAACGGAAAGACCGATAATGTGTGGCAGCCGCATGTGAGGATGGCCCTCTACCGTAATTGGCAATTGCTTTTCGCGAATCATTGCCAAAAAGTGGCGGCGCAGCTGCTCGAAACGCGTTTGTTCGGCCTCTATATTTTCACAAATGTGCTGTGCCGCTGTAATAAAAGAAGCGATTCCAGGCACATTGACTGTCCCTGGACGAAAACCATATTCATGGGTGGCGTTAGGAAAACATGGCTGCCAATTGATGCGCGGGTCAATATATACTGCCCCGACCCCTTTTGGCCCATAAATTTTATGAGCAGAAATGGAAAGGCTGTCGATACACATCTTTTTTACATCTATTCGTATTTTACCAAAAGTTTGGACACAATCGCTATGAAAGATTACCCCATGACGCCGCAGCAGCTGTCCAATTTCGGCAATTGGCTGTATGGTTCCGATTTCCGAATTGGCATGTTGAATCGAAGCGAGAATCGTTTTTGGCGTAATCGCCCGCTGTAAATCGTGAAGGCGAATTTGGCCAAAATGGTCCACCGGCAAATAAGTGACTGAAAATCCTTCCATTTCTAGCTGCTTAAAAAGATGGTAAAGGGAAGCATGTTCGATTTCCGTTGTGATGAGATGGTTGCCACGGTGACGGTGTGCGTTAACAAGCGAGCGGACAGCCAGAATGTTTGCTTCCGTACCTCCGCTTGTAAAGTAAACTCCCCGTTCCTCCCCATTGATGAGATAGGACAGTTCCCTTCTGCATAGCGTTAAAAGCCGTTCGGCTGCGCTGCCAATATCATGCAGGCTGCTTGCGTTTCCAAAATAAGCGGATGCAGCTTCTACATAGGTTTGCAGAGCTTCTTCGCTCATCGGCGTCGTCGCCGCATAGTCTAAATAAATCATTGCCATCCGTCCTTTATTTTCAAAATGGTAAACAAAACTCTTGTCATTAGTTTAAATATGTGTCAATATATGTGTCAAGACATATAAAATCAGGAGGCGCTTTTCGGGATGGAAAATGAGGTTATTATTGTCGGCAGCGGTATCGCCGCCTTAACTACCGCCTATTATTTGCATGAGCATAAAAATGTGACGATTTTCACAAAAAGGAGAAAGGAGGAGAGCAACTCGTGGCTGGCGCAAGGTGGGGTGGCTGCGGCCATTTCTGTAGAAGATCATTGGCAATGCCATTTTCATGATACGATTGCGGCCGGCTGCTACCATAACGATGAAAAAATGGTGGAACTGCTTGTCCGCGAAGGACCAAAGCGAATTTCTGAATGGATGAGGGAGGGACTGCGGTTTGATACCAAGAAAGATGGAAGCCTTCACTTCGGGCGCGAAGGGGGGCATGGCAAGCGGCGCATTTTGCATGCGGGAGGTGATCAAACAGGGAGGACAATTGTTGCGTTTTTGCTTGAAAAGCTAGCGGGACGTGTGCGAATGGTTGAGAACGAATATGTAATGGAACTGCTTGTTAAACATGGGCAGTGTGTCGGGATAAAAACGAAAAACCGTTCAGGGCAAATCGCGTTCCATTACGCGAACACTGTCGTACTTGCTGCGGGCGGCTGTGCAGGCATCTATGCTTTTTCTTCTAATTCCCAGGCGGCGACGGGTGATGGAATTGCGTTGGCGTACCGCGCGGGCGCGAAAATGGCGGATATGGAGTTTATTCAGTTTCATCCAACAATGTTATTGGCTGATGGCAAAGCGGTCAGCTTAATTTCGGAAGCAGTGCGCGGCGAAGGAGCAGTGTTAGTGACGGAAGACGGGCGCAAGGTGATGAAGTCTGTTCATCCATTACAGGATTTAGCGCCGCGCGACATTGTCGCACGCGCGATTTATGCTGAAATCCAGCACGGTCACCGCGTTTATTTAGATGTTTCGATGATTGCCCGTTTTCGTGAACGATTCCCAACGATTGCGAAACTATGCCAAGCATACGGGATAGACATTGATAAAGGAAAGATTCCAATCGTTCCAGGTGCCCACTTCTTAATGGGAGGCGTCCATGTGAATGATCACGGGCAGACGTCGATTCAAGGGTTATATGCCGTCGGTGAGGTAGCTTGTACGGGTGTTCACGGAGCAAATCGGTTAGCTAGCAATTCTCTGTTAGAGGGGATTGTGTTCGGAGCGCGTGCTGCGGAGGCTATCCGAAGAGAAACAGTGTCGCCGGTACAATTGCGTAAAAAAACAAATGATATACACAGCAACAAAAAGGTCGTGAACGACTTGCCAGAAATATCAACCATTCAAACGATCATGTCAACATATGTTGGCATCGTTCGTGATGAACAAGGATTGCAATATGCAAAAAAATGGTTCGAACAATTTCCATTGTCATATTTTGCGAACAGCTCTCTTGATCATTTTTCCATTAATGAAATTGCAATTATGCATATGTTGCTAACGGGCTGGCTAATCACGACGTCTGCTCTGCAGCGTACGGAAAGCAGGGGAGGGCATTACCGTTCCGACTATCCATTTGAGCGGAAGCAATGGAAGCAGCGGCGGATTTGGCGGACAAAGAGCGAGCTAAATGTAATAGCGTAGCAAAAGTATCCATACCGGAAGAACGGGGGGAAAGACGATGAACCAACTCAAATTACAACAGCTGTTGCAGCAATTTTTCATTGAAGATATTGGTGAACGCGATATTACGAGTGAAACGATTTTTCTAGACAATGAATGGGCAACAGGAACATTTACTGCCAAAGAAGATGGAGTGTTGGCAGGTATGGATATTATTACGACAGGCTACCATCTTTTGCATTCACATATCAATGTAACGCTTTATAAACGTGATGGCGAACAAGTAAAAAAAGGGGAAGTGATTGCCATTGCGTCCGGACCGGTCGCACCGCTGCTGACCGGCGAGCGCGTGATTTTAAACCTCCTCCAGCGCATGAGCGGCATCGCCACTTTAACACATCAGGCGGTTACGATTTTAAACAGCAGCCATACACGCATTTGCGATACACGCAAAACGACGCCAGGACTGCGGATGCTGGAAAAGTACGCCGTTGTATGTGGAGGAGGTTATAATCATCGTTTTGGTTTATATGACGGTGTCATGATTAAAGATAACCACATTGCGTTTTGCGGTTCGATTACAAAAGCGGTGCAGGCGGTGCGCAAGAAGCTGGGGCATATGGTCAAAGTTGAAGTGGAAACAGAGACGAAAGAGCAAGTATTAGAAGCAGTTCAAGCGGGCGCAGATGTGATTATGTTTGACAATCGCACTCCCGACGAAGTGCGCGAGTTTGTTTCACTCGTACCAAAGTCGATCGTAACGGAAGCATCGGGCGGAATTACGCTTGAAAATCTTGCGGAATACGGGGCAACAGGGGTTGATTATATTTCGCTCGGCATGCTGACGCATTCAGCTGCCGCTCTAGATATCAGCTTCAATTTACAATAACGGAAACGGGGGAAGAACGCATGAGCATTTTAGAACAAATGAAACGGCTTGATGATATGCCGGAAAGCTATAAAACAATGAGCATGGAAGAGATGGAAGCGCGCGTGCGCGCCATCAAAGAACGATTTGGAAAAAGATTGTTTATCCCAGGACACCATTATCAAAAAGACGAAGTAATACAATTTGCTGATGCGACAGGTGACTCGCTTGGGCTTGCGCAAGTGGCGGCGCAAAACAGTGAAGCAGAGTACATTGTGTTTTGTGGAGTACATTTTATGACGGAAACAGCAGACATTTTAACGGGTGACCATCAAAAAGTCATTTTGCCAGATATGCGGGCTGGGTGCTCGATGGCCGATATGGCGGAAATTTCACAGGTGGAACGGGCGTGGCCGATTTTACAGAAGCTGTTTAGCGACGAGATTTTGCCGTTGACGTATGTGAATTCGACGGCGGCGATTAAAGCGTTCGTTGGACGCTATGGCGGGGCGGTCGTTACTTCCTCGAACGCGAAAAAGATGGTCGAATGGGCGTTTACACAAAAAGAGCGAATTTTCTTTTTGCCGGATCAGCATTTAGGCAGAAATACAGCCTATGAGCTTGGAATTTCGTTAGACGAGATGGCGGTATGGGATCCGCATGCCGATCATTTGGAGTACAACGGCGATATAAAGAAAGCAAAAGTGATTCTTTGGAAAGGACATTGTTCCGTCCATGAAAACTTTACTGTCCGCCATATTGAGCATATTCGCAAAACAAAGCCGGATATGCGTATCATTGTGCACCCGGAGTGCAGCTGGGACGTTGTGCAAAAGGCTGATGATGCCGGTTCGACGAAATATATCATTGAAACGATCCGCAATGCCCCTTCCGGCAGCAAATGGGCGATCGGCACGGAAATGAATTTGGTGAACCGCCTAATGCACGAACATCCAGATAAAGAAATCATCTCGCTAAATCCGTATATGTGCCCATGTCTCACGATGAACCGCATCGACTTGCCGCATTTATTATGGGCGCTTGAAGCGCTCGAAAAAGGAATCGTCGTCAATCAAATTACTGTTCCCGAAGCGATTGCCAAAGATGCAAAGCAGGCGCTTGACCGCATGCTGGCGCTGGCCTAGAACGCTCATCCTGCCAAGCAGCATTGGGATGCCGGCAGGATGATTTTTTTATCATAAAACAAGGGGATGGATCATAGATTGTGTTGAAGGATGATGGCGACAACAAGCAGGGGCTGAAATACAATGCGAACAGTTTCGGTTTAGGAGGGGAACGGAGTGAAAATCCATATTGTTCAAAAGGGCGATACCCTTTGGAAAATCGCTCAAAAATACGGGGTGGATTTTGAACAATTAAAAAAAATAAACGGACATCTAAGCAATCCAGATATGATTATGCCGGGAATGAAAATTAAAGTGCCGATGGCAGGGGTTCCGGTAAAGAAAGAAGCGCCGAAAAAAGAGGCAAAAATTAATCTTGCTCCAAAAAAAGAAGAAAATATAGAGCATCCGTATGCCAATGCAAAGCCGTTTGTATCGGTGAATATTGAGGCGGAGTTTTCGGAGCCTATAAAAGAAGAAAAGGTAAACAAAGCTCCCAAGGCAGGGGTGAACGAAGCGCCAAACGTGCCGATCAACGAAGCGCCAAACGTGCCGATCAACGAAGCGCCAAACGTGCCGATCAAGGAAGCACCGAAAGCACCGATCAAGGAAGCGCCGAAAGCACCGATCAAGGAAGCGCCAAAAGCGCCGACCAAGGAAGCACCGAAAGCACCGATCAATGAGACACCAAACGTGCCGATCAATGAGGCGCCAAAAGCGCCAGTCAATGAAGCGCCGAAATCAATGGAAAACAAACCGTCCGGAACATCTAATGACGCACTGGGTTCCGAAGAAAAACAGATCAATATTCCACCGTTGTCACATACGATTCCACCGGTAACACCAAATGTCAATATTAACTTTTCGAATGTTATTCCTAACGTTCCGCCGATTCCGCCAAAACCGAAAAATATTTTGCCGGGGATTATGGAACAAGAGTTAGAAAGTCCTGCCGAAGCAGAAACAGAAAAAGAAAAAGCGTTCCAAGATGACGATAATCCACCGCCGGAGCTGCCAAAAGTTCCGTATGTTCCGATCATGCAGCAGCCGTATTTGCCAGGGGCGTTTCCAACTGCGCCGATATCCCAGCAGCACTGCATGCCAGTAACGCCGATGTTTCCAGGCGCTGGATATTATTTTCCATCCATGCCAGCCGTTCCGGTTCCTTATCCGTCTTACACCCAGCCGTTCACTAGCGGGGGGATGGAAAGCAGTTCCCATGCGTTTCCGGGAATCAAAGAAAGCAGCAGTGAATCAGATGAAGCGCCGCCAATGCCGGGATATCACGGAGAAGAAGAGGTAGAAAGTCCGACAGCGTTCCATATTCCATCTGCTGGCTATTCTCCATCTTCAACATATGCACCTTCCTCCTATCCTGGATCGTATGCGCCGTTGCCAATGGTACAAGGATACGGATGGTATCCGCCAGTCTATCCATCGTTTTCGCCAGTTGCGCATCATTACTACGCACCGGCTCCAGCCGCTTTTTATCCGTATCCGCCGCAACCGTATATGTCAGGAGCGACATATCCGTTCGCACCAACGGCTGCTGCATTTCCGCGTGCAGAAGGGCGGGTGTTTACCGAACCGCAAGACGAGGAGAGCAATGGTTATGATGAACCATAAGCAAAAAAGAGACGATGTTGCTAGTCGTCTCTTTTTTCTGCTGAAAGAAGTATACGGTTTCGATGTGAAAAGGATAAACATGCTAAAACATAACGTATGGATGGTTGCGGCACGCGAAGGCTGCTGGGTGGTAAAAAAATATCGCACTTTTTTCGAAGCGATGAAACAAGCAATGCTTATGCAATCGTTAAGACAAATGGGGTTTCGCCATGTTCCCGCGGTATATACGGCCATAGGACAGCATGGTGTATTTTTCTTTGCCGGCCGTTTTTGGCTTACACAAACTTATATTTCCGGCGCGAAAATGCTTTCCTTTACGGAAAAAAAGGATATTGCGGCAGGGCTGCAGTTGTTGCAAACATATCATTCCGTTACGGACATGCTTCTTTCCCACCCGATATGGCGAATGACGCTCCCATATTACCATTTATATAGAAAATGGCAGCGCCGCTATGAGGATTTTTATATCCATTTGCCGCTTATTGAGAAAATTATGGAAAAAGAAGATATCGCCTTTACGATGCAATATGCCGAATATTGTCTTTCCACTTGCACCAATTATATATCATCGTTAGCAAGGGAAAGGGTTGTGATCATTCACGGTGATGTTGCCGCCCATAATTTTTTACGAACGAAAAAGGGAAAAGTATACTTAATCGACTACGATACCGCTGCCATCGCTTCCCCGGCCATTGACTATTTGCAGTATGCGAGCCGGATATTGCCGCATTTGCAATGGTCTTTTTCTGATTTGTCCCGGTTTTCTCCTTTTTCCGATTGGCTTGCCAAACCGTGGTTTCTACACGCGCTTTTATTTCCGGCCGATATTTTCCGGGAATGGCGCTTTGCATTAAAATATAACAGACGACTCGCGATTGCCCGTAAGGAACGGGAATCCTTTGTCCATAAGATTGTAAGTATGCTAAAATAAATATATGCCATTTTGGGGAGAAAGGAAGTCGAAAAACGATGCAAGAAAAGATTGAAAAGCTGATTCAATGGTTGCGCGAACAAGTAGCGAATGCCGGATTGAACGGGGCGATTGTCGGAATTAGCGGCGGCATTGATTCTGCGGTGGTCGCCCATTTAATTAAACGTGCGTTTCCCGACAACTCTCTCGGGCTGATTATGCCGTGCAAAAGCAATCCGAAAGATATGGAAGACGCATTAAAAGTAGTGGAAAGCTGCGGCATTAAACATTTTATTATTGATTTAACGGAAACGCACAATACGTTATTTGGGGAAGTGGAAAAAAAACTGAAAGAAAAAGGGGAATGGAATGAAGAAACGGCGCGGTTAGGAGATGCCAACACGAGAGCGCGCTTGCGCATGACAACGTTGTATGCCGTCGCCAATAATTATGGGTATATCGTAGTCGGAACGGATAATGCCGCAGAGTGGCATACCGGCTACTTTACCAAATACGGAGATGGCGGAGTCGATTTAGTGCCGCTCATTCATTTTACAAAAGGTGAAGTACGTGAAATGGCGCGCATTCTTGGCGTTCCTGAGGAAATTATTACAAAAGCGCCAAGCGCGGGATTATGGGAAGGACAGACAGATGAAAATGAGATGGGAACGACATACGAAATGATTGATAAGTATCTAAAGGGAGAAGAAATTCCGGAAAAGGACCGGCAAATTATTGAACGCCTGCATAAACGCTCGCAACATAAACGGCAATTGGCAATTGCACCGCCAAAATTTTAATATTGTCGCTAACTGACAGCCATAAAACTCCCATTCCTTCGCCAAGCTAATAATAAGGCCGAAAGATGTTTTTTCGGCCTGGTGCGAAGGAAAACAAGGGGGTTTTTCCATTGAGAAACGCAATGAAAATCATCGGAGCTGTTTCCATCTTAAGCGCGATGGCTGCGTGCGCCAATTATGCGGACAACGATGATAGACGCTACAATGATGCGACGCGTCCGATCGGCTATTATTCCACTGAGCGTTTTGCTGATGACTTCCGTTACGGCCGCTATGGAACAAATGCCATCAATTACGACAATAACTATATATTGAGCCGCCGCGGACCGGTAACGGATTACTTTGCTACCGACAACAACCGCACGGGTGTTCCAGGGGTTACCCGTTTTGATACGGATGTGCCTGCACTTCCGCACAATACGGATTTCGGGGATGCGGACCGCAACTACCATGGGCATTTAAATTCGATGGGAAGTAAAACAGTTCCTTCTTACTATAGAAGCTATAGCGGGAACTTAGCCGAGATGATTTCCCGCCGTGCTGATGCAGTAAGAGGAGTCAACGATGCGCGGACGCTTGTTTACCGTAACCATGTGCTGGTTGCGATTTCAACGAATGACAAGCAGAGAGATCGTATTGAGCGTCTCGTCGCCCAAGCGGTCGCACCGTATACGAAAGGAAAACATGTGCGCGTTGTTTCCAACCCGAGCATGTACAACCGCGTCCGCACTATCGACAACGATATTCGCCGCGGCCGGCCATTGAAAGAAATCGAACGGGATCTAAAAACGATTTTTATCGATGGAAAAATTAACGAACGTCCGGCTAACACACGTTAACGATTGTAAAAAGGGGGCACCTTTTTAGGTGCTCCCTTTTCCATATGACATTTTCCTCTTTTTTTGGTATAGTAATATCGGAAATTTCGTTGCGATGAGAGGAGAAATTTCGATGGCTGGACATTCGAAGTGGAAGAACATTCAACGTCGGAAAAATGCACAAGATGCGAAACGCGGCAAATTATTTATGAAATTGGCGAAAGAAATTTATGTAGCGGCAAAAACAGGTGGAGGCGATCCAGCGTCTAATCCAACCTTGCGCCTGGTAATCGAAAAAGCAAAAGCCGCTAACATGCCAAGTGAAAATATTGAACGTGCAATTAAAAAAGCAACGGGAAACCAAGAACATACAAACTATGAAGAAATCCGCTACGAAGGATACGGGCCTGGCGGCGTTGCCGTGATGGTTGTTTGCTTAACGGATAATAAAAACCGTACCGCTTCGAACGTACGCGTGGCCTTTTCGAAAAACGGCGGCAATTTAGGAGAAACCGGCTGTGTTTCTTATTTGTTTGAGCGCAAAGGACTGCTCGTTATCGCGCGCGAAGGACTCGACATTGACGAAGATGAGATGCTTCTGCAGGCGATTGAAGCGGGAGCGGAGGAAATGGAAACGACCGAAGATTCGTTTGAAATTTATACGACACCGGAAACGTTTGAAGAAGTGAAGGAACAATTAGAACAAAAAGGCTTTACGTTTGCCAGCGCGGAAATTACGATGATTCCGCAAACGTATACGACGCTTGCTGGCGAAGATTTAAAGAAAATGCTAAAACTGATCGATACGCTTGAAGATGACGATGATGTGCAAGAAGTGTACCATAATTTAGACGAGTCCGTGCTGGAAAACGAATAAACAATGAAACGCATTCCCGATGTCTCAAAACATCGGGAATTTTTTTCGATATTGTTCGACAAACACTACATAGAAATGCCGCTTTGCGAAAATAATAACGGCAGAATGAGGAGAGAAAATGGATAAATTTGCTCATATAGGCGAAAATAGAAATAGGGGTATCGTTAATTTTATCATGAAAGAGAGGAAATGGAGATGCGAATTCTTGCCGCTTTCTTCATGGCGATGTTGCTTGCCTTGCCTATCGACAATGTTGCTGCCGCATCAGATTCCGTAAAAATGACGGTGATTTTGCAACGGCAATACTTAGATGGAGAAGTGAGCCAAGAAACGAGGGAAGAAACGGTTGTTTCGCTGAAAGAGATATGGAAAAAATATAAGGATTGGCAGCTCATTAATATGGATGGTCAGACGATTATATTCCGCAAAACGGTAAACGATATTTCGCCCCTTTTAAAAGCAAACGGCTATTTTGGAATTACCGAAGATGGAACGTTGTCGATTTTTAATGGAAAACCGACCCGTTCTAATAAGATTATCCAATCTTTCTTTCAAATTGATGTAAAAAAACTGGAAAGCCGTCAGCACGAACAATTGAAAAAAGGAATTCGCGTCCTCTCGAAAGCACAATATAAAGATGTGATTGAAACATATCGCCATTTTGCCGTGATCCGATAAAAAGACTTATCATTTTTGGTAAGTCTTTTTTTATGTTCCAAACAGGAATATACATTCGCTTTTTGTTATAATGTAATGGTATGATACAATGGAAAGGCAGAAAGAAAAGGAGAGGAGCACAGCGTTGATCGAATTTGTCCGCGGGTATGTTGATTATGTCTGCCCGGAATACATTGTCATCGACAACAATGGCATTGGATACCAAATTTTTACCCCGAATCCGTTTTCCTTTCAAGAAAGCCGCGATACGATGGTAACCGTTTATACATATCAGTACGTGCGTGAAGATATCGTTGCTTTGTACGGATTTCGCACCCGTGAGGAACGAATGCTGTTCGCCAAACTATTGCAAGTATCTGGAATTGGCCCCAAAGGCGGATTGGCGATTTTAGCCGCGGGGCAGCCGGAGCAGCTGGTTGAAGCGATTGAACAAGAAAATGAAGCGTTTTTATGCAAGTTCCCAGGGGTCGGAAAAAAAACGGCCCGGCAAATGATCCTTGATTTAAAAGGTAAGCTGGCGGCGATTGCGTCTAGGCCGCATGCCGCCCTCGTTTCCCAACAGGAGGAGACGGGATCGCTTTACACCGCTGCGCTTGAGGAGGCCATCGCGGCATTAAAAGCGCTCGGCTACGGGGAAAAGGAAATTCAAAAAGTCATACCAGCGCTTAGCAAAGAAAACTTATCTACTGAGCAATATGTGAAGCGCGCGCTACAGCAACTGTTAAAATAAAGGGAGGGGTGGAAGTGGAAGAACGCCTTGTCTCCGGTGACGTCCACCGTGAAGACGTTTCACTTGAACACAGTCTCCGCCCAAAGTTTTTGCATGAATATATTGGACAAGAGAAAGTAAAAGACAATTTAAAAATATTTATTGAAGCGGCAAAAATGCGCGAGGAAACGCTTGATCATGTTCTGTTGTACGGCCCGCCGGGACTGGGAAAGACGACGCTGGCGGCGATTATCGCCAATGAAATGGGCGTCCATCTGCGCACCACTTCCGGTCCGGCGATTGAGCGCCCCGGCGACTTGGCAGCCATTTTAACGTCATTAGAACCAGGTGATGTATTATTTATTGATGAGATTCACCGGCTGCACCGTACGGTGGAAGAAGTGCTGTATCCGGCGATGGAAGATTATTGTTTGGATATTGTCATCGGCAAAGGGCAGACAGCCCGATCCATTCGCATTGATTTGCCGCCGTTTACTCTCGTTGGAGCCACAACAAGGGCGGGTGCTTTATCTGCCCCGCTTCGCGATCGGTTTGGCGTTATCAGCCGGTTAGAGTATTATCATGTAGAGCATCTTACCCAGATTGTAATACGGACAGCGGAGATTTTACAGGTAGAGATCGCGCCGGAAGCGGCAGTGGAAATCGCACGGCGCTCTCGCGGCACGCCGCGCATCGCCAATCGCCTGCTGCGGCGTGTCCGCGATTTCGCGCAAGTGAGGGGAAACGGGGCGATCACTTTTCCGCTGGCAGAGGAAGCGCTTGAGCTCCTACAAGTCGACCGGCTAGGTCTGGACCATATCGATCATAAACTAATAACAGCGATTATAGAAAAGTTTAGCGGCGGACCAGTAGGGATTGATACGATTGCCGCGACGATCGGCGAAGAGGCGCAGACGATTGAAGACGTGTATGAGCCGTACTTGCTGCAAATCGGCTTTTTGCAGCGGACGCCGCGCGGCCGCATTGTGACGCCGATAGCGTACGAACATTTTGGAATGGAGGTTCCAAAACGATGAACAGCCTGCCTAAGCTCATTATGACGATTGGTGTGGTTCTTATTATCATCGGGTTTTTCATGCAGTTTATAAAACTCGGCCGGCTCCCCGGGGATATTATTATCCGCAAAGGAAATATGACTTTTTATTTTCCGGTTGTCACATCGATTTTGCTAAGCGTGGTGCTATCGCTTATTTTTTATGTGCTAGGAAGGTTTCGCTAAAGAAAGGAGAGCAACATGAAAATTGACTTGTTTGACTTTGAACTGCCAGAAGAATTGATTGCGCAAACGCCGCTGCCAAACCGCGATGCTTCGCGGCTGATGGTGTTAAATAAAAAAACCGGGGAAATCCGCCATGAAACTTTTCGCAATATTATCTCGTATCTATGCGAAGGGGACTGCCTCGTGCTGAATGATACGCGTGTCATGCCGGCGCGGCTTTATGGCGAAAAAACAGATACAGGCGCCAATATTGAAGTATTGCTTTTGAAACAATTGGAAGGAGACCGCTGGGAAACGCTAGTGAAGCCGGCGAAACGCGTGAAAGTCGGCACGGAAATAACATTTGGCGACGGGCGGCTGAAAGCGGTATGTGTGGATACGTTAGAGCATGGAGGCCGCGTGTTGGAGTTTTCCTATCAAGGCATTTTTTATGAAGTGCTCGAACAACTTGGGGAAATGCCGCTGCCTCCGTATATTAAAGAAAAATTAGAGGACCCGGAACGCTATCAAACCGTCTATGCCCGCGAGGTGGGATCAGCGGCGGCGCCGACAGCGGGTCTGCATTTTACCAAGCCGCTTTTGGACGATATCCGCGCCAAAGGGGTGCATATCGCGTTTATCACCCTTCATGTTGGACTTGGCACGTTTCGTCCGGTGAGTGTCGAAAACATTGAGGAGCATGATATGCATGCGGAATTTTATCAAATGCCCGAGGAAACCGCGCAGCTGTTAAATGAGGTGAGACAGCAAGGCGGCCGCATTATCGCTGTCGGCACAACCTCGACGCGCACGCTAGAGACAATTGCGACGAGACATAATGGCAAATTTGTCGCGGAAAGCGGCTGGACCGATATTTTCATTTATCCTGGCTACGAGTTTAAAGGAATCGACGGATTAGTAACCAACTTCCATTTGCCAAAATCTACGCTCATCATGCTTGTCAGTGCGCTTGCCGGCCGCGAAAATATTTTGCATGCCTACCATGTGGCGGTAAAAGAGCGCTATCGCTTTTTTAGCTTTGGCGATGCGATGTTGATTATTTAAGAAAGGGGAACGTTCGATTGACATCACCGATTCGTTTCGAGCTCATCAAAACATGCAGACAAACTGGAGCGCGTCTCGGCATTCTTCACACGCCGCACGGCTCGTTTGAAACGCCGATGTTTATGCCGGTTGGCACACTGGCGACCGTAAAAACGTTATCGCCGGAAGAATTGAAGGAAATGGGCGCCGGTGTGATTTTAAGCAACACGTATCATCTTTGGCTGCGCCCGGGGCCTGACATTGTTCAGGAAGCGGGAGGCCTCCATTCGTTTATGAACTGGGACCGCGGCATTTTAACCGATTCCGGCGGTTTCCAAGTGTTTAGTTTAAGCGAATTTCGCCGCATTGAGGAGGAAGGGGTATATTTCCGCAATCATTTAAACGGCGATAAACTGTTTTTATCGCCGGAGAAGGCGATCGAAATCCAAAACGCGCTTGGCTCGGACATTATGATGGCGTTTGACGAATGCCCGCCGTATCCATCCACACATGAATATATGAAAAAGTCGGTAGAGCGGACAAGCCGCTGGGCGGAACGCTGTTTAAAAGCTCACAAACGTCCGAATGAGCAAGGATTATTCGGTATTGTGCAAGGTGGAGAATTTGAAGATTTGCGCAGACAGAGCGCGCAGGACTTAGTGTCATTAGATTTTCCAGGGTACGCAATCGGCGGTTTATCCGTTGGCGAACCAAAAGAAGTGATGAACCAGGTGCTCGAGTTTACGACGCCGCTGTTGCCGGCGAATAAGCCGCGCTATTTAATGGGAGTCGGCTCGCCTGATTCGTTGATCGATGGGGCGATTCGCGGCATCGATATGTTCGACTGTGTGCTGCCGACACGAATCGGCCGCAACGGAACGGTAATGACAAGCGAAGGAAGAGTCGTCATTAAAAACGCCCAATACGCCCGAGATTTTTCGCCGCTTGATCCGAACTGCGATTGCTACACTTGCCGCAACTATACGCGCGCGTACATTCGCCATCTCATCAAATGTGAAGAAACGTTTGGCATTCGTTTGACTTCTTACCATAACGTCTATTTTTTGATAAAATTAATGGAGCAAGTGAGACAAGCGATTCGCGAAGATCGTCTCGGCGATTTCCGCGAGGAATTTTTCGAGCGTTACGGTTTCAATAAACCAAATGCGAAAAACTTTTAACGATCGCGAAAGGAGGGAAAAGAATGAACGCAGCGATTGTAAATTTATTACCAATTGTCCTATTTTTTGTCATCTTTTACTTCCTGCTGCTTCGGCCGCAGCAAAAAAGGCAGCGCGCGGTGCAGCAAATGCAGGCGAATTTGAAAAAAGGGGATAAAATCATCACGATTGGCGGCTTGCACGGGATCATCGATTCCGTTGATGAAGATAAAGTGGTGATTCGTGCAGGAGACGGCACTCGCCTTACATATGACCGCTCAGCGGTGCGTGAAGTAGTAGCGGAAGGTAACAACAAATAAAAGAAAAACGGCTACCAATAAGAAAAGGTAGCCGTTTTTCTTTTAACTGCGCGATGCTTTCATATTGACGCCGACGATGCCGCCGAGTGCTGCCGCGACGAAAAAGATGAGGTGATAAATCCATTGTTCCAAGGTAAAGGATTTTTCCAATCCTAAAAATTGAAAGAGAAATATGATGGCAGTAAATAATAAACTGGTCATACCACCGGCCAGCCAGCCTTTTTCTTTTCCTTTTCCGCCGGCGACCAGCCCGCCGATGAACATGGAAAGAAGCGACCCAGCAAAAATAATCCATGTTAATGAAGCCTCCTGCACATCTGTCCACTTGAGGATAAGAGATAGAAAGAAGCTGATTACTGCCGCCAGCAAGAAAATCGTAACCACCCCGTAAACAACCGCTGTTCCCCATCTTGACATCTCTCTTCCCCCTGTCGCTGATAATACGTTTTACCAAAGTATATTCCGCTTTGGACATGTTTAGAAGTTTATTTGCGCTTTTTTTTCGCGATGAAGGCGCCGATTCCCGGAATATAGGCAAGCTCTTCCCGTCTAATTAATTGAAAAATGATTAATAAAAGCGAGTAAACGATAATGGTCACGATGATAGATGCCAATGTTTGCAGCGAAAGCGGGAGGTAAGCGAAAGAATAGTGAAAGGATACATATCCGACAATCCCGGCTGCAACCATAGATAGAAATGCTTTCATATATTCCATGGCATAAATGGAACAGGACACCGCCTTGACAACCGTTGCAAAATGGAGCAAGGTAACAAGCACCGTATTGATGGCGATCGCTAGCGCCGCCCCCATAATTCCTAAACTAGGCTGCGTGGCAAGCGCAAAAATGCAGGCCAGCTTTACTACAGCGCCAATCAGGCTGTTGATCATCGCAGCATTTGCCAAATCAAGGCCTTGCAGTACGGCTTGGAGCGGACCTTGAAAATAATAAAAAAGGAAAAACGGTGCCATCACTTTCACAAACATCGTTGCTTCGCTTGTTCCGTACATCCATTGCATGAGCGGTTCGGCAAATACGTATAAAACGACGACGGAAAGGCCGCCGGTCACAAGCGACAGGCGCATGGCCTGCTGAATACGGTGCTCCACGAGCAACGTCTGTTTTTGCGCCATCGCTTCGCTGATTGCTGGGACCAGTGAGGTCGACAACGAATACGTAATAAAGGAAGGCAGCATTAATAACGGAAGCGCGTAACCGGTAAGCTGGCCGTATTGTTTTGTCGCCAGGGAGGTGGCAACTCCGGCAATGGCCAAGCTGTTGGCGACGGCGATCGGTTCTAAAAACCAGGAAAGCGAACCGATGAGACGGCTTCCTGTCGTTGGCAGCGCGATGCGCATTAAGCTGATAAACGTCTCTCTTCCTGCTTTGACATAGTGGAAAAACTTTGTCCGCAGTTTGATCGATTTTTTCAATTGAAACATGCAAAGCAAATAGATGAGCGACATCAATTCGCCGATCACTGAGGAGAACATGGCGCCGGCAGCGGCGTATTCAATGCCATACGGCAATAACGCTTTTGTGCACATGGCGATCAAGCTAATGCGGACGATTTGTTCTAAAAGCTGGGAAAAGGCGTACGGTTTCATTTGCTGTTTCCCTTGGAAATATCCGCGCAGCACGGAAGAAATGGCGACGATCGGAACGACCGGAGCGATAGCAATTAATGGATAATAGGTGCGCGGGTCAGTGAATAATGTTCGTGCTAACAACGGGGCGAGCAAAATCATCGCAGGAAAGAAGACTAAACTAAGCGTGCCGGTAATCGTTAACGAGACGACGAGAATTTTTTTTACCTTTTTCCGATCGCCGACGGCTTCCGCTTCCGCGACGAGTTTGGAAATGGCAACAGGGAGCCCCATTTGCGTAATGGTAATGGCAAGCACTAATGTCGGCATCGCCATCATATATAAGCCGACACCCTCCCCGCCGATGACACGCGCGACAACAATGCGATTGACAAATCCAAGTATTCTTGTAATGAAGCCGGCAACGATTAAAATCATCGTTCCTTGTAAAAATTTAGACATCGCCTCTCCCTACCTTCTCAAATACCATAATCTTTTATACAATTAACTATATGCAGTACATATAAACAAGCATGACAAGTATTGTGGGCGAGCATGCCAGAGGGAGAAGAGGAGAAAATGGAAAACGAAAAACAAAAAGAACTGCGCGAACTGCTGATGCCGGCGCTGCAATGCAAGTATGATGAATTTCGCCTGCTCGGCTACGAGCAAGTGACCATCGATCAAATATGGGAATGTCTAGCGAAAAAGAAGTGGAAAAATGGAGAAGAAAAAAAATTATATGAGCTTGTCAATGATATTTTATCGCTGCAAATTGGCGAATATATGTCATTTATTACGATGCAATCCTATAAAGAACAGCGTTTGGCGGGTGATGATGATTTAGAGGCGATGTTGGAGGAATTATTATAGTGATGTAGGAATTTGACAGTTTTCGTTTGCTGTTTCATAATTGGAATATTGAGAGATATCTTGATGCCGGCGGATGCAAAACCGGTCGTCGCAAAACGTGAAACTGAACTTTTCCTGTTAGCGGAATAGGACGGGCCCTTAACAGGAAGATGAACTGAAGGAGGATTTTTTACGATGGTGAAACGCAGTCGCATTGTCGCGTTTTTCCTGTTGCTTTTGCTTCTGGCAGGAGTGATGGGGCCGACGATTCAAGGAATTGTACATAACATTAAATTAGGTCTTGATTTGCAAGGCGGCTTTGAAGTGCTTTATGAAGTAAAGCCGGCAAAAAAAGGAGATAAAATTGATCAAGAAACGCTAAAAAGCACGGTCAGCGCGTTAAACAAGCGGATTAACGTGCTCGGCGTAAGCGAACCGAGCATTCAAATCGAAGGAAAAAACCGCATTCGCGTCCAGCTTGCTGGGATCAAAGATCAAAACCAGGCGCGCGAAATTTTATCAACGCAGGCAAAATTAACGTTCCGCGACGTCAATGACAACGTTCTAATGGATGGAAGCGACCTTGTCCAAGGTGGGGCAAAGCTGTCTTTCGATGAAAACGGCAAGCCAAGCGTCGCGATTAAATTAAAAGACGCCGATAAATTTAAGCAAGTGACTGAAAAAGTATATAAAATGGGGCCTCCAAATAACTTGCTGGTCATTTGGCTTGATTTTAAAGAGGGAGAAGACTCCTATCGAAAAGAAGCGGGAAAAGCACATCCAAAATTTATTTCTGCGGCAGCGGTAAACCAAGTATTTAACCAAACGGATGTCTCCATTGTGGGCAATTTCACCGTTAAAGAGGCGCAACAATTAGCCGATCTGCTTAATGCTGGAGCGCTTCCAGTAGAATTAAAAGAGATTTACTCAACATCGGTCGGAGCACAGTTTGGCCAAAATGCCCTGCAAAAAACGATTTTTGCCGGCATTGTAGGAGTAGCTGCGATTTTCCTCTTTATGATTTTGTTTTATCGCTTGCCTGGGGTTATCGCGGTCATCACATTGCTGGTGTATATTTACTTGATTCTTCTTATTTTTGACTTGATGAACGGCGTGTTGACATTGCCGGGAATTGCCGCTCTTATTTTAGGTGTCGGGATGGCGGTAGATGCCAACATCATTACGTACGAGCGGATTAAAGAAGAGATTAAGCTCGGCAAGTCGATTATGTCGGCGTTCCGTTCGGGAAACAGAGGATCGTTTGCGGCGATTTTGGATGCGAACATTACGACGATTATCGCTGGTGTCGTTCTTTTTATTTACGGGACGAGCTCGGTCAAAGGATTTGCGACGATGCTCATCATCAGCATTTTAGCCAGCTTCATCACGGCGGTGTATGGCACGCGCCTGTTGCTTGGCCTGCTTGTCCAAAGCCGCTGGCTGAACAATAAACCAGGCTATTTCGGCGTAAAAAAATCGGAAATCTTAAATATCGCGGAAACAACGGATGATACGGAAGTGCCGACAAAATTTGACCGTTGGGATTTCGTAAAACATAGTAAAAAATTTTTCATTTTTTCCGGTTTGCTAACGGCAATCGGGGTTATTGCCTTATTAACGATGAAACTTCATCTTGGCATCGATTTTACGAGCGGGACGCGCGTCGAAGTGATCAGCGACAAGCCGATAAACGCGGAACAGCTAAAAGATGAATTCGGGCAGCTTGGGCTGAAACCGGAGGATGTTGTGTTGTCCGGCGACCGTAATAACGTTGGTGTGGCTCGCTTTATCGGCGTATTAAACAAAAAGGAGATTGCCGAGCTGAAATCGCATTTTAAACAAAAGTACGGCTCCGAGCCAAACGTGAGCACGGTGTCGCCAGTCGTTGGAAAAGAATTGGCGCGCAACGCGTTTATTGCCGTGCTGATTTCCTCGCTTGGAATCATTATTTACGTGGCGATCCGCTTTGAGCTATATATGGCGCTGGCGGCGATTGTCGCGCTGCTTCATGATGCGTTTTTCATTATCACCTTTTTCAGCCTGACGCGGCTGGAGGTGGATTTGACGTTTATCGCCGCGGTGCTGACGATCATCGGTTATTCGATCAACGATACGATCGTTACGTTTGACCGCATCCGCGATTTGATGAAGAAGCGGAAAGTGAAAACGGTAGACGACTTGAAACATATTGTCAACAGAGCGCTGCAACAAACGTTCACCCGTTCGATTAATACGGTATTAACGGTTATCTTTACCGTTGTCGCTCTTTTAATCTTTGGCAGCGAAGCGATTTTTAACTTTAATATCGCTCTGCTCGCTGGGCTTATATGCGGTGTTTACTCTTCAATATGCATTGCGTCGCAATTATGGGTAGTTTGGAAAGGAAACCAGCTGAAAAAAGGAAAAGGAAAAAAGAGCTCCGCGAAAGAGCTGAAACCGCAAGTATAAGCCCAACGTCATCGATGGGATTCATCCAAAAAGTGCTCCGTAAAAAAAGCGGGGCACTTTTTTGTTTATCGTGGCAATGTTCGCGGATAAAATATCCTTTCCTTATTGAGAAAATGAAAAAACGGATAAACTATGGGAGGCAGGCATGGAATAGAAAGGAGGAGGAGCATGAAAAAGGAAGAACGTTTTCGCCAAGCGGAATTTGCCGCCATCGTTGGAATCATCGGCAATGTTGTGCTTGCCGTTGTTAAAGGAGTGGCGGGAGTGCTGGGCAACAGCAAGGCGCTGCTTGCCGATGCCGTTCACTCTGCTTCCGATGTCGCCGGATCGCTCGCGGTATGGATCGGCTTGCGCGCGGCGAAGCGGCCGCCGGATGAAGACCATCCGTACGGCCACGGGAAAGCCGAGTCGATTGCTGCCATTATTGTAGCGGTGCTTTTATTTATTATTGGAATAGAAATCGGCCGATCGGCCGTGTTTGCTTTTTTTCAGCCGCTCAGGTCGCCGGAAATCATTGCGGTATATGTGCTAGTTCTCTCGATTTTGGTAAAGGAAGCGATGTTTCGCTATAAATATCACCTGGGAAAAAAATTAAACAGCAACGCCATTATCGTCAACGCTTATGAACATCGTTCGGACGTTTTCTCCTCGATTGCCGCCCTCATCGGGGTTGGCGCGGCAATAATAGGAGGAAGATGGAAGATCGATTGGCTCCTATATGCCGACCCGGTTGCAGGGTTGTTTGTTTCCGTTCTCGTGTTAAAAATGGCGTGGGATCTGGGAAAGGAATCGATTCATACGGCGATTGACCATGTATTGCATGAAGAGGAAACGGAATATTTGCGCAAGGCCGTATTGTCGTTTCCCGATGTCAAACAAATTCATGAGCTGCGTGCGCGCGAACATGGGCATTACGTCATTGTCGATTTAAAAATTGCCGTGGATCCTTTTATCACCGTCGAAGAAGGGCACCGCATCGGCAAAAAAGTGAAGGAAAAGCTGCTGACGCTTCCGCGCGTGGAAAATGTGATGGTGCACATCAATCCGTATCACCCGGAAAAAAACACGTAACTTCATTGCCCACCCTTTTTTTCTTTTTGTATAATAGGAAGAGTTGAGGTGGGATACATGTTAACAGCAAAAACGCGTTGGGATGTGAAGCATCCTGACGAACATATCGCTAAACATTTAGCAGAACAGTTGCACATCGACCCGCTGATTGCCAAGCTTCTTGTGCATCGCGGCGTTTGTACGGCAAAAGAGGCAGCCGCTTTTTTGCATCCGCTCAAGCAGCCGTTTCATGATCCATTTTTGCTCGATGGAATGGAACGGGCGATTGCGAGGATAAATCGGGCGATACGGCAAGGCGAGTCTATTTTAGTATACGGTGACTATGATGCCGATGGTGTATGCAGCACGACTGTCATGGTTAGCGCTTTAAAAGAAGCCGGTGCTGTTGTTGATTTTTACATTCCCAATCGCTTTACCGAAGGATACGGCCCGAATGAAGCCGCTTTTCGCCGCGCGAAGGAGCAAGGAGTTTCTCTTATTGTTACGGTGGATAATGGCATCACGGCGGTGAAGGAAGTGGCCCTTGCCAATGAGCTTGGCATGGACATTATTGTAACCGACCATCATGAGCCGGGACCGGTGTTGCCGGAAGCGTATGAAATTATTCATCCAAAAAAACCTGGAAGTACATATCCGTTTCGTGAACTAGCCGGCGTCGGGGTAGCGTTTAAAGTTGCCCATGCATTGCTTGGGGATGTTCCGCGCCATTTATTGGATGTCGTCGCCATTGGGACGATCGCTGATTTGGTGCCTTTGACGGGGGAAAACCGCTTGCTGGCTGCGCAAGGACTTGAAGAACTGCGCCGCACGAAGCGCATCGGCTTGCGCGCCTTATGGCAGCAGTGCAAGATAGAAGCGAAGGAAATCAACGAACAGACGGTTGGCTTTGTGATCGCGCCGCGAATGAATGCGGTTGGACGTTTAGGCGGAGCGGACCCGGCTGTAAGGCTGCTCATGACCGAGGGTGAAGCGGAAGCGAAAAGGCTGGCGAAAGAAATGGATGACCTTAATCGCGAACGCCAGCAGTTAGTAGCTGAAATAGCGGAAGAAGCGGCGCAAATCGTTCGTGAACAGTTTCCGCCAGCCAGGCATAAAGTGATTGTCGTGGCGAAAGAAGGATGGAATCCGGGGGTCATCGGCATCGTTGCTTCCCGGCTAGTCGAACAATTTTATCGTCCAACGATCGTTTTAAGCATTGATGCTGAAAAAGGAATTGCCAAAGGCTCAGCGCGAAGCATTCATGGTTTTGATCTCTTTGCCAGCTTATCGACATGCCGTGATATCTTGCCGCATTTTGGCGGCCACCCAATGGCAGCTGGAATGACGTTATCGATCGACCATATTGACGAATTGCGGCAGCGCCTGAACGCTCTTGCCGATGAAACGTTGTCAGACGATGATTTCACTCCGATTACGGTCGTCGATGCGGTTTGTTCCGTCTCCGATTTAACGCTGTCGGCAGCCGAACAGCTGGAACAATTCGCCCCGTTTGGCGTTGGCAATGCGAAGCCGCTTTTTTTAATTGAAAATGTTTCCGTCGAAATGATGCGCCGCATCGGCGCCGATCAATCTCATTTAAAGGCGGTTTTTGCCGAAAATGGCGCCACTGTTGATGGCATTGGGTTTGGATTTGGTCATCTATATGATGAAATCGCTCCAGATGCAAAAGTGTCTGTTGTCGGCGAATTAGCCGTAAATGAGTGGAATGGATTGCGCAAGCCGCAGCTGGTGATTTATGACGTCGCTGTAAGTGAATGCCAATTATTTGACGTTCGCGGCCAAAGGGATATCCGTTCCCTCATTGCATCGCTTCCGAAAGAAAAACGGCTGCTCATCATGTTTCGCAAAGAAACGGAACAGCTTGCAGATATGGCATTATTTAAGGATGAATTGCATTATATTCATTCCGGCGAAGAAGCGGCAGCTCTTTGCTTGGACGGCCGCTATGTAGTGCTATTGGATCTGCCTCCGTCATTACAAATATTAAAAATGTTGTTGCGTTCTAGTTTACCTGCGCGCATTTATGCGGTATTCTATCAAAGGGAGATTCACTTTTTCCGCACGCTGCCGACGCGTGACCATTTTAAATGGTTTTATGCATTTTTACGAAAGCAAGGCGTGTTTCATATCGCCAAACATGGCGGTCAATTGGCGCGTGCACGTGGATGGACGGAAGAAACCGTCCACTTTATGGCAAAAGTATTTTTAGAGCTCGAATTTATTACCGAACGCAACGGAGTGATATCGCTTATTCCGCAGCCAGCAAAGCGTGACTTAAACGAATCGCCGACGTATCGTCTAAAACAAGCTCAGCTGGAGCTGGAAAACCTTCTTTTGTATTCAACTTACGAACAATTAAAGCGTTGTCTTTTCGAAATGAAAGGGTCGCAAACATACGAGGAGGCAAATGTGTAATGGACTTAAAAAAATATATTACAATTGTTCCTGACTTCCCAAAACCGGGGATTATGTTTAAAGATATTACGACGTTAATGGATAAAGGCGAAGCGTATAAATATGCGACAGACCAAATTGTAGAGTATGCACGCAAAAAGAAAATCGATATCGTTGTCGGTCCGGAAGCGCGCGGGTTTATTATTGGCTGTCCGGTTGCGTACGCGCTTGGAGTTGGATTTGCCCCAGTTCGCAAGGAAGGCAAATTGCCGCGCGAGGTAGTCCGTGTCGAATACGGTCTAGAATATGGAAAAGACGTGCTGACCATGCATAAAGACGCGATTAAGCCGGGGCAGCGCGTGTTAATTACCGATGACCTGTTGGCGACAGGCGGGACGATTCGCGCTACGATTCAGCTTGTCGAACAGCTTGGCGGCATCGTAGCCGGCATTGCCTTTTTAATCGAGCTTACCGAATTAGGCGGGCGCAAAAAGCTAGAGGGCTATGATATTTTAACGCTCATGCAATTCTAACCATCGACATCATCGGCTTTTTTCGCTATAATGGATAAAAAGGGCACTCTCATGAGTGCTCTTTCTTATTAGCCGTTGTTGTCTAAATATGTCAACGGTCGACATTGCATAACTCTTTACATGAAAAATTTTTTTCATGATAATAGTATCAATACATGATTTTATTATACGTAAAGGTGATAGGATCCTATGGCCAATGAACAAGTATTGACAGCGGAGCAAGTTTTTGAACAAGCAGGCTGTTATTTGTCGGAAAAAGACGTCGAATTTATTAAAAAGGCGTATGAGTTTGCGAAACATGCCCATCGCGATCAATATCGCAAATCAGGGGAGCCGTATATCATTCACCCGATTCAGGTCGCGGGGATTTTAGTAGATTTAAAAATGGATCCTGCCACGATCGCTGCTGGATTTCTCCATGACGTCGTCGAGGATACAGAGGCGACAAAAGAAGATTTGGAACGGGAATTTGGCGCTGAAGTGGCGATGCTTGTCGACGGGGTGACGAAGCTGGGAAAAATTAAATATAAATCTCAGGAAGAACAGCAAGCGGAAAACCATCGCAAAATGTTTTTGGCAATGGCGCAAGATATCCGCGTCATTTTAATTAAATTAGCGGACCGTCTCCACAATATGCGGACGTTGAAACATTTGCCGGCGGAAAAACAGCGGCGTATCGCCAATGAAACATTGGAAATTTTCGCGCCGTTGGCCCATCGCCTTGGAATTTCCAAGATTAAATGGGAATTGGAAGATACCGCTCTCCGCTACTTAAATCCGCAGCAATATTATCGCATTGTGAACTTAATGAAGAAAAAACGGGCTGAACGAGAGCAATATTTGGAAGAAGTCATTCAGGAAGTGCGTGAACGGCTGAACGAGGTTCAGATTCCGTGTGAAATTTCCGGCCGGCCAAAGCATATTTACAGCATCTACCGCAAAATGGTCATGCAAAACAAACAGTTTAACGAAATTTACGATTTGCTTGCCGTCCGCATTATTGTCAACAGCATTAAAGACTGCTATGCCGTATTAGGTATTATCCATACTTGCTGGAAGCCGATGCCGGGGCGTTTCAAAGATTACATTGCGATGCCAAAGCCGAATATGTATCAATCGCTCCATACGACTGTAATCGGTCCAAAAGGAGAGCCGCTTGAAGTGCAAATTCGCACGTTTGAGATGCATCAAATCGCGGAGTTTGGAATTGCTGCTCACTGGGCGTATAAAGAAGGGAAGACCATTAAGCCGAATTCGTTCGAAGAAAAGCTTTCTTGGTTCCGGGAAATTTTAGAATGGCAAAACGATGCAAGCAACGCCGAAGAATTTATGGAATCGCTGAAGATGGATTTATTCTCCGATATGGTGTTTGTGTTTACGCCAAAAGGCGATGTCATCGAATTGCCGGCCGGCTCGGTGCCGATTGATTTCGCCTACCGTATCCATTCGGAAATTGGCAACAAAACGATCGGCGCCAAGGTCAACGGCAAAATGGTGCCGCTCGATTACAAGCTGCAGACAGGCGACATTGTCGAGATTCTGACTTCGAAGCACTCATACGGGCCAAGTCAAGATTGGCTGAAGCTGGCGCAAACGTCCCATGCGAAAAATAAAATCCGTCAGTTTTTCAAAAAGCAAAGACGGGAAGAAAATATTGAAAAAGGAAGAGAGCTTGTTGAAAAAGAAGTCCGCAGCCTCGGGTTTGATGTAAAAGAAATTTTAACGGCGGAAAACGTCAAGCGCGTTGCGGAGAAATTCAATTTTTCCAACGAAGAGGATATGTACGCCGCTGTCGGTTATCATGGGATTACCGCGGCGCAAATTGCTCACCGTTTAACAGACAAATGGCGAAAACAGCGCGATTTAGAAGAGCAGCAGAAAAAATTGACGGAGACGATATCGGAAACAAAAGTGCCGGCTGGAAAGAAACGCGATTGCGGCATCCGCGTTCAAGGGATGGACAATTTGCTGATCCGCCTGTCGCGCTGCTGCAACCCGGTTCCCGGCGACGAAATTATCGGTTTTATTACGAGGGGCCGGGGCATTTCCGTCCATCGCGTCGATTGTCCTAACGTGCAGACGGAAGAAGCGGCCGACCGCTTAATTTCGGTCGAATGGGAAAGCGATGCAAAAACAAGCCGCGAATATAACGTGGATATTGAAATTACCGGTTTTGATCGCCGCGGCTTGCTCAATGAAGTGCTGCAGGCGGTGAATGAAACAAAAACAGATATTTCGGCTGTTTCCGGTAGATCCGATCACCGCAATAAAATCGCCACGATTAATATGACGATTGCGATTCGCAATGTCAGCCATTTGCAAAAGGTGGTCGACCGCATTAAACAAATACCAGATATTTACTCGGTACAGCGAATCATGAATAACTAGAAAGGAAACGGTTTATGAAAGTAGTCGTACAGCGAGCGAAAAAAGCAAAAGTAACGGTGAATGGAGAAGTGGTCGGGGCGATTGGGCACGGACTTGTCCTGCTTGTCGGCGTCACCCATAGCGATACGCTTGAGGATGTCGCCTTTATCGCCGATAAAATCGCCCATTTGCGCATTTTTGAAGATGAAGCGGGAAAAATGAATCTTTCCATGCTGGATGTTGGCGGCGATATTTTATCTGTTTCGCAATTTACGTTATACGGCGATTGTCGAAAAGGCCGGCGGCCGAATTTTATGGAAGCCGCAAAACCGGATCATGCACTGCCGCTGTATGAAGCGTTGAACGAGGCGCTGCGGCAGAAAGGGATTCGCGTGGAAACTGGAAAATTTGGTGCAATGATGGAAGTGGAGCTCATTAATGACGGTCCAGTGACACTCATTGTTGAAAGTAAGGAAAAAACGGGGAACGAATGACGTTCACCCGTTTTTTTATTTTATTTTTTGCCGAAATAGGAAAGAATAAAACAAACGGATGCGACGAATTTCTATGAGGAAGGATGGGAAAAATGCGGCATAGCGCGAAAGGAGAATTTGCCCATCGCAAGGCAAGCGAATTATTTCATGTCGATTTTCACGAATTTATGAGAAAAGAGGCGGAATATACCGCCTTTGAATTAGCGTCTGAGTTTGGCTTGACGCTAAGAGACGTACAAAAGCTAAAAAAACAAATTTTTCGTTCCTAAAAACAATGATTTTCTCCTTGACAAAATTCGATTTCATTCGTAACATAAGTTATAAAAATTGTACATATGAACAACCAATGACGGAGAAAAGTAGTTAAGAATACACATGGCCAGAGAGGAAATGCCTGAGGCTGGAAGCATTTCTCCATGATGACTTAACGAAAGACACTCCGTAGGTTTCCCTTTGAACGTGCATGGCGCCAGTAAAAGGGAACGCGAGTCTCGCGTTATCGGTAACAAGTGGAAGCTTTTTTGCTTCAATTAGGGTGGCACCACGGGAACAGCGCTCTCGTCCCTATCATTTATAGGGAACAAGGGCGTTTTTATTTTGGTAAAGGAGGTTTGTTATGGCTTTTCAAATTCCAAGAGGAACGCAAGATATTTTGCCTGGTGAAGCCGAAAAATGGCAGTATATTGAAAAAATCGCCCGCGATATTTGCGAGCGTTACAATTACCATGAAATTCGCACGCCAATTTTTGAACATACGGAGCTGTTTTTGCGCGGCGTCGGCGACACGACCGATATTGTACAAAAAGAAATGTACACGTTTGAAGATAAAGGCGGAAGAAGCTTGACGCTTCGCCCGGAAGGCACGGCACCGGTCGTCCGTTCGTTTGTGGAACATAAAATGTACGGCAATCCGAATCAGCCGGTGAAGCTGTATTACATAGGGCCGATGTTCCGCTATGAACGCCCGCAAGCTGGAAGATTCCGCCAGTTTGTGCAATTTGGCGTCGAGGCGCTCGGCAGCAGCGATCCGGCGATGGACGCGGAAGTGATTGCGCTGGCGATGGAACTATATCAAACATTAGGATTAAAGCAACTAAAATTAGTGATTAACAGTCTGGGAGATGCGGAAAGCCGCAAAGCGCACCGCCAAGCATTGATCGACCATTTCCGGGGCCGGATTCATGAGCTTTGCGAAGACTGTCAAGTGCGTCTCGAAAAAAATCCGCTTCGCATCCTTGACTGCAAAAAAGACCGCGATCATGAGTTAATGGCGACAGCGCCGTCCATCCTTGATTATTTGAACGAGGAATCGCATCAGTATTTTGAAAAAGTAAAATCGTACTTGACAAAGCTGGGCATTCCGTTTGAAGTGGACGCGCGTCTTGTACGCGGGTTGGATTATTATAACCATACCACTTTTGAAATTATGAGCGATGCCGAGGGGTTCGGCGCAATCACGACATTATGCGGAGGAGGCCGTTACAACGGGCTCGTCCAGGAAATCGGCGGGCCAGAAACGCCTGGCATTGGCTTTGCACTTAGCATTGAGCGGCTTCTGGCCGCACTGGAGGCAGAAGGTATTACATTGCCGGTTCGTGAAGGCATTGATTGTTATGTCGTTGCTGTCGGCGAAAGAGCAAAAGAGGAATCCGTGCTGCTGGTAAATCAGCTGCGAAAAGCAGGGATAGTTGCTGATAAAGACTACCAGGACCGCAAAGTAAAAGCACAGTTGAAAGCAGCTGACCGGTTAAACGCGAAATTGGTGGCGATTCTTGGCGATGACGAGCTTGCCAAAAATGTCATCAATATAAAAGAAATGAGTACAGGCGAACAAACGGAAGTACCGTTGCCGTCATTGATCGATTTCTTAAAAGAACGATTATCATAGGGGGGCATCAGCATGTTTGGCAGGACCTATTATTGCGGGGAAATCACGGAGAAAGCGATTGGCGAGAAAGTCGTGCTCAAAGGCTGGGTGCAAAAACGCCGCGACCTTGGCGGACTGATTTTCATTGACCTTCGCGACCGCACAGGCATCGTGCAAGTCGTCTTCAGCCCAGAGGTGTCGCAGGAAGCGCTGCATGTTGCTGAAAAAGTGCGGAATGAATATGTGTTAAGCGTCGAGGGAACTGTTGTGGCCCGGGAAGAAGGAACGATCAATCCAAATCTTCCAACAGGAAAAATTGAAGTTCAAGCCGAACAGATCATCATCATTAATGAAGCGAAAACACCGCCGTTTATTATTTCTGACCAAACAGACGTTGCCGAAGAAGTGCGTTTGAAGTATCGCTATTTAGATTTGCGCCGCCCGGTGATGTTCCGTACGCTGCAGCTTCGCCACCGTGTGACGAAAGCGGTTCGCGACTTTTTAGACGGCGAAGGTTTTTTGGAAGTGGAAACGCCGATGTTAACGAAAAGCACGCCGGAAGGGGCAAGGGACTATTTAGTGCCAAGCCGCGTTCATCCAGGCGAATTTTATGCGCTGCCGCAGTCGCCGCAAATATTTAAGCAGCTGTTAATGGTTGCGGGATTTGAACGGTATTATCAAATTGCCCGCTGTTTTCGCGATGAAGATTTGCGCGCTGACCGGCAGCCGGAGTTTACACAGATCGATATCGAAACATCGTTTATGAGCCAAGAAGAGATTATGGACTTAACGGAACGTATGATGGCCCACGTTGTAAAAGTGACGAAAGGAATCGATGTTTCCCTTCCGTTTCCGCGCATGTCGTATGACGAGGCGATGAGCCGTTACGGTTCAGACAAGCCGGATACGCGTTTCGGTTTAGAGCTTGTCGATGTATCGGAAATAGTGAAGAACTCTTCATTTAAAGTATTTGCCGGCGCTGTTGCCAACGGCGGACAAGTAAAGGCGATCAATGTAAAAGGCGCGGCAGATCGGTATTCCCGCAAGGATATTGATGCGTTGGCCGAGTTTGTCGCCCGCTACGGCGCAAAAGGGCTGGCTTGGCTGAAAGTGGAAGCAGACGGGTTGAAAGGGCCGGTTGCAAAATTTTTCACCGAAGAAGAGCAAGCAGGACTCGTTCAAACGCTCGAGGCGGAAGAAGGAGATTTATTGCTGTTTGTCGCCGATAAAAAAGCGGTGGTTGCCGATGCGCTTGGCGCCCTGCGGCTGAAGCTTGGCAAAGATTTAAATTTAATTGATGACACAAAGCTTCATTTCCTTTGGATTACGGACTGGCCGCTGTTAGAGTATGACGAGGAAGAAGGGCGTTACTATGCGGCACATCATCCATTTACGATGCCGGTACGGGAAGACTTGCCAGCGCTTGAAACAAATCCAGAAAAGGTAAGAGCACAGGCATATGATCTTGTTCTTAACGGCTATGAGCTTGGCGGCGGATCGATGCGGATTTTTGAGCGCGACGTACAAGAAAAGATGTTCCGCGCATTGGGATTTACCGAAGAAGAAGCACGCGCGCAGTTTGGCTTCCTGCTGGAAGCGTTTGAATACGGCACCCCGCCGCATGGCGGCATCGCGCTTGGCTTAGACCGGCTTGTCATGCTGCTTGCGGGACGGTCCAACTTGCGTGATACAATCGCGTTTCCAAAAACGGCGAGCGCCAGCTGCCTGCTCACCGAAGCACCGAGTCCAGTCAGCAAGCAGCAGCTAGAAGAATTGCATTTAGCGGTTCAATGGAAAAAAGAAGAGTAAGCAGGTTCCTATCGTCCTTTATTCCTTAAAAGTATGTGGACGGGGAGGTTCACAAGCGACCAAATCTGTGATACAATAAAAACAAATAGAAATAGTCCTGATGTGTTCGTCGTATAACCTATTGTTTTGACCGAACAATAAGTTATACGGGAGCCCGGGGTTTCCAAGCGGCGTACATGCCTCCCCGTACGAGAAAGTGCAAACCTTGGGACAGGGCACCCACCTGCTTGGGAGCGGGTTCAAAACGAAGGCATCGACGGCACGATTGGGACTGAGAGCTGAAATTTTGCTACATATGCCAGGCTACTTCCCTATGTAAAGGCTGCCCTTTACATAGGGTTTTGTTTTTGCCGGCATAAAAATGTGATTGAAAATAAAGCGCCGATTATTGTAGGATAAAAAACGGCATGGAAATTACAATAGAGCAACGGAGAGGATATTGATGCTACATCAATTTTCACGCAACGAATTGGCAATCGGCAAAGAAGGGCTGGAAAAATTAAAACAAGCAACAGTGGCTGTTCTCGGCGTCGGTGGGGTCGGCTCTTTTGCGGCGGAAGCGCTGGCTCGTTCCGGCATCGGACGGCTCGTTCTTGTCGATCGGGACAATGTCGATATTACGAATATCAACCGGCAGATTCATGCGCTTCTTTCGACGATCGGCCGTCCGAAAGTCGAATTGATGAAAGAACGCATCGCCGATATTAATCCGGAATGCGAAGTGATTGCGCTGCAAATGTTTTATACAGAAGAAACATATGAGCAATTTTTCAGCTATGATCTTGATTTTGTCATTGACGCTTCTGATACGATTATTTATAAAGTGCATTTAATGAAGGAATGTTTAAAGCGCAATATTCCGATTATTTCTAGCATGGGCGCCGCCAACAAAATGGATCCGACGCGTTTCCGCATCGCCGATATCTCGAAAACGCACACGGATCCGATCGCGAAAGTCATCCGTGCCAAATTGCGCAAAGAAGGCATTCGTCGCGGGATTCCTGTCGTATTTTCTGATGAAAAGCCGATTATTATTCGCGAAGATGTCCGCAAAGTCGTAGGCAATGACCAGTCGCCGATCCGCAAAGCGCAAATGCCGCCGTCTTCCAACGCGTTTGTGCCGTCGGTGGCCGGATTGATCATGGCGTCATACGTCGTGCGGGAACTTTTAAAAGACATCAAAATTTATCGTGTTGGAGAAGAATGAACCTCTCCATCTACCCTCTGTTAAGAGGTGGGAGACTTCTCAAAATATGCGAAAAACGTCGCAGACTATGGGCTGCGACGTTTTTTAAGAACGGGCAATATGTTCCAAATTTCCGTTTTTATCCATGCGGAAAATATGGGCTGGCGGCACTCCGTACTCTTCTTCCAACACGAGTTTACGGGCACGCTCCATAATTTTTACTAATGCCTCATAATCTTCTTGAATAGTGGATTGCTGTGCTTCGAGGCGCTCCAATTTTTGTTGTAATTCTTCCCGCTGTTTTTGCAGCTGTACCTGTTCTTGTTTTAATCGTTCATTTTCTTTTTTCATTGCTTCGACCTGTTCGTAGTCATGTTTTAACGTTTGCAAAAAAGCGATGCATTGCTCAAGGGTGAGCGTCGAAGCAGGGAGAAGTGGCGACGATCCTTGATAAGAAATGTTTTCTGATGATGGGAGCAACGTTGCTGCGTTGTTTTCTTTTTGGAGTTTTTTGGCCATTTCTAGCGCGCGCTTCCGCTCTTTGCGCTGTTTTTTCGCCAGTTCAATCGCTTCAACATATCGTTTCCGAACTTCGGCGTTCCAGCGGAACCCGCATGCGGCCGCTGTCCGGTTCAAGCGGTTGCCGACTTCTTCAAATGCGGCAAGCTGCGTTCCCCCCTCGCGAATATATCGTAGCACCGTTTCCGCCAACACGACATCTTCCTCGTGAGACCAGGCGTCTTGTCTTGTTTTCATGTTGTCACACCCCGCAAATAAATTTAGATAGATGATAGTTTTTCCTCTTGTTGGCAAATTTAAACTTTATATTTTTTATTTCATTGAAAGTTTGCCAATAATCCTTTATAATGGGCCTATATTTATTACGACCAGTCGGTTGTAAAAAACTATGAACAATTGGTTAGAAATGACGAAGGGAAAGAGGTGGAAGGATGAATTTTTTAACAAGATTTAGCCTAAAAAATGCAGTCGCCGTATTCATTATTTCTTTTTTGCTGATTATTTTAGGAGCATACTCGTTTTCATCCCTGAAAGTCGATTTGCTTCCAAACATTGAGTTTCCGCAATTATCGATTGAAATCGTTTATCCGGGGGCGTCGCCGCAAGATATAAACGATCAAGTAACGGCGAAGTTGGAGGAAAAATTCAAATCGCTTGAAGGGCTAAAGAACATGCAAAGTTCTTCGTATGAAAGCATGGCCGTTATTAATCTCGAGTTTCCGTTTCATACCGATATGGAGGAAGTGGAACGGCAAGTTGACACATTAATAAAAGACACGGATCTTCCGGAAAATGTGGAGACGAAAGTCAACCGGTTTTCATTTGGAACGATTCCTATTTTTAATATTTCTTTATTTGCCAAGAAAGATGTGGATTTGCAAAACATATTAGAAACAGAAGTTATTCCTGAGTTAAATAAAATTGATGGAATTAACTCCATCTCTGTCGGCGGGGAGAAGGAGGAAATTATAAAAATTACTGTCGATAAGCAAAAAGCACTGCAGGCAGGATTGACGCTGACACAGATTAAAGATCAAATCAACGAAAAATACATGTCTTTCCCAGCCGGCAATGTTCATACCGATACGCTGCAAATTCCGGTTCGTGTGCAGGAAAAGCTAGAAACGGTGAAAGAGCTGGAAAATATGGCGCTGACATCGCCGGTGCTGCAATCCATGCCTGCTGCGGCGCAAGCAAAGCCAGCGATTAAGTTAAAAGACATCGCCAGCATCGAAACGGTTGCCGATCAGGCCGAGTTTACGCGCTATAACTTGAAAGAAGCGCTATCGATGGCAGTAACGAAAAAGCAAGACGCGAACACGGTAGAAGTGGCGGACAAAGTGACCAAAGTATTGGATTCGTATAAGGACAAATTCGATTACACCATCGGTTTTGATTCGGCGGAAGGAATTAAAAAATCGGTCGAATCGCTCGTCCGGGAAGGATTGCTCGGGGCGCTGTTCGCTTCGGTTGCGGTGCTTCTCTTTTTGCGCAATGTGCGCGCGACGGTCATCGCGATCGTGTCCATTCCGCTTTCGCTATTGGTCGCTTCCATTTTTCTCAATCGAATGGATATTTCTTTAAATGTGATGACGCTTGGAGGGATGGCCGTAGCAGTAGGGCGCGTCGTCGATGACAGCATTGTCGTCATTGAAAATATTTTTCGCCGTGTGCGCAAGGCGAAAACGGGAATAACGGATGAACTCATTCAAGATTCGACGAGAGAGATACTAAAAGCCATTACCTCTTCGACGATTACGACAGTGGTCGTCTTTTTGCCGCTCGGCTTTGTCGGCGGAATTACCGGCGAATTTTTCCTGCCGTTTGCTTTAACCATTGTGTTCGCGCTGTTGGTTTCTTTGGTTGTTGCCGTTACGGTTGTGCCGATTTTGGCGAAATTCTCCTTCAAAAAAGTTCCGCCGGAAGAAAAAGAGGGAGCGCTGCAGCGTGTTTACGGACGCGTCATTGCCTGGGCGCTTCGCCATAAAGCGCTTGTTTTGCTGCTATCGGTGGTATTGCTTGTCGGTTCATTTGCACTCACTCCGGCGCTAGGGTTTACTTTTTTGCCAAATGAAGAGCAAAAAACGTTGGTCGCCAGCATTGAACTTCCGTCTTCAACGTCGCTGGAAAAAACAAATGATGTATCATTAGCATTAGAAAATATGTTTGTCAAGCAGAAAGAAATTAAAAACGTCACCGCAGCCGTTGGCAGCCGTGATTATCGCAGCGGACTAAAACGTCAAAACCAGGCAAACTATTTTATTAATTTAAAAGAAGATGTTGCTGTTGCGCCATTAATCAAAAAGCTAGAGAAAAAGATGGAACAAATCGTCAATGAAAAAGCACCCGGGACAAAGTTCGGCGTGCGCGAGATGGAGAGCGGCGGTCCGCCGACCAATAACAATGTCGATATTGATTTGTATTCCAACAATTTATCTTCCTTGCAAAAAGCAGCAAAACAAGTAGAAACCTATTTAAATAAACGCCATGATTTGAAAGATGTAACGAACAACTTCGCCGATAAGCAAAAACAAATCGTCGTCGATATCGACCCGGAAAAAGCGGCCGCTTATGGCGTTTCTGGATTTCAAATTTTAGGAACGATTGCCGACGCCACGAAGCCGGTAGAGGTCGGAGCATTAACGCTAAACGGAAAAGAGCGGACCGTTCAATTATCGTACAATCAACATCTTCAATCGGTAGATGAACTGAAAAATACGATGATTTTTACAAAGAGAGGACTTGTTCCTGTCTCTGAGCTGGCGTCTGTCAACGAGGTAGATACGTATACATCAATTCAAAAACTGAATGGAAAAGTGTTTGCCCGTGTATCCGCGCAAATCGTTGGCGATAACATCCAAAAAGTCACCAATGATGTCATTCGCCATGTGAAAAATGATCTGAACCTTCCAGATGATGTGTCATTAGAGGGAGGGGGCGGCAGCGATGAGACGATGCAAACGTTCCAGGAGCTTGGCATTGCGATGCTCATTGCCATTGGCCTCGTCTATATTACGATGCTTGTCACATTCGGAAAAGCGCGCATCCCGTTTGTCATTCTGTCTTCGCTTATTTTCGTGCCAATCGGCTCGCTTCTTGGCTTATATATCACAAAAGAGCCGCTGTCCATCAGTGTCATGATCGGGTTATTAATGCTAATTGGAATTGTCACGACCAACGCCATCGTTCTTGTCGACCGCATTGGACAAAATCGTGAACAAAAAGGAATGACGATTCGCGCAGCGATTATGGAAGCAGGCAAAACACGGCTGCGGCCGATTTTAATGACTGCATTTGCAACGGTGACAGCGCTGATTCCATTGGCGCTGACGAGCGAGTCCGGAACATTGATTTCCAAAGGATTGGCGATTACCGTGATCGGTGGTCTTACTTCTTCCACTTTGTTAACGCTTATTCTTATTCCTGTGATGTATGAGTTATTCTTTATTCGCCAAGCGAAGGCAGAACGGATGAAACAGTAAATGGAAGGATGGCCCATGTTGCAGCGGGCCATCCATCGTTTTTGTTTCGTTTTTTTTCCAAAAAAGAATCTATTATAATAATCATAAACAAGAATAAGGAAGGAGAAAACATTGAACCGGAAAGAAGAAATTATTCAGGCGGCAATGAAGCTGTTTGCGCAGAAAGGCTATTATGCTACATCGATGCAAGAAATTGCCGAGCAGAGCGGGATAGCGAAAGGTTCAATTTATAATTACTTTAAATCGAAGGAAGAAATTGCGGTGTCGATTTTGCGTTATTACTATGACGTTCTCTTTCGCAAAATGAAAGATATTGCCGATGATGTCGCATTGTCAGCACGGGAAAAATTTGAAAAACAGCTGTCTGTGCAAATCGAGGAATTTTACCGCCATAAAGAGCTAGTCCAAATGCATATGGGCGAACAAACGGTAAAAGTCAATGATGAAGTTCATCGGCTCGTGTTTCGCATTCGTGCGAAAATGCTCAACTGGTATCGCCGGGCCATCGAAGAAATATACGGAGAAAAAGTGCGCCGTTTTTCGCTGGATTGTGCGACGATGCTCAACGGAATGCTCAAAGAATATTTGTTTTATATGGCGATTGACCGAAAACAGTTGCCTTTAGCCAAGATGGCGCCGTTTTTGCTTCGGCGGCTCGATGCGCTGGTGGCTAGCATGAACGGACGAGAAGAACCGTTATTAACGATAGAAACGATGCACGATTATCTTTTCGCGGAGCAAACCGATCAACAGGAGAGGCAGAAACAAATTCTCGCCTATCTTGACCATATGATCGCTGCTATGCCGATTAATGGAGAAATGGAAGAGGATGTACGCTACTCGTTAGAAACATTAAAACTGGAGATGAAAAAAGGAGAAGAAGCACGGCCGTTTATGGTGGATGCGCTGCTGCTTTATTTAGAGAAATGGGATTTGCCTTTATACAATGAATTAAAGGCGGCAATAGAGCGCTATTTCGATAGGCAGAAGTTCTCTGCCGGCTAAAGAACAACGATACTTTTCATAAGCGGAGGGATCGTTTTATGCTTTTTACGGCAGAACCGCTTGCTGTCCGCATGAGACCGCGGAATATTGACGAGATCGTCGGGCAAAAACATATTATTGGGCCGCATACCGCTTTGTACAAAATGATTCAAAAAGGGTATGTGCCTTCGTTATTGCTGTACGGAGAGCCGGGGACGGGAAAAACATCGCTTGCCTATGCGATTGCCGGGACGGCTGGGCGCGAGTTTTTTGCCATTAATGCGACGACGTCGGGAAAAAAGGATATCGAAGAAGTAGTGGAGACGGCGAAGCTTATCGGCAACGTCATTTTATTCATCGATGAAATCCACCGTTTTAATAAGGCGCAGCAAGACTATTTGCTTCCCCACGTGGAAAATGGCCTGATTACGTTGATCGGCGCTACGACGGAAAACCCGTTTCACGAAGTAAATCCGGCGATCCGCAGCCGCTGCGGACAAATTCAACAATTGAAGCGCCTTTTGCCTGATGATATCGTTGCCCTCTTACGGCGTGCGCTGCAAGATCCGGACAGAGGATTGGGAAACTTTCGCATTGTGATCGAAGAAGAACTGCTGTTTCGTATTGCTGAAGCGTCCGGAGGAGATGCGCGCGTTGCGTTAAATTTGTTAGAAGCGGCCGTCTATGCTTCGCGGGAAGTCAATGGGCAAATTTATGTCAAAGAAGAGACGATAGCAGAGTGTACAGCAAACCGGGGATTTACCCATGATAAAAACGGGGATGTGCATTATTCGCTTCTATCGGCGTTTCAAAAAAGCGTGCGCGGCAGTGATGTCGATGCGGCGCTTCATTATTTGGCACGCTTGCTTGAGGGCGGGGATTTAGCAGCCGTTTGCCGGAGATTGCTTGTCATCGCCTATGAAGATATCGGGCTTGCCAATCCGATGATGGGAGTGAAAGTGCAAGCAGCGGTCAACGCGGTAGAACGGTTAGGGCTCCCGGAGGCAAGAATTCCGCTTTCAGTCGTCACGATTGAGCTATGTTTAAGCGCGAAATCAAACTCTGCCTATAAAGCGCTCGATGCGGCAATTGCCGATGTGCGCGCCGGAAAGATCGGCGATATTCCCGATCATTTAAAAGATGCGCATTATTATGGAGCAAGCGTGCTTGGACACGGAAAAGGATATCGGTATCCCCACGATTATCCAAACGGCTGGGTAGCACAGCAATATTTGCCGAAGGAGTTGGCAGGTGTAAAATATTATATGCCAAAAGAACACGGGGAAGAAAAATATTATGCGAAAGTATATGAACGGCTGGAACAATTAAAACAGCAAAATTTCAAAAATGAAGGAAGCAAAATTTTATGATATAATGACAATCGATTTATTTACTTTGCTCAATAATGGAGGGAGCCTATGTCCCATTCTCATTATAAATATGCATCTTTGCTCCGCTGGACAGTTTATTTTATTGGCTTATTGGTAATGTCTTTCGGGATTGTACTGACAATTAAAGCCGATGTTGGCTGTGCGCCGTGGGATGTATTGCATATCGGATTGTACCGAAAATTCGGGTTGACGATTGGGACATGGTCAATTATTGTCGGCATTGTGATTTTGGCGTTATCTTCCCTGCTTGTCAAACAGCTGCCAAAACTCGGCGCTTTTTTGAATATGCTTTTTGTCGGCGTATTTATCGATATGTATATGATGATTCCGTATTTGCAAACTCCTGCTACAATTGCTGGAAGATTTGCGATGCTGCTGATTGGCATTGTTATTGCCGGTTATGGAATGGGGCTTTATATTTCTGCCGATGTTGGCGCTGGTCCTCGCGATAGCTTGATGCTTGCCCTGATGGATTTAACCGGCTGGAAAGTGCAATATATTCGCATTGCGATGGAAGCTTTTGTTTTATTGATCGGTTGGCTGCTAGGCGGGCCGGTATCGATAGGGACGCTCATTTTTTGCGTGACGATCGGATCGGTGGCTGGCGTTGCCCTCCCGCAATGCCGAAGAATCACCGAGCGCATCATGGAACCAATTCATATGGAAACACAAGGTTTAAGTCGTTAGGAGGAGTAATATGAAGATTTCGACAAAGGGTAGGTATGGATTGACGATTATGATTGAGTTGGCAAAAAAGTATGGCGACCGCCCGATTTCGCTGCGCTCGATTGCCAAAGCAAATAATTTATCTGAACATTATTTGGAGCAGCTTGTCACACCGCTTAGGAATGCCGGGCTTGTCAAAAGCATCCGCGGGGCGTACGGCGGTTACGTGCTAGCGGATCATCCGGCGAAAATTACCGCTGGGGATGTGATCCGCGTGCTAGAAGGGCCGATCACGCCTGTCGAAGAACTCGAGGAAGAAGAGCCGGCCAAACGAGAGCTATGGATTCGCATTCGCGATGCGGTCGAGGAAGTGCTAGACAGTACGACGCTGGAAGATTTGGCGAAGTATGGCGAAGATGATAATGAGGCATATATGTTTTATATTTGATGGAAAGGAGAATGATCATTGGACCGGATTTATTTGGATCATGCCGCTACGTCACCGGTTCATCCGGACGTGGTCGAGCGCATGATTCCGTTTATGACCGAAGTGTTTGGAAATCCGTCAAGTATTCATTATTTTGGCAGACAAAGCCGTCATGCCGTGGATGAAGCAAGAGCTTTGGTGGCAAAAAGCATTGGCGCGAAAGAGACGGAAGTCATTTTCACCAGCGGCGGGACGGAAGCGGATAATATGGCGCTCATCGGCACCGCGATGGCAAACCGTGATCGCGGGCGCCATATTATAACGACGGCGATTGAGCATCACGCTGTATTGCGTGCATGTCAATATTTAGAAAAACAAGGGTTTGATGTCACCTATCTCCCAGTAGATGAACATGGAAAGGTTTCTCCAGCCGATGTCAAAGCGGCGCTTCGCGACGACACTATTTTGGTTTCGATTATGTTTGCGAATAACGAAGTAGGCGTGCTGCAACCGATTCGCGAAATCGGGCAATTGCTAAAAGAGCACCAGGCTTATTTTCATACGGATGCGGTGCAAGCTTATGGACTTATACCGATGGACGTCAATGAGCACCATATTGATTTGCTGTCTGTTTCAGGCCATAAAATAAACGGCCCAAAAGGGATTGGCGCTTTATATGCCCGGGAAACGGTCAAGCTGTCTCCGCTTTTTTACGGCGGGGAGCAAGAGCGGAAACGCCGCGCCGGAACGGAAAATGTCGCCGGCATTGCCGGGCTCGCGAAAGCGGTGGAAATTGCCCAAGAAACGATGAAGCAAAAGCAGGAAGAGTATCGCTTGCTTAGGGAAACCATGTTATCTATTTTTGCCGAATCAGGCATCGATTTTGCAGTAAACGGAAGTGAAGACGGATTGCCGCATATCGTCAATGTGGCGTTTCCAGGCACAAACGTCGAGTCGATGCTGGTCAATCTCGATTTGACGGGAATCGCTGCTTCCAGCGGTTCGGCGTGCACCGCTGGATCGATTGATCCGTCCCATGTGCTTGTCGCCATGTTCGGAAAAGAATCAGAACGAATTCGCTCGTCGATTCGCTTTAGTTTTGGACTTGGAAATACAAAAGAACAAATTGAGCGGGCAGCAACGGAAACGGTAAAAATTGTGAAAAGATTAACAAACAAATAAACGGGGGGGTGAAACATGTGAATAAAGCGCCAAAAGATACACGTGTCGTTGTCGGCATGTCTGGCGGTGTGGATTCTTCCGTCGCGGCGCTGCTTTTAAAACAGCAAGGCTACGATGTCATTGGGATTTTTATGAAAAACTGGGATGATACAGATGAAAACGGTGTCTGCACGGCGACGGAAGATTACGAAGATGTAGTGCGCGTCTGCAATCAGATCGGCATTCCGTATTACGCCGTCAATTTTGAAAAACAGTATTGGGATAAAGTGTTTACGTATTTTTTGGATGAATACAAAGCCGGACGCACTCCAAACCCGGATGTGATGTGCAACAAAGAAATTAAGTTCAAAGCATTTTTAGAACATGCGCTATCGATTGGAGCCGACTACGTAGCGACCGGGCATTATGCGCGCGTGGCGTATCGCGACGGCGAATATAAAATGCTGCGGGGCGTTGATCAAAATAAAGACCAAACGTACTTTTTAAACCAATTAGGACAAGCGCAGCTGTCCAAAGTAATGTTTCCGATCGGACATCTCGAAAAAGCGCAAGTGCGGCAAATTGCGAAGGAGGCGGGGCTTGCCACCGCTGGAAAAAAAGACAGCACGGGAATTTGTTTTATCGGGGAACGCGATTTTAAAGAGTTTTTAAGCAATTATTTGCCGGCGCAGCCAGGCGTGATGAAAACGCTGGATGGTGAAGTAAAAGGAAAACACGACGGGGTGATGTACTATACGATCGGGCAACGCCACGGCCTTGGCATTGGCGGAAGCGGTGAGCCGTGGTTTGTCGTTGGAAAAAATGTCAAAGAAAATATTTTGTACGTAGCGCAAGGATTCAACAACAAATATTTATATTCCACTTCCCTTATTGCCATAAACGTCAATTGGGTGTCGGATCGCAAACCGACGCAATCGTTCCATTGCACGGCAAAATTCCGCTATCGTCAGCCGGATACCGGCGTTACCGTTCATCCGATTGATGACGAAAGAGTCGAAGTGGTGTTTGATGAACCAGTTCGTGCCGTTACGCCGGGGCAATCGGTTGTCTTTTACAACGGTGAGGAGTGCCTCGGCGGCGGCACCATTGATGAAGTGTTCCGCGATGGTGAAAAGCTCTGGTATGTCGGTTAAAGGATGATAGCCTTGGGCTTTGGAAAGCGAAGAAAGCGGCGGCAGATAGGAAACACCTCAACTCTTGCCTGGGTTGAGGTGTTTTTGTAAATGATAGAAAATTGCGAACATATGTGCTACAATTGGTGTAAGGGGTGACAAAACAATGGGAGATAAAAATCAACAAGGAATTTCCTATATGCGGCAAGGAAATTATGAGGAGGCGATTCAATGCTTCCACGACGCGATTGAGGAAAATCCGAAAGATCCGGTCGGCTACATTAATTTTGGCACGGTGTTAGCCGCGGCGGGAGAAGAGGAAAAGGCGCTGCAGTTTTTCCAGAAAGCGCTCGAGCTTGATGATAATGCAGCTGCCGCTTATTACGGAATAGGCTCCGTCTATTACAAACGCGGGCAATTCACGCAAGCAAAGAACATGTTTGAACAAGCGATGCGAAAAGGATTACAGGATGCGGATGCTTTTTTTATGCTCGGCATGTCGCTAATCAACCTGGAGATGCCGCGTCTGGCGCTTCCGTATTTACAAAGGGCGGTGGAGTTGAAGGAAAACGACGTGGAGGCTGTGTTTCAACTAGGATTATGCCTTGCCCATCTCGAATTGGTAGACGAAGCGATGGACTATTTCCAGAAAACGATTCAGCTAGATCCCCGTCATGCGGATGCCTATTATAATTTAGGCGTCATTTATGCCTACAAAGAGGATATCAAAACCGCCCATGACATGTTTTCTACTGCTTTGGAAATTCAGCCGGATCACCTATTAGCGGGATATGGAAAAAAGATGATGGAAAAGAAGCTACAACAATAAAAAGGCAGGGGATTCCCATTGCACCAACAGGAATCGTTTGCATTAGACGAAGCGTCGTTTATTAAAGGAACATGTGTTGCTACTATTTTCCATAACGAGGAAAATTTTTATTCCGTCATCCGCGTCCGTGTGGAGGAAACGAATGAAGCCTGTGAAGAACAAGAAGTAGTAGTGACCGGATATTTTCCGAAAATGAACGAACAGGATACGTATATTTTTTATGGGAAATTTCACAACCATCCGAGATTTGGCCGGCAGTACGTAGTCGAACATTTTCGCAAACAGTTCCCGAATACGAAAGAGGGACTCATTCATTATTTAGCGAGCGATTTATTTAAAGGAATCGGAAAAAAAACGGCAATGGCCATCGTCGAAACGCTCGGGGAGAATGCCATTTCTAAAATTTTAGAGGATCCAAGCGTATTAGATGGCGTTCCGAAATTAACGAAGCAAAAGGCGAAAGAATTGTATGAAACGCTGCGCACCCACGAAGGATTAGAGCAAACGATGATCGCCCTTTCACAGTTTGGGTTTGGGCCGCAGTTAGCGATGAAAATTTATCAAGCATATCAAGAAGAAACGCTCTCCATTATTCAGCAAAACCCATACCAGCTTGTTGAAGATGTTGAAGGAATTGGATTTGGCCGTGCTGATGAATTGGGATATCAGCTTGGCATTTCAGGAAGCCACCCAGCGCGGATTCGCGCCGCCTGTTTATTTGCGCTGGAACAGGATTGCCTACAAGAGGGACATGTATATATAACGAAAGACCAACTGACAGCACATGTGAAGCAGCTTTTAGAAGCAAAGCGCAGTGAAACAATCCGCGCCGAAACGATTGAGCAAATGTTGGTCATGCTTGCCGAGGAAGGCAAACTCATTGAGGAGGAGGAAAGGTTTTACATTCCGTCACTTTATTTTGCCGAAAAAGGAATTGTGACAAATGTAAAACGCTTGCTGCAGCAAACGGAAGCGGTCATGACGTTTCCAGAATCGGAATTTTTACTGGCGCTCGGCAGATTGGAAGAGCGTTTGTCTGTACAATACGCTCCGCTGCAAAAGGAAGCGATTCGCCAGGCGCTTTCCTCTTCGCTTTTTATTTTAACCGGCGGGCCCGGGACGGGGAAAACGACGGTCATTAAAGGGATCGTGGAAATATTTGCTGATTTGCATGGCCTTTCCCTTGATCCGAAAGACTATACGAAAGACCGTCCGTTTCCGATTTTGCTTGCCGCACCAACGGGAAGAGCGGCAAAGCGAATGAGCGAGGCGACCGGGCTTCCCGCTGTAACAATTCACCGGCTGCTTGGCTGGAACGGAGCGGAAGGTTTTACGCATGACGAGGATGAACCGATTAGCGGCAAGCTTTTAATTGTTGATGAAATGTCAATGGTCGATACGTGGCTGGCAAATCAGCTGTTTAAATCGATTCCTGACGGCATGCAGGTGATTCTTGTTGGCGATGAAGACCAGCTTCCATCAGTTGGGCCGGGACAAGTGTTAAAGGATTTGCTAAGGGCAGGAGTGGTGCCGACCGTTCGCCTGACCGAAGTGTACCGGCAGGCGGAAGGATCATCGATTATTGAATTGGCCCACCAGATGAAAAACGGTCTCGTTCCTTCCGATTTAACGGCCCAAAAAGCGGATCGTTCCTTTATCCGTTGCCAGACAGGACAAGTAGCCGAAGTAGTGCGGCAAATTGCCGATAATGCGCGCAAAAAAGGCTTTGCTGTAAAAGATATTCAAGTGCTCGCCCCAATGTACCGCGGACCTGCCGGAATTGACCGGATGAATCAAGTGCTGCAAGAATTATTCAATCCAAAGTCTGAAAAAAAGCGGGAGCTTTCTGTCGGAGATGTCGTGTACAGGGTCGGCGACAAAGTGCTGCAGCTTGTCAATCAGCCGGAAGATAACGTGTTTAACGGGGATATTGGTGAAATTGTCGCCATTTTTTACGCGAAAGAAAATACGGAAAAGCAGGATTTGGTCGTTGTTTCGTTTGATGGCATAGAGGTCACGTATTCGCGGCAAGACTTGTCGCAAATTACCCATGCCTATTGCTGTTCGATTCATAAAGCGCAAGGAAGCGAATTTCCAATTGTTATTTTGCCGGTTGTCAAAAGTTATTACCGCATGCTGAAGCGGAATTTGCTATATACCGCCGTAACAAGAAGCAAACAGTTTTTAATTTTATGCGGGGAGGAAGAGGCGTTTCGGCTCGGAGTCGCCCGCAGCGATGATGGGACGCGGCAGACGACGTTGGCGGAGAAATTGCAGCGGTTTCTCGCGCCATTTACCGAAGGAGAGCTGCCGATGGAAGATGCGAACATAGGGATGGAAAACGTTTCACCGTATGATTTTATGAGCAGCTAGCCAAGCTAAGCATGGCTGGAAAGGTGGGGAGATCTTTGCGAACATTTTCTCATATGAAAGGTCTTCCAGTATATGAACAAAAAACAGGGAAGATCGTTGGAAAAATCAGCGATATCTGTTTTACCAGCCATGGAAAAGTGCAAGGATTTGCAGTAGAGAGCAAAGGGTGGTTTGCCCGCCATCGCTATCTCCCGTTTTCGGCTGTGCAAGCAGTTGGAACGGATGGGATTATCATAAAGGATGCTGCCTGTTTACAACCATTTTCCTCTTTCCAAACCGGCTACTCTCTTTACAGTGAGCGCGGAATCGCCGGCAAACCGGTGATTACGGCGGATGGGAAAAAACTTGGATTATTAGAGGATGTATATTTTCACGGGCAATTGGGCATAATCGGAGGATATGAGATTACAGACGGTTTTTTTGCCGATTTAACGGAAGGAAAAAAACGAATTGCTGCTGCCCCTTTCACCGCGGGGGAAGAAGCGATTATTGTAAACACAACGATGTAAGGAGAGTGGCTGTTTCGTGCTCATTTGCCCGAATTGCAAAAGCAAAAATTTAGGGAAAATTGGTGTGAATCAATACTATTGTTGGGACTGCTTTATTGAATTATCCGTGTCAAAAGGGATTATTCACGCCCATCAAGTCGAGGAAGACGGGACGTTAAGCTCGTTAGATGATTTGTTTGATGAACACGAGCGCACAATCCAATTTTAGGAGGGAACGTGCATGAATCGGACAATGACCTCTCTGTTGGCATTAGGATTAGGTGTTGCTGCCTATCGAGTAGCACAGCGCAATAACTGGATGAACAACCGCACAATGAAAAAAATGCAACGCCGTTTAGCCCGCGCCATTCGCTAAAAGCTGGCGCCAATTCCTGTAAACATAGCGGGAATTGGCGCTTTTTTGCATAATTCCGCTCCCTTCTCCTACACTAACGGTAAGGGGGTGTTATGATGGGGGAACAGCAGTGGTTGTCGATTGTTCGAATTGGCAAATGGCTGCTTATTACGGTTATTATTTATTTAATCGTCCGTATGAAAGAAGTGTGGCTGCCTGCCGTCGATTTATTGATTACCGCGTTGATTCCATTTATCATTGCCGCTTTTATTACTTATTTATTGCATCCGTTGGTGGAATACATTCATGAAAAGGGAATCCCACGCTGGATAGCCATTTTATTGATCTATTTTCTTTTTTTCGGCGGCATCGGCTACGGCTTGTATAAAGGTATTCCGCTGTTTATTGAACAGTCGAAAGAATTGAGCGAAAGCTTGCCGGCGTTAATCGAAACATACCGGAATTGGGCGAAGGACATTCATAACCAGACGTCGACATGGCCAATGGAAATTCATACACGAATTGAAGCGATGCTGACGCTAATGGAACGAACCGCTGCCGATACGTTAACGATGGTGATGAATGGTGTAAAAGGATTGGTCAATTCGGCGTTTCTGTTTCTGCTTATTCCATTTATTGTATTTTACATGTTAAAGGATATCGAACTGCTGAAAAAAGCGGTATGGTATATGACGCCGAAACGGTGGCGGGAGCCGGGAATGGCCTTTTTGAAAGATGTTGACGAATCGCTTGGCAACTATATCCGCGGGCAATTGTTTGTAGGAGCCGTGATCGGCACGGTGGCCGCGCTCGCTTTGTGGCTTGTTGGAATGGATTATCCACTGTTACTTGGCTGCATCATCGGCATCACCAATATTATTCCTTATTTTGGACCAATTATCGGCGCCATTCCCGCGGTCATTTTAGCGGCAACCGTTTCCTTGAAGATGGTGCTCATCGTCGCTGCTATTATTTTTCTCCTTCAATTTTTGGAAGGAAATATTTTATCACCGCTGATTGTCGGAAAAAGTTTGCATATGCATCCGCTCGTGATTATGTTTGCTTTGTTTTTTGGCGGCGAAATTGCCGGAGCGCTCGGCCTTATTATTGCTGTTCCGCTTTTGGCAGTATTGAAGGTGGCTCTTCTTCATTGGAAAGAACATTACCAGCCGCGTTGACAAATCGATATGGCTTGCCTATAATCATACATTGAAAAAGTGAATATACATAATGCGATGACGGATCGAGTATGTTACAGTCCATCTTAAAGCGCGAATTCGCGCACAGAGAGGAATTTCCGCGGCTGAAAGAAATTCCAGATGAAGGGTAACAGAACGCTAATCCGGAGCGCAGGCAAAACCTGACGTCTAAGCCACGTTACGGCTAATGAGGTGATGAACGCTCTGCCGTTCATAAACAGGGTGGTACCGCGAGCATAACTCTCGTCCCTGAAGGGGATGAGAGTTTTTTATATATTATATTACATAGAAAGGGAGGATCATCATGAAGAAGCTTACTTCTGCGCAAGTAAGGAGAATGTTTTTAGAGTTTTTTAAGGAGAAAGGCCATGCCGTTGAGCCAAGCGCCTCTCTCATTCCTGTTGACGATCCGTCGCTGTTATGGATTAACAGCGGGGTGGCGACGTTAAAGAAATATTTCGACGGCCGCATTGTTCCAGAGAACCCCCGCATTTGCAATGCGCAAAAATCGATCCGTACCAATGACATTGAAAACGTCGGCAAAACCGCACGCCATCATACATTTTTCGAAATGCTCGGAAACTTTTCCATCGGCGACTATTTCAAACGGGAAGCGATTCATTGGGCATGGGAATTTTTAACGAGCGAAAAATGGATTGGCTTTGAGCCGGAGCGGCTGTCTGTCACGGTTCATCCGGAAGACGAAGAGGCGTTTGAAATTTGGCATAAAGAAATCGGCATTCCGGAAGAACGAATCATACGGTTGGAAGGAAATTTCTGGGATATTGGCGAAGGACCGAGCGGACCAAATACAGAAATTTTCTATGACCGCGGCGAAGAATTTGGAAACGATCCGAATGATCCGGAATTGTATCCAGGCGGGGAAAACGACCGCTATTTAGAAGTGTGGAACTTGGTATTTTCGCAATTCAACCATAATCCAGACGGCACGTATACGCCGCTTCCAAAGAAAAACATTGATACGGGCATGGGCCTGGAGCGGATGTGCTCGATTTTGCAAGGAGTGCCGACTAACTTTGAAACCGATTTGTTTATGCCGATCATTCGTGCGACAGAGCAAATTTCCGGACAAAAATATGGTGTGGACAAGGAGAAAGACGTGGCTTTTAAAGTGATCGCTGACCATATTCGCGCGGTCACATTCGCGATTGGCGACGGCGCGCTGCCGTCAAACGAAGGGCGCGGATATGTATTGCGACGGTTATTGCGCCGTGCGGTTCGCTATGCTAAGCAGCTCGGTATCGAGCGGCCGTTTATGTACGAATTGGTGCCGGTTGTCGGCGAAATCATGAACGATTTCTACCCGGAGGTAAAAGAAAAAGCCGAGTTCATCCAAAGAGTGATCAAAAATGAAGAAGAGCGCTTCCATGAAACGCTTCATGAAGGGTTGGCGATTTTAGCAAGCGTCATTCAAAAAGAAAAAGAACGGGGAAGCGATGTCATTTCCGGAGAAGATGTGTTTCGCCTTTATGATACCTATGGTTTTCCAATTGAACTAACGGAAGAATATGCGCAAGAAGAAGGAATGAAAGTCGACCACGACGGATTTGAACGGGAAATGGAGCGGCAGCGTGAGCGCGCCCGTGCCGCTAGACAGGACGTCGACTCGATGCAGGTGCAAGGCGGCGTGCTCGGCGATATTAAAGTAGAAAGCAAGTTTGTCGGTTACGACCAGCTCCATACCGCCTCTACGGTCGCCGTTATTGTCAAAGATGGGCAGCTTGTCGATGAAGTAAAAGAAGGAGACGAAGCGCAAATTATATTAGATGTAACTCCGTTTTATGCGGAAAGCGGCGGACAGATCGCCGACCAAGGCTGGCTTGAAAACGAAACGACAAAAGCGTTTGTAAAAGATGTGCAAAAAGCGCCAAACGGGCAGCACCTGCATTATGTCGTCATCGAAAAAGGAACATTGAGAAAAGGAGAAACATATACAGCACAAATTGATGAGGCAAAACGGGCCAATATTATTAAAAACCATACAGCGACCCATCTGTTGCACCAGGCGTTAAAGGATGTGCTCGGGCCACATGTCAACCAGGCAGGATCGTTAGTCGCTCCAGACCGCTTGCGCTTTGACTTTACCCACTTTGGCCAAGTGAAGCCAGAGGAGCTAGAGCAAATTGAAGCCATTGTCAATGAAAAAATTTGGCGCAGCATTCCGGTCGACATTTTCTATAAGCCGCTTGAAGAAGCGAAAGCGATGGGGGCGATGGCGCTATTTGGCGAAAAATACGGCGAGATTGTCCGCGTCGTGCAAGTAGGCGATTACAGTTTAGAGCTTTGTGGAGGCTGCCATGTGCCGAATACCTCGGCGATCGGTTTGTTTAAAATCGTCTCCGAGTCCGGAATCGGCGCCGGCACCCGCCGGATTGAAGCCGTTACAGGCGAGGCGGCGTATCGCTTTATGAATGAACAAATCGCCCTCTTGCAAGAAGTAGCGCAAAAATTAAAAGCGAACCCGAGAGAAATAATGGGGCGACTAGACGCATTAATGAACGAAATCCGTCAATTGCAGCGAGAAAATGAATCACTTGCGGCCCGTCTTGGCAATTTAGAAGCGGCTAATCTTGTCCATAAAGTCAAAGAAGTAAACGGCATTCCGGTATTAGCTAGCAAAGTCAATGCGACAGATATGAATCATTTGCGGACGATGGTAGACGATTTGAAGCAAAAACTAGGATCCGCTATTATCGTGTTGGCTGCTGTGCAAGAAGAAAAAGTAAACTTGATCGCCGGTGTCACGAACGATTTAGTGGAAAAAGGATACCATGCTGGAAAATTAATTAAAGAAGTGGCCGCTCGCTGCGGCGGCGGTGGCGGCGGTCGTGCTGACATGGCACAGGCCGGCGGAAAAGACCCAAGCAAAGTCGGAGAAGCATTGCAATATGTCGAAAAATGGATAAAATCCGTTTGATAATTGATAAAGATAGTGTACAATGGATGTAAGATAGGGAGATGCCAGAACGGAGAGCGAGGTGGAGACGGTGAGCTCGTTTGACCAAACGATGCGGTTTCATTTTTCGGAAGAGCCAGCCGAAACAAATATTCGCGAAGTGCTGCTGACGGTGTATGACGCTCTGCAAGAAAAAGGATACAATCCGATTAATCAAATTGTCGGGTACTTATTATCTGGCGACCCTGCTTACATCCCCCGCCATAAAGATGCGCGCGCGTTAATACGAAAAGTGGAGCGTGATGAATTAATTGAGGAATTGGTGAAATTCTATTTACAAGGGCAACGAAAGGATTAACCGATGCGTATATTGGGACTTGATTTAGGTACAAAAACGCTTGGAGTAGCAGTTAGCGATGAACTGGGCTGGACGGCGCAAGGACTGGAGACGATCGCAATCGACGAAGAGCGAGGAGAATACGGGCTGAAGCGGCTTCGCGAAATTATTGACGAATATCAGGTCGAAACGATTGTCGTCGGATTTCCAAAAAATATGAATGGAACCGTTGGTCCGCGGGCGGAGGCGAGCCAGCGCTTCGCAGAATTGCTCAAACGGGAATTTTCCCTTCCAGTCATATTGTGGGACGAGCGTTTATCTACTATGGCGGCGGAACGGATGTTAATCGCCGCCGATCTCAGCCGAAAAAAGCGCAGAAAGGTTATTGATAAAATGGCGGCTGTCGTCATTTTGCAGTCGTATTTGGATAGTAAACAGTAAATTGGAGGAGAAAAATATGGAACATGGCGATCGACATATTACTGTTGTCGATGAAAACGGCAATGAGCAATTATGTGAAATATTGTTTACGTTTGAGTCAGAGGACTTTGGAAAATCGTATGTGTTTTATTATCCGGTAGGTGCAGAATTTGAAGACGATGACGAAGAAACGGAAATTCATGTGTCGGCATTTATTCCTGGTGAAGGTGAGCAAGAAGGGGAACTGCTGCCAATTGAGTCGGAAGAAGAATGGGAAATGATTGAAGAAGTATGGAATACGTTCTGCGCCGAACAAGAAGAATGAGAAAAGTAGGATGAAAAAGATGGCCCGGTATACCGGGCCATCTTTTTTATTGAAAAAAAAAAGACAAACGAATAGCGAAAAATGCAAAAATTTGTAGTATAATATCACGAGTGAAAGGAGGTTTCCAATGGACAATAACCAATTTTTACAAAAAGATGCACAAATTGTACGAAAAATCGTGTTGCTCGTTTGTGCTGCTATATTGATTGCTTGTATCGCGATAGGGGTAGGCAGCTATTTCTATATCAAGTCGGCGTTGCAACCAGTCGATCCACAGGACAAAAAGCCTGTTCATATATCGATTCCTATCGGCTCTTCCGTGAATGAGATTGCCAATCTGTTGGAAAAAAAGAGGCTGATCAAAAGCGCAACAGTGTTTCGCTATTACGTCAAATTTAAAAATCATGTGGATTTCCAAGCAGGGGAATACAAACTAAATCGTTCCATGTCCGTTGACAATATTATTGCAGTTTTAAAAACGGGAAAGGTAACGAAAAAAGCCGGACTTAAGCTAACGATTCCCGAAGGGACGCAAATAACGCAAATCGCGGCCATCATTGCTGAAAAAACGGGATATAAGAAGGAAGAGGTGCTAAAGCAGTTAAATGACCGTGCTTATATTGAACATTTGATGCAAAAATACCCTACCGTTTTGTCGAAGGATATTTTTAATAAAAACATCCGTTATCCGCTAGAAGGCTATTTGTTTCCTGCTACGTATTCGTTTGATGAAAAAAAGCCTCCTATTTCCGACATTATTGAGGAGATGTTGGGGAAAACAGCAGAGGTGTTAGCGAAATACGAACAGGATATGAAGAAAGCAAATATGTCGCCGCACCAGCTGTTAACCATATCCTCTCTAATTGAGGAGGAGGCAACGGAAAAAGCGGATCGCCAAAAAATTGCGAGCGTGTTTTACAACCGCCTCCGCAAGGGCATGCCATTGCAGACAGACCCTACCGTTTTGTATGCACTTGGCAAGCATAAAGATCGCGTTTATTATAAAGATTTAGAAGTAAAATCCCCATATAATACGTATATCTACAAAGGCCTCCCGCCTGGGCCGATTGCCAATGCGGGGATGATGTCGATTCAAGCGGCATTGAAACCTGCGAAAACGGACTATTTCTATTTTCTTGCTACACCAGGCGGAGATGTTGTTTTTACCAAAACATTGGAAGAACATAATCGTCAGAAGGAGAAATATATTGGAAAACAATAGAATCGAATGTGAATTGCTGGACGACGGGCGAAAATATTTCGCATTTCGTATGTTTTGTGGTAGTATATATAAAGTTATCAATCGCTATCCTACAATAAGAGTCCTTCAGTGACTCTTATTTTTTCGGGGAGGGGCTCTTTTGATATCGAAAGAAATCGTCCAATATATTAAGCAGTTTATTCCGGAGCGGGATAAGCAAATAAAAGAGATGGAGCGTTACGCGCAAGAATATGATATTCCCATTATGGAAGTGACGGGAATAGAAGTAATGCTGCACATATTGAAAATCGCCCAGCCAAAGCGGATTTTGGAAATCGGCACAGCGATAGGGTATTCGGCGATCCGCATGGCAAAAGCGCTTCCCGCCGCCGAAATTGTTACGATTGAAAGAGATAAGGAGCGATATGAGCGAGCCCTTTATTATATCAACCAAACAGGGACAAGCGGGCAAATCCGCGTCATTTTCGGAGATGCGCTCAACGTTTATAGCGATGTCGCGAAAGCTGCCCCATTTGATGTTTTGTTTATTGATGCGGCAAAAGGACAATACCAGCGCTTTTTTGAACTGTATGAGCCGCTGCTTGCAGAAAACGGCTTGATCATTACGGATAATGTGTTGTTCAAGGGGCTTGTTGCAACAGAGGAGCCAATTGAAAACAAGCGCATGCGCCAGTTAGCGGCGAAAATTCGCCGTTATAACGAATGGCTTGCAGGCCGCAAAGATTACGAAACGATCATTCTTCCGGTTGGGGATGGGGTGGCAATATCAAGAAAACGAGGTGAAAGGCAATGAAAAAACCAGAATTGTTAGTGACGCCAACGAGCGTTTCCCACATACATGATTTAGCCAATGCCGGCGCCGATGCGGTGATGATCGGCGAACAGCGTTACGGTCTGCGCCTCGCCGGGGAGTTTTCCCGCGCGGATGTAGCAGAAGCGGTGAAAGCAGCGCACCAATACGGCATGAAAGTATATGTCGCGATGAATGCCATTTTTCACAATGATAAAGTCGATGAACTTGGCGATTACATTCGTTTTCTTGCCGAGGTCGGCGCCGATGCGATCGTCTTTGGCGATCCGGCCGTATTAATGACGGTGCGTGAAGTCGCTCCCCATATGAAGCTGCACTGGAATACGGAAACGACGGCGACAAACTGGTATACGTGCAACTACTGGGGGAGAAAGGGGGCAAAGCGCGCCGTTCTCGCCCGTGAATTAAATATGGAGGCGATTTTGGAAATTAAGAAGCATGCGGAAGTAGAAATCGAAGTGCAAGTGCACGGAATGACGTGCATGTATCAGTCGAAGCGTTCATTGATCGGCAACTATTTTGAGTATCAAGGAAAAGTGATGGAAATCGAACGAAAAAAATATGAAAAAGGCATGTTTTTATATGATAAAGAACGCGACAATAAATATCCGATTTTCGAGGACGAAAACGGCACACATATTATGAGTCCAAACGATATTTGCATCATTGATGAATTGAGCGAGATGGTAGACGCAGGGATTGACAGCTTTAAAATCGATGGAGTGCTGCATGAACAAAGCTATATTACCGAAGTGACTAAACTGTATCGCCGCGCCATTGATTTATGTGCAGAAAACCGTGCGCAATACGAAAAAGAAAAGGATGAGCTGCTGGCGAAAATCGAAGCGATTCAGCCGAAACACCGCCCATTGGATACGGGATTTTTCTTTAAAGAAACGGTTTACTAACAACAAAAACGAGCGATACGTTGCATCACGCTAGGCAATAAGAAAAGGAGGAATGAGCGGATGCTGCTAAAAAATGATAAAATTTCCGAAATCATTGACGGCAAACGCGTAATCGTGAAAAAACCCGAGCTTCTCGCTCCGGCCGGCAACTTGGAAAAGCTAAAAATCGCTGTGCACTACGGCGCAGATGCGGTGTTTATCGGCGGTCAAGAATACAGCTTGCGCGCGAACGCCGATAACTTTACGATCGAAGAAATAAAAGAAGGTGTTCAGTTTGCAAACCAATATGGCGCCAAAGTGTACGTAACGGCCAACATTTATGCGCATAACGAAAACATTCCCGGCCTTGAGGAATATTTACAGGCGTTAGAGCAGGCCGGCGTTCACGGCATTATTGTCGCCGACCCGCTTATTATTGAAACGGCGCGCCGGGTGGCGCCGAAATTGGAAGTGCACTTAAGCACGCAGCAGTCGCTCGCTAATTGGAAAGCGGTGCAATTTTGGAAAGAGGAAGGATTAGAGCGCGTCGTGCTCGCGCGCGAAACGAGCGCGCAAGAAATCCGCGAAATTAAAGAAAAAGTCGATATTGAGATTGAAGCGTTTATTCACGGAGCGATGTGCTCGGCGTACTCCGGCCGCTGCGTGTTAAGCAACCATATGACGGCGCGTGATTCCAACCGCGGAGGCTGCTGTCAATCGTGCCGCTGGGATTATGATTTATATAAATTAGAAGGGGATAAAGAGATTCCGCTCTTTGATGAAAACGACGCACCATTTGCTATGAGCGCTAAAGATTTGAATTTGATTCGCGCCATTCCAGCCATGATTGAATTAGGAATCGACAGCTTAAAAATTGAAGGACGGATGAAATCGATCCATTACGTGGCGACGGTTGTGAGCGTATACCGCAAAGTGATTGATGCGTATTGCGCGGATCCCGACCATTTCGTCATTCGCGAGGAATGGATAAAAGAGCTTGATAAATGCGCCAACCGTGATACAGCTCCGTCTTTCTTTGCTGGCATGCCAGGATACAACGATCATATGTACGGTTCGCACAGCCGCAAAACGACCCATGAATTTGCCGGCCTTGTTCTCGATTATGATAAAGAAACGCAAATGGTGACATTGCAGCAGCGTAACTTCTTTAAACCAGGTGATGAAGTGGAATTTTTTGGTCCAGAAATTGAAAACTTCACGCAAGTCGTAGATAAAATTTGGGATGAAAATGGGAACGAATTGGACGCGGCGCGCCACCCGCTGCAAATCGTCAAGTTTAAAGTAGAGCGCGAAGTCTTCCCGTACAACATGATGAGAAAGGAGAACTAACATGGGGAAGAAGCCTGTTGTCATCGGCGTAGCCGGTGGATCCGGCTCGGGGAAAACGAGCGTGGCAAAGGCAATTTATGAGCATTTTGGCGATCGCTCGATTTTAGTGCTTGAGCAAGATTTTTACTATAAGGATCAAAGCCATCTCCCGTTTGCAGAACGGCTGAAAACGAATTACGATCATCCGCTTGCGTTTGATAATGATTTGTTAATTGAGCATATTCATAAATTGTTGCAGTATGAGCCGATTGAAAAGCCGGTGTATGATTACAAACTTCACACACGGTCGAATAAAGTCATCCACGTCGAGCCAAAAGATGTTATTATTTTAGAAGGGATTCTTGTCTTAGAGGATGAGCGTTTGCGCAACTTAATGGATATTAAAGTATACGTCGATACCGATGCGGACATCCGCATTATCCGCCGCCTGCTCCGCGACATTAAAGAACGTGGCCGCACGCTCGAGTCCGTCATCGAACAGTACGTTTCCGTCGTCCGCCCAATGCATAATCAATTCGTCGAACCGACGAAACGCTATGCCGATATCATTGTTCCGGAAGGCGGGCAAAATCATGTCGCCATTGATTTACTGGTCACAAAAATTCGCACAATTCTTGAACAAAAATCGTTTTTATAATAACATAGCATAGATAAAACAATATAAATATATATAAACAAGTAAACGTACGAACAGCGTTTTCCGTTGTTCGTACGTTTTACATACACATCATGAAAAAGAAAAATATATAGAGGAGTGAAAGATGATGGCAAATGAAAAGCAATATCCAATGACAAAAGAGGGAAAAGAGAAACTGGAACAAGAGCTTGAATATTTAAAAACGGTAAAGCGGAAGGAAGTAGTGGAACGCATTAAAATTGCCCGCGGTTTTGGAGACCTGTCGGAAAACTCGGAATACGATGCCGCCAAAGATGAGCAAGCATTTGTCGAGTCGCGCATTCAAACGTTGGAAAATATGATTCGCAATGCGGTGATCATTGAAGAAGACAAGGAAAATCCGGATGTCGTTTCCTTAGGAAAATCAGTGACATTTATTGAACTTCCGGACGGGGAAGAAGAAACGTACACGATTGTCGGCAGCGCAGAGGCCGATCCATTTGAAGGGAAAATTTCCAATGACTCCCCGATCGCAAAATCGCTGCTTGGCAGAAGAGTTGGCGAAGAAGTCACCGTGCAAACACCAGGTGGCGAAATGCTCGTAAAAATTGTTGCTGTTAAATAGGTTTCAAAATAAAACACCTCGTCGAAAATGAAGATGAGGTGTTTTATTTATGTGGAAAAAAAGAGTAATGGTGGTGCTTGCTCTTATCCAAATCAGCATTTTTCTTCTCATCGGCAGGCTTGTTCAAATCCAGTTAGTGAGCACAGAGTCGTTTTCCGTGAAGAAAGTCAATTTGATTGAGGAAAGCGTTGCGCAACGGACACAAGAGTTAATGATTGACGACGGGAGGGGAATGTTTACGGATCGAAACGGGAAACCGCTCACGAAACAGTATATCCCCTCTCTTGTGCTATTCCCGTTTTTAAAAACGATGAAATGGCCTGTCGAGCAAGTGGCAAACATTCTTCACATTTCACCGCAAGTCATCATTGATCAGCTGCAAAAAGCAAAAGAACCGTTTGTATTGACTATGGACAGCCATCCATTTGTGCTGAGCGAAAAACAAATGGAAAAAATCAACCAGTTGCATATTCCAGGTGTGTTTGCGGTAAACAAGCAGTATCCGCTTGAAAAAGTATATGCGCCACATTTAATCGGATTTACCCGAGCGGACAGCCGCCTTTTGCGTTCCCGCTACCCAAAGCGGCATCTTCCTCCGCATACGGAAGTTGGCATTCATGGCCTGCAAAAGGCATTTGACGAATTTTTAATCCCTGAAGGAGAAACAAAGCTGTTGTATCATGTTGATGCGGAAGGAGGCCCTTTATTTGGCCTTGACGTGAAGTATAGTGATCCTAGCAATCCATTTTATCCTGTTTCTGTAAAAACGACAATGGACCGCGATTTGCAAAAAATTGCCGAAAGGGCCGCTGATGAGCATCATTTAAAGAAAGGCGGCATTGTACTATTGGATATCCCAACAAACAGTGTTCTTGCAATGGTCAGCCGTCCTGATATGGACCCGCGCAATCCGTATAAAAACCACGGCGCGGAAAACCAGATGGTGTTGCCACAAATCCCAGGCTCCGTATTTAAGACCGTCGTTGCCGCCGCTGCGTTGGAAAAAGGGATGGTTTCGTCAACGGAAATGTTTGATTGCGGCAAAAAAATTGATGGAGTAACGCCGGATCGAGATCATGATTACGGAACGCTAGGGTTTGAGGAAAGTTTTGCGGTCAGCTGCAACAACGCGTTTGCGACGCTTGGGAAAAAGCTTGTTGAACAAGAGCCGGACATTTTGGAAACGTATGCGAAAAAACTTGGCTTATATCCGCTCGCCGGATGGCGAGGCGATGTCTATCATGAAACGGATTTTAAACAATTTCCAGAGGAGAGAAAAGGAACGATATGGCATGATGAGCGTGATAAACATGTGCCGCTTGCCGTTGCGCAAACGTCAATTGGACAAAAAGACGTGCGCGTATCGCCGCTGGGGGTCGCCAACATGATGGCAACGATTGCCCGCAATGGCGAGGCAAGGCAAGTGAGGGCGGTAGACAAAATTTTATATAAAAACGGCACGACTTTGTTCACGTTTCCGCAGCAAACGTTTTCCGATGAACCGCCGATTTCTTCGGTTACCGCCAATCAATTGCAGCGGTTATTGCGCAAAGTGGTGACGGATAAACAGGGAACGGGACGGCGTTTTCAATCGCTTCCGTATGCGGTCGCCGGAAAATCGGGTACGGCAGAAACCGGAAAAAAACTTGCCAATGAAGAACTTGTGAATAAATGGTTTGCTGGCTATTTCCCTGCCGATGCCCCGAAATACGCGCTCGTCGTCGTCGAGCTGGACTGCCACAGTTCACGGACGGTAACGAACGATATCTTTTTCGATCTCGTACAAAAAATATATGAGTTTGACAAACAGGACAAAAAATCGGAATAACGACGAAACAGTTTATTAGAAAGGGTCGCCATGATACAATAGAAGCAGCTAAATGAGGGAGGTTGTCAACGGTTGGCAAAAGAAATTGGACCGCGTTTCGCACAACGGGCAAAGCGCCGGAAAATCAATCGCATTCTCAATGCCGCCATTGCCGTCGTTGTTTTGCTGATTGTGGTGGTGGCGTGGAATTTATTTGCTGGTGACGACGAGCCGCATAAGCAAGCGGCGAACACATCGGCAAAAACGGAAACGAAAGAAAATCATGATGATAAAAAAGTAGAGGTGGAGATGGGGGATAAGCAGCAAATAAATGAAGAAAGTGAGCGATCCGACAAGAAAGAAACGGGCGAGGAAGAAGAACAAGAACAAGAAGTGATAGAAACGCCAGGAGCCCCTGGTTCCAACATCGAGAAAGAAATCGTCAATCCGGCATGGCAGCCGATTGGCACGACGCAGTCGGAGCCGCATGTCACCCAATTTAAAAAAGATTCGGTAGATTGGAAGGAAATGCTCGACGCGGTCAGTTACGCGACCGGAGTTTCCCAATCGGATATGATCGTGTGGTTTATTGGCAATAATGGACCGAACAAAGCGGTGGCCACCATTTCTACGAGAGATCAAACACAGCACTACAAGGTATATATCGAATGGGTCGAAAACCAAGGATGGAAACCGACGAAAGTGCAAAAGCTGAAAGAAAAGGAATAAGAAAGTAGCGGATTTCCTGTGTTGATGGAAATCCGCCTATTTTTTTGCTTTGAAATGGACGACAGCGCTGTAAAACCTTTTTCCGTTTTCCGCTACATGCATTTGATGCGAAACATGGTGGACGTGAAGCAAAAGCGCCTTATTATGCTCGATTTGTTCGTTAATTTTTTTCTCGAGCGTCTGCAAATCATCGGCCTCAAAAAATTCGACTTTATCCTCAATGAGATCGAGAGAAATGTTCATGGATCAAGCCTCCTTTCACCGCCAAGTGTAGCAGATTTTCACGTTATAATCTATTCGGTCGCGGAAAACATTTGCGATTTTTGTCGCAAGCTGGCCATTTTGTCTAGGAAAAATAGAGAATGGGTAAAACGAAAAAAATTTATCATTGAAGAAAATAAAAACTTATGATACATTGAGAACAGATTTGAGGTATAAAACATAGTATATTCATAGGAATTATAAAAATTATGGAGCGTGACATTATGGGCAGAGAGTTTCTTGATTTGTTTGAAGAATGGGCGGAATCATATGATCAATCCGTGGAAGGATATGACGAAGAATACCGCGAGGTGTTTGCAAATTATGATGATATTTTAAATACAGTCGCTGATAAGGCAGGGAATGTCGTGCTTGAATTCGGCGTCGGCACAGGAAATTTAACGAAAAAGCTAATCGAACAAAGCAAAACAGTGTACGGTGTAGAACCGTCTGCACCGATGCGAAAAAAAGCACGCGAAAAGCTAGGGGCACACGTGTCAATCGTGGACGGGGATTTTTTGCAGTTTCCGCTCCCTCCAGAGCCGATCGATACGGTTGTCAGCACATATGCTTTTCACCATCTTACCGATGCGGAAAAAGGCGAAGCAATTGCCAAGTATGGCAAGTTATTAAAAAAAGGTGATAAAATAGTGTTTGCTGACACGGCATTCCGTGACAAGCAAGCGTTTCAGCAGGCCATACAGGAGGCAAGGGCGCGCGGTTTCCATAACTTGGCTGAAGACCTCGAACGTGAATATTATACGACATTGGACGTATTGACAAAACTATTTACAGAACACGGCTTTTCCGTCACATTTACACAAAAAAATGCATTTGTATGGGTGATGGAGGCGGTAAAACAAGAAAAATAAGGAAGAGGGAGAAACATGAAAGCAGCGATTATCGGGGCAATGGAAGAAGAAGTAACTATTTTGCGTGACCAAATGGAAGGACGGAAAGAAACGGTTATCGCCAATTGCGAATTTTCAACGGGCCGGATCAACGGTGTCGATGTCATTTTGTCGAAATCGGGCATTGGCAAAGTAAACGCGGCGATGGCAACGGCCATTTTGCTGGAGCGGTTCCGGCCGAATTACGTCATTAATACCGGTTCAGCGGGGGGATTTTTAGCGGCGTTAAACGTCGGTGATATCGTTATTTCCAGTGAAGTGGTGCATCATGATGTCGATGTGACGGCTTTTGGATATGAGTATGGGCAAGTGCCGGGAATGCCGGCGCGCTATCAGGCGAACAAGACATTAATAGACATTGCCAAACGCAGCGCCCAAGAAATTAACAATGTGCAAGTTGTCACAGGCCTCATCGCCACTGGTGACTCGTTTATGAACGATCCGGCGCGCGTCGAGTTTGTCCGAGGCAAGTTTCCGGAGCTTTGCGCCGTCGAAATGGAAGCGGCAGCGATTGCCCAAGTATGCATACAATTTGCTGTGCCGTTCGTGATTATTCGTGCACTCTCCGACATTGCCGGCAAGGAATCGGATATCTCATTTGAACAATTTTTAGATACGGCGGCAAAACATTCCGCCCGTTTAGTCGCATCGATGCTGTCATTATTGCAAAAATAAACCAATAAACCGAGGAAGGCGTCCCTTCCTCTTTCTATGTTTGTTAAGAAATGGAGTGACAAAAATGCGAGTGGCCAAAAATGTGCACGAGCTGATTGGACATACGCCGGTGGTGGAAATTACGCAATTTCTTCTGCCGGAGGGAGTCCGCGTATTTGCAAAATTGGAATCTTTCAACCCGGGAGGAAGCATTAAAGACCGTCTTGGCCAAGAGTTATTGCGCGATGCATTAGAAACAGGGAAATTAAAGGAAGGTGGAACGATCATTGAGCCGACGGCGGGAAACACCGGCATTGGGCTGGCGCTGGCGGCGATTGGCAAAAACATCAACGTGATTTTTTGCGTGCCTGAAAAATTCAGCATTGAAAAGCAGCAAATCATGAAAGCGCTCGGTGCAACAATTGTCCACACACCGACGAGCGAAGGAATGCAAGGAGCGATTCGCAAGGCGCAAGAGCTGGCTCGTGAGATTCCGAACTCCTATTGTCCGCAGCAGTTTGCCAACCCGGCCAACCCAAGAACGTATTATAAAACGCTCGGCCCGGAACTATGGGAAGACCTTGACGGACAAATCGACATATTTGTTGCCGGAGCCGGTTCGGGCGGAACGTTTATGGGAACGGCAACGTTTCTAAAAGAAAAAAATCCTAACATTAAAACGGTCATTGTCGAGCCTGAAGGGTCGATTTTAAACGGCGGAGAGCCCGGACCGCATAAAACAGAAGGAATCGGTATGGAATTTTTGCCGGACTATATGGATCCGAGCTACTTTGATGCGATTCATACGATCCGTGATGAAGATGCGTTCCGCCGCGTCAAAGAGCTCGCTGCCAAAGAAGGATTGCTCGTCGGCAGTTCTTCTGGCGCCGCGTTCCATGCCGCATTGCTCGAAGCGGAAAAAGCAAAGCCGGGAACGAATATCGTCGTCATTTTTCCGGACAGCAGTGAGCGCTATTTAAGCAAAAAAATTTATGAAGGTGGGATATGATAATGAAAAGAAAAACAAAGCTCATTCACGGCGGCATTTCAGGTGATCCGCATACGGGAGCGGTTTCTGTTCCGATTTATCAAGTTAGCACATATAAACAAGAAGGTGTTGGCGGTCATAAAGGCTTTGAATATTCGCGCACCGGCAATCCAACCCGCCATGCGTTAGAAGAACTGATTAAAGATTTAGAAGAAGGATATGCCGGTTTTGCATTTGCCTCCGGAATGGCGGCGATTACGGCGGTCATGATGCTGTTTAACAGCGGGGATCATGTCATTTTAACCGACGATGTGTATGGCGGCACGTATCGCGTTATGACAAAAGTGCTAAACCGCCTAGGGCTTGAATCGACTTTTATTGATACAAGCGATCTTTCAAACATCGAAAGACATATCCAGCCGAATACGAAAGCGCTTTACATTGAAACACCAACCAACCCGCTCTTAAAAATTACTGACATTCAAGCTGCTTCCGCCATCGCCAAAAAGCATGGCCTGCTTACGATCGTCGACAACACGTTCAGCACCCCGTATTGGCAAACGCCGATTGCTCTTGGCGTCGACATTGTTGTCCATAGCGCGACGAAATATTTAGGAGGCCATAGCGATGTGGTCGCTGGTTTGGCAGTTGTCAATTCAGAAGAATTAGCAGAAAAACTACATTTTATTCAAAACTCCACCGGAGGAATTCTCGGTCCGCAAGATTCATGGCTGCTTATGCGCGGCATCAAGACGCTTGGCGTGCGCATGGAGGAGCATGAAGAAAACACGAGAAAAATCGTTGAATTTTTAGTGAATCATCCAGCGATCCAAAAAGTATATTATCCAGGATTGGAAACACATCCAAACCATGAGGTTGCCAAAAAGCAAATGCGCGGATTTGGCGGCATGGTCTCCTTTGATGTCGGAAGTGCGGAGAAAGCCGATCAAGTGTTAAACCGTGTCCGCTATTTTACGCTTGCGGAAAGTTTGGGAGCGGTGGAAAGTTTAATTTCGCTGCCGGCGAAAATGACGCACGCATCCATTCCGAAAGAACGTCGTGAACAATTAGGAATTACTGATGGGTTGATTCGCATTTCTGTTGGATTGGAAGATGTGGAAGATTTAATTGAAGATTTAGCGCAAGCATTGCATGGTTAAAATTACATCCCCACATTTGCTGTCCTGTATGATACAGTTAAGGATGGAAAGTGGGGGGATAGCGATGGAACGGCAAAAGCAACAATGGAAGGAAAAAGCGGCTGATTACAAAATGTTTGCTGGCGTATTGCTAGCGTTAAGTGTCTTTTTGTATATTGGCACGCTTCTTCCTACGATTGCGCCGGAGAAAAAGGCGTATTTGCTTAGTTTCATTGTGATATTGTTAATAGGCGCGTTTTCCTTTTTTCAACGAGCGATCAAATATATCCGCTTATTGCGGGAAACGGACAAATAAACCTGCCTTTTCTTGTTGGAGAGGCAGGTTTATTGCCATTTTTACCAAAAAACTGTTTGTAAACATATTCCAGTTGGATATAGTTACCTCTGTGATTTCATAAATTGTTCACAACCATGCAAAGAAACCGATTGTTCCTCCGTGTAAAATGAAAGAGGAAGAAATGCAAGGAGGGGGAACAAGGGATGTTCGCAATGGTGATGGGGATTGTGGTTACTGCAGCGATAGCATTGATTATAACAGCGGAAGTAAGTGTGGAAGCACAAAATTAACAAAATAAGAAGAAAAAGGAAAGGTGTCCCAATAGTCATCTTGGGACACCTTTTCCATACTTATCTTCGCTTTTCTTTTTCATTCCGATAAAACTCATGAAACATTTTCATTAATGCGCGCTTTTCGATTCGGGATACATAGCTTCTTGAGATGCCAAGTTCTTTAGCGATTTCGCGCTGTGTTTTTTCCTGCTGCATATCAAGGCCGAACCGGCTAATAATGACTTCTTTTTCTCGTTCATCCAACACATCGATGTATTTTTTTACCTGTTCAAGTTCCATGTTCAGATGAATTTCATCCACAATATCGTTTCCTTCGGATTTTAAAATATCAATTAAGCTAATTTCGTTTCCTTCTTTATCCTGCCCGATCGGCTCATGCAAGGAGACGTCTTTTCTTGTTTTTTTCAATGAGCGCAAATGCATTAAAATTTCGTTTTCAATGCAGCGGGCTGCATATGTGGCCAGCTTTGTTCCTTTACTGGACGAGTAGCTTTCGATCGCCTTAATCAGGCCGATGGTGCCAATGGAAATTAAGTCCTCCACATCTTCGCCGGTATTTTCAAACTTTTTTACAATATGGGCAACAAGACGTAAGTTATGTTCAATTAAAATATTGCGGGCCTGTTTATCTCCTTTCGCCATCAGCTCTAAGTATTTTTCTTCTTCCTTGGGGCTTAACGGTTGGGGAAATGCATTGTTTTTAATGTATGATACTAAAAACATTAATTCTTTCATTAGAAACGCAAACGCTGATAAAATGCCGGACATTCTGTCACCCCCCACCCTATGTCGTTGTAGGCAATGGCCTATTTTATGTATATGACGGAAGGGGGTTGTACGTGTTTGAACAAAAAAAGAAAGAAGCGTACGTAAATAACAAATATTATTGACGTCTGAATGTTGTAATAGTAAAATAATTTTGTCGTTTTTTGTCTAAAAACTATCCAAAGGAGGCGATGAGGTGAAAAAGATTGGATTAGCTTGGCAAATTTTTATCGGTCTTGTTCTGGGGATTGTTGTTGGGGCTATTTTCTATGGAAATCCGAAAGTAGCTACTTATTTGCAGCCGATTGGAGATATTTTCCTTCGCCTTATCAAAATGATTGTCATTCCAATTGTGATTTCAAGCCTTGTTGTAGGCGTTGCTAATGTTGGAGACTTGAAGAAGCTTGGAAAACTAGGCGGAAAAACGATTATTTATTTCGAAATTATCACGACGATTGCGATTGTCGTTGGTTTATTGGCGGCGAATATTTTTCAGCCGGGAGCCGGCGTGAACATGAAATCGTTGGAGAAAACAGATATTCAAAGCTATATTGATACAACGAACGAAGTGCAACACCATTCGATGGTTGAAACATTTGTCAATATTGTTCCAAAAAACGTTTTTGAATCGTTATCAACTGGGAATATGTTGCCAATTATTTTCTTCTCGGTTATGTTTGGTTTAGGCGTAGCAGCAATCGGGGAGAAAGGGAGGCCGGTGTTGCAGTTTTTCCAAGGTACGGCGGAAGCGATGTTTTATGTGACAAACCAAATTATGAAATTTGCGCCGTTTGGCGTGTTTGCGCTGATCGGTGTAACAGTTTCGAAATTTGGGGTTGAATCGCTCATTCCGCTTAGCAAACTTGTCATTCTCGTTTATGCAACGATGATTTTCTTTATTGTTGCGGTGCTTGGTGGAGTTGCTAAGCTTGTTGGTATAAATATTTTTAATATTATCAAAATTTTAAAGGACGAATTGATTCTGGCGTACAGTACAGCGAGTTCGGAAACGGTTCTTCCGAAAATTATGGAGAAGATGGAGAAATTCGGCTGCCCGAAAGCGATTACATCGTTTGTCATTCCGACAGGCTATTCGTTTAACCTAGACGGTTCTACGTTATATCAGGCGCTGGCTGCCATTTTTATCGCACAGCTGTACGGCATTGATATTCCGATTTCGCAACAAATTTCCCTTGTACTTGTGTTAATGGTAACATCAAAAGGAATCGCCGGAGTGCCGGGCGTCTCGTTTGTCGTGTTGCTCGCGACGCTAGGAACAGTTGGCATTCCGGTAGAAGGATTGGCGTTTATTGCCGGAATCGACCGCATTTTGGATATGGCCCGCACGGTTGTCAACGTCATTGGCAACTCGCTGGCGGCGGTTGTTATGTCCAAATGGGAAGGACAATATAACGAAGAAAAAGCAAAACAATATATTTCCAAGCTGCAGCAAAGTGCATGATGGTGAAAAGCTGTCCGAAAAAGACAGCTTTTTTTTTCTATGGATAAATTTATTTTTTTCTGCCATGCAGTATAGTATAATTGGTTGCGGAATAGGGTTGTAATGGACGGCTTGGCTTTAATATACATACATAGGAGGAGAACGATGCACGAGTTGGTACAGACGGTTTTTACCTTTTTGGCGGATTTAGGATATTTCGGAGTCGCCTTGGCATTAATGATTGAAATTATTCCAAGCGAAATTGTACTTGCCTATGCGGGATATTTGGTATCGCGTGGAGAAATATCCTTGATTGGAGCGGTGATAGCGGGAACGATCGGCGGAACGATCGCCCAGCTGTTTCTTTATTGGATGGGGTATTATGGCGGCAGACCGTTTCTTGATAAATACGGAAAATATTTGTTGATTAAAAAGAAACATCTTGATGTAGCGGAACAATGGTTTGAAAAATACGGTCCAGGCGTCATATTTACTGCGAGATTCATTCCAGTTGTCCGCCACGCTATTTCGATCCCGGCGGGCATCGCGAAAATGTCGTGGAAAAAATTCACTTTCTATACAACGTGCGCGATTATTCCGTGGTCGATTTTCTTCATTTATTTAGGGGAACGACTAGGAAGCCACTGGCAGGAGATTGATCAAATTGCTCGCCCGTATTTGCGGCCGATTATGGCGGCAGCGGTCATTGCTATTGTCGTTTATATCGGCGTCCAAATGTATCGGCGCAAGCGGATGTGATCTCTTACAATCAAACGAAGCTGTGATGGGGAGCTCACGATGGTTGATTGTTTTGTCTCCATTCTCTATATTTATGATAGGGACTGCTCAAAAAATCTAATTGAATGGGGTACGATAGTGAAAAAGTTTATTATTATTGCTTTCATTCTCGCCGTAGTATTATTTCTGCTACCATACAGCTTGCCGCTTATTTTCGCGCTAGCGACGGCGTTATTACTGGAGCCGTCAGTGCAGCACTTGCAAATCCATTATCGGTTGAAACGGGCGCATGCGGTAACGGCGATCTTTTCGTTATTCCTTGTCATCGTTGGCATTTCTTTTTACTTCCTGATCGTCATCCTTGTACAGCAAATGATGACTTTTTCGCAAAAACTGCCGCACTTTTTGAGTGAGACGACGAAAGTTTTAGATGACTTAATTCAGATGTGGGAGTCGTACTCGAGTTCGATTCCGAAAGAAATTATTCATTCATTGGAAAACAGTGTAAAAACAATTCAACATTTACTCTTAGAGTTTGCCACTAATTTAACGCAGTCGATTGTTCATTATATCACGCTTATTCCCGGTTTTCTTATTCATTTCTTAGTATATTTAGTAGCGTTGTTTCTCATTAGTTTAGATTTGCCGAAACTAAAAAGGGGAACGAGAAAATACTTGTCCGAGCGCACGTATCAGCGGCTGGCGATGGTGGTGGCGCAGTTAAGCAAAGCCGGCATTGGCTTTATTAAAGCGCAGTTTTTGCTCAGTTTGATCACCTTTTTTATTGCCTTGGTCGGCTTATTACTGTTAAAAGTGGATTATGCTGTTGTTATGGCATTAATTATTGTGATTGTAGATATTTTGCCTATTTTAGGAACCGGTTCTGTGCTGGTGCCTTGGGGAGTCATCAGCATTGCCAATGGCCATAGCGGGCTTGGCATCGGTCTTATTGTATTGTTTGTCATTATTACCGTATTGCGCCGAATTATTGAGCCAAAAGTGTTCTCAACGAACTTAGGCATTTCTCCTTTGGCTGCATTAATCAGCGTTTATTTAGGGTTTCAGTTGCTGGGTTTCATTGGATTGTTTATTGGACCGGCATTGGTGATTTTAGTAGAAACAATGGTAAAGGCTGGAGTGATCAAATTTTCTTTTAAGCTTTAAGCAAAAACAGGCTGGCACATATTTGCCAGCCTGTTTTTGCTTCGGTGTGCAAACGATAGTTTTCAGTGAAGGGAATAGGGTGATGTTTTCGTGTGCGGCAAAATTAAAATTTCGACGCGCCGATTTTTCATCCTCCCCTCAGGAGTATCATTTGATGCAACCGGCTTAAATTCCCCGTATCCTTTTGCGCTAAACGAGCGCGGATCGAGCTTCGGGTTTTCCAATAACAGTTTCATAAAATTTACTGCCCGCATCACGCTTAGCTCCCAGTTGGAAGCGAACTGAGCATTATGAATCGGCACGTTATCCGTATGTCCGCTAATAATAATATTGCGCGGCGGATTCATGACGAGCAGCTGGGAAATTTCTTTAGCGAGCCTCCGGTCTTTTACCCGTACTTCTGCACTTCCCGAATCAAATAAAATATCGTTTAATATGGTGATCGCCAATCCTTCTTCCGTTAAAGAGGTCTGCAATTTCCCGTTTAAATGATTTTGCACGATGTACTCATCAATTTTTTCTTTTACATTCTGTAATTCTTCTTTATCTCGTTTATCGAGTGCACTTTTATGTTTATGGTCTTGCTTTGACGACGAAGGAAGCTGTTTTGGCTCAACCGGGCTTTCAAAATCAAGGACACCCGTCCCGCCAGTAAACGAGGCGCTAAATGAGCGGGAAATTTCCTGGAATTTTTTTTGGTCGATTTGGCTGCTCGCAAACAAAACGATAAAAAGGGAAAGCAATAGCGTTAATAAGTCAGCGTACGGAATCAGCCAGGATTCGTTCATATTCCCTGCCTGCTTCACTTTCTTTTTCTTACTCATTTCCTTTTTCTCCCTGTTCCATCAGTTTCCGACGTTCGCCTTCTGAAAGATAGGAAGCAAGCTTTTGTTCAATCGTTCGTGGCGCTTGTCCTTCCAAAATAGAAAGGACTCCCTCTATCATGATTTGCCGTATTTTTGCTTCTTCCCTTGATTTTCTTCTTAATTTATTGGCAAATGGATGCCATAGCACATATCCAGTGAAAATTCCAAGCAAGGTGGCGACGAATGCCGCGCTAATCGCCTTGCCAATTTCGCTGATATGCTCTATATTCCCCAGTGCCGCAATGAGTCCGATGACTGCACCAAGCACTCCAAGTGTCGGCGCATATGTACCTGCTTGTGAAAAAATAGATGCATTTGCCTCGTGTCGCTCTTCCATCGCTTCAATTTCTTCGGTCATGACATCGCGAATAAAATCTTGCGTTTGACCGTCAATCACCATGCTTAAACCGTTTCGCAAAAATGGATCGCCAATCTCATCTAATTTTGTTTCTAAGGCGAGCAGCCCTTCACGCCGGGCTATGTTCGCCCAGTCGACAAACAACGGAATCAATTCTTCCACCGTTGGAATATTTTGTTCTTTAAAAATGACGGCTAACAACTTCGGTATTTTTTTTATTTCGCGGGCCGGAAACGCGATGGTAACAGAAGCGATTGTTCCGACGATAATAATGAAAATTGCTGCCGGGTTAATTAATACACTTAGATTGACCCCTTTAAAGAACATTCCTAAGGCAACAGCAATGATGCCAAGAAGAATTCCAATAATCGATGTTTTATCCAATGAAATCCCCCCGTTACATGAAAAACACAATATTCCATTTTTGTGCTTTATAATAAATCCACATTTATCATATAATTAATAACAAAGATTGAAAAGGGAAAATAGTGTGGTAAGGAAACAAAAGGGCTGCCCAATCCGTTTGATTTCGCTGTTGGAAAGGACAGCCTTGCTTAGTTTTATATTTTTTTCAGCTTAAATGTTCCGACCATTAAAAACGATAGGGTGATCATTAGGAAAATAAAAAACTGCGGGGGAAAATAATGAATCGTTAAGTAGCTTAACGTCAGCAGCACTCCTGCTGCCGTAATGGGAAGCCCGGAAAAATAGCCGTTATTTTCTGTAATATTGAACCTCGCAAGCCGAAAGGCGCCGCAGCCGATATATAAAATAGTGAAAAATGCACCTGGTGCACCAAATTCGTACAGCAAACTCTGATACATTAGCAATGCAGGGGCCACTCCAAAGGATATGATATCACTCATTGAATCCAATTGTTTGCCGAGGTCCGATTCAATGTTTAGTTTCCGCGCAACAGCTCCATCAAAGCGATCGACCAAGGCCGCTAAAAAGATAAGGAGCAGGCTGACATGAAGCTGCCCTTTTAACGTCGTTAGGACGGAGAAGCCGCCAAGCGATAAATTAGTCATGGTTAAGATGTTTGCCATGTTTGCTTTTAATTTTTTTAATGTGTAATCTAAATAATCGGATAAAAACATTTCTCCTCACTCCTTTTTCGCCATAAAACACGGCCGGCAAAATCTACTACCATTATACTCATTTTACTTGTAATATGAAAGGTAGCAAAAAACACTATCGCCACAAATTGGAGGGAATATGTTTGCTGAAATGGTTGTATCGCCTGCTGATTGAATTGACAAATCATTGGCTTTCGTCAAAAATCATTGCCATTTTTACGAAATCCCGTTTAAGTGCAGTACTTATTCCATCATATGCAAAAATTTATCATATTAATCAAGAAGAGATGGAAAAAAACTTAAAACATTATAAAACGTTGCAGCAATTGTTTATTCGCAGGCTAAAAGCGGGGACAAGGCCGATTGACGAAGCCGAAAACAGTGTGATTAGTCCGGTCGATGCCATTATTGAAGATATTGGCATCATTCATGAAAATAGTGAAATCGTTGTGAAAAACAAAACGTATTCGATTGCGGAGATGCTTGGCAGCAGCGAGGCCGCCCAAAAATATTTGAACGGATTATTTATTATTTTATATTTAAGCCCAAGCCATTATCATCGCATTCACAGTCCAATATCTGGAGTGGTGCAGAGGCAATGGGCGCTTGGAAAAAAATCATATCCTGTCAATCGTCTTGGCTTGAAGTACGGGAAACAGCCGCTGTCGAAAAACTATCGCATGATCACGGAAGTCGATGCAAACGGAAAACAAGTTGCGATTGTAAAAATAGGTGCGATGTTTGTCAACAGTATTGAGCTTACTCATGCAAGCAAAGAATTGACGAAAGGACAGGAAATTGCCTACTTTTCTTTTGGCTCTACTGTTGTTTTATTATTTGAAAAAGATAGCATTGAGCTTGATGAACGGATCGTTGTGCCCATGGGAATTAAAGTTGGGGAGCGGCTTGGGTACTTAAAATAAAAAAAAAGCCCTGAGGCGAATCAGGATGACAGTTTAATTTTATGACTTAACGAACGGCGCTGGATTTCTTTTTCGATGAGCGCAATAAATTCAGGATTTAAATTCAGCTCTTTTGCTTTATAATACGATTCGATCAACAGCTCATCGGATAGATGCTTCATGCTGAAACCCCCTTCAGCAATGGAATATAATTTGTAATTGATACATATAATGGTAAGTTACTTTAACTGTATCATGATTTCCGGAATAGAACAACCGTTCTGTTATCCACAACGACTCGTGGATAACATGTGGAAAACATGTTTATAAGATTGTAAAAGCATGATAATTAGCTTGTGAATGATGTGGGTAAAACTTATCCACATTTTTGTGGATAAGGGATTTTGTCGAAAAAATTTTTTTCTGTGTATATATTTGTCAAAGTTTGTTTTGAAAGGTACACAAAAATTATGTATGATGAGGAAAGGCAAAGAAAAGGCCAAAAGGTAAGGTGATTGGTGTGTTTCATTATTTTTTGCCAAATCAGTTTGTCAAACGCGTATTGGATATCACCCCTAGCGAGTTAAAAGAGAAAGGGATTAAAGGGATCATTACCGATTTGGATAATACGCTTGTCGAATGGGATCGGCCGTGCGCTACTCCAGAGCTAACAGAGTGGTTTGAAAAGATGAAGCGGGAAGGCATTAAGGTGATGATTGTATCGAATAATAACAAAAGGCGGGTGCAATCTTTTGCGGAACCGCTTGGAATTCCCTTTATTTTTGAAGCCCGAAAGCCGCTGACGCGTGCCTTTCAAAAGGCATTAGCGACGATGCAATTGCGCAAAGAGGAAGTGGTTGTGATTGGCGATCAATTGCTGACAGATGTATTTGGCGGCAATCGTTTGGGGTTAAATACAATTTTGGTCGTTCCTGTCGCGCAGACAGACGGACTGTGGACCCGATTTAATCGCAAGATAGAACGGAAAATTTTAAATATAATGCGTAAAAAAGGGATGGTTTACTGGGAGGAATGATGGTGGAACAACAAATTCGTTGCATTGGTTGCGGAGCAGTCATCCAATCGGAGGATCAAACAAAGCCTGGATATGCCCCGGAGAGTGCGCTAGAGAAAGAAGAAGTCATTTGTCAGCGTTGTTTTCGTTTGAAACATTATAATGAAGTACAAGATGTTTCTCTGACTGATGATGATTTTTTAAAAATTTTGCACCGTATCGGACAATCGGACGCACTAATCGTTAAAATCGTCGATATTTTTGACTTTAATGGAAGCTGGCTTCCAGGTTTGCATCGATTTGCAGTCAATAATCCGATCTTGCTTGTTGGTAATAAAGTAGATTTACTTCCGAAATCCGTGAAATACCCGAAGCTGATTCACTGGATGAAGCAGTCGGCAAACGACCTCGGTTTAAGACCGGTTGATATTTGTTTAGTGAGCGCGGTGAAAGGAATCGGAATGGCGAAAGTGATGGAAGCCATCGAGAAATACCGGTTCGGCAAAGATGTGTATGTCGTTGGCTGCACGAATGTCGGGAAATCGACGTTTATTAACCGGATTATTCAAGAAGTCACAGGCAAAGGCAATGTCATTACTACTTCTTATTTTCCGGGAACAACGTTAGATATGATCGAAATTCCATTAGAGGATGGAGCTACGCTTTACGATACGCCGGGAATTATTAACCATCACCAGATGGCGCACTTTGTGGATAAAAAAGATTTAAAAACCATTACGCCAAAGCGGGAAATCCATCCTCGGGTATATCAGTTAAATGAACAGCAAACGTTATTTTTCGGCGGCCTTGCCCGGCTTGACTACACCAAAGGAGGACGTCGGCCTTTCGTCTGTTACTTTTCCAATGAATTACTGATTCATCGGACAAAGTTAGAAAAAGCAGATGCATTATATGCCAGTCAATTAGGCGAGCTTCTTTCGCCGCCAAACAAACATTATGCCGCGGAATTTCCGCCACTAGAGGCGCATGCATTTACCATCAAAGAACGAAAAACCGATATCGTATTTTCCGGGCTTGGCTGGGTAACTTGCCATGATCCAGGAGCGCAAGTGATTGCCTATGCCCCAAAAGGAGTCGACATTTTCATCAGAAAATCATTGATTTAGTGGACTGTGTAAGCATCATAAACGGGAGGGGAGAAAATGGAAAAACTATACGCGCTGTTTGGCTGTCCGGTTCATCATTCTTTGTCGCCGCTTATGCATAACGATGCGTTTCGTCATATGAACATCGCCGCCCACTATCATGCTTTTCATGTAGAACCGGAATACTTGAAGGATGCTGTCGCCGGGGTGAGGGCTCTCGGGATTGCCGGGTTAAATGTAACGATCCCTCACAAAACAGCTGTCATGCCGTTGCTCGATGATATCGATGCAGAGGCGCGCCGCATCGGTGCTGTGAACACGATCGTCAATGAAAATGGACGCTTAATCGGTTATAATACAGATGGCCCTGGATATGTCCGGGCGCTCGAAGAAGAAACAAACGTCGAAATTAAGGACAAGCGCATCTTGCTCATCGGCGCCGGTGGAGCGGCAAGAGGAATTTATTTTTCGCTTATCGATCGCGGGGCAAAACAGATCGATATTTGCAACCGCACGGTACCCAAAGCAAAACAGCTTATTGAGGAAGGCGATGCTGCAGTTTCATCAGCCGCTTATTCTCTAAATGAAGCGGAACAACGTTTAGGGGAATATGATATTGTGATTAATACAACGTCGGTCGGCATGTATCCAAACATGGAAGAAATACCGCTATCGCTTGCCAACCTGAAAGAAGGAACGATTGTTTCCGACATTATTTATAATCCGCTAGAAACAAAATGGTTAAAGGAAGCACGGGAGCGCAATGCCATTGTGCAAAACGGCGTCGGTATGTTTATTTATCAAGGAGCGCTGGCGTTTGAAAAGTGGACAGGAATATTTCCGGATGTAGAGCGGATGAAAAAAATTGTGATGGAACAGCTTAGGAGGTAACCTAATGTTAACAGGAAAACAAAAGCGGTTTTTGCGGGCGAAAGCTCATCATTTGAAACCGATATTCCAAGTTGGAAAAGGCGGAGTAAACGAAAATATGATTAAACAAATTGTTGATGCGCTGGAAGCGCGCGAGCTGATTAAAGTAAGCGTGCTGCAAAACTGCGAAGAAGATCGCCATGTTGTCGCCGATCAGCTTGCACAAGGGGCGGGAGCGGAACTTGTACAAGTAATTGGGAATACAATTGTATTGTATAAAGAATCAAAAGAAAACAAGCAAATTGTGTTACCGCACTAAACAGCAAAGCCGCATATAGAGACGGCGGAGGGAAGAACGATGAGAAAAATTGGTATTTTTGGAGGGACGTTTGATCCGCCTCACTGCGGGCATTTATTAATGGCGAACGAAGTACTGCACGCCCTTCAGTTGTCGGAAATTTGGTTTATGCCAAACCGGATCCCACCTCACAAACAACATGAACAAGTGACAAGAAGTGAAGATCGTTTGCGCATGCTTGAATTAGCGATTGCCGGTCATCCGCACTTTCATATCGAAACGATCGAGCTGGAAAGAGAAGGACCTTCCTATACGTATGATACGGTGCGTCAACTTCTTTCTATGCATCCGAATGATGAATTTTATTTTATTATTGGTGCGGATATGGTTGAATATTTGCCGAACTGGTATAACATCAATGAATTAATCAAGTTAGTGACATTTGTCGGCGTCAAACGCCCTGGCTTTTCCATGGAAACAACCTATCCGATTATCGAAGTGGAAGCACCGCAGTTTTCTGTTTCTTCTTCTTTTATTCGCGAGCGGGTAAGAAACGGACAAACCATTCGCTACTTAGTACCGGAATGCGTAAGACTTTACATTGAGGAGAAGAAGTTATATGGAGCGACAAGAAGCGTTAACTATCGTTAAAAAGCAATTGACTGAACACCGCTACCAGCATACGATTGGCGTCATGGAAACAGCGATCGAGCTGGCGAAGCGGTATGGAGCTGATGTAAAAAAAGCAGAGTTGGCAGCGATTTTTCATGATTATGCCAAGTTTCGGCCAAAAGAAGAAATGAAACAAATTATTTTGGAGCAAAATATGCCAAAAGATTTGCTCTCCTATAACACCGAACTATGGCATGCGCCAGTCGGCGCCTATTTGGTGAAAACGGAAGTCGGCATTAGCGATGAAGAAATATTAAATGCGATTCGTTATCATACATCCGGCCGCGCCAATATGACGGTATTGGAAAAGGTCGTTTACCTGGCTGATTATATTGAACCTGGGCGTATATTCCCAGGGGTGGAGGAAGTCCGCGACCTTGCCAAACAAGATTTGAATAAAGCGCTAATCAGAGCAGTGCAAAACACCATTCAATTTTTATTGAAGAAAAATCAGCCTATTTACCCGGATACGATTAACACCTATAATTCTTTAATAATGGAAATAAAGGGGGAATGGGAAAAATGACGGAACAGGAACTATTGAGCTTAGTGGTTCGCGCGGCTGACGATAAAAAAGCAGAAAACATCATTGTCCTTAATATGAAAGGAATTTCCCTTGTCGCCGATTATTTTGTTATTTGTCATGGCAATTCGGAAAAACAAGTGCAGGCGATTGCGCGGGAAATAAAAGAAAAAGCGGAAGAACACCATATCCCGGTGAAACGAATCGAAGGTTTTCATGAGGCGAAATGGGTGTTGGTCGACTTAGGCGATATTGTTGTCCATGTTTTTGATAAGGAAGAACGCAGTTATTATAATTTAGAGCGTTTATGGGGAGATGCGCCGCTTGAAGATGTGGCGAGCGTGTTGCAGCAATGACATATGAGTCATCTGCTTATTGGTACGATACGTTAATGGAAGAAGCGCCGTACGATGCGTGGCAATCATTTGTGCAATATAAACTGCAGCAATATGGGCGTCGCGGTGCAGCCCGCATTCTCGATATTGGATGCGGCACCGGAGAGTTGGCGATTCGGTTGGCAAAAGCAGGATTTGCCGTTACCGGTGTCGATTTATCGGAAAATATGCTCGCGGTTGCACAAGCCAAAGCGGAAGCGCAGCAGGTAACGGTTGAATTTTTTCAGCAAAACATGACGGACCTCCAGGGATTTTCCGACTTTGACTGTGCGACGATATTTTGCGATTCCCTTAACTATTTATTAGAAGAAAGAGAAGTGCAGCAAACATTTTCTTGTATTTATAAACTGCTGCGCAAAGACGGCTTGCTGTTATTTGACGTTCATTCACCGTATAAAATGGATTGCGTTTTTCGCGATGCCTTGTTTACCAGCAATGATGAAGAAATCAGTTATATTTGGTCGTGCTACCCACTTTCCTTTTCGCATAGCGTTGAGCATGAGCTGACATTTTTTGTCCGCGGCGGCGATGGAAAATATGAGCGGTACGATGAGTTCCATCAGCAGCGCACTTACGAAGTGACTCAGTATCAACAATGGTTAATGGAAGCGGGATTTACGGTGCTGGAAATAACTGCGGACTTTACTGATGAAGCACCAACGGAAACGTCTGAACGCATTTTCTTTGTTGCACAAAAATAAAATGACGGCCGTTTCTGCAAAAGAGAACGTGCCGCGCCTGCTATTTTAGCTTTTTGGCCAAAGCCCAGAGCAGATTCCATGTCTTTATCGGGCTTTGGCCGGAAAGCTTATGATCGATGAGTGCAGTTTTCATTTTCATCCAACACTTTTTGAAGTTTAGGAAGGATTTTTTCTTTTCTTGTCGAATTTAACAACCGAATTGCTTTTTTACTTTTTCGATGTCGTCTTTAAATTTTTCATGTGTTTTATCGAATACTTCTTCAAATACCCCTTTCATTTCTTTTTCCAGTACTGCGATTCCTTCTCCAGTAATGCCTCCTTTGACGCAAACTTTTTCCTGTAGTGTCGGAAGTGTGTAAAGATTATGCTTCAGTAGCTCCCCTAGTCCGATGATCATGTCCGTTGTCAATGCCGTTGCCTGCTCTTTTGTGATTGCGGTTTTTGCAACGGCCGCATCGATAAAACGCTGCAACAAATAGCTAAAAAAGGCGGGGCCACAGCTCGCGATATCAGAAGCGATCCGAGTAATTTCATCGTCGATATAAGAAGGTGTAGAAATGTGACGGAACAGTGTTTCAATATAGTTTCGGCATTGCAAAGAGCAGCGTTTTCCAACTGTGATCAGCGTGCTGCCAGCGAACGCGCGGTTTGTAATGCTTGGAATGACACGAACAACCTGGCAAGGTACGACCGCTTCGAGCTGTTCTACGCTAATCGGGCTGGTGATGGATATGAGACAATGTTTCTTTGTCCAAAAGGAAGATAATCGTTGTAAAAGGGGGTGAATATCTAACGGTTTTACGCATAAAAATACGATTGTTGCCCGTTGCACCACTTCTTCTGCGCTGGCAACAACGCATACACCGGAATAAGTCTGCTTTATGTCTAGCGCTTTTTTCAATGTGCGGTTCGTAATAATCAGCTCATCTTCCTTGACCGCACCCGATTCGAGAAATGCCTCAATTAAAATCCTTCCCATATTTCCCGTGCCAATAACGCCAATTTTCATGCTTTGCTTCCCCCCTCCCTGGCATTACCTATATGTCTCTTCAACGATATGTATGAGCGCTTTATCTATTTTATGACTAAACGGAAAGGATGATGCCCGTGTGGGAAACGATCAAAAAATATGATAAAAGATGGTACGGCTTGCTTTTGGTGCTGTTAGCCGCCGGCACCATTATGCTGTTTAGAAATAACGAAATAGCGGAAAAAGAACAGGAGCCGATATTGGAAGTAAAACAACATGTTCCGGATGCAGTGCAGGAAAGAAAAGAGGAAACAAAGACAGTAATGGTTGATATAAAGGGAGCGGTTGTGCACCCGGGGGTGTATGAAATACGGAACACGGCGAGGGTGAATGATGTCGTCGCTTTAGCGGGAGGATTTACAAGGGAAGCAGACGAGACAAAGGTAAATTTAGCGGCGAAGGTGCATGATGAAATGATAATTTACGTGCCGGTGCGAGGAGAAACGAATGCGCCTTCCGCTGTCCCATCGCTCCAGGCGGATGATTCCAATAAAATTTATATTAATACTGCATCAGAGCAAGAAATATCCCAGCTTCCGGGGATTGGAAAAACAAAAGCGCAGGCGATTATTGCGTACCGCGAAGAGCATGGCCCTTTTCAAAAGACGGAAGATTTATTAAACGTGACAGGCATTGGCGAAAAGACGCTCGAAAAGATAAAAGAGTATATTGTTGTGCCATAACGGGCGTTGACGCGTTGCTGGCTGTGCGATTACACTAAAAATATGCCTACATGTCATATAAACATGAAAAAACCGATTTGCAATGGACAAGCGGGGGAGAAAATATGAAGCGGATTACATGGGATCAATATTTTATGGCACAAAGCCATTTGCTAGCCTTGCGCAGCACATGCACACGGCTGGCAGTGGGGGCGACGATCGTCCGTGATAAGCGGATTATTGCCGGAGGATACAACGGTTCGATCGCTGGCGGCGCCCATTGTATTGATGAGGGATGTTACGTTATTGATGGACATTGTGTTCGTACCATCCACGCGGAAATGAATGCGATTTTGCAATGCGCCAAGTTTGGCGTCCCGACAGAGGGAGCAGAAATGTATGTCACGCATTTTCCGTGCTTGCATTGCTGCAAGGCAATCATTCAAAGCGGAATTCGCGCCGTATATTATGCGAAAGATTATAAAAACCATCCATATGCGCTTGAGTTGTTTGAACAAGCGGAAGTCCACGTACAACAGGTGCCATTCGATCAAAAAATATTGTCACTTTTACAAAAATAAACAGACGGAATCATGCATAGAAAGGGGCGCAGACGTGAGGGGGAATGTTGTTTATATAGCTGTAGCCGCTATTTTTTCCATAACGGCTGCCTATGCGCGGTCTACTGTTGCTTGGCTGTTTCTCATTCTTTATGTCTTGTTTCTCTTCATCCGCAAAAGGCGCCTCTTTCTTGTTTCTGTCGTTGCGAGTTGTCTTTTTTACCTTCATTTCGTTTATGTGGATCAGCAAAATAACACGCATCTCTCGGATAACATGACGGTATTTTTGTTTCGTTTGACTGCCCCTATTACGATAGAGGGAGATCGGCTGCAGACTATCGTCAATGTGAACGGCGAGAAACTTCAGCTTGTGTATTACATAAAGTCTTCAAGGGAAAAACAATTGCTTTCGTCGCTTTTGACTCCCGGAACCATCTGTAAAGTGAAGGGAACGCTTGAGCGCCCGGCGTTGCCGCGCAACCCCAATGCGTTTCATTACCGCCGTTATTTGCGATTTCACCACATTCATTGGATTTTAACCCCACAATCCATCCTTTCACAAAACTGCCATCTTTCTTCTCCTACCATATACGAACAGCTTCTTTCTCTTCGTGAAAAAGGAATCCGGCAAATTGAAGACCATTTTCCGGCGGAAACGGTTGGCATTGTGCAGGCGCTGATATATGGAGAGCGGAAACAGCTGGATGAGGCGCTGTTAGAAGGGTATCAGAAGCTCGGCTTAATCCATTTGTTGGCCATTTCCGGGTTACATGTCACCTTGTTGGTTGGAGCGGTATTTTTTCTATTGATTCGTTTGTTCACAAGGGAAACGGCTACAATTATGCTTCTGCTTCTTCTGCCTGTATATGTCGTGTTAACCGGTTCTTCCCCTTCGGTGATTCGCGCTTGTTTGACGGCGATGCTCTTTTTAGCAGCCAATTACCGAAAGATGACATTGCCGCCCCTGGATACGTTAAGCATCGCTTTTCTCCTTATGCTTATCGCGGATCCTTATATGTTATGGGATGTCGGATTTCAATTATCGTTTACGGTGACGTTTGCCCTTATTTTATCCTCGCGAGTGATTATGTTCTGCGATTCCACATTGTGGCGCCTATTCTGGCCTGCGTTGATTGCCCAATTGAGCGCACTGCCGCTTCTTGTCTACTATTTTTTTGAAATGTCGCTATGGAGCATCATTCTTAATATGATTTTTGTGCCTCTTTATTCCTTTATTATTTTGCCGCTTTCTGTGATATCCGTTGCCGCGTGTGCAATGAATCCGCTTTTTTCCGTTCCTTTCATGTGGTTGCTGCAAAAGGTGATTGTTTGGTCGGACAAAGTTGTTCTCTTGTTTTCCTCTTCCTATCCGCTATCGCTTACGCTCGGCCGTCCTTCTTTTTTTCTGCTCATTGGCTATGTTGCGGCCATTTTGGTTGCCTTTGTGCAAATGGAGAAGCGGCGTTATTGGGGAATCGGATGGGTTGTCATCGTGATCGCGCTTCATGCGTTGAGCCCGTATATTGACCGTTATGGCGAGGTTGTTTTTTTAGATGTCGGACAAGGAGACTGCATCTATATCGAATTGCCCTATCGCAAAGCGGTGTATCTAATTGATACCAGCGGAACATTGCCGCAGCAAAGGGAAACGTGGCAACAACGAAAAAGAAAATGGGACGTGGGCAAAGATGTTGTTATTCCTTTTTTAAAATCAAACGGAGTAAGATCGCTTGATAAGCTGATTACTACACACGAAGACGTGGATCATATTGGAGCGGCAGAAGAAATCATACGTACGTTTGCCGTCAAGGAGCTGCTAGTCAGTAAGGGGGATGGAAACCATTCGCCGCTGCAGGCAAAACTCCTTCAACTTGCGCGGCAAAAACATATTCACGTGTTGAACGTGGCAAGAGGAGACCGATGGAGTGCGGGCGGAACTTCTTTTTACGTTCTCCATCCGTCTGCGACGGATGCCAAGGATAATAATAATTCCATTGTATTATATGCAAAACTTGGCGGCGTATCCTGGCTGTTTACGGGGGATATAGAAGAAGCTGGGGAAAAAGAGTTGGTTAACGTATTCCCACGGTTAAAAGCGGACGTGTTAAAAGTCGCGCACCATGGGAGCGCCACTTCGACAACAGAATTATTTTTGGACCAAATCCAGCCGAAAATAGCAGTCATTTCGGTGGGCGAACATAACCGTTACCACCATCCTTCTCCGTCCGTGATCGAACGTTTGCAGAAAAGAAATACGCTTATTTTGCGGACGGATCAGCATGGTGCGGTGCGCTATACTTATGTAAAAAACCACGGAACCTTTTCTGTCATGTTGCCATAACATATAGTACGAAAAAGAAAAGAGACTGCTTATGTAAGCAATCTCTTTACGATCCGAAAAATTTAATTAATGTGGCAATAATGAACATCGTTGCAAAAAAGCCGAATGAAACGATAAAACCAACAGCAGAGTCAACGGCGTCATTGCGTTTGCTTTGTACGTCTTTTTCAAATACGTTCATCCTTTTACCCCTCCTCGTGCAATCATCTTTAGTATAGACGAAAAAGAAAAAAAAATCTATATCCCCTTGTCCATTTCCTTTGTTAACAACAGTTGACACAAATACTTTTCTGCGCCCGGGAAAATATAAAAATAACCCGTTGACAAATAAGGTCCTAGGACTTATTTGTCAACGTTTATATAAAGGGGAGCCGGTTTTCCCGCTAACCGGTTCCCTTGTAAAAATAAGAAAAACATTGTATCTTTTCAACAGAGAAAAATTGTTGACAGAAATGGAGAAGAGAAATATGGTGGTTGACTTTTGGGGAAAAATCAAAAAAGGTCGTCTGTCTCCCCTCTATTTATTATATGGCACCGAATCGTTTTTATTAACGGAAACATATGAACTTTTGCTTCGCACCGCATTAGCCGAAGAGGAACGGGAATGGAATGCATCGGTGTACGATTGCGAAGAGACTCCGGTGCAAACGGCGTTGGAAGACGCAGAAACGTTTCCGTTTTTTGGAGAGAAACGCGTCATTCTCATTAAAAACCCTTACTTTTTTACAGCGGAGAAGGAAAAAGAAGTGGAGCATGACTTAAAAAAATTAGAATCGTACATATTGTCACCTTCTTCTTTTTCGATCGTCATTTTCGCGGGTCCGTATGAAAAATTGGACGAGCGTAAAAAAATAACGAAATTAATAAAGGAACATGCCGAGGTTTTAGTGGCCGCCCCGCTTGCAGAAAAAGAACTGCGCGCATGGGTCGCGGAGAGAGTAAAACAGGACAATGTAACGATAGAGGAAAATGCCATTGATACTTTGTTAAAGCTAGCGGGAACGAATTTAACAACGCTTGCCAACGAGTTAGACAAGCTTGCTTTGTTTGTCGGATCGGGAGGAACGATCCAGCAAGAGACGGTGGAAATGCTCGTTTCCCGCACATTAGAGCAAAACGTGTTCGTATTAGTGGAAAAAGTGACGAAGCGGCAAATCGCCGAGGCGCTGCAGGTGTTTTACGATTTGCTCGAAAATAACGAGGAGCCGCTGAAAATTTTGGCGCTCCTTGCCAGTCAATTCCGCCTTTTATATCAAGTAAAATGGCTGATGTCGAGAGGATATGGTCAGCAGCAAATCGCTTCTATTTTGAAAGTGCATCCGTTTCGCGTTAAGCTGGCGATGGGACAAGCGGCGCTGTTTTCCGAACAAGAGCTGGCGGCGGCTGTAAGGCAGATTGCCGAAGCGGACTATGAGATGAAAAGCGGGGCGATGGATCGGCAGCTGGTAATGGAGCTGCTACTGATGCGCTGGAATGAAGGAATGTTCACTAAAGCCGAATAATTATATTTTGCCGATATAAAAAACGACCTGCCATCAGGTCGTTTTTTATTAGGATGCGATAATGCTGTTTAGCTTTTTCGCTAGACGGGATTTTTGCCGGCTAGCTGTATTTTTATGAATGAGGCCTTTGCTTGCCGCTTTGTCTAGCTTTTTGGAAGCAATAATGAATGCTTCTTGGGCCTTTTCTACATCTTTTAATTCAACCAACGCTTCAAATTTTTTGATCGCTGTACGCATTGCCGATTTCATCGAAGCGTTGTGAGCACGGCGTTTTTCACTTGTTTTTGCACGTTTAATAGCCGATTTAATATTTGCCACGTTCTTTCACCTCCGTCATCTGCCATCTCTGTTCTTATATTATTTCCGTATTAAAGAACAGTAAGAACAAGTGTTATTCTATCAAACGAGGTCTAATTATGCAAGATCATTCAAGCAAAAATGCTTTACTGATGGTGCAAAAAACGAATGAGAAGTGTAAAAAACGGCGACACTAAAAGAAAAACGATATGTTTTAGGAGGAACGATATGGATCAGTCAGTGGATTTAAGCATGTATTCGGTGCGGACAGATTTAGCGATCGAAGCTCATGAAATCGCCGTAGAGGAACGCCTGCAACAGAAGAAAGAAAGCGCCTCCCCGATTGAAGGCGTCATGATTCGCGACCGCGAAATAGATGGGGTTAAGCTGTCGTATGTACAAGTGACGGAAGAAGGATCAAAATCGATTGGAAAAAAGCCAGGAAATTATTTGACGATTGAGGCGCAGGGGATTCGCGAACATAATACGGAGCTGCAGCAGAAAGTGCAAGAAATATTCGCCAAGGAGTTAAGCCAATTTTTGCAGCGATTGCACATTGGCAAAAAAGCGAGCTGCCTTGTTGTTGGCTTGGGCAATTCGAACGTAACACCGGATGCGTTAGGGCCGTTGACGGTGGAAAATTTGCTGATTACAAGGCATCTATTTCATCTTGAGCCCGAAAGCGTCGAAGAAGGGTTTCGTCCGGTAAGCGCAATTGCTCCGGGGGTAATGGGAACAACAGGGATTGAAACAAGCGATATTATCGATGGGGTTGTCAAAAAAACAAATCCAGATTTTATCATTGTGGTTGATGCTTTAGCGTCCCGTTCAATCGAACGGGTCAATGCAACGATTCAAATTTCCGACACAGGAATTCATCCAGGCTCGGGGGTGGGAAATAAACGAAAGGAATTAAGCAAAGAAACGTTAGGGATTCCTGTTATTTCCATTGGGGTGCCGACCGTGGTCGATGCGGTATCGATTACAAGTGATACAATTGATTTTATTTTGAAGCATTTTGGCAGAGAAATGCGTGAAGGAAACCGGCCGTCTAGCGCCCTTGCTCCAGCAGGATGGACATTTGGCAAGAAAAAGAAGCTGGCAGAAGAGGACATGCCGTCGCCGGAGCAGCGTTCGACATTTCTTGGCATGATCGGCACGCTTGAGGAAGAGGAAAAGCGCCGCTTGATTTATGAAGTGCTTGCCCCGCTTGGCCATAATTTAATGGTGACGCCAAAAGAAGTCGATATGTTTATTGGCGATATGGCCAATTTATTAGCAAGCGGGCTTAATGCTGCATTGCATGAGCAAATTGATCAACATAATACTGGTTCCTACACCCATTAATAGAGAAAAAAGAAGTTCTATCTTTTCCAGCTTGGCCATACGTTAAATTAGTAGACAAGCTGGGAAAGGGTGAAAACATGAAAAAGTGGCGTTCTCCGCACATGATCGTTGCCGTTCCGGGAGCCAGCCTTAAAAAAATCATGATTTTAGCGGTATTGGGTTGCATGATGGTATTTACGCTGGTAGGAGCGATTACATCATTAAACCCTGAATACCGAATTTCTTCTTCGTCCGTGAATTACGTAACGAATCATTTTCCGAATGAGACATTTGTCCGCTTATTTAGTTTTGAAAACCATTATTTTTCGCAAATGCTGCCAAAGGAGCGGCAGCAGGTGAGTTATTCGGCCATGTTGTTTCGCATGGCAACAAGCGTGAATCCGGACGACCCGCGCAGCTTGCTCGGCAGCGAGCTTCCGGGATTTGCTTTATATGACAGCAAAATTATCGTTGCCGGAGAAGGAACGGACTACACCAACATGCCGTACGAATCTGCCCCGCCGCTTGAGGTGATGCTTGCAGAACGGCAAGCTTCCCTCGAAGACCTAGAGAAGGCAGATCAAAAACATGAGGAGAAGCAAGTTCCCCCACCAACGCAAACGACAGGCGGCAGAAGGGTTGTATATATTTACCATACACATACACGTGAATCATACTTACCTGCCTTAAAAGGAGTGACAGATCCTGATTTAGCATTCCATCGGACGGTAAATGTGACAAAAGTGGGAGAAAAATTGGCGGAAGAATTAGAAAAACGCGGTATTGGAGCGGAAGTAAGCGAGGTGGATATTGAGGCGGAACTGCAAAAAAAAGGAATGAAATATTATCAAGCTTATGATATGTCGAGAAAAACCGTCGTCGAAGCAATGGGCAGAAACCACGATTTGCAATATTTCATCGATATTCATCGCGATTCGCGCAGGCGAAAATACACAACCGTCACGATTAATGGCGTCGATTATGCGCGCGTTGCTTTTATTATCGGCGGCGAAAACGCGAAGTATGAAAAAAATTTGCAGCTTGCTACACAGCTTCATCAATTGCTGCAAAAGAAATATCCTGGGCTGAGCCGCGGGGTGATCGAAAAAAAAGGAGCCGGGACGAACGGAAAATTTAATCAAGATTTATCGCAAAATGCGATTTTAATTGAAGTCGGTGGAGTGGATAATACCTTTGAAGAGCTGTTTCGGTCCGTATCCGCGCTTGCCGATGCGTTTAGCGAGTATTATTGGCAGGCGCAAAAAGTTCAGGCACCCGCACCGGCAGAAAAACGATAAAGGAGCGGAGTGGTATGGCCAAATTTATCGTTCAATTTTGCTTTGCTGTGCTGATCCTCTTTTTTGGCGTATTGCTCGGCATGCAGCAGGCAAATGAAGGAATGCAAAAGATGAGAGGATATGAGGACACGTCGCTGCCGTCTGTACTCCATCTTTCCAAAAACCAAAGCGGAGAAATCGAGGCGTCTGTATTCGGAAAAAAAGTGGAAGTAGATGATCTACAGGAGAAAAAAGAAGAGATCGAAAAAATAAAAGCGTTCAACCTTTTTTCCGAGCTTGGCAAACAATTTGCCAACGCAATCGAGACGTTGATGGAACAGCTGCTTTCGTTTTTCACCAAACTATTCGGAAAGTGACAATCAGAAAGATAAAAGAACATTGGCGAAACGCAGGAAAACGGTTCGCCAATGTTTTTCTTTATAACGAGAGCGTTTGCGAAACTATGTCATTGAATCTTGCTTGCTCTGTTGCTATAATCAAAGCTAGTGTAGTTTCGGGAAATAGTAGGAGTGAGAGAGATGAATCGAGAAGAAAGATTAAAACGGCGCGATCGGATCCGCAATTTTTCCATTATTGCTCATATCGACCATGGAAAGTCGACGCTCGCGGACCGCATTTTAGAAAAAACAGGTGCGCTTTCCGAGCGGGAAATGCGAGAGCAAATGCTAGATTCGATGGATTTGGAGCGGGAGCGCGGCATTACCATTAAACTAAATGCGGTTCAGTTAAAGTATAAAGCAAAAGATGGGGAAGAATATATTTTCCATTTAATCGATACGCCTGGCCATGTCGATTTTACGTATGAAGTGTCGCGAAGCCTTGCTGCTTGCGAAGGAGCGATTCTTGTCGTCGATGCGGCCCAGGGCATTGAGGCACAGACGCTGGCCAACGTCTATTTAGCGATCGATAATAATTTAGAAATTTTGCCGGTCATTAATAAAATCGATTTGCCAAGCGCCGAACCGGAACGCGTTCGCCAGGAGATTGAAGAAGTAATCGGGCTTGACGCATCGGATGCGGTGCTGGCTTCGGCAAAAGTCGGCATTGGCATTGAAGAAATTTTAGAAAAAATTGTAGAGAAAATTCCAGCGCCATCCGGCGACCCGGATGCACCGTTAAAGGCGCTTATTTTTGATTCGCTGTACGACTCCTATCGCGGCGTTGTCGCCTATATTCGCGTTGTCGATGGAACGGTGAAGCCGGGGCAGCGAATTAAGATGATGTCTACTGGCAAAGAGTTTGAGGTCGTCGAAGTCGGTGTGTTTACGCCAAAGCCAAAACAAGTCGACGAATTAACGGTCGGCGATGTCGGCTATTTAACGGCTTCCATTAAAAATGTAAGCGACACGCGCGTCGGCGATACGATCACCGATGCAGAAAATCCGGCTTCCGAGCCGCTGCCAGGATACCGCAAGCTAAACCCAATGGTCTTTTGCGGCATGTATCCGATCGATACAGCCCGCTATAACGATTTGCGCGAAGCGTTAGAAAAGCTGCAATTAAACGATGCGGCACTTTATTTTGAACCGGAAACATCGCAAGCGCTCGGGTTTGGTTTCCGCTGCGGCTTCCTTGGGTTATTGCATATGGAAATCGTTCAAGAGCGCATTGAACGTGAATTTAATATTGATTTAATCACAACAGCGCCTAGCGTCGTCTACAAAGTGCACTTAACAGACGGAACGGAAGTAGAAGTTGATAATCCGTCCAATATGCCGGAACCGCAAAAAATTGACCATGTCGAGGAGCCATACGTCAAAGCGACCATTATGGTGCCGAATGATTATGTGGGGCCGGTGATGGAGCTGTGTCAAGCGAAACGCGGCAACTTTGTCGATATGCAATATTTAGATGAAAAACGCGTCACCTTAATTTATGATATTCCGCTCTCGGAAATTGTCTATGACTTCTTTGATACGCTCAAATCGAGCACAAAAGGATATGCTTCGTTTGATTATGAACTGATTGGCTATAAGCCGTCAAACTTAGTGAAAATGGATATTCTTTTAAACGGCGAAAAAATTGATGCGTTATCGTTCATTGTTCACCGCGACGCGGCGTACGAGCGGGGGAAAGTGATTGTCGAAAAATTAAAAGACTTAATCCCGCGCCAGCAGTTTGAAGTGCCGGTGCAAGCGGCCATCGGCAATAAAATTATTGCCCGTTCGACCATTAAAGCGCTGCGCAAAAACGTGTTGGCGAAATGTTACGGCGGGGACGTATCACGGAAGCGCAAACTATTGGAAAAACAAAAAGAAGGAAAAAAACGGATGAAGCAAATCGGTTCGGTTGAAGTTCCGCAAGAAGCGTTTATGGCGGTCTTAAAAATCGATGATAATAAAAAATAATCTGTATGTACAAGGCTGTCTCTTCCTTTTTCGGGATAGCCTTGTTTATTTATAGGAAAGGATGTTTATGTTGGTGAAATCCGCGTATTTCCACATACCGTTTTGTGCGCAAATCTGTTACTATTGCGATTTTAATAAAGTGTTTTTCCAAGGCCAACCGGTGGATGAATATTTGCAAGCGATGGAGCGGGAAATGAAAAAAACGGTGGAAGTCTTTCCAGCCGAGCGGCTTGATACTTTGTTTGTCGGCGGCGGGACTCCGACTGTTTTAGAAATGAAGCAGCTTGATTTTTTGCTCGAAAGCATTTATAAACACTTCCGTTTTTCCAAAGACGAAGTGGAATTTACATTTGAAGCGAATCCAAATGAACTTTCAAAAGAAAAGCTGCAGCTGTTAAAAGCCGCGGGGGTCAACCGCCTAAGTTTCGGGGTGCAAACGTTTCATGATTCCCTATTAAAGACAATAGGAAGGACACATCGCTATGACGATGTCATGCGTACGATTTCATTAGCGAAAGAAGCCGGCTTTGATAATATCAGCATTGATTTAATGTATGGGTTGCCTAACCAGACGCTGCAGCAGTTTCAGGAGGACCTGGAAATCGCCTTTTCCCTTGATATTCAGCATATTTCCGCTTATTCTCTCATCATTGAGCCAAAAACGATTTTTTACAATCTGTGGAGAAAAGGAACGCTTCTGTTACCGAGCGAAGAGGAAGAAGCAGAAATGTATGAGGAAGCGATGCGACAGATGGAACTTCACGGATATCAGCAATATGAAATTAGCAACTATGCGCGCCCAGGCTTTCAAAGCCGCCATAATTTAACGTATTGGAACAATGAAGAATATTACGGCATCGGTGCAGGAGCCCACAGCTATGTAAATGGCGTTCGCCGCGTTAATATCGGTCCGATTAAACAATATATCGCCAAAGTACAGGAAACAGGACTGCCGTATCGTGAAGTTCATCGTGTCACATGGATGGAACAAATGGAAGAAGAAATGTTTCTGGGACTTAGAAAAACAGAAGGAGTATCCAAACGGCGCTTTTCCGAAAAGTTCGGCAGAGACATGCATGATGTGTTTGGGGCAGCCATTCGTGCCGAACGGCAAAAGGGGCTGCTTGAGGAAACAGACACGCACGTGCGCCTGACTCGCCGCGGACGACTCCTTGGCAACGAGGTGTTTCAAGCGTTTCTCACCGGAATGTAAACATTGACATTAGCATATGGATTTGATACCTTAATAATAGATTTAGCACTCGGTGTATTTGAGTGCTAACAGAGGTGATGAGCGTGTTAACGGAGCGCCAATTGCTTATTTTGCAAGTGATTATTGATGATTTTATCCGCTCCGGACAGCCTGTCGGGTCGCGGACGTTATCGAAAAAACATGAAATTGCTTTAAGTTCGGCGACGATCCGCAATGAAATGGCAGATTTAGAGGAGCTTGGATATATCGAAAAAACGCATGTATCCTCCGGTAGGGTGCCGTCGGAAAAAGGATATCGTTATTATGTCGACCATTTGTTATCACCGCAGCGTTTAACGAAAGAAGATATTCAAAAAATCAAGTCTATTTTTGCTGAGCGAATTTACGAATTGGAGAAAGTGGTGCAAAAATCGGCGCAAATCTTATCCGATTTGACGAATTATACGTCGATTGCTCTTGGGCCGGCGGTGAAAGAGAATAAATTAAAACGAATCCAAATCATTCCGTTGAACCAGCAAACCGCTGTGGCAATTATTGTTACCGATACGGGACATGTAGAAAACCATGTTATTACCGTTCCTGCGTCGGTGAACCCATCTGATCTAGAAAAAATGGTGAATATTTTAAACGAACGGCTAATTGGCGTCCCGCTGATCGATTTAAAGGATAAAATTTATAAAGAAGTGGCCGATGTGCTGCGCAAGCATATTCATAACTACGATAGCATGTTGAAAACGATTGTCGAGACGCTGGACATCCCTCAGGAAGAAAAGATGTTTTTTGCCGGGAAAACGAATATGCTTAACCAGCCGGAGTTTAGCGACATTCAAAAAATTCGTCCGCTTATGAAAATGATTGAACAGGAAAAAGATTTTTATCGTTTGTTGCGCAAACATAACCGTAAAGGCATTCAAGTGACGATCGGCCGTGAAAATCAATTAAGCGGAATGGAGAACTGCAGCCTGATTACAGCGACATATTCGATCGGCGATGAGCAGTTGGGGACCATTGCGATTCTTGGACCGACACGAATGGAGTATTCCCGCGCCATTACCATTTTAAATAGGGTGGCTTCCGATTTATCCACCGTGTTAACAAAATGGTATCAAAATAGTTAGCAATGGTCATATTGGATAATGGATGGATGGGTGCAATCCATCCTTTCCTTGTGACCATTTATACATAGACATGCTGCTTTAAAGGGAGGTGAAACCGATGGAACAACAAAAAGCAACTCAAGAAAAAGCTACATATGAACAAGAGCGGACAGCGCCAGAACCGCAAGAGGGGAAAGCAGAAGAACGCGCCAAAAATGAACAGCAGGAGGAAAGTGCGGGAAACGCGCAGCAGGAAAATATGCAAGCGCAACAAGAAGCACCTGAAGAAGAACAGCCAAAAGCGGAGCAAGGACAAAACGATGAGCTGGCGGCGGCAAACGCGAAAATTGCGGAACTTGAAGCGAAGATAAAAGAAATGGAAAACCGCTATCTTCGTTTATATGCCGATTTTGAAAACTTCCGTCGCCGCACGCGACAAGAAATGGAAGCAGCAGAAAAGTACCGCGCCCAAAGTTTGGTGAGCGATCTATTGCCGGCTTTGGACAACTTTGAGCGCGCGTTAAAAATAGAGACAGAAAACGAACAGGCGAAATCTATTTTACAAGGAATGGAAATGGTTTACCGCTCCCTATTAGACGCCTTAAAAAAAGAAGGGGTCGAGGCGATCGAAGCGGTTGGCAAACCGTTCGACCCGCATTTGCATCAGGCGGTGATGCAAGTAGAAGACAGCAACTATGAACCAAACACGGTCGTGGAAGAATTTCAAAAAGGCTATAAACTGAAAGACCGTGTCATTCGTCCAGCAATGGTAAAAGTAAGTCAGTAAATGAGTATTAGGAGGGTGATCGTAATGAGCAAAATTATCGGTATTGACTTAGGAACAACCAACTCCTGTGTTGCCGTATTAGAAGGCGGCGAGCCGAAGGTCATTCCAAATCCGGAAGGAAGCCGCACTACTCCTTCTGTTGTGGCGTTTAAAAACGGAGAACGTTTAGTCGGCGAAGTAGCGAAGCGACAAGCGATTACGAACCCAAATACCGTCATCTCCATTAAACGCCATATGGGAACGGACTATAAAGTAGAAATCGAAGGCAAAAAATATACGCCACAAGAAATTTCGGCAATTATTTTGCAATACTTAAAATCGTATGCAGAAGATTATTTAGGAGAACCGGTAACAAGAGCAGTCATTACCGTTCCGGCTTACTTTAACGATGCACAACGTCAAGCGACGAAAGATGCTGGACGCATTGCGGGTTTGCAAGTAGAACGCATCATTAACGAGCCGACGGCCGCTGCGCTTGCGTACGGTTTGGATAAAGAAGAAGATCAAACGATCCTCGTTTATGACTTGGGGGGCGGTACGTTTGACGTATCGATTCTTGAACTTGGAGACGGCGTGTTTGAAGTAAAAGCGACGGCCGGCGATAACCATCTTGGCGGGGACGACTTTGACCAAGTAATTATCGATTATTTAGTCGACCAATTTAAGCAGGAGCACGGCATCGACTTATCCAAAGATAAAATGGCGCTGCAACGGTTGAAAGACGCTGCCGAAAAAGCGAAAAAAGAACTTTCCGGAGTCATGCAAACGCAAATTTCCTTGCCGTTTATCAGCGCTAATGAAAGCGGCCCACTCCATTTAGAAACAACATTAACAAGAGCAAAATTTGAAGAGTTGTCCGCCCACCTTGTCGAACGTACGATGGGACCGGTTCGCCAAGCGTTGCAAGATGCGGGCTTAACACCGGCAGATATTGATAAAATCATTCTGGTCGGTGGTTCTACGCGTATCCCGGCTGTACAGGAAGCAATTAAACGCGAACTTGGAAAAGAGCCGCATAAAGGGGTCAACCCGGATGAAGTGGTAGCGATCGGCGCAGCGATCCAAGGCGGTGTGATCGCTGGCGAAGTAAAAGACGTCGTTCTTCTTGACGTTACTCCGCTGTCGCTTGGAATTGAAACGATGGGCGGCGTATTTACGAAATTAATTGAACGCAATACGACGATCCCGACAAGCAAATCACAAATTTTCACGACAGCAGCAGATAACCAGACAACGGTCGACATTCACGTGTTGCAAGGGGAACGCCCAATGGCGGCCGATAACAAAACGCTTGGCCGTTTCCAATTGACGGATATTCCGCCGGCACCGCGTGGCGTACCGCAAATTGAGGTAACGTTTGATATCGACGCCAACGGCATTGTCCATGTCCGAGCCAAAGATTTGGGCACGAACAAAGAGCAATCGATTACCATTAAATCGTCATCCGGTCTTTCCGAAGAAGAAATTCAGCGCATGATTAAAGAGGCGGAAGAAAACGCTGAAGCGGACAGAAAACGGAAAGAAGCGGCCGAACTGCGCAACGAGGCCGACCACTTAATATTTACGACGGAGAAGACGTTAAAAGAAGTGGAAGGAAAAGTAGACGAAGCGCAAATGAAAAAAGCGCGTGAAGCAAAAGATGCGTTGAAAGCGGCGCTTGAGAAAAACGATCTCGATGAAATCCGCAAAAAGAAAGAAGCGCTGCAAGAAGCGGTGCAGCAGCTATCGATGAAGCTATACGAACAAGCAGCAAAGCAAGCGCAAAATCAGCAAACGGGAGCTGACGGCGCGACGAAGAAAGACGATAATGTAGTTGATGCAGAATTCGAAGAAGTAAAAGATGATAAATAATACATTGGTGAAAAAGTCAAAGTCAGGCCTGTCTTGGCTTTGACTTTTTTGCTAATAAGAAGATGACGGCTTAAATCTGTTGCAATCAAAAAGAGAGAAATGCTAAAATTATCTTCATGTGAGTGAATCGGGAGTGGATGATCATCATGGCGAAGCGAGATTATTATGAAATTCTCGGAGTCAGCAAAAATGCGACAAAAGAGGAGATTAAAAAAGCATATCGGAAGCTTTCGAAAAAGTATCATCCAGATGTGAGTAAAGAGCCCGATGCGGCGGAAAAATTTAAAGAAATTAAAGAAGCCTACGAAGTGTTAAGCGATGACCAAAAGCGGGCCCATTACGATCAGTTTGGCCACGCCGATCCAAATCAAGGTTTCGGTGGCTTCCGCAGCGATGATTTTGATTTTGGTGGTTTTAGCGGCTTCGGCGGTTTTGAGGATATTTTCAACACCTTTTTTGGCGGCGGCCGCCGGCGTAATCCGAATGCTCCTAGAGCTGGAGCCGATTTGCAATATACGATGACATTGACATTTGAGGAAGCAGCATTTGGCAAAGAAACCGATATTGAAATTCCGCGCGAAGAAACATGCGACACTTGCCATGGCACCGGAGCAAAACCGGGTACAAAGCCGGAAACATGTCCGCATTGTCACGGGGCTGGACAAATCAGCACGGAGCAATCCACCCCGTTTGGGCGCATCGTCAATCGCCGCACATGTCCATATTGCGGCGGAACAGGGAAATATATTAAGGAAAAATGTACGACATGCGGCGGCACCGGCCGCGTAAAACGACGGAAAAAAATCCATGTGAAAATCCCGGCCGGAATTGATGACGGACAACAGCTGCGCGTTGCCGGCCAAGGAGAGCCGGGGATTAACGGAGGGCCGCCAGGAGATTTATATATTATCTTTCATGTGGAGCCACATGAATTTTTTGAACGCGACGGCGATGATATTTATTGCGAAGTGCCGCTTACATTTGCGCAGGCAGCGCTTGGGGATGAGATCGAAGTCCCGACTCTACATGGAAAAGTGAAGTTAAAAATCCCGGCAGGCACGCAAACAGGAACGAGATTCCGCTTAAAAGGAAAAGGAGTGCCAAATGTGCGCGGCTACGGCTATGGCGACCAGCATGTTATCGTCCGCGTTGTGACGCCGACGAAGCTGACAGAAAAGCAAAAGCAATTGCTGCGTGAATTTGACCAATTGGGTGGTGCCAGCATGCACCATGAACCACATGACCGCTTTTTTGATAAGGTAAAAAAAGCGTTTAAAGGAGAATCATGAATTTTATGAAATGGTCAGAAATCAGCATCCATACGACGCACGAGGCAGTCGAGGCGATTTCGAATATTTTGCACGAAGCAGGGGCAGGAGGGGTCGTGATCGAAGACCCGTATGATTTAATAAAAGAAAGAGAAGATTGGTTTGGGGAAGTATATGAGCTGAATCCGGACGATTATCCGGAAGAAGGCGTCATTATTAAAGCGTACTTGCCGGTCAACAGCTTTCTCGGAGAAACGGTGGAAGAAATTAAACAGGCGATTAACAATTTATTATTGTACGATATTGATATTGGAAAAAATAAGATTACCATCAGCGAAGTAAATGAAGAGGAATGGGCAACCGCCTGGAAAAAATATTATAATCCTGTGAAAATATCAGAAAAATTTACGATTGTTCCGACGTGGGAAGTTTATGAGCCAGTGTCGAGCGACGAATTGATTATTGAATTGGACCCGGGCATGGCGTTTGGCACAGGAACCCACCCGACGACAGTCATGTGTATTCAGGCACTGGAGAAATATGTAAAGCCTGGGGATAAGGTCATTGATGTCGGCACTGGTTCCGGCATTTTAAGCATTGCCGCAGCAATGCTAGGCGCCAAATCCGTCCGCGCTCTTGACTTGGATCCAGTGGCTGTCGATAGTGCAAGGTTGAATGTCAAGCTAAATAAGGTGCAGCATATCGTGACTGTTTCGCAAAACAATCTGCTTGACCACATCGATGAACGGGCAAACATTATTGTTGCCAATATTTTAGCGGAAATTATTTTGCGCTTTGTTGATGACGCGTATCGCCTTCTTGAAAAAGACGGATATTTTATTACGTCTGGAATTATTCAGGCGAAGAAGCAGGAAGTAAAAGATGGTTTAACAGCGGCAGGATTTGTCATTGAGGAAACGTTAGTAATGGAAGATTGGGTGGCGTTTATCGTCAAAAAATGATGAAAAGAAGGGATTGCGTTGCAGCGATATTTTGTCCCCGACAATCAACAGGCGAATGACCGGATTGCCATTGGCGGCGATGACTACCACCATATTGTCCGCGTGATGCGCATGGGAAAAGGAAGCAAATTGATTTGCGTCCTTTCGAACGGCAAAACGGCTCGGTGCGAAATTGAACAAATTACCAGTGAGAATGTAATAGCTCGTGTTGTAGAATGGATAGAAGAACAAACGGAACTGCCTATTCGCGTCTATATTGCCCATGGACTGCCGAAAGGAGATAAGCTGGAGCTTGTGATTCAGAAGGGAACGGAGCTCGGCGCTTTCGCTTTCCTTCCTTTTTTGGCGGCTCGTTCTGTTGTCAAATGGGACGCAAAAAAGGCGGATAAAAAAATAGATCGATGGAAAAAAATCGCAAAAGAGGCGGCAGAGCAAGCTCATCGCAGCCAAATTCCCGATATACACACTCCGCTAACGATCCATGAGCTGATCGAGTTTGCGAAAACGATGGATTGCCGAATGGTTGCCTATGAGGAAGAGGCGAAGCGCGGCAATCATCAAACGCTTGCTGCTATTTTTCAACAAATGAAGCGAGGCCAGTCTCTCCTTGCCGTGTTTGGACCAGAAGGTGGCTTTTCCAATGAAGAAGTTGACCTTCTGAGGCAGCATGGCTTTTTTTCCTGCAGCCTCGGTCCGCGGATTTTGCGGACCGAAACGGCGCCGCTTTATTTGTTAGCGGCTGCTTCGTACCAATTTGAACTACAGTGAGGTGAGAGCAAATGCCAACCGTTGCATTTCATACTCTTGGATGTAAAGTCAACCATTATGAAACGGAAGCGATTTGGCAATTGTTTAAAAAGGCAGGCTATGAACGGAAAGATTTTGAAAGCCGTGCTGACGTGTATGTCATCAATACTTGCACGGTGACGAACACAGGCGATAAAAAAAGCCGCCAAGTCATTCGCCGCGCCATTCGCCGGAATCCGGATGCGGTTGTGTGCGTGACGGGGTGCTACGCGCAAACGTCTCCGGCGGAAGTAATGGCGATTCCGGGGGTGGATATCGTCATCGGCACACAAGACCGCGGAAAAATTTTAGAATATGTGGAACAGTTTCAGCGTGAACGCCAGCCGATTAATGCCGTTCACAACATTATGAAAACACGCGTGTTCGAAGAAATGGACGTTCCGGAGTTTAGCGACCGGACGCGTGCCTCTTTAAAAATTCAAGAAGGATGCAATAACTTTTGCACCTTTTGTATCATTCCATGGGCGCGCGGATTAATGCGTTCCCGCGATCCGAAAGAAATCATCCGCCAGGCGCAGCAGCTAGTTAACGCCGGCTATAAAGAGATTGTTTTAACGGGCATCCATACAGGCGGTTATGGAACGGATATGAAAGACTATAACTTTGCGGCGCTGCTCCGCGATTTGGACGAGCAAGTTGTCGGTCTGAAACGGCTCCGCATCTCATCGATTGAAGCGAGCCAAATTACCGATGAAGTGATCGAAGTGCTGCGGCGTTCCGATAAGATCGTGCGCCATTTGCATATTCCGCTTCAATCGGGCTCCAATACCGTATTAAAACGGATGCGCCGCAAATATACAACCGAATTTTTTGCCGAGCGGCTAGCACGTTTGCGTGAAGTGTTCCCTGAATTGGCGATTACATCAGACGTGATCGTCGGATTCCCAGGCGAAACGGAAGAAGAGTTTATGGAAACGTACAACTTTGTGCGCGAACAGCACTTTTCCGAACTCCACGTTTTCCCGTATTCCAAACGGACAGGCACGCCGGCCGCACGCATGCCAAATCAAGTGGATGAGGATGTGAAACACGATCGCGTCCGCCGTTTAATTGCGCTGTCTGATCAGCTGGCGAAAGAATATGCTTCGCAATTTGAAGGACAAGTGCTGGAAGTAATTCCGGAAGAACGGGACAAAGAAAATCCGGAAAGCGGTCTGTATATCGGCTACACCGATAACTATTTAAAAGTAAAATTCCCGGCTACTGAAGAAATGGTCGGTGAAATCGTTAAAGTAAAAATTACAAAAGCCGGATATCCGTATAATGAAGGCGAATTTGTCCGCGTCGTGACGGATGACATCCCGCAATCCGTCGAATTAAGCTCATAACCCAGCTAGTACAGAGCTGGGTTTTTGTTTACTATAAAAATATGCTGTAGACTAGTTTTTTTTTGTTCAAAATGGTATGATGATAGAGGTCAGACCTCTATGCATGAAAGGAGATTGATGAAGTTGGAAACAAATATTGCCAAAATGATTGACCATACCTTGTTGAAAGCGGATACAACAAAAAACGATATTGTAAAGCTGTGTGAAGAAGCAAAACGGTATGGATTTGCTTCCGTCTGCGTCAATCCGACATGGGTGGCAACCGCCGCCGAACTGTTAAAAGGCACGGATGTGAAAGTATGTACGGTAATCGGCTTTCCGCTCGGAGCCAATACGCCGGAAACAAAGGCGTTCGAAACGAAAAACGCGATTGAAAACGGGGCGGCGGAAGTCGATATGGTGATCAATATCGGCGCGCTGAAAGATGGAAACGATGAGCTTGTGGAACGCGATATTCGCGCCGTTGTCGAAGCGGCGAAGGGGAAAGCGCTTGTCAAAGTAATTATTGAAACATGTCTGCTTTCAGAAGAAGAAAAAGTGCGTGCTTGCCAGCTTGCGGTGAAAGCAGGCGCGGATTATGTCAAAACGTCGACCGGATTTTCTACCGGCGGTGCGACAGTCGAAGATGTGGCATTAATGCGCAAAACGGTCGGCCCGTCCATCGGGGTGAAAGCTTCCGGCGGCGTCCGTGACATACAAAGTGCAAACGCCATGATACAAGCAGGGGCGACGCGCATTGGCACAAGTTCGGGCGTAGCGATTATCGAAGGGAAAACAGCCCACTCTGATTATTAAAAACGCCGGCCGTGAAAAAATAATATAGCCGCTTCGATCCAGCGGACAAATGGCAGCGCCGCCAACGAACAAATAACGTTAAACAGGACACTGACATGAGCCAGCTGCACATCCGGGGAATTACTTAGCTTGCCAGCAACAAAAGCGAGCGGGTCAATAAAAAAATAAAAGATGATCACGCCGATGACATTAAACCATAAATGAGTATACGCCGTTAATTTTGCTTCATATGCGGAACCGATGCTGGCAAGGAGGCCGGTTATACATGTACCGATATTCGCGCCAAGCAAAATGGCGATGCCGGCTGGCAATGTTAATAGATGTTCATTCAAAAACCCCATGGCGATGCCGATCATTGCCGCACTCGAATGAATAATGGCTGTAAAAATAATGCCGATCATGATTCCGGCAAGCGGGGAATTGTTCGTTTTTTTCAGCCACTCGTCAATGATCGGATAAGCGGCCAACGGTTTTGCTAATTGGCTAAACCCGTTCATGGCAAAAAATAAAGAAGCGAGCCCGACCATAATCATTCCGATGCTATAGGCAAGACGGTAACGACCAAAAAAGACGAGAATCGCGCCAACGAAAAGCAATGGAATGGCGTTGTCGCCAACATGGAGTGTCATGATTTCTGTCGTGATGGTAGAGCCGATATTGCTTCCTAAAATAATGCCGATCGATTGCCGGAATGTAAGATAGCCGGTGGAGACGAGCCCAACTGTAATTACCATGACGGCAGAGCTGCTTTGCATAAGGGCAGTCGTCACCGTTCCGGTGAGAAATCCTTGCCACGGGGTGTCTGTAAAGCGTAATAGCCAGCGTTTTAGACGGTGTCCAGATAAAGTGTAAAATCCTGCTTTCATCATAAACATGCCAAGAAGAAAAATGCCAGTATAAACCGAAAACCAGATGAGCAATTGCACCACTTGTCCTTCCCCCTTTCATCCTATTTGTATGGGCAAGGAAGGTGAACAATGACAGTTTTTTATTGACCTTTGGCGCAAGCATGTATTATAATTGACAAGTACACGCATAGTAACAAAATGTAATGGTTGTTGCTCGGAGGGAGGGAAGCAGGATGTCAAAAACCATCGTTCGAAAAAACGAATCCATTGACGACGCTCTTCGTCGCTTCAAACGTGCCGTTTCCAAAACAGGTACACTGCAAGAAGTAAGAAAGCGCGAATTTTATGAAAAGCCAAGCGTCAGACGGAAGAAAAAATCTGAAGCGGCTAGAAAGCGCAAGCATTAAAAGAGGGTGTATATATGAGTCTTCTCGATCGTTTAAATGACGACATGAAGCAGGCGATGAAAAGCAGAGAAAAAGAAAAACTCTCCGTTCTTCGCATGTTGAAAGCGGCGTTGCAAAACGAAGCGATTAAACTAGGGAAAAGCGAATTATCGGAAGACGAAGAGCTAACCGTTCTTTCTCGAGAATTAAAGCAGCGTAAAGACTCCCTCCAGGAATTCGAAAACGCAGGCCGTGCTGACCTTGTCGAAAAAACGAAGGTAGAATTGGAAATTGTTCAATCATATATGCCAAAACCACTCACAGAGGAAGAGCTCTTGGAAATTGTCAAACAGACGATTGCCGAAGTAGGAGCTTCCTCGAAAGCGGATATGGGGAAAGTGATGGGAGCGATCATGCCGAAAGTAAAAGGAAAAGCGGATGGCTCTCTCGTCAATAAACTTGTCCAACAACAACTTTCACAATCATGATGAACAGGGTGCTCCGTGTAGACGGGCGCCCTTTGTTTTTGCAAAACAGGTGCTATAACCCCTTTTCTTCTCATACATATGAGATGAAAGGGGGTTCTTTTTTATGGTGAAAAAGTGGCGCCAGAAGATGAAAAGATGGATTACCGATAAACTGGAGCTTCCCGCTGATATTGTGATGGACCTTCCCCGCATTACGATGGTTGGGCAAATACATATTTATATTGAAAATCACCGAGGGCTGTTGACGTTTAGCGATAAAGAACTACGCCTGCTTTTGAAGCAAGGGCAGCTGCTTGTTCGCGGCGAAAAGTTTGTCATCAAAACGATTTTGCCAGAAGAAATTTTGTTGGAAGGGAAAATCAACCAAGTGATTTATATAGATGAATAACCATTCACGGGAGGAAATACGATGAAAAATCAATGGATGAACATACTGATTGGCAGCGTAAGGGTGAAAGCACAAGGAAAAGGTGTGGAACGTTTGCTGAACGCGTGTGTGCGCAACGATATTGTCATTTGGAATGTGAAAAAGCATAGCGACCATATTGTGACGTTTTTTATTAAGTTAAGCGATGTGAAGCGGTTGCGCATCGTCGCCCGCAAAAGCGAGTGCAAGCTTTATTTTGTCGGAAAAACAGGGTTTCCTTTTTTCTGCAAAAAAGCGTTGTCGAACACCGGGTTTTTGCTCGGAATATGTTTATTTTTCGTTATTGTTTTTTTACTTTCCAACATGACATGGGGGATTGAAATCAAAGGGGCAAAGCCGGAGACGGAATACCGGATTTGGAAAGAATTAAAAAGAATGGGGATAGAAAAAGGAGCGTTTCAATTTCTCGTTGATGATCCGGAAACGATTCAAAAGAAATTGACAGATCGCATCGATGCGATTACATGGGTTGGTGTAGAATGGAAAGGGACAACGCTTTATTTTCGGGTGGTAGAAAAAGAACAGCCTGAAGAGCCGAAAAAAATAGGGGCGCAGCATTTAGTAGCGAAAAAGAAGGCGATTATTACTGATATGTTTGTTGAAGAAGGACAGCCGCTTGTTTCCGTTCATGACCATGTTACAAAGGGGCAGCTGCTCGTGTCTGGAATTATCGGGAAAGAAGGGCAAACAAAATTAGTGCCGGCAAGGGGGAAAATTTTTGGCGAAACATGGTACAAGTCTACCGTTGTCCTGCCACTTGATGCCACTTTTCGCGTCTTGACAGGAAAATATATGGAAAAACATTATATAAAAATAGGAAATATTTCTCTTCCGGTTTGGGGATGGGAAAAGCCGAAGTTTACCAATTATGAAATCAATGTACAAAAAAGGCCGTTTCGTTTTTGGAAATGGGACTTGCCCTTATATTATGAGCGCGTCATTTTCCGGGAAACAGCAGAAGTAAAGCGGAGCTATACGTGGGAAGAAGCGTTTGCAAAGGCAAAGGAACTTGCCCGCGAGGAATTAAAAGAGAAACTGCCTGATGATGCTTCCATAAAAGGCGAAAAAGTTTTGCATCAGACGAAAGAGAATGGTAAAGTAGTGGTAGAATTGCATTATCAAGTGATTGAAAATATCGCAATACCACAACCTATCGTTCAAGGAGATTGAGAATGTTAGAGGAGTTTGTAACGATCAGTCAGCAATTAGAAAACGCAAACGAAGCCATTGCCTTGTTCGGCATTCATGATGCCCATCTCAAACGATTGGAAGAGGAATTGGGGGTTTCCATTGTAACAAGAGGGGAAACAGTGAGTGTTTCCGGTACCCCCGAGCAAGTACAGCTTGTGGATGACTTGCTGCGCCACTTATTGATCATCATCCGCAAGGGAATTACGATTAGCGAGCGGGACGTGATGTATGCGATACAGTTAGCGAAAAAGGGAGCACTCGACTATTTGGTCAGTTTATATGAGGAAGAAATAACGAAAAATGCAAAAGGAAAACCGATTCGCGTCAAAACGCTAGGACAGCGGCATTATGTAACCGCCATTAAGCAGCATGATCTGGTTTTCGGTATCGGTCCAGCTGGAACCGGGAAAACGTACTTGGCGGTAGTCATGGCTGTTCGGGCGCTAAAAAACGGCCAAGTGAAGCGCATTATTTTGACTCGTCCGGCGGTGGAGGCGGGAGAAAGTTTAGGGTTTTTACCGGGAGATTTAAAAGAAAAAGTAGATCCGTATTTACGCCCGCTTTACGATGCGCTGCACGATGTGTTGGGGGTAGACCATACGCAGCGCCTTATCGAGCGTGGAACGATCGAGATTGCTCCGCTCGCTTACATGCGCGGGAGAACGTTAGAAGATGCTTTTGTCATTTTAGATGAAGCGCAAAACACAACGCCGGCTCAGATGAAAATGTTTCTAACGAGGCTAGGATTTGGTTCAAAAATGGTCATTACCGGCGATATTTCACAAGTGGACTTGCCGAAGGGAGTCAAATCAGGCCTTGCCGTAGCTAAAGAAATATTGGCTACCATCAGCGGTGTTTCATTTGTTTTTCTCGAGCAATCAGATGTAGTGCGCCACCCGCTCGTGGCGAAAATTATTGAAGCGTATAATCAGGCAGGTTTATAGATAAAAAAAGACCCGTTTCCCGCAGGGTCTTTTCTTTAAAGTGAGGGGAAAACCGTTGGAAAGGATTCACTTTTTTCTAAAGCATACGAGCCGTGTTCGTTTTGTCCGCTATCTTTTGTTTTTGTTTTTAGGGCTAATGCTGTTTTCCGTCCTTTACTGGCATGTAAAGCCGCGCCAATATGAACTGCGCCTGTTTGACGTCGCAAAAGAAACAATCCGGTCGCCGATTACGATCGAAGATAAGGAGGCGACCGAACGGCTGAAAGAAGAAGCGGCCAATAAAGTGGCTGATATTTATACATTAAAAAAAGAATATGCGGAAAACCGCGTCGATTTAATTTCGTCCTTATTTACAGCCATTGTGGACATACAGGAACAAGCAAAAAGGGAAAACGAAGTGGAGACGGACATGGTCGGCGCGCTGCAGGAGCGGCTGCCGCCTGAATGGTTTTCTTATTTGTCGGCCAACGAGTGGGAAGCGCTGCTTCATGCGGCTCCAGAAGATATAAAAACTGCGAAAGAAGCAGCGGTAACGGCCGTCCATTTGATTATGAGGGAACGAATTACGCAGGAGGAATTAGATAAGGCAAGAGAAAAAGCAGCAGATGAATTGAAGTATGCGATGCTTTCGCCGTCATTAAAAGAAATCGTTATAAAGCTTACAAAACAGGCTGTCATTCCAAACGTGGTTTATGACCGGGCGGCTACGGAAGAAAAGCGGAGACAGGTAATGGATGAGGTTAAGCCGGTAAAAATTTTGCAGGGACAAGTGATCGTAGAGGAAGGACAGTTTATTACGAATGAAATTTACCACCAGCTGCAGCTTGCCGGCTTATTGCAAAACGACCATTCTTTCCATCCGTTGATCGGCCTTTCCATGCTTGTGCTATTATTGCTTTCTCCGCTTGTTTATTACTTTGGACGCGAACGGACCAACACGGATTTATTTCTATTTACAACGATATTTACCATCACTATGCTGATAATGGAGCTTGTCCGCCTCTTGCCGCAAGGAGATACTGTTTCCACCGGCTATCTGGTGCCGATTGCTTTCGGCACCATGCTGGTGCGCATTTTGCTTGGGGAACGAATAGCGATCATGACGGCAATTCTTTGCGCTGTATGCGGAAGTTTGATGTTTAATGAGGAAATAGGCGCAAACGGCACGATACAAGTTTCGTTAGCCATTTATTTGCTAGCAAGCGGGTTGGCAGGCAGCTTCTTTTTGCATCAACAGCTGCGCAAGGCAAAAATTTGGCAGGCTGGATTATTTGTTGCTTTTATTAATATGGTATTGATACTGGCCATGATCTTGTTAAAAAACGGCCATTATTCGCTTTCGGAAATTGGAATGTTCTTGCTAATGGCGCTTGCTTCCGGCATTTTTTCCGCTATTTTGACGATTGGGCTATTGCCAATGTTGGAGGCGGCATTCGGGATTTTATCATCGATCAGACTAATTGAACTGTCTAACCCGAATCACCCGCTGCTTCGCAAAATTTTAATCGAAGCGCCGGGAACGTACCATCATAGCATTATGGTCGCCAATTTGGCCGAAGCTGCGTGCGAAGCGATTGGTGCGAACGGTCTGCTGGCGCGCGTCGCCTGCTATTACCATGACATCGGAAAAACGAAACGGCCGCGCTATTTTATCGAGAATCAAATCGGCGGGAATCCGCACGATCATTTATCGCCGCAGTTAAGCAAAAATATTATTCTTGCTCATGTAGCAGACGGAGTGGCAATATTAAAAAAGCACCGCATGCCAAAGGAAATTATTGACATTGCCGAACAACATCACGGTACAACTTTGTTAAAATATTTTTATCATAAAGCTCTGGAACAAACGGGCTTTGTACTGGAGGAAGAATTCCGCTATCCGGGGCCGAAGCCGCAAACGAAGGAAGCGGCGATTGTTAGCATTGCGGATAGCGTGGAGGCGGCAGTGCGCTCGCTTTCTAGCCCGTCCCAGGAAAAAATCGAAAAAATTGTGCGCTCCATTATTGCTGACCGTTTGCAAGACAACCAATTGAACGAATGTGATATTACGTTAAAAGAATTAGAAATTGTCGCCCGTTCGTTTTGTGAGACGCTAAATGGTGTATTTCATTCGCGCATTGAATATCCAGAGATAAGAAAGGAAAAGGTGAAACACGCATGATTCTTCACATCGATTTTATCGACGAAACGAATGAAGTTACAGAAGAACAAATAACGATGATCGAGCGGTTGCTAAACCATGCGGCGGAAATTGAAGGCGTCCCTCAAGGGGCAGAAGTGAGCGTTTCCTTTGTCGACAATGAACGAATCCGCATCATCAACCGCGACTACCGTGGAAAAGACCAGCCAACCGATGTGATTTCCTTCGCGCTTGAGGAAAAAGGAGAAGGAGAGATTGAAATTATCGGCGCCGATATTCCGCCATTGCTTGGCGACATTATTATTTCTATTCCAAAGGCAAAAGAACAGGCCGAAGAATACGGGCATTCGTTCATGCGCGAACTCGGTTTTTTGGCGGTGCACGGCTTTTTGCATCTGTTAGGTTACGATCACCAAACGGAGGAAGAAGAGAAAACGATGTTTTCTAAGCAAGAAGAGATTTTAAAGCAATTTGGATTAAGGAGATAGCTATGAATTGGCAGAAGGAAAAAAAACGGTTTGCTTGCGCATGGGCAGGAATGAGGACCGCAATTAAAGAAGAGGAGCATCTGCGCGTTCATATCGCCCTAGCTGTTGTTGCCATTGCTGCTGCTGCTGTCGCTCGTATTTCTAAATGGGAATGGCTTATTCTTTTGCTGACCGTCGGGAGCGTGATTACGTTAGAGCTTATCAACACGGCGATCGAGCGTGTTGTCAATTTGATGACAACCGACTTCCATCCGTTGGCAAAAGCGGCAAAAGATATTGCGGCGGCCGCTGTTTTGTTCGCCGCCATCGTTGCAGTGGCCATTGGAATCATCATCTTTCTGCCATATATGATAGATAAGTAGGAAAATTCTAATTTTTCTGTTACATTTTCATGACGAGAGATGAAATTTATAAAGATTTTTTGTAAAATAAAAGAAGAGGTACATTGCCTTCCAAGCCGAGAAAGGAAGAGAAACGTTGAAAAAGAATGAACTCATCGAAGAAGCAAAAAAAGCACGAGAATATGCCTACGTTCCGTATTCGAAATTTAAAGTTGGCGCCGCTTTATTAACCAAAGACGGAAAAGTGTACCGCGGCTGCAATATTGAAAACGCTGCTTACAGCATGTGCAATTGTGCGGAACGAACGGCGCTTTTTAAGGCGTATTCGGAAGGGGACACGGAATTTGTCGCCCTTGCGGTGATTGCCGATACACCCTGGCCGGTATCCCCTTGTGGCGCCTGCCGTCAAGTTATTTTCGAGCTATGTCCAAGTGATATGAAAGTAATATTGGCAAATTTAAACGGTGATATAATGGAACTAACAGTGGGAGAACTATTACCAAAAGCTTTTTCAGCGGAGGATATCCATGAATAAGGAAGGATATAAATCAGGATTCGTAGCAATTGTCGGTAGACCAAACGTTGGAAAATCTACGTTTTTAAACCGTGTCATTGGCCAAAAAATCGCTATTATGAGCGATAAGCCGCAAACGACGCGAAATAAAATTCAAGGTGTTTACACGACAGAAGATGCACAAATTATTTTTATTGATACGCCAGGAGTGCATAAGCCAAAACATAAGCTTGGCGACTTTATGATGAAGGTGGCGCTGAACGCGTTAAGGGAAGTCGATCTTATTTTGTTTATGGTTAACGTTGAAGAAGGATTTGGACGCGGCGATGCATTTATTATTGAACGGCTGAAAGAGGTAAACACTCCGGTGTTTCTAGTCATGAACAAAATTGATAAAGTCCATCCGGATGATTTGTTGCCGCTAATCGATCAATATAAAGATCTTTATCCATTTGCTGAAATCGTTCCGATTTCCGCATTGCAAGGAAATAATGTGGAAAATTTGGTCGAGCAAATTAAAAAATATTTGCCGGAAGGCCCACAATATTATCCGCCTGACCAAATCACCGATCATCCGGAACAGTTTATTATCGCGGAGTTGATTCGTGAGAAAGCGCTTCACTTAACGCGTGAGGAAGTTCCGCATTCTATTGCTGTCGTGGTGGAAAGCATTGAGCGGCGCAAGGATAGTGACACCGTTTATGTCGGTGCCGTCATTATCGTAGAACGCGATTCGCAAAAAGGGATCATTATTGGAAAGCAAGGACGGATGCTAAAAGAAATTGGACAGCGGGCGCGCATGGATATTGAAGCCCTGCTTGGGTCAAAAGTATTTTTGGAGCTATGGGTCAAAGTGCAAAAGGATTGGCGCAATCGCCTTGCCCAGTTGCGCGATTTCGGATTCCGGGAAGAGGAGTATTAATTAGAAAATTTTATGTAACATAAACATTTCTGTTGGAGTCAACCTATTATTAGACGGAAAAACAAGCAATGCTGCAGGCGGAAAGAGGTGTGGTTCCATGCTTGAATTCACTTGGAAATTATTTAGCCAAACAGGCAATATCGACACATATCTTCTTTTTAAAGAGCTGGAAAGAGAGCAACAGCTTAGCGGCGATGAACAAGAAGCGGAACTGGAGGAAGTTGATCAGCCTATTTTTTAATGAGCGTTCGTAAATCGGTGGTGATACGATTGTTTGAAAAATGTGAAGCAGTGGTCATTCGTACCATTGATTATGGCGAAACAAATAAAATCGTTACTTTCTTCACGAGAGAATGGGGAAAGGTGGCTGCAATGGCACGGGGAGCGAAAAAGCCAAGCAGCCGCCTTTCTGCCGTTACACAACCGTTTACATACGGCCATTACTTAATCCGCAGAAGCCGTGGGGTTGGCGTGCTGCATCAGGGAGAAATCATCGATTCCATGCGCACCATCCGCGAGGATATTTTCACTGCAGCATATGCATCCTATATTGTAGAGCTGACAGATAAAATTACCGAGGAGCAAAAGCGCAATCCATATTTATTTGAACTGCTTCTGCAGACATTACAATATATGAACGAAGGGCGAGATTTAGAGATTCTTACTTGTATTTATGAGGTAAAAATGTTATCGGTGATGGGGATTCCCCCGACATTAGATCGTTGTGCAATATGCAGTCGAACGGAGGGGAATTTTTCTTTTTCAGTGAAGGAAGCCGGTTTTCTTTGTCATCGCTGCGAGTCTGCCGATCCGCACCGCATTCCCCTTTCCGCAGCCGCTGTCCGACTGTTGCGCTTGTTTTATTACATCGATATATCAAGGCTAGGAACTATTTCTGTAAAAGAAAAAACGAAGCGAGAACTCCGTACCGTCATTTCTTCCTATTATGATGAATATTCCGGATTATCGCTGAAAACGAAACGTTTTTTAAGTCAAATCGATGAATTAAAAGAGATAAGTTCATCTGGCCAAAACATGGGAAACCACAATAAAAACAACGAAAAAGCAAGCGATCATTAGTTATCTTTTCAGATACAAAATTTTCTCCTTAGAAACGGAGTATAGTATAATAAATTATAGAACTTGCCATTTATCAAAGGATCACGATGTTTTTCGACTGTCACGCTAATGCGTGACAGTCGAAAATCTATGACAAATTTTTTATCATCAGAGGTCTAATCTTCAAGTTAAACTTATATAGCTTTTAGGCAAGGTGGTGAGCAACGATCGAACTGAATAAACGCCAAGAACAAATTTTGCAAATTGTGAAAGATCATGGCCCGATTACCGGCGAAAGCATTGCCGAGAAGTTGAATTTAACAAGGGCCACATTGCGTCCGGATTTGGCGATTTTAACAATGGCCGGTTATTTGGAAGCGCGGCCTCGGGTAGGCTATTTTTATACAGGAAAAACGGGATCGCAGCTGCTGGCTGATAAAATAAAAAAGATAAAGGTTGCTGATTACCAGTCAATTCCGGTGGTTGTCAATGAAAATGTAAGCGTATATGATGCGATTGTGACGATGTTTCTCGAAGATGTCGGCACCTTGTTTGTCGTTGACGATGAATCGCTGTTAGTTGGTGTACTATCACGGAAAGACTTGCTGCGTGCAAGCATCGGCAAACAGGAGTTAACGGCGATTCCAGTCAATATCATTATGACAAGAATGCCGAATATAGCGGTTTGCTATAAAGATGATCCGCTTATTGAAGTAGCAGAACGGCTGATCGAAAAGCAGATCGATGCCATGCCGGTAGTGCGGAAAACAGAGAAAGGGTACGAAGTCATTGGACGAATAACGAAAACCAATATGACAAAGGCGTTCGTTGCGCTAGCAAAAGACGATTTGTTGTAGGAGAAAAAGGAGGAGAAAGATGAATCAACGCCTTGTTTATGTTGTTTCCGATTCAGGAGGGGAAACAGCGGAACTTGTAGTGAAAGCGGCAGCAAGCCAGTTTTATAGCTCCCATATTCAGATCAAACGCGTACCGTATGTAGAAGATAAAACGACGCTGGCCGAAGTGGTGGCGCTAGCGAAAATGAATCAGGGAATTATCGCCTTTACTCTCGTCGTTCCGGAGATGCGCCAGTTTCTTCTTGAGGAAGCAGCGCGCGAAGGAGTGATAGCGTATGACATTATCGGGCCGCTGATTGAAAAAATGAGCGATCTGTTTCAATTAACGCCAAGGTATGAACCAGGACAAGTGCGTGTATTGGATGAGGATTATTTTAAGAAAATTGAAGCGATTGAATTTGCGGTTAAATATGATGACGGGCGCGACCCGCGGGGAATTTTGCGCGCTGACATCGTTTTAATCGGTGTATCGCGCACTTCGAAAACGCCGCTATCACAATATTTGGCCCATAAGCGGTTAAAAGTGGCCAACGTGCCGATCGTACCGGAAGTAGAGCCGCCGGAGCAGCTGTTTCAGGTGTCGAGCGAAAAATGTTTCGGCTTGAAAATTAGTCCGGAAAAGCTGCTTTCGATTCGCCGCGAGCGTCTAAAGTCGCTTGGATTAAATGACCAGGCTATTTATGCCAATATGGACCGCATTAAAGAAGAGCTTGCTTATTTCGATGAAATTGTCGCGAAAATCGGCTGCGATGTGATCGATGTGACGAATAAAGCAGTCGAAGAAACAGCAAGCATTATTATGAAGAAAAGAAAACTGTAGCACATTCACGTTCATGTGAATTGTGCTTTTATTTTTTGTAGCATATTTTCAATGTTTATATTATAATAAAAAATTGCGAGAAAAATGCACAATATAGGTTTAGAGCGTGTAAAAGACGAGTAAACTATTTATAGTTATTTGTCAAGGGCAAGTGTAAAATTTTTTTCGACAAAATTCGTTCATTATACGGGGGGAAAAAGAAGGATTTTTGAGAATGGTGTAGAATAATAGGAGGTGTAAATCTGGTTGCTTCATTAGCCTATTCTAGACAACGCGCGATGAACGGCGATAGCAGTCAGATATAGACAGTGGGACCGACGGTTTTTGTAGATGCGGATGCTTGCCCGATAAAAATTGAAATTTTCTCCCTTGCCGCGAAATATAATATACCAAGTGTGTTTATTTCGTCGTACAATCACTTTTCACCGTTGCAACAAATGAAGTGGGTATACGTTGATACAGAAAAGGAAGCGGTGGATTTGTACATTTTCAATCATGCGGCACGAGGGGATGTGGTGGTGACCCAGGACGTGGGATTGGCAAGCATGCTGGTGAGCCGCGGCGTGCATGTCATCTCTCCGCGCGGAAAGGTGTATAAAGAGGAAGAGATGGCAAATGCTCTTTACCATCGCTATTTTCATGCAAAACTGCGAAGGCAAGGAGTATATCCGAAAGGAATGAAACAATTTTCTGACCAGGATCGTCGCCGTTTTCGGCAAAATTTCGAAAAAATTTTGTCGAAACTTACAGGAAAATAGACATAGACCCGAGAATAATAAGATATGGAGCTGTTCATATGGGATACCGTATTCCCGAAGAAACGATTGAAGCGATTCGCCGTAGCATCGATATTGTCGATGTGATTAGCGATTACGTCCAGTTGAAAAAACAAGGACGTAACTATTTTGGGTTATGTCCGTTCCATGGGGAAAAGACCCCGTCGTTTTCGGTTTCTCCAGAGAAACAAATTTTTCATTGTTTCGGCTGCGGTGCTGGCGGAAATGTATTCTCGTTTTTAATGGACATAGAAGGTCTATCCTTTATTGAAGCGGTCCAGCGGCTGGCCGTAAAGGCAAACGTGGATTTGTCCGCTTTCAAGTTGGACGACGTTGATAAGCACCGTCGCACCGACGCAGGCGAAACAAAAATGATGATCGAAGCGCATGCGCTTTTGAAAAAATTTTACCATCATTTGCTTGTCAATACAAAGGAAGGACAGGAAGCTTTTGATTATTTACAAATGCGTGGATGGACAAGGGAAATGATCGATCAGTTTGAAATCGGCTATGCGCCTGATTCACGCGATTTCGCTGTCAAACTTTTGCTAGGGCGCGGCTTTTCACCCAGCCTGATGGAAAAGGCAGGGTTGATCATTCGCAAAGAAAACGGCGACTATGTCGATCGTTTTCGCCACCGCATCATGTTTCCCATTCATAATCATCACGGAGATGCTGTCGGTTTTTCGGGCCGGCTGCTTGGGGAAGGTCAGCCGAAATACTTAAACAGCCCGGAAACACCGATTTTCCATAAAGGGAGCATTTTATACAATTTTCATCAAGCGCGCCTACATATTCGAAAGCATCAAGAAGCCGTTTTATTGGAAGGATTCGCTGATGTCATTTCTGCCGTACAGGCAGGAGTTGCCCATTCGGTGGCAACGATGGGCACAGCGTTGACGGAAGAGCATGCGCGCATCCTTCGGCGCAATGTCGATACAGTCATTATTTGCTATGATGGCGATGCTTCGGGAATAGAAGCGACATTCCGCGCCGCAAAGCTGTTGGCGGATGCAGGCTGCCATGTGAAAGTCGCCACAATTCCTGATGGCCTCGACCCGGATGAATATATAAAGAAATATGGTGCAGCGCGGTTTCAGCGTGATATTATTGACGCTAGCAGCTCGCTGATGACGTTTAAAATGATGTATTTCCGCAGGGGAAAAAACTTGCAGAACGAGAATGATAAAATCCGTTATATTGAGGAAGTGCTTCGCGAAATCGGCAAGCTGCCGAATCCGATTGAGTGGGATTACTATTTACGGCAGTTGGCCGATGAGTTTTCCCTTTCGCTGTCCGCCTTGCAGGAGCAGTTAAACCGCTATAAAGACACAGTCAAGCATTCTGATCATATAGACCGGGAAGCAGCACCAAAACCGCTGCTGCAAAAAAAGCTTCTCCCTGCATTTCAAAACGCGGAGCGAATGCTGCTTGCCCATATGCTGCAAAACCGCGATGTAGCGATGGTTGTCCAGGAAAAGATCGCGGGCAGATTCAATCTCGAAGAGCACCGAGCGATTGCCGCTTATATTTATGCTTTTTACGAGGAAGGAAATGAACCGAATGTCAGCTTGCTGATTTCGCGTCTTCCTGATGATTTGAAGCCGCTGGCAACCGAGCTGTCGCTATTATTGATCACGGATGAAATTTCCGATCAGGAACTGAATGATTATATAAGACATGTGTTGAATTATCCAAAATGGTTAATGCTAAAAGAAAAAGAACAAGAAAAGACGGAAGCAGAGCGAAAAAAGGATTTTTTAACTGCTGCGCGCATTGCCAAAGAAATTATTGATATGAAAAAGATGTTATCTTCTTCATAACATGGTGGTATAAGTTTTAAAAGGAGGTAGTGAAATGGCTGAAAAACCAGCCCGTTCTAAACAAGCCGATGCGGATGCAACTCTTGAGCAAGTAAAAGAACAGCTAACAGAGCTCGGCAAAAAGCGCGGTATTTTAACATATGAAGAAATCGCTGAGCGCTTGTCTGGCTTTGATCTTGATTCTGATCAGATGGACGAATATTACGAATATCTGGCTGATCAAGGAATCGAGGTCATTAGCGAATCTGATTTAGAAGCAGATCCTGATATCGATGACTTAGAAAAAGAAGAAGAATTTGATTTAAATGATTTATCCGTTCCTCCTGGCGTTAAAATTAACGACCCTGTACGCATGTATTTAAAAGAAATTGGCCGCGTTCCGCTTTTGTCTGCCGAAGAAGAGATTGAGCTGGCGAAACGAATTGAACAAGGCGACGAGGAAGCAAAGCGCCGCTTGACAGAAGCTAACCTGCGCCTTGTTGTCAGCATCGCCAAACGTTACGTTGGCCGCGGAATGCTGTTTCTCGATTTAATCCAAGAAGGAAACATGGGGCTAATTAAAGCCGTCGAAAAATTTGATTATCGTAAAGGATATAAATTCAGCACTTATGCAACATGGTGGATTCGCCAAGCGATTACGCGCGCCATTGCCGATCAGGCACGGACGATCCGCATCCCGGTGCATATGGTTGAAACGATTAACAAACTGATCCGCGTGCAGCGGCAATTGCTTCAAGATCTTGGTCGTGAACCAACTCCGGAAGAAATTGCTGAGGAAATGGATTTGACTCCGGAAAAAGTACGCGAAATTTTAAAAATTGCCCAAGAACCGGTGTCTCTCGAAACACCGATTGGCGAAGAAGACGATTCGCATTTAGGCGATTTCATTGAGGATCAGGAAGCAACATCTCCATCCGAGCACGCGGCGTATGAGCTGCTAAAAGAACAGCTCGAAGACGTGTTAGATACGCTTACTGACCGCGAGGAGAACGTTTTGCGCTTGCGTTTTGGGCTAGATGACGGCCGAACACGGACGCTAGAAGAAGTTGGAAAAGTATTTGGTGTCACCCGCGAACGTATTCGTCAAATTGAAGCAAAAGCGCTCCGCAAGTTGCGCCATCCAAGCCGCAGCAAACGGCTGAAAGACTTTTTAGAGTAATCTTTTCTACAATAGTTTACTTCTTCATATCCCTTGAGAAGTAAACTATTTTTTCTTTTTTCTTTTTTCTTTTTCTTTTCGAAAGGCGGATGTGCATGGACGAACGAAGACGTGAAATTATTGTGCGGGAAATTGAATATTGGAAGCGCTCTCGCCTCCTCCCAGAGCAATATTGCAATTACTTGCTGGCATTATATACGGAAGGTGATGATAAAAAACGTCCGCATGGTCGGGGTTCAGACCGACGACGAACGGTGTTCACCTTTCTACTTGCGGGAATGATTTGTCTATTGTTACCAGCAAGTACTCTTGTCATTTATTTTACTGAATTGTCATTCGTTTTGCAAATGCTCCTTTACGCCCTTTTTTTCTTTCTATGCCTTGTCGCTATACGGCTGTGGAAGGGAAAAGGGAATATTCTTCATATTCCGCTCATCAGCGGCGCGTTTATTTTCCTTATTGCATCCATAAAAATCGGTGAATATTATTTTCCGAAACAAAAAGTGGTTACGGCATTAACCATTTCCATAAATTGTTTATTGTGGATATGGATGGGGAAACAGTTTCGCTTACTTTATTTTCTTCTATCGGGTATAATTGGGATGGGCATTTTAATTGCTTTTCTTTTGTTTTAGCCTTTTTCAATGCGGCGATTTTGCCATGGATAATCAGATTAGGGCTTTTCCTCCGCGATAATTTACAGTAAAATAAAATTGTTTGTAGCGGTTCTATTTTTCGAACAATGGTCATACATAAGGGAGGTAAAAAGAGATGAATCGAAACCCGTTAATCCCGTTTTTTATCATTATGGCGTTCGGGATCGCACTTACTCTTGGTCTTTCATTTAAAGGGCTCGGTGATGCGAAAGAGCTCGCAAAAGAGAAAAAAGGCGGCGAGAAAACCGAACAAACCGCAGAGTTCACCCCAGAGAAATTTTATCAACAAACTTGCAGCAGCTGTCATGGGCAAAATTATGAAGGCGGGGTTGGTCCGTCATTAAAAGGAGTTGGTCAACGGCTTTCGCTTGACCAAATTAAAGACGTCATTGAGCATGGTCGTGGCAATATGCCTGCAGGCCTTGTTCCGGCGGATAAAGCGGATGAAATGGCAAAATGGCTTTCTAAGCTCAAATAAACAAAAAATCCCTTTGCCTTAGGTGAAGGGATTTTTTGTTTGTGGTACAATACACAGAAGAAAAGGGATGTGAAAAGCAACGATGAATGAATTTCGTCTGTCGAAGCGCCTTGAAACTGTCGCTTCTTTCATTCCAAAAGGGGCGACGCTTGCTGATATCGGCTCCGATCACGCCTACTTGCCGTGCTATGCCTATTTGCATGGATATATTATAAAGGCAGTAGCAGGAGAAGTAGCGGATGGCCCGCTACGTTCAGCGAAACAGCAAGTGGAAAAAGCGGGGCTTTCGCATGTCATTTCCGTACGGAAAGGGGATGGCTTAGCGGTGATTGCTCCTGGCGAAGTCGATTGCATTACGATTGCCGGAATGGGCGGCACGTTGATTGCGAATATTTTGGAAGCCGGAAAAAATAAGCTTTCCGGTGTAAAAAGGCTTATTTTGCAGCCGAATGTCGGGGCCGATATCGTGCGCAAATGGATGATGAGTAACGACTGGGAGCTGATTGCCGAACGAATTTTAAAAGAAGATGGGAGAATTTATGAAGTGCTCGTGGCTGAAAAAGGCGATGGAAAAAAGCCATATGTCGATATGAAGGCAGAACTATTATTAGGTCCGTTTTTGCTGAAGGAAAAAAATGATGTGTTTTTAGAAAAGTGGCGTCATGAATTGGAACAATGGAAGCGGATCGTCCGTCAACTGGCTGAAAAGGGAGAAACGGAGTCTGCGCTGGCCAAAAAAAGGGAGCTGGAAGAAAAAATCAAGCTTGTAGAGGAGGCATTATAGTGAACAAACTTCCATACGGTTATGAAATCATCGGACTGTTGGAACGGCTCGCTCCGAAACATCTGGCAATGGAAGGCGACAGAATCGGTCTGCAAATCGGAACGTTAAATAAACCGGTGAAAAAAGTGATGGTCGCTTTAGACGTGTTGGAGGAAGTCATCGATGAAGCGATCACCGAAGGAGTCGATTTCATCATCGCCCACCATCCTCCGCTTTACCGGCCATTAAAGCAGCTCGTTACCGATCAGGCGCAAGGTCGCATGATAGAAAAATGCCTAAAACATAATATTTCTATTTATGCTGCCCATACGAATTTAGATATTGCCAACGGAGGAGTCAATGACTGGCTAGCGGAAGCGCTAGGATTGGAGCAAGTAGAGGTGCTCGTTCCAACATATGAAGAAGCGCTGAAAAAATTGGTTGTTTATGTTCCAAAGACGCATGCCGATCTTGTTCGGGAGGCGATCGGCAACGCGGGGGCGGGCCATATCGGCAACTACAGCCATTGTACGTTTAATAGCCACGGCATTGGCACGTTTTTGCCTTTAGAAGGAGCCAATCCGTTTATCGGAAAGGCGGGAGAGCTGGAAAAAGTAGAAGAGGTGCGTATCGAGACAATTGTTCCAGCCTCGTTGCAACATAAAGTTATATCAGCGATGCTACAGGCTCATCCGTATGAAGAAGTGGCATATGACATCTATCCGCTTGAAAACAAAGGAAAAGCGTTCGGATTAGGAAGAATTGGCCGTTTGTCATCGGCAATGACGCTTGCCGAGTTTGCCGAGCATGTGAAAAAAACGTTGGACGTTTCAGCTGTCCGCGTTGTCGGCAACCTGCAAGATACAATACAAAAAGTGGCAGTCGTTGGCGGGGACGGAAACAAGTATATTTCGCAGGCTAAGTCGGCTGGCGCGGACGTGTACGTCACCGGAGACGTATATTACCATGTTGCGCATGATGCGATGATGCTGGGGTTAAATATTGTAGATCCAGGCCATAATGTCGAGAAAGTGATGAAACAAGGCGTCGCCCGCTTTTTAGAAGCAGAGTTTGCCAAACGGCAGTTTGCAGCGGATGTTTATATCTCCAAAGTGCATACCGATCCGTTTACCTTTGTGTAAAACAAAGGGCTGGCCCCGCGTTGCTTGGGCCAGCCTTGTTTTCATTGCTTCGTTTCTTTTTTTGCTTTTACTTTCGGCAAAATTTTTTGCAACGGTACGTTTCGTTCCCGTTTCCATGTCGTCGGATCGTTTGGATCAAATTGCTCTAAAAAGTCGATGACTTCCTTTGTAATCGGGGTAGGGGTGGAAGCACCAGCGGTAACAGCGACTTTTTTCGCGTCTTTAATCCAGTTAATATCAATTTCCGTTACATCAGCAACGCGATATGCTTTTGTACCGGCAATTTCCTCCGATACTTGGGCGAGGCGGTTGGAGTTATTGCTGCGCGGATCGCCGACAACAATTGTGACATCGGCTTCTTTCGCTTGCTCTGCCACCGCTTCTTGACGGAGCTGGGTGGCGAGGCAAATTTCTTTATGCATTTCGACATGTGGGTATTTTTCTTTTACTTTTTCCATAATATCGGCAACATCCCATTGGCTCATCGTCGTTTGGTTTGTCACCATGATGCGGTCGCTTTTGATCGCCAGACGCTCTACATCTTCGATCGTTTCAACAAGATGAATGCGAGTCGGGGCAATTCCCACCGCTCCTTCTGGTTCGGGATGTCCTTTTTTGCCGATGTAAATAATTTCGTAGCCGTCCGCTAGCTTTTTTTGGATCAAATGATGCGTTTTGGTGACGTCTGGGCAGGTCGCATCAATCGTAACCAGCCCTTTTTCGCGCGCACGTCTTTTCACTTCAGGCGATACGCCGTGTGCGGTAAAGATGACGGTCCCCTTGTCGATTTTTTCTAGAATCTCTAGCCGGTTTTCTCCGTCTAGCGTAATAATTCCTTCCTCGGCAAATGCATCAGTAACATGTTTATTGTGAACGATCATTCCCAAAATATAAATCGGTCTTGGCAGCGTTGGATCTAAGGCGGCGTTTCTTGCGATGACCATCGCATCGACAACCCCGTAGCAGTAGCCGCGCGGGGTAATTTTGATCACTTCCATTTTGTTTCCTCCTAAATTCGGCATATAAAACAATTGCTTTCCTTTACATTATATCGGAGAAAAAGGGGGAATACAAAGAATAACTACGTTTCAGATATATAGCTTCGGGGTGGATGGTTTTGGCGTTTTTTCCGATTCTGCCCCCTTGTTTTCATTTGTTTTCTCTGCTTTTGGCACGGTCCGTTTTTTGGTTGAGGGCGCTGTTTTTTTCTTGTTTTTTTCCGTTTTGCTCTCTTCCATACTTTCTTCTTCATCCGCCGGTTTTAATTCTTTCCATATGCGGATCATCGCAGGAAGATTTTTAATTAGCGGGCCGTATTGCTGCACCATTGGCATGACGTTTTGTGCAATGCCAAGCATTTTTTGCACATTCGTCAACATTCCGAGAAATCCTCCGCCTGTGTTTGCGCCGGCGCCAGTGCTAGCGACGGCGTTCTGCATCATTGGCGATATCCACGGGGATGAAGGAGCGATCGGCTGCCCTCTTGAAAATAAGCGCGATAGGAAGCCGCCAAATCCAGGACGGGGAGCGGGTGTTCTCATGGCAGGAAAGGAAGAAGGCGGCATCCTTAAAAAAGAGCGTGGCATCGGGGAAGAAGGAAATATCGGTGGCCGGTTGTAGATCATCTCATTTTCCTCCTTTCTAGGCTAAAATAAGAGAGTATTCTCTTTCATAAAGTATGCGGAAAAACGGGAAATGTTTTTTCTTCTTCTGATCGTCTTAAGTTGCGGTACCGCGCAAAAATTAGATATAATGATAAATCGAGTTATTCGGCTTTCGGCAAAGTCGGAGCAGAAGGGAGTAATGGTGAATGAAGGAAACGCAATTTGAACGTTTTGCCTTTCAGCCGTTTATTATGGAAGCCATTAAAGAGCTTCGTTTTTATAAACCGACGGAAATTCAAGAACGCATTATTCCAAGCATTCTTCGCGGGGAAAGCGTCATCGGCCAGTCGCAGACGGGGACAGGGAAAACCCATGCTTATTTATTGCCTATTATCGAAAAGATTGATCCGGAGCGCGAGGCGGTGCAGGCGGTGATTACGGCGCCGACGCGCGAGCTGGCGACGCAAATTTATCATGAAGTGCTAAAAATCACAAAATTTTGTCCAAGCGACCGGCTAATTACGGCGCGTTGTTTTATTGGCGGAACCGATAAGCAAAAAGCACTGGAAAAACTAAAAATACAGCCGCATATTGTTGTCGGAACGCCAGGAAGAATTAATGATCTTATTCGCGAGCAAGCCTTAAATGTGCACACGGCGACGATGCTGGTTGTCGATGAGGCCGATTTAATGCTTGATATGGGGTTTATCATCGATGTGGACCAAATTGCGGCGCGCATGCCGAAAGAGTTGCAAATGCTTGTTTTTTCGGCGACGATTCCGGAAAAATTAAGGCCGTTTTTGAAAAAATATATGGAAAACCCGAAATATGTTCATGTTGCGCCAAAACAGGTGACAGCAGAAAAGATTGAACATGTTCTTGTGCCGCTTCGCAGCCGTGACAAAGTGAAGCTGCTGTACGATATGCTCGTTGCCTATAACCCGTACTTAGCAATCGTGTTTACAAATACGAAAAAAATGGCTGACGAATTGGCGGACAGCTTAGTGGAAAAGGGATTAAAAATCGGGGTTTTACATGGCGGTCTGTCGCCGCGTGAGCGGAAAAAAATGATGAAACAAATTCGCGATTTAGAATTTCAATATATTGTCGCGACTGACTTAGCGGCGCGCGGCATTGATATTGAGGGAGTGAGCCACGTCATCAACTATGAGCTGCCGCGTGATTTGCAGTTTTATATTCACCGTGTCGGACGCACGGCACGCGCCGGCTACACCGGCATTGCGGCAACCATTTATGAGCCGTCCGATCAAGATGCGATTACCAAATTAGAAAAAATGGGGATCGAGTTTCAACACCGCGATCTTGTGCGCGGCGAATGGGTCGATTTGCCGCCTTGGAACCGGCGGAGCAAGCGGGCTAGGCAAGATGGCGAGATTGCACCGCTTTTGGCGCAGATGAAAAAGCCGAAGCAAGTGAAACCGGGATATAAGAAAAAATTGCTTGCTGAAATAGAAAAACAAAAAAGGCGGTTGCGCCGCTTAAAGAAACGGTAATGATGTAACGGAAAGGGAGAAGGGGAATGTTAAAAATCGGTTCACACGTATCGATGAGTGGAAAAAAAATGCTGCTTGCGGCAAGTGAAGAAGCTGTTTCATACGGAGCAAATACGTTTATGATTTATACCGGGGCGCCGCAAAATACAAAGCGCAAAAAAATTGAAGAGCTCAACATTGAAGCAGGCCGTGCTCATATGAAAGCGCATGGCATTGAAGAAATTGTCGTTCATGCTCCGTATATCATTAATATTGGCAATGCGAAAAACCCGGATACGTTTCGACTTGGCGTAGAATTTTTGCGCTCAGAAATTGAACGGACAGAAGCGATTGGCGCCAAACAAATCGTTCTGCATCCGGGAGCGCATGTCGGAGCGGGGCCGGAAGCCGGTATCCGTAAAATTATTGAAGGATTAAACGAAGTATTGATGCGCGAGCAAACGGTGCAAATCGCGCTAGAAACGATGGCGGGAAAAGGTTCGGAATGCGGCCGCAGCTTTGAAGAGCTTGCGCAAATTATCGATGGCGTTACACATAACGAAAAATTGTCTGTCTGCTTTGATACATGCCATACGCATGATGCCGGCTATGACATTGTCGAGGATTTTGACGGCGTATTAGAGGAATTTGATCGCATTATTGGACTTGAGCGGCTCAAAGTGCTGCATATTAACGACAGCAAAAATCCGCGCGGAAGCCGGAAGGACCGTCATGAAAACATCGGCTTTGGGCATATAGGCTTTGCTGCGTTAAATTATATTGTTCACCACCCGCAGCTTGACGATATTCCAAAAATTTTAGAGACACCGTATGTCGGTGAGGACAAAAATCATAAAAAGCCGCCGTACAAATACGAAATTGCCATGCTGCGCGCGCAAGCATTTGATGAAGACATGTTAAGCAAAATTATAGAAGAAAAGTAAAAGGGCAAAAATAGTGCCCTTTTATTTTTTATTGACGAATTTTAAAAATAACTCATTTGCTTTTTTCGCCACTTGCGGCGATGTAATTTTCGCCAGCTCTTTTACCCATTTTTTTCTTTCTTGCGGGTCAAACACATTGATTTTATTCGTTCGGGCGATATGGAGAATTTTTTTTGCCTGTTCGACCGTGAGCGGGATGTTGTAGTCACGGCTATATGACACCAATTCTTCCGGAGTAATCGTTTTGAGCTTTTGTTGAACGAGCTGCTGATAAAAGTTCATTTTTTAACGCCTCCTCTTTTGCTATGCATCATATGAAATGAAGAGACGGAAAGTGTATGGTATACTAAAAGAAAAAAGAAACCGTGGTATTTTGGCACAGAAACAGCATAAAAAGGGACCGTTTAGCTATGTTATTTATCGTCTCAGTTTTATTTTTGTTGGCGCTTTCGCATCCATCGTCAATAAACATAAAGTAAGAGAAGCGCGGTTTAAATCGCTCGTTCATTAATGTTTACAAACGGCGTTCCATCGGCTATACTACGTTCGTAGCTAAATCGTAATTATTATGAATTAGCAGGGGAGAACGTGATGAAAACAGAATATGTCCTGAAAATGGAACATGTATCGTTTCGTTATGAAAAAGAAAATGTATTAGAAGATATTAATTTAACCGTGCCAAAAGGTGCATTTTTAGGGCTAGTCGGTCCAAACGGTTCAGGAAAATCAACGTTATTAAAATGCGTATTAGGCTTGTTAAAGCCGCAGCAAGGCCATATTTCTTTGTTTGGAACGCCGATTGAATCGTTTAAAGATTGGCATCGGATCGGCTTTGTCTCGCAAAAGGCCAACAGTTTTAACAGTGGATTTCCTGCCACTGTTTATGAAGTGGTGGCGAGCGGGTTGACCGCGAAGCGAGGAATGTTTCGTTTTTTTACGAAAAATGATAAACAAGCGGTGTCGGAAGCGATTGAAGCAGTTGGCATGAGCGCGTTTGCCAAACGGAATATTGGCGAATTATCCGGCGGCCAGCAGCAGCGTGTCTTTATTGCCCGGGCGATTGTCAGCAAACCGGAACTGCTTATTTTAGATGAACCGACGGTTGGTGTCGATGTTCACCACGTGCAAAGTTTTTACAACATGCTTGAAGAGTTGAATGAGCATCTTGGCATTACCCTTATTCTTGTCACACACGATATTGGAACGATTACCGAAAAAGTAACGCACGTTGCTTGTTTGAATAAGCATTTATATTTCCATGGGAAAGCAGAAGAATTTGAAAAGCTCGGGGAAGACGCATTATCGAAATTTTACGGGCATTCGCTTCATGTGCTTTCTCATCAGCACTGATGGAGGAATGACACGATGTTTGAAGCGATATGGCAATATGAATTTTTACGCAACGCATTTATTGCGGGATTATTAATTGGATTTGCTGCTCCGCTTCTTGGCGTGTTTATTGTAGTGCGGCGTCTGTCGCTTATTGCCGATGCGCTCAGCCATGTGACGCTTGCCGGTATTGCTGCTAGTTTACTGCTCGGCAAAAATTTTCCTTACTTTACAAACTGGAATCCGCTCTATATCGGAATGGGATTTTCTGTCCTTGGTTCGCTTTTTATTGAAAAATTGCGGGCCGTCTATAAACATTATCAGGAACTGGCAATTCCGATCATTCTTTCAGGAGGCATTGGCCTTAGCGTCATTTTTATTTCGCTGGCAGACGGCTTTAATACGGATTTGTTTTCGTATTTGTTCGGCAGTGTTAGTGCTGTTAGCCGCCAGGACGCATGGACAATATTTGCCATCGCCTGCCTCGTAACTGCCATGATTTTATTGTTGTATAAAGAATTGTTTCTTCTTTCATTTGATGAAGAATATGCGGTCATTTCCGGGATTCGCGCCAAGCTGATTCATTTTATATTTATCGTATTGGTGGCGCTGGTGATCGCTGCATCGATGCGGATTGTCGGCGTTTTGCTTATTTCTTCGTTGATGACGCTTCCGGTGGCGGCGAGCATTCGCATTGCCAAAGGCTTTAAGCAGGCGATCGTTTACTCTGTTTTATTTGGAGAAATATCGGTCGTTGTTGGCCTGTTGCTTTCCTATCAGCTCGATTTGGCTCCTGGCGGCACGATTGTGATGCTTGCTGTGTTCATTTTGCTTGCCACACTAATGTGGAACAAGTGGAAAAGGGGATAAGAAAGGATGAATGTCGCACAAGCCATTCGCTTGATAAAGGAAAAAGGATTTAAACATACAGACAAGCGGAAAGATATGCTGCAGCTATTTGCCAACACGGATAAATATCTAACGGCCAAAGATGTGCTGGAGGCGCTGCGCGATGATTATCCGGGATTAAGTTTTGATACGATTTATCGCAATTTATCACTGTTTGTAGAACTTGGTATTTTGGAAATGACGGAGTTGTCAGGGGAGAAACATTTTCGTTTCGCGTGTGATACCCATCATCACCATCATCATTTTATTTGTGTGCAATGCGGCAAAACAAAGGAAATTTCCTCCTGCCCGATGGATGAGCTGGCTGAGCAGCTGCCAGGTTATCAAATATCCGATCATAAATTTGAAATATATGGAAAATGCCCAGAATGTCAAAGGGATATCTCTACATAAAAGAGATATCCCTTTTCTTTATGTTGATAAAAGCCGTTCTACATGCTGTTTTGCTTCCAACCAGTCTTTGACGCGAATGACTTGCTTTGGAAGCGGGCCTTGGTTATATGGCGTATCGAATAAAATAACGGGGATTTGACATGCCTCGGCGATATCGCAGGCGTTATCGTATTTGTCTTCAAAAAAGGCGGAAATGCGATATGTTTTCACTGCTTCAATTTTGTCGTGAGAGCCGATCAATTCGATATGATGATAATGGACGCCGTTTTTTTGAAACCATTGCTCCGTTAAGTCATATAAATGTCTGCCGCGCGCGCTGATATAAAACAGCTCATATTTGTTTTTCCAGCTGTTGATCACTTCCAGCGCATGCTCGGCCAACGGGGCGCGTTCGTAAATCATGGCTTCATATTTTTCCATCCAGCGGTCCATTTCCTCTTCCGTTGTATCGTACAGAGGAGCTAAATTATATTGGGTGATATCTTTTAGCGTTAAATTTTTTTGAAAAGACTTGTTTAAATATGGAATAAATGTGCTCGGACAAGTAACGGTTCCATCGATATCAATTCCAAGCCGTTTTTTCATGTTCGTTTCTGCCTCCCTAAAAATAAAACCGTAGGAATGTGGATAAAATCGGCAAAAGAGCTTGTTTGCCGAAGCAAAGGTTTGCCGCCGATAGCCTCAATCATTTTAACATCTATAGAAAATATTCACATCTATAATTTTGCATAAACTTTTCATACTAATAAATGCTCCTTACTTTAGGAAAGCGAGGGAAGCACATGGTGGATGACCGCGAACGCACGTATAACGAAAGCTACGTGCAATCGATTGGAAAAGATGAACCAGAACGTGACTTTATGGAAGAAACGGCGGCAGAAATAGCCGAACCAGTTCGGCGCAATGATGAACGTGGCGAAGAAGAAGCCGATGGAGCAGGGTTAGGCTGGCTAGCGCTCGCCCTTTCCATTATTTCCTTATTTATTTGGCCTGTCTTATTAGGAGCAGCAGGCATTATTGTCGGCTTTATTGCACGCCGGCGCGGTGCCGAGACGCTGGGTGCATGGGCCATCGGGATTGGAATTGTAGCGATTATCGTCCGCCTGTTCATCATGCCGTTTTATAGTTAACAAAAAAGCTTGGCGCTTTAAGCGTCAAGCTTTTTGCTGTTGTTTGGCAAAGTATTCTTCCGCCAATTTGTCCACTTCTTTTTTCAGCTCCTCGACCATTTTTTCTTCTGGAACTTTGCGAACAATTTTGCCATGGCGGAATAATAAACCTTCGCCGCGCGCTCCAGCGATGCCAATATCTGCTTCGCGGGCTTCCCCTGGTCCATTGACGGCACAGCCCAGCACTGCTACTTTAATCGGCGCTTTTATTTTCGAAATATATTCTTCAATCTCGTTGGCAATGCTGATCAAGTCGATCTCAATGCGTCCGCATGTCGGGCAGGAAATCAGCGTCGCTGCATTCGATGCCAAACCGAACGCTTTTAATATTTCCCTTGCCACTTTTACTTCTTCAACCGGATCCGCGCTAAGCGAGACGCGGATCGTATTGCCGATTCCTTTGCTTAAAATTGCGCCGAGCCCGACGGCGCTTTTGATCGTTCCGGCAAATAGCGTACCGGATTCGGTAATGCCGATATGGAGCGGATAATCAAACGTGCGCGCCGCTTTTTCATATGCCTCGATCGCCAGCCGCACATCCGACGCTTTTAGCGATACGATAATATCGTGGAAATCGAGCTCTTCTAAGATGCGGATATGGTATAGCGCACTTTCGACCATGCCGTCTGCCGTAGGATAGCCGTATTTTTCCAAAATTCGTTTTTCCAATGAACCGGCATTGACGCCGATGCGGATCGGTATACCGCGCTCTTTTGCTGCTTTGACAACAGCTTCCACTTTTTCACGGCGCCCAATATTGCCGGGATTGATTCGGATTTTATCGACTCCGCCTTCAATCGCTTTCAGGGCTAGTTTATAGTCAAAATGAATATCCGCCACCAGCGGAATGTTAATGCGCTTTTTAATTTCCGGAATAGCGTTGGCCGCACGCTCATCCGGGCAGGCGACGCGGACGATTTGGCAGCCCGCTTCCTCCAGCCGCTTGATTTGGGCGACGGTCGCTTCGACGTCGTGCGTTTTCGTCGTCGTCATGCTTTGGATGACAACTTCGTTGTTGCCGCCAATCGTTAAATTGCCAACGCGAACGGGACGAGTTTTTGAACGATGAATAATTTCACCCACGTAAATTCGCTCCTTTAAGAAACAAGTTCATGTCGCTTTCTGAATTATTGTAACAATGTTTATCGTCACTTGACAAGAAATTCGCTATTCATCAGGAAGACTTCCAATGCAGGCATTGATTAGAAGGAGACCGCCTTTTTCTATGCAGAAGCTTCTTCGATGGGGTAGTAAGAAACTCTCGCCTCTTCATGGAATGAAGGTGGGAAAGGTTCATCGTTTATATACCGGTATTTTATATTTTTTTCCAATTCGTAATGCTTGTGCTTTTTCACCTGGATTCAACGTTTCAAAATCGGTGATCGCCCTGTCAATGGGAACAGGGAGCGGTCCGTTTTGCTGCCTTTCCATAATGGACAATAGTGTATCTCCAGGTTTGACGGTCACCGTTTGATACGGGATATGGACGTTTGTTTTTCCGGATGCCGCATATTCAGGCGCTGCTGTTGCTCCCGTGGAGGTGATCAATGTTCCAGTTGTTACATCATGATAAATGATATAGATGGAAAGACACAGGACGAAGGCAATGATTGCTTTTTTCACGCATGATTCCTCCAATGAACACGTTGTTAGTAACTATGTATGCTTGTCCCCAAAAAAATATGTAAAATATGGTGGCCCGTTTTACGGAAACTTAACATTTGCTTAATAAAGGCATAAAACTCCTCCTTTACAATGAACTTGTACAGGGCAATAGAAACTAATAGGAGGGTCAATCGATAATGTGGAAAAAATCCATGAAATTTGGAATTGCGGCATTGTTAATAACGGGGATGCTTGCGGGGTGTGGAAAAGCGAATAACACAATAGAGGAAAATGCCGGAAATACAGACACGAAGCAAGAAGAATCGTATTCTGGAACGATTACGCTAGCTGGATCCACTGCTCTTCAACCGCTTGCAGAGGAGGCTGCAAATCAATTTATGGAAAAATACCCTGATGTTTCGATTACTGTACAAGGAGGAGGAAGCGGAACAGGCGTTAACCAAGTTACCGCTGGTGCTGTACAAATCGGAAACTCAGATGTTCCATCTGCAGAAAAATTAGAAGATAAATCGAAAGCAGGAGAGCTCATTGATCATAAAGTAGCAGGAATTGCTTTTGCGCTTGTAGTGAATAAAGATGTCAATGTCGATTCCTTAACAGTAAAACAAATTCAAGATATTTTCTCTGGAAAAATTACAAACTGGAAAGATGTTGGCGGAAAAGACGAAAAAATTAACATCATTAATCGTCCTGCTTCCTCTGGAACACGTGCTACTTTTGAAAAAACGGTGATGAAAGACGTAAAAATAAATGAAGCGATTGGAACTGTTCAAGATTCCAATGGCGCTGTCGAACAAGCGATTAACTCGACGCCAGGATCGATTAGTTATGTTGCGATGTCGTACTTAATCGGCGAAAATAAAGATTTAAAAACGCTAAAAATCGATGGAGTAGAACCGACGATCGAAAATATTAAAACGGAAAAGTATCCTTTCTGGTCTTATGAATACATGATTACCAAAGGCGAGCCGAAAGATGCCGTGCGTGGATTTATCGATTACGTGAAAAGCGAAGAATTTGCTTCGAAAGTAAAAGAAATGGGCTACATTCCTATGTCCGAATTAGAGTAATTCCATTAAAGGCTGGCTACATCGTTTGGCCAGTCTTATTCTTCATGAGGTGACGGAAGGATGAAAGAGAAAAGAAGGCTGAATTATTGGAAAAAAGAATATATCGGAAGGATCCTAGTCACTTTTTGCGGCCTATTGATCGTTATTACTACCCTTTTGATCATTGTGTTTATTTGCGGAAAAGGAATCCAGTCATTTACAGAAAACGGAATTTCTCTAAAGGAAATGCTGTTTTCAACAGAATGGAAGCCGAGTGATTCGCATCCAAAATATGGCGCCGTTATTTTTATCGTCGGGTCAATGCTCGTATCCATTGGAGCGGTGTTGTTAAGCACACCGATTGCGATCGCCCTTGCTATTTTTATGAATTTTATTTCTCCAAAATTCGGTTCAGCCGTACTAAAACCTGTTTTAGAGCTGCTTGTCGGCATTCCGTCCGTCGTTTACGGATGGTTAGGTGTTACTCTTCTTATTCCGCTTCTTCGTGAATGGTTCGGCGGAGTAGGATTTAGTTTGTTAGCTGGAATTATCGTATTAAGCATTATGATTTTACCTACTATAACAAGCATCGCGTCAGATGCGCTTAGTGGCGTTCCGTTTTCTTACTTAGAAGCGTCATACGGACTTGGGTCAACGAGATGGCAGGCGATCAGCCGAGTGATCGTTCCAGCAGCACGAACAGGAATTTTAACAGGTATCGTCCTTGGATTGGCGAGAGCGTTTGGCGAAGCATTGGCGGTGCAAATGGTAATCGGAAACACGGTGAAACTCCCTTCAGAATTATATAGTCCGACAGCGACACTGACAGGAACTTTAACGATGGATATGGCTAATACGATAAACGGTACTGCTTGGAACGATGCGTTGTGGACATTGGCGATGATTTTGTTGTTTATTTCCTTTTTCTTTATTGTGCTTATACGAATGATCGGGCAAAGAAGGGAACGATAAGATGACATCGAGAGTGGTTGATAAAGTTTGGACAAGTATATTCTATGTCATTGCTGCATTCGTCATTAGCTTGCTTATCTTCTTTTTTGTGACGGTTTTGTCGAAAGGCTGGGGATTTTGGCAGCCGGATTTTCTATTTGGAAAACCGAGCAACACGCAAGCAGGGGGAGGAGTTGGTCCGCAGCTTATTAACTCGCTTTATATGCTTGTCATTACGTTATTGATTTCTGTTCCATTGGGATTAGGAGCAGGAATTTATTTGGCGGAATACGCCAAACAAGGGAGAATGCTTAACTTTGTTCGGCTGTGCATCGAAACGATGGCGTCTCTCCCATCAATTGTCGTTGGATTGTTTGGTTTATTGGCGTTTGTGACGCTAACAGGATGGGGCTACACGTTAATTGGCGGCGCGTTGGCGATTACGATATTAAATTTGCCTGGATTGACGCGTATATGTGAGAACGCGATTTTAGATGTTCCTTCGAGCATAAAAGAAGGCAGTCTTGCGTTGGGAGCGACGCGGTGGCAGACGTTAATGAAAGTAATTCTTCCGTCCGCTCTCCCGCAAATAATGACAGGGGTTATTTTAGCGGCGGGACGAATTTTTGGCGAGGCGGCTGCGTTAATTTATACGGCAGGCTTGACAACGCCGTTATTAAACTTTGCTGCCGATTTATCAAGCAAAGCACACCCATTGAATGTTTTTCGACCAGCAGAAACGTTAACCGTACACATTTGGAAATTAAATTCAGAGGGAATTGTTCCAGATGCCAAAATCATTGCAGCGAAATCTGCAGCGATATTAGTGATGATGGTTCTTTTGTTTAATATTACCGCTCGTTTTGCGTCCGCTGCATTGCAGCGCTATTTTACAGGGAATCGCCGAAGAACAACCAAAAAGAAAATGAGCAATGTTGCATAAAAAAGCCACTATCGGAAGCGATAGTGGCTTATTCGTTTTGCGGTTTTGCTGAAGGAACTTCTTTGATCGCCAACAACAGCACGACAATCGAGACGAACCAATGAATAAATGGAGCATATGGCACAACCGTTTGCAACGCCTCCATAACGGTGAAAAACACCGTTGATAAAGTGACGGCATATGCCGACATAATCCAAGTATGGCGGTATTGCAGTTTTTTATCGAGAGTGCTGCACAAAATTAATCCGAAGAAGGCAAGGATACAGATGCCGATAAATTTACTTGCGCTTGCGAATAAATAAATTATGAGCAACGACAGTGGGATGAAAACAGGCAGCAGTGACTGCATGGTTTCGATAAAGGAATGGATATCTTCATCTGTTATTTTCATATCTGGAAACGTTGAATAGCTATAATATTGTACTTGATGATTAGCAACTAATACAGCTTCATGTTTTAAAAGCCCGATGGCGTTGCTAAAGCTTTCTACGTCTTCTTTTGTGACTTGGCCGGTGCTGTCAAAAATGATGGTAAAACCGTGCTGATCAATATGAATGGGTTTTTTTGCAGAAGAATGCAATTGACCGTGTTCAATCGTAAACGAAGGAAGGTCATTTTCTAAAAGAGCGCTTGTATTGCGAATTCCTTCCACAAAAGAAGTGGTTAAGTAATAGAACGTCGGCAAGATGGAAAGAAAGGTTAACAAAAATACATATCCAATCGTTTTTCCGATTCCTTGAAAGCGAAAACGTGCGATATCTTTCGGCGAGTATAAACTTTTCCATAGCTGCACAAACATATTCATTCTTGACACACCCTTCCTGTTCTCCATGTTCATTGTATATTGTGCGCGTTGATAATTCAACTAAAGACGCAGGCAATAAAAAAATCTCCTAGGAACGTTTTGGTTCCTAGGACAAACATTGGTCATACTTTAAACGTTTGCAGCAATCCATATTGGTAGTTGAAGACTTTAACATTGAAATTTTTTCAATCATTATTTTGGTGGACAGCTGCATTTGTTGTTCGATGGAGCGGATGACAACTTGTTTGTTTTTTTCATAACCGATATAAGCGATCATCGAGGAGAGATGCACGTGATAAAAACAATGACGAATACTAAAATGGTCTGTAGATTCCGGCAGCTGATCAAGGAAAACGATGTGAAACGCACATTATTTATTGTAGATGGAAGTGAGAAAAACTTCGGCCAGGTCTGTTTATGCCGTTTCATTCTTTATTCGCTCCTTTATCCGTATGAAATCTGGTCATCCCCCAATGTAACGAATTATTTTTAATATTTTGTTAAGAGAATGTGTAAAGTTTGTTAAGCAATGGGAGCTATAAGCAAATAAATTGAAACATTGTGGCAGTTTTGGTAAGCTAAGTTTAAACGAACGCATAATGGTTATACTATTTTGCGTTCAGGTACATAAAAACAAAAAAGGAGGAGTTAGTATGGCTTTTGAATTACCGCAATTACCTTATGCTTATGATGCGTTAGAACCGCACATTGACAAAGAAACCATGAACATTCACCACACAAAACACCATAACACTTATGTAACAAACTTAAATGCCGCTTTAGAAGGCCATCCGGATTTACAAAACAAATCGCTTGAAGAATTGCTCAGCAATTTGGAAGCACTTCCAGAAAGCATCCGCACAGCGGTTCGCAATAATGGCGGCGGGCACGCTAACCACTCTTTATTCTGGACCATTCTTTCACCAAACGGTGGCGGTGAGCCAACAGGCGAACTAGCAGAGGCTATTAATAAAAAATTTGGCAGCTTTGCTGCATTTAAAGAAGAATTTACAAAAGCAGCTGCGACTCGCTTCGGTTCTGGTTGGGCTTGGCTTGTAGTGAACAATGGCGAACTTGAAGTAACAAGCACGCCAAACCAAGATTCTCCATTAATGGAAGGAAAAACTCCAATTCTTGGCCTGGACGTTTGGGAACATGCCTACTACTTGAAATACCAAAACCGCCGTCCGGAATACATTGCTGCATTCTGGAACATTGTCAACTGGGACGAAGTGGCAAAACGCTACAGCGAAGCAAAAGCGAAATAATGAACTGCTGAAGTACACAGATTGGGCTAAAAGGAAACTTTTAGCCCAATCTTTTTTGTTTTTGCAAAGGATAGCGATTTTTTCCTTTTCCCATCCCCGATGCATAGAACAGTGAAAAATTGCAACACTACCCTTTAGACGAAAAAGGGGAGTTTACCATGGCAATCATCAAAAAAATTACTGGTCAAGAACAAATTACGCGGGATTTAGTGCTGCTGCTATGCATCGGCGGATTTTATGCATTGAGCGTTTCCCTTTCCAATACGTTTGTCAATGTGTATTTATGGAAACAGTCTGGAGAGTTTCGTGATTTGGCACTATACAATTTATCAGTTGTTACATTGCAGCCGATAACGTTTGTTTTCGCAGGAAAATTGGCAAAAAAAATTGACCGCATTATTGTATTGCGGTTAGGTGTATCGTTTTTAGCGGTTTTTTTTATTACTGTTTTGCTTGTCGGCAGTCGTGCTCATGATTACTTGATTTTGCTAGGCGCCCTTTTAGGGATCGGGTATGGATTTTACTGGCTTGCCTTTAACGTATTAACATTTGAAATTACCGAACCGGAAACTCGTGATTTTTTTAACGGGTTTTTCGGCATTCTTACTTCGATGGCCGGAATGATTGGACCAATCGCTGCCGGCTATATTATTTCTTCTTTAGCCAATACGCGGGGATATACGCTGATCTTTTCCATTTCCCTCATCCTGTTTATCATTGCCGTTATTTTAAGCTTTTTTCTGCATCGGCGACCGGCAGATGGAAACTATTTGTTTCTTCGCATTTTAAAAGAGCGGAATTATAATCAAAATTGGAGATTAATTACAAACGCTCATTTTTTCCAAGGGTTGCGTGAAGGAACATTTGTCTTTGTCATTTCCGTATTAGTGTATATTACTTCGAAAAGCGAGTTGGCATTGGGGAAATTTGGCTTTGTGAACTCGCTAACCTCATTCATTGCTTATTACGTTGTTTCCCGGCTGATGAAACGGAAATATCGAAAAAAAGCGATTTTATGCGGCGGTTTATTGCTATATGTCGCCATTTTTCTAATCGTTTTTCACGTCTCTTATCCGCGCTTAATTTTGTATGCGGTCACGATCGCCATTGCTTATCCGTTGTTGCTCGTTCCGTATTCGTCATTAACGTTTGATGTAATAGGGAGAAGCTGGAAATCGGCGGAAATGCGGATTGAGTATATCGTCGTCCGTGAATTGTTTTTAAACGGCGGCCGGATTGTATCCATTCTGTCGTTTTTGGCGACGATCACCTTTTTCGAGGAAAAAACGGGAATTCCGATTTTAATGTTAATACTTGGAGCGGGGCATTTCATTATTTACTTTTTTATCCGCCGCATTCATTTTGATGACCACGAAACAGAGGAAGCAAGGCGATCGTTTCTGCAGCCAAAGTTCACTAATGAAGAAGGGGGCTCCCCGGCATAGGCAGCCCCCTGTGCCATGTTTTTTTTTCTAGAAAAGTTGGCCTGTTTCTTTTACAATATAAGAAGAAAATGGGCGAGGAAAAGGAGGAAGCGGGTTGAAAAAGAAAAAACGGGCGCAAGTGCCGTTTCGGTTAAATATTCTTTTTTTTGTTGTGTTTTTGCTGTTTTCGGCGCTTATTTTACGGCTCGGTGTCGTACAGATTGTTTATGGAGAAGACTACCGGAAGGAGGCCGAGCGCACGGAAGATGAAATTGTCAGCACGCCGGTGCCGCGTGGAAAAATTTACGATCGCTATCATCAGGTGATCGTAGATAATATCCCGAGAAAAGCGATCACCTATACGCGTTCGAAGACAACGACACCGGAAGATACACTGAAAGTGGCGCGCAAGCTGGCGCAATATATCGACAAACCGGTTGATAAAGTAACGGAACGCGACATGAAAGACTATTGGATTTTGACACGAAAAGAGAAAGCGGAAAAAAAAGTAAGTAAAGCAGAGCGGAAAAAGCTCGAACAACAAGGATTGTCGCAGAAGGAAATCGATAAAAAAGTGTATGAGCTGACATTAAAACGCATTACGCCAGCTGATTTAGCTGAAATTACAAAAAAAGAATTGGAAATCATCGCTATCAAACATGAAATGGACAGCGGCTATGCACTAACGCCGCAGACGGTGAAAAATGATCATGTAACAGATAAAGAATATGCAGTGGTGAGTGAGCATTTAGAGGAATTGCCAGGAGTAAATACGACTGTCGACTGGGACCGTCACTATGTATATGGAAATACGTTTCGTTCTGTACTCGGCAATGTGACGAAAGATGGTGAAGGAATTCCGCGCGAACGGATCGACTATTTTCTGGCACGTGACTACAGCCGCAATGACCGGGTTGGGAAAAGCTACCTTGAAGCGCAATTCGAGGATGTCTTGCATGGCAAAAAGGCAAAAATCAAAAATATCGTGGACAATTCCGGCAATGTGACTTCGATAGAGCAAATATATAATGGAGAGCGCGGGAAGGATCTTGTACTGACGATCGACATCGAACTTCAGAAGCAGGTGGAAAAAATCATCGAAGAAGAAATCATGGCAACAAAGCGGAAGGGACGATCCCCGCTGCTTGATCGGGCGTTTGTGGTGATGATGAATCCGAAAACGGGAGAAGTTTTAACCATGGCTGGAAAACTGCTCACAAAGGATGAACATGGAAAAACACAATTTGTTGATTATGCTATTGGCAACATCACCTCCGCTTATGCCATGGGATCAGCAGTCAAGGGAGCGATGGTGCTGACGGGCTTTCAAACAGGAGTATTGCATCCGAATACTTACATCGTTGACGAACCATTATATATCAAAGGAACGCCCCCTAAAAAATCATGGCAGACGATGGGGACTATCAATGAGTTGACCGCGCTGCAGCGTTCCTCGAACGTGTATATGTTTAAAACGGCGATCGCCATCGGCGGCGGGAAGTATCGCCCACATCGGTCATTAAGCGTTAATCCGGAAGCGTTCACGACCATTCGCAAGTATTTTAGCCAATTCGGGCTTGGAGTAAAGACGGGAATTGATTTGCCAAACGAGCTCAGCGGCTTTCAAGGAAAAGCAACGGGAGCGGGGCTATTGCTAGACCTTGCCATAGGCCAATACGATATGTACACCCCGATGCAAATGGCGCAATATGTATCAACCATTGCCAACGGCGGCTATCGGATGAAGCCGCAAATTGTCAAAGAGATTCGCAAGGCGACGGATAATGCAAAGGAATTGGGGCCGATTGTCCAGCGATTTGAACCGGTTGTATTGAATCGGATCGATATGAAGACAGAGTATATTAAACGGGTGCAGGAAGGATTCCGCCGGGTGATGCAGATGCCGAAAGGAACAGCGTATGCATATTTCGCCAATGCGCCATATAAGCCGGCTGGCAAAACGGGAACAGCGGAAGCATTTTATGACGGACCGATCCAAAGCAGACGAAATGATCCAACATATAATTTGACATTAGTTGGATATGCTCCGTATAATAATCCGGAAGTGGCGTTTGCCGTTGTCGTTCCTTGGGCGACGCAAGGAGAGAGCGACGGCATTAACGATAGAATCGGCAGACGAATTTTAGATGCGTATTTTAAGCTGAAAGCCGAGAGAGCAAAAGGAAATATTGCAAACAATACAACAAGCGGAAACACAGAGACAAACACGGAAGAAATGAATAACAACTAATAAATATCAGGAAAAGAAGGCACTTTCCGTACGGTGCCTTCTTTTTTTTCTTTTAACAAAGGCTTAACATTTAATTAAAACATTGTTAATAGTTTCGATTTATCCTAAGTTTAGAAGGTTTATTAAGCAAGTGATAGAAACGTTTTTTGTGAAAGCGATAGCGAATCAAAGGTGGGTTTTACCTTTTTATAGAAAAATAAAAGGGGAGACATTTATGGGTGCAACGGTAGCAATGGAACGAACTCATATGAATATATTAAGAGAAACCGCGAAAAAGGAGACGGTATATCATACAAACCAACTAAATGTATGGTACGGAGAGCATCATGCTTTAAAAAATATTCACTTATCTTTTTATGAAAAAGAAATTACGGCGATTATCGGCCCATCTGGCTGCGGAAAATCCACTTATATTAAGACGCTAAACCGAATGATTGAATTATTGCCAAATGTCCGCATTACTGGCGAAGTTATTTATCGCGGCCGTAATATTTTTGATCCTTCTTACCACGTAGAAGAGTTACGGATGCATGTGGGAATGGTTTTCCAAAAACCAAACCCGTTTCCTAAATCCATTTATGATAATGTTGCTTACGGTCCACGCATTCATGGGATACGAAATAAAAGTACGTTAGATGACATTGTCGAGAAAAGTTTACGTGCCGCAGCACTTTGGGATGAGGTAAAAGATCGCCTTCATGAGCATGCACATATGCTTTCAGGGGGACAGCAGCAACGGTTATGCATCGCCCGCTGTTTGGCGCTCGAACCGGATGTTATTTTGATGGATGAACCTACTTCTGCATTAGACCCAGTGTCAACAGCAAAAATGGAAGAACTGATGCAACAGTTGAAGGAACACTATAGCATTATTATCGTTACTCATAACATGCAGCAAGCGGCACGTATTTCGGATAAAACTGCATTTTTTCTAAACGGAGAAGTAATCGAATTTGGAGATACGCGTCAATTGTTTTCCAATCCGAGAGATAAACGAACAGAAGATTATATTATAGGACGATTTGGATAAACATCGTAAATGGGGTTATTCCCTTGTTTTAGGGAATAACTCCATTTTTATCGGATTTGTTCGTGATAAGATTGCCTATTTCTCCATAACTCATACCGCTATGTACTTTGTAAGTACCGGCACGAACGTCGCGGGTTAGCCCATGTGTTTCTAAATAGGTTACAAATGTATCGGCATCGGGAACAATATGGGCATCTTCTAATTTTTGCGCGAAGTCGTTTGGCGCTTCACCTTTTTGAATCGTAAGCAAGTAAACGTATACGGTTTTGGATGAAGGTGGATTGCTTGAAACAGAAGGAGTCCTATCCTGTTTAGCTGCTTCTTTTAACTTTTTATATTCTGATTCACTTATCGCAATCAGCCCTTCTTTTTTCAGTGACTCATGAAGTTTTGTCGTTGTTAACGTGTCGGATTCCGTGTAGTAAGCAGCGCCAATAACGGAAGTAGCAAATAGCATTCCAAGAGCGATGGAGCGTATCGTTTGCTTCGTCATCATCGTGCCAGTCCCCTTAAAATCATGCGTACTTCTTCCGTTGTAAGGGCGGTTTCGCGGGCGATTTGTTCATGAGAGAGTCCCTGTTTGTAAAGAAACAGCACGCGCTTTTGGGAAGAAGAAAGCAGCCTATCATGGCGGATAGGCATGGCGTTCGATCCATTCTCATGCGGAATAAGCAATTCTTCTTCCAACACTTGCAGCCGTTTTTTGATTTGATAGGTTTCCTGCGCCAGCGAAATGGTGAGATGGTCGATTTGTTCTTCAAGACGGTTTATTTCATCTTTGTCAAAAAAAGAAACAATAAAGAGAAAAATAGATAGGACGGCCAAAGCGATCATCACATATTCGATCATCATTTATCCCCCTACTTCACTATACCATAGCTCGTTTATTCAAGAAATACTTCATTAATCAAGCGAAAAAGATGCAATTTAGATGTGGAAATCGCCATAAAAAAATGCTATCATAGAAAAGTCTGATTATAATAAGTTCAACTAAAGTAGTTTGGAGGGAAGATACATGCGCGTGAACATTACATTGGCTTGTACAGAATGCGGTGAACGTAACTATATTACGTCCAAAAATAAACGCAACAATCCAGATCGTCTTGAATTAAGAAAATATTGCCCAAGATGTAAAAAGACATTACTTCATCGTGAAACGAAGTAAGCAGTAGGAAATAAGTTCCTGCTGCTTTTTGTCTTTTTATGGTGGACTTAGGCGGAATGTGGTAAGGGAGGAAAAGGAAAATGGAGGAAAAAAGGCAAATCCGCAAACGGATGCAAGCAAAGCTAGAGCAGTTAACCGATGAGGAAAAACAAGCATATGATAAACAAATCGCAGAAAAGCTATATGAACTGCCGCAGTGGAAAAATGCCCGCGTCATTGGCATCACGATTTCGAAAGGAAAAGAAGTCGACACCATTCCCATCATTGAACGGGCCTGGCAAGAAGGGAAAACGGTGAGCGTGCCAAAATGCGATCCGGCGACAAAGACGATGGTATTCCGGAAGATCGTATCTTTTTCCCAACTTGAGTCGGTATATTTCGGTCTGCGCGAGCCAATCGAAACGTTGACGAACGAAGTAAAAAAAAGCGATATGAATATCATCATCGTTCCGGGAATATGCTTTTCCAAGAATGGTTATCGAATTGGATATGGCGGAGGATATTATGACCGCTATTTGCGGCATGTATCAGTGCCGACGATTTCATTGGCCTATTCTTTCCAAGTCGTCGACTCCCTGCCTATAGAAGAACATGATGTTCCTGTGCAAATGATTATTACAAACGAAGGGGTTATACAATGTAATGAATGAATGGCAATATATCATCGTTTCCGCTATTGTGGCGCTCGGAGGGTGGTTTATCCGTTCGCTTTCCATTTCCGGAGCAATCGCGACTATCATTGTTGGCACGATCGTTGGAATTGGATTTTCATGGAACGGATTAATACTGTTAGGATTATTTTTTGTCAGTTCCAGCATGTGGAGCAAAATCGGCAAAAACAAGAAAAAAAAGCTAATGGAAAAAGTAGAAAAAGGGGAGTGCCGCGACTATATACAAGTGTTCGCAAACGGGGGGCTTCCCGCCTTGATCAGCTTCCTTTCCTTATTCCACCCATCACCGTTCTGGCTCCCTTTGTTTCTTATTTCCGTTGCTGCCGCCAACGCGGATACATGGGCATCGGAAATCGGCATTTTAAGCAAACAGCCGCCAAGATTATTGACAAATTTCAAAAAAGTGGAAGCAGGAACATCGGGGGCGGTGACATTGCTCGGCACGGCTGCCGCCTTTTTCGGGGCTGCTTTTATCGCTGCTGCAGGCGCTGTTCAATGGGAAAACATTTCTGTTATGACGATCGCCTTTTTCGGGTGGCTTGGCAGCTTGTTTGACACATGGTTTGGCGCGGTCTGGCAGGCGGTGTACCGCTGTCCGATATGCGGGATGCAAACGGAACGAAAGGAACATTGCGGACAAAAAACGGTGCATATGAAAGGGTACCGTTTTGTCAACAATGATGTGGTGAATGTTTTATCTATTGCCTGTTCCACATTGATTTACGTTGTTTTATCCATTTTCTGAAAAAGGCAGATGATATATGAACGACGGAAGTTTTTTTGCTAAAAACGGCCCATTTTTGGTCCGTTTTTTCTTTTTTAGCTGTTGCTATTATTTCATAATTTATCAATGAATGGGAAAAAGAATAAAGAGGAATTTTATAATAGAGGGAGTGGAACGATGAACAAGTTTGTCTATCTGTTATTGGCGATTATAGCCGGCATAGCGGTATACCGCTACCGCTATCGAGTGGTAAACGCTTTATTAAGTATCCGAATTTTACAGAAGTGGTTTGTCCGCTCATCCATGAGTGTTCCGTTTGTCCGCAATGCAATGATTTCCCAGATATTACGCTAAGTGTGGTACAATGAAACAGTGGGATGCCATTTGGTTTGATCTTGACGATACGCTTATTGACTATGAGCGGACATTCCGCACGGCCATTTACCATTGCTTTACAACGTTTTTCTCAAACCAAGCTGTTTCTTTTTTGCCATGGTTTCGTGTATTTAAAGCATACTGCGATCGCTATTGGCCGGATTATGCGGGAGGGCGCTTGACGAGAAAGGAGTACCGCCGCCTTCGCTTCCTTGAGACGATGCGTGTTTTTCATATAAAGATAAATGTGAAAACGGCAGATGAGTTTCACGCCTATTTTGATGAAGTAGTCGGCCGTTTTGCAATTGCGCTGCCAGGAATTATTTCGCTGCTCGAACGGTTGCAAAGCCTTTCGCTTCCGCTTGGTATTATAACCAATGGAGAAAGTGCCATTCAGCGTGAGAAAATTGCGTACGCCGGGTTGTGCCGCTTTTTCTCCGACGACGCAGTGGTTATTTCCGAGGAGGTTGGATGTGAAAAGCCTGATGTGGCGATTTTCCGCTGCGCCCAACGTCGATTGCCGTTTGGAAAACAGCCGGTATATATCGGTGATTCTTGGGAGCTGGATGTGATGGGAGCGCTTCATGCTGGATGGCGGGCGATTTATTTCCAGCAGCAGCCTGCTTCCGCCGTTTCGGCGCCATCTGCCGTCATCTGCCGTAGTGTGGAACAGTTAGCTTCCATATTGCTGGGGGAGCCTCATGTTATGGAAAAAAGGGGGAGGAGACGTTGAATGGGAAAATGGAATGTCTATTTTGGCAGCTCATTTATTTTTTTATAAAACAGCGTTACCGGATTGTCCAACTATCCCACCGCGTGAATGAAATTTGGTTGGAGTCACTCGAGAATCGGCGTGTTCCGCTCGTCCGCATCGTGCGTGATGATATCGATTGGGGACAACAGCTGAAACGGGATATGGAATATGCTTGGCGTGTTGTCGGGCAACTACCGAGGCGGAAAATTGGTAAAGCGGACCAAGTGGTGAATATTTATATTTCCACCTATCCTCCTGTTGATGATTGGGAATTTTTGATCGCAAAGCCGCTTCCGCTTCCGCAGCGGCGGAACGGCGCGTTCCGGACGCTTTTGATCCACTCGGGGAACATCGAGCATTCGCTGCAACAGCTAACAGACACGATCAAAACGCCTATTGTTCTTTCTCCTATCAGTGATGACAGCGATCCATTTTTCGAAGCTGAGCGGCTGAAACACCGTATTTTCCAGGAAGTAAGGGAACAACAAGAACGAGAAAGAAGGTTGTTTGAATACGGCAAACCTGTTTTTACCTATATTTTTATCGCTTTGCAAGTAGCGTTGTTTCTGTTGATGGAATGGAGCGGCGGCAGCACGAATCCCGAAGTGTTGATTCGATATGGGGCAAAATTTAATCCCCTTATTTGGGAAGGGGAATGGTGGCGCTTTTTTACACCGATTTTTTTGCATATCGGGTTTTTGCACTTATTGATGAATACGTTTGCGCTTTACTATTTAGGCATGATGGTGGAACGTCTTTACGGATCGTGGCGCTTTTTCTGCATCTATATGATTGCCGGTTTTTTTGGGACGCTTGGCAGCTTTTTGTTCACGTCGTCCCTTTCCGCGGGGGCATCTGGCGCCATTTTTGGCTTATTTGGAGCCTTGCTTTACTTTGGGACGGTATATCGGCATCTTTTTTTCCAAACGATCGGGACGAATATTATCAGCCTGATTATTATCAATCTGTTATTTGGAATCGTTGTTCCCGGAATTGATAATGCCGGCCATATTGGCGGGTTGATTGGCGGATTTCTTGCCGCCGGTATCGTCCATTTGCCCAATCATGCTGCTTGGAAGCGGCAAGCTCGTTCCTTATTTGTCACGGTAAGCATTGCTGCTTTAGGTTTATTGATCGGATTCCGCCTTTAGGTTATTTTTTGGATTAACTGAAATTTCTCCCCGTTTTCCGCCTCTATCAGTACAATTAAGTGGGAGTAGTCTTTGCTTATTAAAATAAGCGGTACGGTGCTGCCGATTGGCGAGAGGATGGAACCATCCTCTTTTTTTATGCCGAGGAAATAAGATTTATACATTCCTTCCCAAAGCTTCCCGATGATTTCTTGTGTTTTTTTCATCGAAAGGTCTGGCAGCGGCTGTTCATTATACATAATTAAGTCAGGTAAATATAATGAATAATATTGCTGCGCTTGGATGGAAAAGTGTGATAAAAGCGATTGGGCCTTATGCTGAAGATATCCGTTTGTTGTTTTGTTTAATATTCGTTGCCACTCTTTCTCCTCTTCTGTTGTCGCTCGGCGAAACGACGTGAGCGGGTGGTACGGCGAATCGATGACATATAAATAATCGCTTGTCATCGTCTGGCTGCTCGTAATGGCATTTCCTTCATGGAGTTCGCCATAGTGAAACGAAATCGTTTGAAAAAAACGGCTATCTTTGGCTGTTACTTTCTTTCGCTGTGTTAACGTTTTCCTATGACTCTCCCATTTAGAAAGACGGTCGATAAGACGGCCATCCGCAAAAAGCAAAGAAATATCCTGGCGTAAATAGGCGGTTCTGTCTAAGGAAGAGGACGTTGACCAAAGCAGTGAATATTTTCCCCTCCGTTTTTGCGGCTGCAGCTGCAACGTCGTTTTTGCTTCCTTAAATGTAGCTTGCGGGTGGATCGGGAAAAAGATAATCGTTTCTTTTGTTGAATTGTGGGAATAAAGGGAAAATAACAGAATCAAACATAAAAACGCTGCTGCGATCGTCATGATTGGAATGGTCCATTTTCTCATAGAACCCCCCCAAGATGGACAAGGTTTTCACCAATATATGCTTACAAAGACAAATTTATGTATGAATTTGTTTGCGGCTGTCAAAGATGAATGGTATCAAGATTGCAAGGAAATGCAGGTGGGATCACATTGGAAAAAAGCAGAAACAAACAGTTCGTTTCCCGGAACATACAAGACAATATTGCCTATTTGCAGCAAAGGCTTGGCGTCGGGAAGAGTTTTGATGTCATACAGCTTGACGTCGAGTATGCGGGAAGGGCAATGTCGTTTTTTATGATCGATGGGTTTGTCAAAGACGATATTTTACATTATTTAATGAGAAGATTATCGTTTCTCGAAAAAGAAGAATTGCAGATACACCCGCTTGAACAATTATTAAAAACGTATATTCCGTACGTAGAGTTAAGCAAAACCAATGATCTGGAAGAAGCGGTCAGTGCGGTGCTCGCCGGGCCGACTGCGTTGGTGGTAGACGGCGTCGATTATATTATTTTGATTGATGCGCGTACATATCCGGTTCGCGGTCCGCAAGAGCCGGATAATGAACGGGTCGTGCGCGGGGCGCGCGATGGCTTTGTTGAAACGCTTGTATTCAATACGGCGCTGATTCGCCGCCGCGTCCGCGACCCATCTTTGCGTATGGAGTATTTGCAAGTGGCACGCCGCTCGAGGACCGATATTTGCATTTGCTATATTGAAGAAATCGCCGATCCGGAATTAGTTGAGCGTGTGAAACAATCGATTGCCAAAATTGATACTGATGGGCTGGTAATGGCGGAGAAAACAGTGGAAGAGTTTATTTCAGGAAGGCATTGGAATCCGTATCCAGTAGTCCGCTATACGGAACGTCCGGATACGGCGGCGGCGCATTTATATGAAGGTCATGTGCTCGTCATTGTCGATGGTTCGCCAAGTGTGTTAATTACGCCTGCGACGTTTTGGCACCATCTCCAGCACGCCGAGGAATACCGCAACAAGCCGATTGTTGGCGCCTATTTGCGGCTTGTGCGCTTTTTAGCGGTTTGGGCTTCTATTTTTCTATTGCCGCTTTGGTATTTAATGATGACAGAACCGCAGTTATTGCCGTCGTCCCTCTCTTTTTTAGCGAAGGCAAAACTGGGTGATATTCCGTTATTTGCGCAAATTATCATGATTGAAATTGGCCTTGATATGCTGAGGATGGCGGCGATCCATACCCCTTCATCTTTAGCGACGGCACTGGGGTTGGTCGCCGCGCTGATGATCGGCGGAATTGCGGTAGAAGTCGGTCTGTTTTCGAACGAAGTAATTTTATATTTTTCGATTGCTGCTATTGGGAGTTTCGCGACACCAAGCTATGAAATGGGGCTTGCCAATCGTCTTGTTAGAATTGGGTTGTTAGTTTTGAGCGGAGTATTGGATCTATACGGCTATGTGGTTGGCATTGCGATGTGGATCATTGGCCTTGCGCGCATGAACTCGTTCGGCGTGCCGTATTTATGGCCGTTTATTCCTTTTTCCTATCGGGCGATGCGCGATGTGCTCATCCGCTCCCCGATGCCGCTGAAAAACCGGCGGCCGACCGTGCTGCATCCGCGCGATCCGGACCGGTGAAACAGGCTATGCGAGCGTTTTGCTCAAGCAGCCTGTTTTTCTTTTTTCCTGCTTGACGGAAGCAGTGGTTTGTTTATACATTTATATTGGGTAAAAAGAGGTGCAGGTGAAAATAATGAAAACGGTCTATGACGTACAGCAGCTTTTAAAACGGTTTGGGACGATCATCTATGTAGGAGACCGTCTAGCCGACTTAGAGTTGATGGAAGAAGAGTTAAAAGAGTTATACCAATCGCAATTGATTGACGTAAAAGATTTTCAAATGGCGCTTTTTATTTTGCGGCATGAGGCGCAGATCGAAAGAGAAAAACGAATGAAAAGGGAATGAAGAGACGATGGCAGAAAAATGGCTTGTTGGCGTCGACTTGGGCGGCACAACGACAAAAATGGCCTTTGTAACGACAGACGGGGATATTGTACATAAATGGGAAATTGATACTGATCTTTCGAATCAAGGAAAAAACATTGTCAAACATATCTCCAGATCACTGCAAGAAACATTGCATCGTTTAGGGGAAAACAAAGACCGGCTTTTAGCCATTGGCATCGGTGCGCCGGGACCGGTGCATATGGAAACGGGAATGCTTTATGAAGCAGTGAACCTAGGCTGGAAGAATTACCCGTTGAAAGAAGAATTAGAGAGGGAAATGTCTCTTCCTGTCGCGGTAGATAATGATGCGAATATCGCTGCTCTTGGTGAAATGTGGAAGGGAGCTGGCAGTGGAGCGCGCGATTTGATTTGCGTTACGCTTGGCACTGGTGTCGGGGGCGGAGTGATTGCCAACGGCCAAATTGTGCATGGCGTCAATGGCGCCGGCGGCGAAATCGGCCATATGACGATGATTCCAAGCGGCGGGGCACCGTGCAATTGCGGAAAAAGCGGCTGTTTGGAAACCATCGCTTCGGCCACGGGAATTGTAAGGATCGCAAAAGAAAAATTAGCAACATCGGACCGGCAGACGCTGCTTCGCCCTGACGCTGTAACGGCTAAGGCAGTATTTGACGCCGCGAAAGCAGAAGATGCATTGGCTTTAGAAATTGTCGAGGAAGTAACGTTCTATCTTGGCTTAGCCTTAGCGAATGCTGCCAATGTTTCCAATCCGGAGAAAATCGTCATTGGCGGCGGGGTTTCGAAGGCGGGGAATATATTAGTAGAACGTGTCACCACCCATTTCCGCCGTTTTGCGTTTCCGCGCGTTGCTGAAGGCGCAGCGATTGTATTGGCGGCGCTTGGCAATGATGCGGGAGTTATCGGCAGCGCATGGCTGGCCAAAACGTTATTGCCAGCATAAAAGGATATCTATGTCTAAAACGGTTCATCGAAAGGCTGATTATTCGATGAATCGTTTTTATTTTTCATTTTTCGTCGTTCTGTCTCATATGTTGAAGGTAGAATAGAAGGAAGGAGAGACGGCGTTTGAATATATATGCTTCCTTGGGCGATACACTGGCCATGTACAGCGAATGGTTTTCTGTGCCTTACGAGTTATTGGTGGACGCCAACCCACATATCAAAAACGGACATTTGAAGCTGGGAGAGGTTGTTTGCATTCCGGGATATGATGTGGTCCAATCATGGGAAGAGCTGGCCGGCTTTTTTTCCGTACACGAAATGGCATTGCGGCGCATGAAAGGTACAACGAAGATCACAAGCGGGGAAGTACAGCTGCCCAAGCGGATCGTTTCCCGCGTGGTTCAAGGGCAAAAAGCGTACGATTTTTCCACGCTGCAGCAGGATATCAAGACGCTTTGCCGCTATTTTCCGTTTGTGCGAACACGAACGATTGGATATAGTGTGCTTGGATTGCCATTAATCGAGCTGCAGATTGGCCGCGGGCCGATCCGCGTCCATTTCAATGGGTCTTTTCATGCCAATGAATGGATTACAACGGCGGTAATTATGACCTTTTTGAATGAATATTTACTGGCAGTGACAAACGATCAAACGCTGCGCGGCCATCGAATGCTAGACTATTATAACAAGGTGACGCTTTCCGTTGTGCCGATGGTCAATCCTGATGGAGTAAACCTTGTTTTGCACGGACCGCCGGAACAAGAGCCATATCGGAGCGAAGTGATCTGCATGAACGAAGGATCTTATGATTTTTCACAGTGGAAGGCAAATATCCGCGGCATTGATTTAAATAATCAATTTCCGGCCAAATGGGAGGTGGAGCAGGCCCGCAAAGTTCCAAAAGCACCGGCGCCTCGCGATTTTCCAGGGTTCGCGCCGCTCACAGAACCGGAAACAAAAGCGATGGCCGCATTGACCGAGGAAAGCGATTTTTCCATGATTTTAGCCTTTCACACACAAGGAAAAGAAATATATTGGGGGTACGAAGGACTGGAACCGCCGGAAGCGGAAGAAACCGTGAATGAGTTTGCCAAAGTAAGCGGCTATCGAGCCGTACGGTATATCGACAGCCATGCTGGGTATCGCGACTGGTTTATTCAAACATGGAGACGAAGAGGATACACGGTGGAACTAGGAGAAGGAGTAAATCCGTTGCCAATTTCCCAATTTACTGAGATTTACGAAGATAGTCTCGGCATTTTTCTAGCGGCGTTGTATATGGCATGAAGCAAAGAAATAAAAGCGCAAGAGGCTTTGGAAATGCCTCTTGCGCTTTAATGCGTGCCTGTTGGAAAACCGTGATGCAATATTGTCATAACGGTAAACCAGCCGAATACGGCGAAGGCGCCAAGTCCGAAAAGAAACCCAAGTATATTTTTCTCGCGTAAGGTGCGCACAATTCCGTAAAGCGCCAACAGCGCTACTAACGCAAAAATAATGACTGTTCCCATTGTCTTACCCCCTTGTGAAATAAATCCTTGTGATAAAATTTATGTAAGAAACCGACTAACTCTTTTTCATTGTAATCTTTTTTTATTTATTTGTCGAGGTCAAAAATAGGAATCAACATACGATATGCACGGCAATTTTTTAGGCGGTTCGAAATAACGGACAGTTCTACCATCATGTTTGGTTATGTGCTTTTCCAGGACGGGAGAAGAGGCGAAAGCGTTCTTGCATTTATCATCATTGTGTCCCACTTTCTTCTATATTATTCTGTTCTTATTTAGAATGGTTTGGTAAAGGACATGAGCGAAATGACAAACTTGGCCATGTTGCGATAAAATAATAGTAATTAGCGGTATAGCGATTTGGAAAGATACGTCTAGGAGATAGTGATGTTTTTGCCGACATAGTAGAAACGATATAGTGCCAACAAATGGAGGAGGAATAATCATGAAGTGGGAGCGCATTCCAGTCGGACCGATTCAGGCCAACGCCTACATACTATCCCATACGGATGGTACTTGTGTCATCTTTGATCCGGGCGCAGAGGGGGATAAAATTGTCGGGTATATTGAAAAACAGCAGCTCACTCCGCTGGCGATTTTATTAACCCATGCTCATTTCGACCATATCGGCGGCATTCATGAAGTGAGAGGGCGATGGGAGCTTCCAATTTATATCCATGAGAGAGAAAAAGAGTGGCTAACCGATCCTGCTTTAAACGGGTCGGCATATTTTGGCGGAGGTCAAGTCATCGTCCGATGTGAACCGACATGCATAACGGGAGAACAAACATTGCAAATCGGAGCGTTTGCCTTTGATTTACTGGAAACACCTGGACATTCGCCGGGCAGCATTTCTTACTATTGCAAAGAGATTGAAGCGGTGTTTTCCGGAGATGTACTTTTTGCTGGAAGTATTGGACGCACCGATTTGCCGGGAGGAAACCATGAACAGCTATTGCGCAGCATCCACGATAAGCTGCTTACATTGCCAGAGGAAACAGTAGTATTATCCGGACATGGTCGGGAGACAACAATCGGAGCGGAAATGGATACAAATCCGTTTTTGCATGGATTTTAAAAGGAAACCAATGCCACAAAAAAGCAAACGTGCCGGCCGCGGTTGGCAAATGACACGTTTGCTTTTCCGCAAACAAAAAACCCTTCTTCGATAAAGAAGGGTTTTTTGGGGGATGTTCTATCCATATAATGGGAGGGGATATAGTTAAGCTACTACTATAACAATATAACAGCGTTTTTACTATGTCAATAGTAAAAAACAAAAAACGGGAAAGGAAATAGATATGGCAAAGGCGATTTATGAAGCGATCTATGCCTCGCCGCTTGGGCGCATCTCGTATGCCGACTACATGAGGCTTGCTTTATATGAT
>NZ_JABVYQ010000005.1:0-317124 GCF_013357975.1 Parageobacillus sp. VR-IP
GACGCTCTTCCGATCTCTCGTATGCCGACTACATGAGGCTTGCTTTATATGATGAACGGTGCGGGTATTATATGAGCGAAAGAACGAAAATTGGAAAAGACGGAGACTTTTTTACGAACAGCTATGTTTCCGACCTATTTGGCAAGCTGTTTGCTTCTTTTTTTCTTCGTTTAGTAGAAAAAGGAGGCGTGTTGCCGCATATTTGCGAGTTTGGAGGCGGAGACGGCAAATTTGCGCGCGCGGTCTTAGAGGAATGGAAGAGAAAAAGTCCGCACACATACAAACAACTATCTTATATCATTGTCGAAACAAGTCCTTTCCAGCGGGCAAAGCAGCTGCAAGCGCTTGGCGATGCTGCAGAAAAAGTGATGCAGTATAAAGATCTAAAGGAACTCAAACAACATATGCCTTCGTTTACGGGAATCGTTTTTAGCAACGAATTTTTTGATGCGTTTCCGGTACACGTAATCGCAAAGGAAAATGGAAAAATATATGAATGTTTTGTCACCGTGAACGACGGCAAGCTGATCGAGGAAAAATACCCGCTAGATAATGAAGATATTTTTCAATATTTACATGAGCGGCAGCTTTATTTAGCGAACGGGCAGCGTTTAGAAGTACCGCTTGCGATAAAACAGTTTCTTTTGCAAACCTCTGCGTTTTTTCAGAATAGTGTAATGATAACGATTGATTACGGCTATACGGACAAGGAGTTGCAATGGCCAGCAAGACAGCAGGGAAGCTTGCGCGGATATTATCGCCACCGTCTCATCACCGATCCGCTTATGTATCCTGGGGAGATGGATATAACAGCGCACGTGCAATGGGACGCGCTGCGAATGTACGGGGAACAGGCGGGATGGGAGTATGTTGCGCTCGTCAGGCAGGACCGCTTTTTGCTTGCGGCTGGAATATTGGAATATTTAGTAACACACGATGACACCAATCCATTTTCTTCCAAAAACCGACAAAACCGGGCGCTTCGGTCCTTGATCATGGACGAAGGAATAAGCAGCGCCTTTCATGTGATGATCCAGCAAAAAGGTATGCAGCTTTGCTGGGATGATATATGGGTGCAGCAAGAGTTTTTGCTGTTTTCCTAATGAAAGGCAAAGAAAGTGAGCAGGAGAAACAGACTCCTGCTCGTTCTTCATTCTCCCATTCCCGGGATCATCATAAATGTTGTCCAATACGTAAAGGCCGCGAAGAAAATGGTTAAGTATGCCCCGAAAATATAAATGTACATTCTTTCTGTTAATTTTAAATAACCGAGAAAGAGGAAAAATACGGTTTGACCAAAGAAAATAAGCGATGTTTGGTGCATATGTCCAAGATAAAACATGACTGCGAAAATTCCCGTCCAAAATGCTAGGACGCGGAACATGCGATCCATTATGTATCCCTCCTTTTTAAGTGCAAATCCCCATCTTTACTTATTATAATGTACAATAATGGCAAATGTAAATAACGCTTTCCCTATCTGCCCTCATATTGTGCCGTTGTGTTGCCGGCAGCGGCAAGGCGTAGACTTACATTCGGCAGCCTCATGATTCTGTAAAAGGTACAAAAGGCGAATCATTAGGCTGCAACTATATAGAACATAAAAGCGCTTTTCTGCCGATAATGACAGAAAAGCGGTGCATCATGTCCTTGTTTTATTAGGTCAAACTTGCCCGATACAAGCAATAATCGCAGCCGTTTGTCATGTTCTCCATTTCTACTAGTTCTATGTTTGGGAAAAGCACTTCAAACATTCCTTGCAAAAACGCGCGATGCATTTGGCAAACGACTTCCGGCGTTTGAAGGGCGATTTCTTTAAACGGACAGTTAAAAATTTGTAAATATATTTTTTCTTCTTTTTCATTATATTCAAACGCAGGGTAAAATCCTGCCGTTTCTGCTGCTTCCTTCACGATGGCTGCTTTTTCGGCAAACGTTAGCTGCTGTGGGGATTGATCATGTGGAATGCGCTGGACGACAAGTTCTTTGCCAAAGTTTTTTCCTGTTTCGTAAAGTGCCTGTTTGCCCGCATCACCAAGCTTCATCATCGCTTGAATCGCGATTTTGGCAAGGAGATGATAATCGCGAAACGGAAAATGAAGCTGAATGACTTCATCCGATAGACGGTAAAGGCGGCTTGGCCGTCCGCCTTTTCCGGTTTTTTGCGTTTCGGAAACAATCATATGGACATCTTCCAGCTTTGTTAAATGAAGACGGGCGACATTTGGGTGGATGTTAAATACGTCAGCTATTTCTTGAACAGATACTTCCTTATGTTTTTTGGCGATATACTCGTAAATATGATAGCGCGTCGGGTCAGCCAATACGTTTGTAATTTTTAATGTTTGTTCCATAACGGTTCCTCCTAAATAATATTCCTATGGTCATTATAATAAAATGATTTTCGGCAAGGAATGATATTTATCACTACCAACATAAATATCGTAAAAATTTCATAAAATGTTCATGAAATTTTTTTATTTGTAATGCAGGAAAAAGGCGAGAGCAAGTCGAAATATGTAGCAATATAGCGAAAGGAGGAATGGTATGAACGAATGAATGAGATTGAATATTTGGCGGACCGTCTTCTCATGGAAGCAGGGTTGCTTCGCGTCTCGGATATTCATATCGTTCCGCGGAAGAACGATGCGGTAGTGCGTTTTCGCTTAGATGGACTGCTGATCGAAAAAGCGACGCTGACAAAAGAAACATGCGAGCGGCTTATTACCCATTTTAAATTTTTAGCAGGTATGGACATTGGCGAACGCCGTCGGCCGCAAAGCGGAGCAATGGAGACAAACCAGCAAGGGGAAATCATTTCTTTACGCCTTTCCACATTGCCGACATTCTACGATGAAAGCCTCGTCATCCGGCTTCTTCCACAAAGTTTTTTCCTGCCACAGTCACAAATTTCCCTATTTGCCCACTCTACCAACATATTGCTTTCCCTGTTTCAACAGCCGCAAGGATTAATCATTTGCACCGGACCGACTGCTAACGTTACATAAAAACAACTGCGATTAATAGAATTCCACATCAGTAATTACAATGAGAGGTTTCCCTGTTTTGTATCGGTCTGGCCGTGTTGGAGGCTTCGGAATCGCTTTGAAATGAATCCTTCTAATGAACCGTGAGATAAACTCTCTTTTTTCCTCTTGTGTAAGATGTTCGAATGTTGCGTTAAAAGCGAAAACGATGTTTTTTAATTGCTCTGGATCTACCTTTATCTCGTCCTTAAATTCGTCAAGTTTTTTCTTGAGTTGTTCATAAGCTTCCCTTGTTTCGCACATACGTTGTTCAAATTCCTCATCGCTGATTAAATCAGCAGCCCAAGCACGTTGATATTTTTCCCTTTTCCTTTCAATTTGCTTCAGCTGTTCAAGATAAAAAGCTTTCTCGTCTTTTTCCTCCTCAGGTGGTTCTATAGGCTTGATCTCCACGTTTTTCATGTATTCCTTCAAAGCCTCTAAAAATCGCTGTTCACCAATTGTGAAAACCTTCTTACCTTCTTTCCAGCAAGCTTGGCATCGGTAAACTGCACTTTGATATTCAGAGCCGTCTTTTCTTTTTCGGATATAGCGATTGACAGAAAGAGGGCGTCCGCAAGAAGGGCAGATAAGAACTCCTTGGAAAAGGTACGTACTTTTCACATCTCTTCTGTGATGCACTGCTCGATCATCTAATATCTGTTGAAGTTTTAGAAACTCCTCTTTACTTATTATGCCTTCATGCGTATTTTCAAAAATTTTATCGTTCCATCTTGTTGCTCCATAGAGAGCAGGATTTCGTAAAATGCGTAAAACGGTATTCGCTCTCCATTCTCGATCATTATTAACGAGATTTAAATAATTGGCAATCCGGTTTAATGACCATCCATTTTTAACTTTCTCGATCATGTCTAACACAACGATAGATTTTTCATTCTTTACTAACTTTGCATCTTTTGTCAAATCGAACCCGTAAGGGATGTTTCCGACACGTTCTCCCTCAGATACTTTTTGTTCTAACGCCATCTTAACCCGTTCTGAAAGGTTCTCTGATTCCCACTGCGCGAGTAGGGCGACAATACCCATAAACATTCTTCCATTTGCTGTTGTTGTGTCGTACATTTCTGTCGCAGATTTGAATGCGCATCCATGATCCTGAAGAAATTTTAAAAGTTTGTGTAGGTCAATAACGGAACGCGTCAAGCGATCGAGTCGATAAACCAAGAGTGTTTTAATTTGTCCACCTTTAATGTGTTCCAGCAAAAGTTGTAATTTTGGTCGGTTTGTATCTCTTCCTGATATACCTTCTTCAATATAAAATCGGTAGTCTGTCCATCCTTGTGCTTTGCAATATGCTGTTAGTCGCTCTTTTTGTGCATCGATGGAATAACCTTCTAGCGCTTGTTCTTGTTTACTTACACGAATATAAATACCTACAGTCATGAACGCTCTCTCCTTTCTTTGTAAAAATAGGGCGAGAGGTAACTCACCCTTGAGATTAAATTTCTAGCGCTAGAAATTTAATAAATTTTCACAGCTTGTACAACTTTCCCGATAATCTTAACTTCGTCTTTCGTGATGTCATATATTTGTGGCTGGTAAGACGGATCGTTACTCATTGGAATAAGAGTGATGATATTCTTGTTTATCGATACTTTTTTTACTGTGGCTTCATAGCCGTTTACTAACACAACGGCGATTGAACCGTTTTCCACTTCGTTGGTTCTCTCCACAAGAACATAAGAACCATCTGGAAACTCTAAATTCATGCTGTTTCCTTTTACCCTTAAATAAAAATATTCCTTGTACTTATTAAGAAATGAAGAAAGGATTGGCATATATCCCTCGATATTTTGAGCAGCTAGTATAGGTTGTCCAGCAGCGATTGTTCCGACAATAGGAAGGTTTACAATGTTTGAGAAATCATTCTCTACCACTTCATATATGTTTACTTCATTATCCTTTAATCCCAGAATTTCATCTAATGAAACATTAAAAAAATCGGCTATATAGCGAACTGAATCGATTCTTGGCTCTTCTCTATCATTTTCCCATTTAGAAATCATCCCTTTATTGAAATTTGTTCCATATTTTGTATTGAGAGCTTTTGCCAATCCTTCTTGTGTTAAATTCCTTGATTTTCTTAATGTTTTTAGTTTTTTACCAAACGAATACGCCATTTTATTCACCTTCTTTCAATTATTTTTATGCACCTTTCGATTATGTTTAGATACATCTAAACAAATTATACCATATCGGTTTCGATACCGCCATATTTTTTATAAAAAATTTTTAATAAAGTAGTTGATTTCGAAACTCATAGATGATATATTTTAATCAGAGTTAAGTTTCGATTACGAAACAAGAGGAGGGAACAGCGTGGATGAAGTAAAAAGACGTCATGCTCCTTATACGAAGTTAAAGGCATACTTAAATGAAATTGGTTGGACACAAGCTGATTTGGCTAAATTACTCAATAAATCAAGATACGCGATTAATCAAAATTTAAACGGAACCGGGGGAGACTTTTCTTTGAGTGAGGTTCGCTTAATTTGCATGACTCTAGGTATTAGTGCAGACGAGTTTTTTATTGAACCTCAAGTTTCGAAAACGAAACAAGAAAACGCGTCATAAGTAACAGAGAGGAGAGGAGTAATGATAGCAACTCAAAGCAATCGACCTGCTATTAGTAATGAAACCATGAAAGAAATGACGAAATTCTTCATGAAAATATCCATTCCTCGCATTTTGGCTGCACTGGAACGCGGAGAGTTGGTTTTGGAAAACGGAAATCTGGTGCGAGCAAAGGAGGTGAACGAAAACGAAACTGCCCAGTGTGGATGAGTTCTATATTGACAAAATGAAATCTGAATTCGCCCTCTAAAGCTTCTTTTTAGAAAGAAACTTGGACAGGCATGGAGAGGAGAGAAGCGATGAATCAATTACAGATTTTTAATCATCCGATGTTTGGGGATGTTCGGTTCGTCGAGATTAACAACAACCCGCACGCTGTTGGCAATGATGTTGCAAAAGTATTGGGGTATAGCCGACCACATGAAGCAATTTCAAACCACTGCAAGGGGGCGGTAACTTACCGCATCCTTACTAACGGCGGAGAACAAACGGTGAAAGTTATCCCAGAAAGAGATATATACCGATTAATAGTCAAAGCGGCCGATCAAAGCAAAAACCCAGAAATCAGACAGAAGGCTGAAGAATTTGAAAAGTGGATATTTGAAGTAGTCCTTCCAACAATCAGAAAAACGGGCGGCTATGTTGCTAACGATGACTTGTTCATCCAAACCTACTTGCCTTTCGCTGATGAACAGACACAAATGTTATTCCGCGGTATTCTTCAAACCGTCCGCAAGCAGAACGAACAGATAGCTGTCATGAAACCAAAAGCGGATTACTTTGACGCCTTGGTTGATCGGAATCTTTTGACGAATTTCCGGGACACTGCAAAAGAACTGAAAGTCAAGGAGCGGTTCTTCATCAATTGGCTTCTGCAAAACAAATTTGTTTATCGGGATCAGAAAGGGAAACTCAACCCTTATGCGCCGTATGTGCCGGAATTATTTGAATTGAAGGAGTTTGCTCGAAACGGAAAAGCGGACGTTCAGACATTGATTACGCCGAAAGGGAGAGAGACATTCCGGCTTCTGTTGCAAAAGGAGGGACTGGCATCATGAACGTCCTCCCAGGTGATATGCAACGTGCTGCCAAACTGCTCGATTGCTGCGACTATTGCCTTGCCCGTGCTCGTGTGGCTCAGTTCGGGCGCGACTTGGACGAGGCGGAGAAATGGGTGAAGGAATTCCTTCGCTGTAAACGCGATTGGGACGAGCTTATCAAACGGAAAGAGGAGCATGATCAATTAGTGCAGCTCGTCGAGATATTGAAGGAGCGCGGCGTGGATATTGCGGTCATTAGTTCCATCAAATTGAGAAAGGGGAATGAACAATGAGTGTTTGTTTCACTGCAAGCCGACTAATGAAAGTTTCAGAGGTTCGTAGATGGTGCAAGGAAATGAGAGAAAATCCAGCTCTCCTTATGGCTACGGAGTTAAAAGCGAAAGAGGAACTTTACAAGCGCTTTTTACAAAAAGAAAAAACGGCCAGCACTTCCAACACTAGCCGTCTAGCGATGCCTACCATGCAGTAATTTCATTCTACCATATTCAAATCTTGATAACAAGACAGGCTAGTGCCTGTCGTCATGGCTGGGAGTAAACAGGGTGCCCATCCTCACCTATCACGTTTACTCCTAGCTGTGACGATGTGCACTAGCACATCCATCACATTACTAATCCATACGCAAGGAGGCACATTAAATATCTATGCGAAAGGTGGGAGAGAAGTGACACGGGAGGAGAAAAGACTCATCCGGTTGCAGATCGCCAGGCTCCTCGATCAGTGCCAGGGCTGCCAGTTTCGTTCAGCAACTAACGCCAGTATTCACGTTTGCTCTAGCTGCCCGATCGGACAGCGGATGCAGGAGCTGGGGAAGAAATTGGGTGGGCAGCCGAAAGTGGCAGAGAAAAAGCCAGCACAAAAGCAAAAGCAGAAAAAGAAAACACTTGTGATGCGGCGCTGGACGAAGGAGGAAGAGGAATTCATCCTCATGAACCAGCACCATATGACAAAAATGCAGCTGGCTGAAAAGCTCGGTCGGACCTACTTTTCTGTTCGACAAAAGCTCACAAAACTCAATAGAAAAAGGGGGCGAATCCATGCAAGTTGAAAATTCGATGACTCGTCCGGTTCGGCTTAAAAGCCCTCATTGGGGAATTGACGCTTTCAACGACGAGATCCTTTACGGCGATGTCATCTATGAGTTTCCAGACGGGGAGATCGTTCTTGAAGAAAACATTCATCAGTATCTCATTCAAGTGTTAGGCGCTACACGCAAAATCGCTGAATAAAAAACGCCTCACTGGGGGGTGAGACGTTTCAGGGATGAAGGGGGCTTTCCCTTGAGGTAACTATCTTCATCATAAAGGAATCTCCACCAAAAATCAAATGGAGGGGAGAAGCTTGGAAGCTGTTGTTCTCACAAACACAAGTGAAATGAACCATGAAGAATGGCTGCAGGCTCGTCGGAAAGGGATTGGTGGTTCGGATATTGCGGCAATCGTGGGCCTAAACAAATATAAAAGTCCTATGCAAGTTTATCTTGATAAGATCGGTGAACTGCCGGAAGAAGAAGCCGGGGAAGCAGCATATTGGGGCACGGTGCTTGAAGAAGTGGTGGCCAAAGAATTCAGCAAAAGAACGGGCCTGAAAGTGAAAAGAAGAAATGCCATCTTGCGACATAAAAAATATCCGTACTTCTTGGCAAATGTGGATCGGTTGATTGTAGGCCGGAAAGAAGGACTTGAATGCAAAACGGCCAGTGAATATTTGAAGGATCAATGGAATGAAGAAAGTGTTCCAGATGCTTATTTTGTCCAATGTCAATGGTATATGGCCATAACGGGCTTTCAGAAGTGGCACTTGGCCGTTTTAATCGGTGGAAACAAGTTCAGAATGTTTGAGATCGAACGGGATGATGAACTGATTGCCATTCTTGAACGGAAAGCCTATGAGTTTTGGAACAATCATGTGATCCCTAAAGTTCCTCCGGCCTTCGATGGATCCCAAGCATCAAGTGATCTATTGGCCGCCATGTATCCTGAACACGTTGAAGAAAGCATTGATTTGCCGGGATACTTTGCCGAAAAGTTGAAAAGACGGGATGAACTAAAGGCTATGATTGATGAATTGACGGAAGAAAAGAAGGCCATCGAAAACGAGATCAAAAGCTATATGGGTGAAAAGAAATATGGCTTCGTGGCTGGGCGGAAGATCACTTGGACGCGTTACACTGTTGAAAAATTCGATAAAGATGCCCTGAAAAGAGATCACCCTGATATCTATGCAAAGTACGTCACCGAAGGACGAAAATCGCAATTCGTGGTCAAATAGGGGGAATTGCTTTGGCAAAATGCAAAGGTTGCGGTGCTGAAATCGTTTGGGTAAAAACGCCGAATGGAAAAGCGATGCCGTGTGATCCTGAAAAGAAAGTGCTTGTTTCGGATGAAGGCGAAATTGTTTCGGGCAGGGTTCCACATTGGGCCACCTGCCCGGCTGCAAATCAATTTAAAAAACAGTAATGGAAAGGGGAAAAATCATGGCAACTAAACAAGCGGATAAGTTGAAAACAGAAATTGCAAAGCAAGAACAAAAACAGCTTGCCCAACAAGGAGAAAACAAACCAAAAACCCTGATGGATCTGATGATGGAATACAAGCCACAATTTGAAATGGCGCTGCCAAAACACTTGAACGCTGATCGCTTGATCCGTTTGGCTGTCACGGAATTTAGAAGAAATCCGGCACTTCGTGATTGCACACCTGAAAGTTTACTTGGTGCTGTGATGCAAGCAGCCCAAGTAGGCCTTGAACCTGATGCCTTTGGCTCTTGTTACTTGGTGCCGTTTAACAACAAGAAGAAAGGGCCGGACGGAAAAGAATATTGGGTGAAAGAAGTTCAGCTTGTTATTGGATATAAGGGCCTGATCGAATTGGTGAGAAGATCCGGCCAAGTGACAAGTATTGTGGCAAATGAAGTCTATGAAAATGATGAATTCGAGTTTGAATATGGCCTGAATGAAAAGCTTTACCACAAACCAAAGCTTGACGGGGAACGCGGAAACCTGAAATGCTTCTATGCTTATGCTCGTTTCAAAGATGGCGGTTATGCCTTCACGGTCATGAGTGTGGAACAAATCAATCAGATCCGAGATAAGTTCAGTAAGTCAAGAAACAAGAACGGTGAAATTTACGGCCCTTGGAAAGATCACTATGAATCTATGGCCAAGAAAACGGTCATCAAACAGCTTATCAAATATATGCCAATCAGCGTAGAAATTCAGAATCATATTGCAGCTGATGAAACAGTTCATTCGAGTTTCAAGGAAGAACCAAAACGCGTTGAGTACATTGACGCAGAGGCATTTGAGGTTCCTGCAGAGGAAGAACAGCCGAAAGAAGAGGAAAAACCAATTGCTTTCGAACAGGAGAGCTTTGACATCGAATGATGGAATACCGAATTGTTATCCCACATTGTTTCCGTTGGATGGCTGCTGGCAACAAGAAACTCTACATCGAGTACATCAAGGGATATATCAAGCGCAGCCATCCCGGCTTGAAGCCGGTTCGTGTAGAAGGTCGATATGTGATTTGTGTAAAGAAATAGGAAAGCCGAGGTGATACGATGCCCGAAAGTTTTTACTTCCCTGTTTATTCAGGTTTACTGACAGCGCAGCATAGAGAAAGGATTGGATCAGCAATTTGGGAGTTTTTGTGGCTCATTTCTAAAGTCACAAAGGAAATAGAGGAAGAAGGTGAGACTTGGGGCATCGTACTCGGCGGCAAACCTGTGAAACTTGCAGAAATCGCTGCGGAACTTGGTGGAAGCGAACGGACCGTGAAAAGAAATATTGCTCGACTAAAAGATGAAGGTTACATCGAAACGGTTCGTGCTCCGTACGGTGAGATTTACAAAGTTAGGAAATCAAAGAAATTTATCCATAAAAACAGAAGTGCCAAAAATGGCACATCTCTCGATGAGAGAGAGGACAAAAATGGCCTATCTCATGATGAGAGAAGTGCCAAATATGGCATTTCTGAACAAAGAGAAGTGCCATTTTTGTCCGAGAGAAGTGCCACATCTGGCCTATCTAATAAAGATATAAAAGATATAAAAGAAATAATTAATAAAAAAATTAATAAAGAGGATGATGAATATACTGTGGACAAAATTTTAGACCTTCTTCAAAAAAGCAAGATTTTGGAGAAAGAAGATATTACAGAATTTCTCCGTGAAGACATACAAGACGTTATCGATAATTTTGGCTTTACTAATCCAGAAGAAATGATTGTAGAAGCCATTAAAGATGCAGCACGAGGAAACGGAAAGACATGGAAGTTTGTCTACAACAAATTGAACGCATGGAGAAAGCAGGGGATTAAAACCATTGAAGATTTGGATAAGGGGGATACTAATGGCACGGTTCACAAGCATCGCAGAGGTGTTAGCCGATCTGCAAAAGAAGGCAAGTCTTATGAGCAAATCCTCCGAGAAGCCGAAGCAGCACGAAAAGCCTGGGGAGGATGAATACGAATGTTCCCAATGTAAAGATACGGAATTCATTTTCTATAAGGATGAGGAAGGTTATGAATTTGCAAAGCCGTGTGAATGCCGGGAAAGAAAAGCATGGAAACGTCGGTTCAAGCAAGCGCTCATTCCGGATGAGTTTATCCATGCGAATTTTGAAAGTTTCAAGCGATCGACGCAGTATCAGCAAGATATGTATGATGCGACCATTAGCTACCTAAACGAATTCGCTGTTATCAAGCAAGAGGATGGCACAACAAAGAAAATTTTGTCTGACAAAAATTTGGGTTTCATTGCCAAAGTTGGCGAACAGCGCCTAAGAGAATTGCCAATCGAGGAACGGTCCGTTGTTAAACAACAACATAACAATTTTGGGATCGGGAAGACGCATTTGCAGATCGCTCTTGCAAAACGCCTTATCAAAGATGGATTCAATGTTCTAGTGGTTTCTGATGTTTCGTTCATGGACGAGCTCACTCAAGCTAAAAGGATGAACGATGAGGGAGAAACGCTCAATCGACTCCTGCAAGGTGCCATTGATGCAGATGTTTTAGTTTGGGATGACATAGGCAAGGCAAAATGGTCGGAAGCGAAAGAAGCGTTGTACTACCAAATTATCAACGAACGTTATCGGAAGCAAAGGCCAATCGTCTTTAATAGCAACGAAGATCGCGGAACGTTAAGCGAAAAAATCGGATATGCTGCAGCAAGTAGATTGATAGGACAATGTGGTCCATATCTCCACGAAGTTGAGGGGGAAGACTTCAGATTAAAGGGGGCGTAAGAACAATGACATGCGTGAAATGTAACGGGACGGGTCAGCTATACACAAAAGTAGCAAACGGCGCGTGCTTGGTGACGGCTTGCGATTGCGAACATGCCGAACGTGCCAGACACGAATTCGAGCAGGAAATGATCGAATTCAGAAGACGGCTTCGTGAAGCAAAAGAACGATTGAAAAAGGAGGTATGTTGCTGATGGGCATCCTCTATGAAAAGGTTCAATACACCCAGGAACTCAAACGTCAAATGATGATTCGTCAACTCATCGATATGGGAATCACAGAGGATGAAGGTAAATCTATTTACGACTTGGCCTACTACACGTTGCGATTTGTATTGGCAACCGAGAAAGCAAAACAATGATGCCTATCTCTCTTCAAATTTCGACAAATTTCGAGCATTTTTTGTGAGAATGTAAAATAATTATTGGAACGAGAAAAAAACGCTGCACAAGGCGAATATAGGCGTTTGATAGGTGGTGAGATGACTGTGATAGAAATATTAATCGTTTTAGTGGCGCTCACATTATTATCGATCATTGCGTTGATATTTTTTGGTGCAGTCATCATTTTTGAATCACTGCCTCCTCTATTGAAATGGATATTCGGAATTGTTATCGTACTTGCAATGTTCTACGGATGGTACATGTTAAATAACTAAATGAGGTGAAGACACAATGATTAGCTTCACTGTCTATGGCGAGCCTGTCGCACAGGGCCGACCTCGAGCAACCATGATTGACGGTCATATCCGGATGTATGACCCGAAAAAATCGAGAAATTTCAAGGAATACGTGAAATTAGTAGCTTCTGAACATCGTCCTGAAAAATTACTCGAGGGACCTATATCTCTTGTTGTTAAGGTGTACAAGCCTACCTTGAAAAGTTTCAGCAAAAAGAAAAAGGCATCGGCCGAAGCTGGTCAGCTGCGTCCGACAAGTAAACCGGATGTAGATAACTATGCGAAATCCATAAAGGATGCACTCAAAAACGTCATTTGGAAGGATGACAGCCAGGTGGTAGACTTACATATTTCCAAATGGTACAGCGAGACACCAAGGGTGGAAATCACTATTGTTCCACTAGAGGAGCAGCAACAAACTGCTCCCGAAAGGAGGGAATAAATGAACCAGCTGACGATTTTCGATTTTGTTGAGGATGAGAAGGTCGATGATAAAACATTGAGAAGGATACAGAGCGTTTTTCCCGGCTGGGAAGTGCTTGGATATATGAAAGACTGGGAATGGGGAACAAGCGACGATTACGCAGCGATCATTCGGTGTGACGACGTATACAAGTGGGTCCGTGTAGAGTTGTATCACGATGGCCGTTCCCACGCTGGATATACAGAGCGTACGGATTTTGAGCAGTATTGGTTCGATCTGTACGAGAAAAAGGGAAAACACTGGGTATGGCGATCGCTTGAGGATAGGGAGCGAGTGTTTGAGATTGCAAGGCAAAACATGAGATGAGCAGGATGACAGCCTTGTCATTTATGAATAAAAACCCTAGTACCAATTGGAACTCTAGATGATAATTCTAGAACATCATGATTAAACATTCTAATACATCCATGTGAGACATTCTTACCGATTGAAGCTGGGTTATTTGTTCCGTGTATACCATAATGAGGTCTTGACAATCCCATCCAAAGCACTCCAAATGGTCCGCCGGGATTACGTTGTTTATTGATAATCGTGTATGTCCCGGAAGGTGTTGGTGTCAATATTTTTCCAACTGCAATTGGGTGAGCTTTTATAAGCCTATTTCCATCAAAAAGTTTTAATTGATGTTGTGATGTAGATACGTCAATCCATTTCACCATGAAGAACAACTCCATTTTTTTGAATATTGTATGAAGTAACCCAGGCACTTGTTAATTAATAGGAATTGATTGAACAGTTAAAAAGAAAAGAAAGCAAAACTGCTTAATGAACAGTTCGTTTCGTCTGTGACACATATATTATTCATTAATGTGTAAATCGTCTTTTCCTTCTTAGTTATTATACAAAATGCCCCACTAAATAAAAGTAGGGCATTCGTGGGGATTAACAGCAATGAGTAGGGTATCCAGGATCAACAACCACGTTTCTTGTAATAGGAGCAACAATATGTCTAGGAACATTGACGATATTGTGACGATTAATGTGTACAACTGGATGGATAAAAGGGACTACACGAGGAATGAAACAGTCTCGCACCGCAAATCTAGGTGGACATATAACTGGTCTAGGACAAAACATGGAAAATCACCTCCTATAAATGTTTATAAACATTAAATGTACTAGTGGGACTTTTTGAAACGGACAGATATCACAAGGTATACAAAAAAGATAAATTGAGTTGTAAAAGAAGGTGAAAAACTTGTTGCAAGGAGTTTGCGTGGATACAGGCGTATCCACCGTTCTTGAGCAGGGAAAAAAGTATTTTCTCTTCTCAAACGGTCCCGATCATTATTACGTTTCAAAGCTTCCAAAGACAAGTGCCCATCAAGGATGTTTTCATAAATCATTATTTCAAATCGTTCAAGAAGACGAATGGCCACCGGAGCCAGCTGTGGACAATGTTCCGGTATTGGACAGTTCAAAAATCTATGCGGCAAAGCTCATTTGGAGAAAACGAGGATACCAGCAGGTTAAGTTAGGAATGTATTATTTGCAGCTAGCAAGAACACATGCGTATGTGTTTCGTGATCGGCAATTAGAAAAGTGCATCGGCTGCTTTCCGTTGCACTGGTTTGAGGACTTTAGAGAAGTGAATGCGGAAGAAAATGAAACAAACGAGGCCGTTTTTAAAACGGAAACGCTTGAAAGTGAAACAAAAGAGGAAATACCTGAAAACTTCGAGCAAATGAGTATCTTCGATTTTGTTGAGTGAGGAGGAGCGGAATGATCTACATCTTGCGCCATCCAAAAACACATAAGGAAGTCAGAACGAAGCGAAAATGGAAAGTAAGACAGTACCAGTTGCAAGGATATAAGCTTGTGAATCAATATGATCCGACGGCAACGCAGAATTGCAAATTATAAGCTCCGGACCTAAATAAAAAAGACCGGACTTCTCCCGGTCAAAAGAGAAAAGAATGAAGGTAAAATATCGTTCCTCGACCATATTATACACGGGAGGGGTCCGAGTGGGCAAACGGTTTTATCAACTGTCTTTTTTGCGTGACACGGACGGAGAAAAAACAAAAGAAGCAGTAGAGGCAGCACTTGAAAAATATCGCATGTATATGTTGACGGTTCCGGACGAATTCCTGCCACGCGTGACGCAAACGTACTCTCTCGTGCCGCCAAGCAACACGAATGCTTTTCATTCATCTACAGAAAGCGCGGCAATCAAAAAAGTAGACTTCGAACGAGAACGCGATGAGTACATGGAGAGAATACGCCGCGCGGTGAATCGATTGAACAAGATGGAGCGGGAATTGATTATTAAGCGATATATGACATTGGAAGAGCCTTATGATTATGAGGTATACAATGAAATGGGAATCAGTGAATCAAGGTTTTACCGTATCCGTGAGAAGGCGTTTTATAAATTGGCTTTTGCTTTACGGATTGAAGTTTACAAAGAAGAAGAGGCACCTGTTTAAGGTGCTTCATTATTTATAACAATATATAGTATTGTTTTTAATTAAAAACACAAGATATGGTATTATATAAGATTTTTTATGTTTTTGCAATAGTTTATTATTGATAAAATACCCAATTATTACTATTATTTATTTATAGAAGTAAGGAACGGGACAGGGGGGGATAATATGAATATTCTAGACGCTGCTAAATATTTCATTGGGTTAAGTAAGCCAGGAACAAAATATGAAATAACCCCTAAGAAGTTACAAAAAATTCTTTTCTACGCGCAAGCTTGGTATTTGGTCAAAAAAAGAAAACCATTGTTTCCAAATAGTACGTTCCAAGCTTGGTCGCACGGACCTGTGAATTACTTAGTTTATGATTGGTACAGGGAGTATGGTTATCTACCAATAACGGAAACAAATACAGAACAACTTTCTTTAGAAGATGGTGAGAAACAGCATCTAGACACCATTTGGGAAATTTACGGTTGTTATAATGCTGATCAATTGGAAGCTTTAACGCATGAAGAAGATCCATGGAAAAAGGCTAGAAAGGGTCTTCCAGATGATGCTCCTTCAAATGAAATAATAACAGTAGAATCGATGATTGTTTATTACAGTGAGGTTTTGAAGAAAGTAAAAAATAATGAGTGGCACTGTATAACTGTTAATCCACAACCGAGATTAGAGTTATTGCTGGATAAAGAGGAGCCTACTGCTAACCCTTTGCTGAGATTTCTTGGTGCTTGGCAAGGGGATGATTTTGAAGAATGCCTAAAAGACGTGTATAAGAACAGAATAGAGGCTAAATTCAACTAAGATGTATTTGCTAGATACCAATCATTGCAGTAGGATCCTAGATAACGATCCAGTAATGGCTCAGAAACTAAGAGAAACAGATCATAAACACATTAAAACCTGCTTTATTGTCGAGTCAGAGCTATATTTTATGGCGTATAGGTCAGAGAAAACTACAGAAAATCTCTTTCAAGTTAGTGAGTTTCTCAGTAAAATTGAAATTATAAGATGCGATCCAAGTGTTGCAAGATACTATGGTGAATTAAAAGCAAAAGTGTTAGAAAAATTCGGGCCAAAGGAAAAGAAGAAAAAAAGAAAATACACTCTAAAAGATGCGGGAATCAGCGAGAACGATCTTTGGATAGCATCAGTTGCACTTGCGCATAATTTAACTGTAATAAGTATAGACAGCGATTTTCAAAGGATCAAAGAGGCGGAACCAAACCTAAAAGTTGAAAGCTGGTTGACTGAACCTGTTGTAATTGAAGAAGTTGAGGTTACTGGATAGATCACGCCATCTTTTTGGCGTGTTTATTTTTTGACAGAAAACTGAAAGAAAAATGAAGGAAAAATGACGGAAAGATGACAGATTATTTTGTTTCGGACATGCTATGATGATAACGTGAGATATTTTGAAGCAGGGTGAAACTTCCCAACAAAAGGCTTTTTTACCTAGCGTCACTCCGATCGGGGTGGCGTTTTATTATGCTATCAATAGGTATTCTAACAAAAACATGTGCTAAATCAGAAAGCGAGGTGACAGGCATGGAACGATACGATGAAGAAGAAGAAAAAGCGAAAGAGGAATATGAGAAACATAAATGCAAAACGTGTGTATGGGCAAAATGGCAAGCTTCTTTTATTGTTTCGTGCCTGTTTCCTCGGTGCGTGAAGGACAGTTCTCGATTCATGGTGGACAAGATATCCATGAGGTGAGGAAAATGTACAGCTACGAGCTCTACAATGAGATGGGAATGAGCGAGAGCAAATATTATCGCATAAAATCACGCGACTTTTATAAGCTTGCTTTTGCTCTCCGGATCGAGGTGTATAAACAATGAATTTTGTGCAGCCGATTCGTGATCCAGAGAGAATATCTCCATTCGGTTATCTCATTCTCCGAATATTAAATCGTCTGATTTTGATAATATAAACTCTTAGCCTATAACTAATTTATGATTCTGCTCATATATTGAAATATCTTAATAAAGTGGAAAGTAGGTGAAATATATTGTCAGAACATAAGAAAAGAACAAATATGAAACAGGTGAGGGTGACATGTAGTTGTACCAATATGCAAATCGTGAAAGTGCATAGACCTCTGCCAGCAGACATTGCGTTAGCTGCTGTGAATGCCGCAACAACTGTTCCGGAAATGAGAGCCGCCATCGAAAATCCTCTGCTTGGATTGGATCTTACAGAATATAACGCGTTATCAGAAGCAGCTAAAAATGATGTTGCTCAGCAATTGCTCGATAATCGGCCTGCTTTAGGTTATCCTTCCGTTGCTAGTGTCCAAGCTGCTCTTGACCAAGCCGTAAATCAAGTTGTCGGTTTAGCTGCTGTGAATGCCGCAACAACTGTTCCGGAAATGAGAGCTGCCATCGAAAATCCTTTGCTTGGATTGGATCTTACAGAATATAACACATTATCAGAAACAGCTAAAAACGATGTTGCCCAGCAATTGCTTGATAATCGGCCTGCTTTAGGTTACCCTTCCGTTGCTAGTGTCCAAGCTGCTCTTGATCAAGCCGTAAATCAGGTCGTTGATTTGGATAATATTTATGTTCAAGCTGGTGCTGTTGGTGGAAATGGTAGTAGAGCAAATCCTTTTGGAACCATTCCTCAAGGAATTGCCGCGGTGAATCCAGGTGGAACTGTTCATATTCTAAGTGGAACGTATCCAATTACATCACAAATTGTCGTCAATAAGGCTGGAATTACTTTAAAAGGAGAACCAGGTACCCTTCTATTCTTACAAGCAGACATTATTGCAATGCTAATTACTGCGCCGAATACGACAATCGATGGTTTAACAATGACAAGCGATATTCCTTATCAAAAAGAATTTATCCAAATTGGCGGGAATAACACGACGATCATCAATAATACCATTTACGGACCACCTCAACCATTGCCTATGAGCAGCTGGGTTGTTAACAGAGCCGTTGTATCTCAAGGAGGCCTTGCTATTTCGGTGATGAATAATACTTTCCATTCTTTAAGGACAGGAATGTATATTAATCCGAATGTGACAGGTCCTATTAACAATAATGTGGTTTACAATACAAAAGGAGGATTTTTAGTAGACCGTGCATTCACAACCTTCTTAGGAAACTCATGGGGAACCCCACCGAATGAATTTGATATTGTTTTGCTTGCAGGTACAACATTTGGTCCTCCATATGACAATCTTGCTCTATTAAGTGCACTTAATAATAATGCAACTATCTCGGATCAACGATAAAAGAAAGAAACTAGAAATCCATTGTTAAAGGCAAGGGACGAATAGCAGATTTGTGGCAGAAAAAAGGCAGATTTTTGGCAGAAAGATGACAGATTATTTTGCTTCGGACATGATATGATGATAGCGTGAGATATTTTGAAGCAGGGCGTCACTCCGATCGGGGTGGCGTTTTTTATTTGCAGTGAATTTAAAAACGCAAAACAGGAAACAATAAGCTCATGTAATGGAAGCTACCACGAGAGCATGAAGTGAGGTTTATGGTTATGTATCCATACAGCGACAAAGAAAAAGCCCAACGTGCCTACGAACGCCATAAGTGCAAAAACTGCATATGGGCGAAGTGGCAAGTGCCATATCTTGTTTCCTGTCCATTTGTGCGGTGTGTACGAATGTCGGAATTTGACGAAAAAGCGATGTAGGAAAACCTCTCCTTTTGTCGTATTGAGTAGGACGAAAGGAGTGGTTTATGAATGGAGTTAAATAAAGAAAACCAAGATATTGAAGAGTACCTAAAGAAAAATGATGAAATTATAAAAGCGTTACAGGACGAAAATTATACGTTAATGGAAAAACAGTATGATCTATTTTTAAAAAAGTTAAAAGAGTTAGATCCCTTTATTCAATATATCAAGAGCAAAGGGATTTATTTTTCACATCCTGAAATTGATCTTTTAACTGTACGCGGTCCTATTATCGGATATGATGATAATGAATACTATGTATATTCTTTGGAAGAAGGAAAAGTAAAGGTTATTACCAAATACTCGTTGAATGACAAAGAAGATATGAGTATATACACATTTATTTCTAATTATGATTTTGAAAAAATAATGCTCTCCTTGGAGCATATCAAACAGATTCCAAAATTGTATGCAGATCAGCTAAAACGCACGGTAGAACAGAGAAAGAAATGGGTAGAACAATTTAGCTAAGCAAAGCATCCTTCGGGGTGCTTTTTATTTGTGAGGTGAAGGGCCAATGTCCAACGTTAAATGCGATTACTGCCAGAATGAATTGGAAGTCAATCTGCAAACAAGAATCATTGAACGTGATATTCAGTTGGCTTATTTTATTTGTCCTAACTGCAAACATGAATATCATTCGTTCTACACTAATGTAAAGATTAGGGCAAGGCAGGACAGGATAAATGAGTTATGGGCTAAAGCGAGAACAACTCCGAATGAGTATAAGGTAAAACAAATCGTTCGTCGCATAGATGAATTAGTCCAGCGGAACAAACAAGAAATGAATCAATTACGGGAACGTTATGAAGCATCCAATTAGGGTGCTTTTTTATTTGGAGGGATAACATGGTTTACGAAAATTCTAGTGAAGGAGATGTATATGAATGAAAGATAAACTGCTCGTAATTGAATTAGATGAGTACGGAAGTGTGCCACGTGTGTTTTATAAAGGGGAGGAAATCACTAAAAAAGTAAGGGTATCGTTCGATTGGCGTACGAAAGACGAAAAACATCTTGGACTGCCTAATATTGAAATTGAGTATGGAGATTATGAAAATGGTTCACCGGTTTGCAAGGCAATTAAGCTAAGCAATCCATTTAAAGAATCTGAACAAGACGTGATTAATTATGTCTGCGGCTGTGGCCTATCACAAGCCAAAGACTTTACATGTTTAGGAATTCCATCAGGTTGTGGCCGGAGAACGCTTATTCAAAGATTCAAAACAAAGCTGAAGCATTTGTTTAAGCTGAATTCAAATGATTCCATATGGTGTAGAAGACGATGAATCAACAGCAATATTACGACAAGTACAAACGCAATAAAGAAGCAAAGAAATTCTACAACAGTGCAGCCTGGCGTAAATGCAGAGAATATGTCCTCAAGCGGGACAACTACTTGTGTCAGCGGTGTTTGAGGAAAGGAATCCTTCGAGCGGCTGATGTAGTTCACCATAAAGAACATCTCCAAGACAATCCGGCGAAAGCATTGAACCCGGAAAACTTGGAGAGTCTTTGCAATGCCTGTCACAATGAGGAGCATCCAGAGAAAGGAAAGAAGGCAAAAGAGGAAAAGAAGCCAAGGAAAGTAAGGGTTATCAAGTCAGAAGCCAACCCGTTGATAACCTAGGGGGTATCCCCCCTACCCCAAAAAGTGGGGGCAGGAGGTCGCCAGACCGGCCGCGGCCCTTCGTTTCGCGCGCGGATGAATTCCATACGCGAGGGGGGTATAAAACAAGGAGGGGGAGGTGGTGAGATGGACAAAGAAACCATTAAACCGAAGAAGATCATCAAGAATAAAGAGGCGAAGAATTTGTTCCAGATTCTCATCCAGGAACTAGAGAAGGAGAACAACCTCAACGACCGGACCCTCATGATCGTGGATAACATCGTTCTCTTGGAACAACTCAAGCAGGAGCATATGAAGGACATCAAGAAACGCGGTGTTATGGAACTCTTCAAAAACGGCTCTCAGGAAATGTTCCGGGAGAACAAGTCGGTTGACAAGATCCTGAAGATCGTTGAGCAGCAGCGGAAGCTTCAAGCTGAACTGAAATTAACACCAGCCTCCGAGAAGAAAGTCGCGGAGGTGGTGGAAGTGGATGATTTTGAAAGATTCTAATGTCATATTGACGAAACCATCAGAAAAACTGTTAACCACTTGGTACGCGGAACAAGTGGTTAAAGGAAAGATTATTGCAAGTAAAAAAGTAAAGTTAGCTTGTAAACGACATCTAAATGATTTAAAGCGACAAGGCACAAAAGATTTTCCTTGGATATTTGACGAAGAAAAAGGGCATCGCCCGATTAAATTCATTGAAACATTTTGTCGTCCGTCAAAAGGAAATTTTCAAAGCTTGGTTGCACAAGTATGGCAGCATTTTATTATTGGTTCTTTGTACGGTTGGATACACAAAGATACAGGTCTTCGTCGTTTTAAAGAAGGTCTTGTGTTTGTTGGGCGAAAAAACGGAAAATCAACAATAGTGTCCGGATTAGCGAATTACGGATGTTCGAAAGATGGAGAAAAAGGTGCTGACGTCTATCTTTTGGCCAACAGTATGAAGCAAGCAAGGGTAATTTTTGATGAATGTCAGAAAATGATTAAGGCATCTCATTTATTGTCCAAACATTTCCGTGTGCTTCGAGATGCTATTCACTATGATAAGACCTTCTCCAAAATAGAACCACAGGCGTCCGATAGCGAGAAATTAGACGGTTTGAATGCACATCTTGCTATCTTCGATGAAATTCATGAGTACAAAGACTATAAACTGATCAACGTGATAAAAAACTCAACTGGAGCGCGCAGGCAACCGTTAATACTTTATATCACAACGGCTGGGTATCAGTTCGATGGACCATTGGTTGATTATTACAGCAAAGCAGCGGATGTGCTCGATGGCGTCATTGAAGATGAGCGCTCTTTTTATTTTATTGCAGAGGTTGATGAAGGCGATGATATTGAAGATCCGAAAAATTGGATTAAAGCGAATCCGAACATTGGAGTTACTCTTGACTTGGATACGCTTATCGAAGAATGGAACGCTCGAAAGCACATTCCAGCCGAGCGAAACGACTTCATTACGAAACGGTTAAACGTCTTTGTGAAGTCAGATGAACAATCATTTTTGGATTATGAGGTTATTAAACGGAATAATAAGACGATAGACATCGAGAAACTAGTGGGGATGTCTTGCATCGGCGGTTTTGACCTTTCTCAAACAGAGGACTTCACGAGTGCGTGTCTTGAATTTTGGTTGGATACAAGGGAGATTTTTGTTTTATCTCATTCGTGGATTCCGAGAAAAAAGGTAATTGCCGATAACGAAAAAATTCCATACCACGAGTGGGAGAAAGAAGGGCTTTTAACAATTTGCGAAGGCGATTATGTGGAATATGAAAAAGTTTTGAATTGGTTTATAGAGCAATCCAAAAGATTTTGCATCGAATTGATTACTTATGACCCTGCAAATGCTTTCCGTTTAGTGAAAGACCTTGAAAATTACGGGTTTAAAACAGAAGTGGTAAGGCAAGGTGCCATCACATTAAGTCCAGCGTTGAAAGATGTAAAGGAATTATTTTTAGATGGAAAAGTAATCTTCAACAATAACAGACTTTTCCGTTGGTATATCAATAATGTGAAGCTGGTAGAAGATCGAAACGGCAATTGGCTGCCGACAAAGCAGAATAGATACCGTAAAATTGATGGGTTTATGGCTTTTTTAAACGCTCATACAGAAGTCATGAAAAGAATGACTGCGTCTAAAGGTGATGGAAATATTAGTGTAATTACGATGAGCGACTTGCTTAAGTGAGCCTAGAAAGGTGGTGATATTTTGCGATGGGTGATAAGGATTAAAAATGCAATCAGAGGGGCAATTACTGGCTGGAAAGGCGATAGATTTGACTTTTCCAATTGGTTTGGCCGTATATTTTGGGGAATTGACAACTCCACTTTGGCCACAAATGAGACGATTTTTAGTGTAATTACTAGGTTGTCTAACAGCTTGGCTATGTTGCCGTTAAAGCTATATAAAAATTATGATTTAGCCGTCAATCAGGCGGCCGATGTTCTCATTAACTCTCCAAATCCGAATATGACGTCGTTTGAGTTTATTAGATTGTTAGAAACTGTAAGGAATCAAACTGGAAATTCCTATGCGCTAATTGGACGTGATATTCGAGGGCAGGTAGAGCGGCTTACACCGTTGGATCCGGCTTATGTAGAGCCTGTAATTGAAACGGAAAACGGTGAATTATGGTATCAAGTGATTGGAAACAACGGTACCTATTATTTTCACAACTTGGATATACTCCATTTTAAGCACATTATTGGGGCTGGGGGACTGAAAGGAATTAATCCTATAAAAGTTCTAACGAATACAAATGATTTTGACAAAGCAGTTCGCGAGTTTAGCTTAAAGGAAATGCAGAGTGCTCCGAATTCGTTTATTTTAAAGTATGGAGCAAATGTGGATGAAAAGAAGCGGCAACAAGTGATTGAGGATTTTAAGAGATTTTATCGAGATAATGGCGGGATTTTGTTCCAAGAACCGGGCGTGGAAATCGATCCGATTGAAAGAAAATTTATTGCAGCTGATATTTTTACGTCAGAGCGAATTACTCGTTCACGGGTAGCGAATGTGTTCAACATTCCAGTTCACATGCTGAATGACAGTGAGGGACAAAGCTACTCCAGCATGGAACAGATGATGAGGGAGTTTGTTCAGCTTACATTAATGCCCATTGTACGTCAATATGAGCAGGAATTTAATCGAAAATTGCTTACACCAGCCGAAAGACAGGCTGGTTTTTATTTTAAATTCAACGTAAATGCTTTGTTGAGAGGCGATACGGCTACGCAATCGGATTACTACACCAAGGCAATTCGTTCCGGTTGGATGAAGCCGAACGAGGTACGACAGCTTGAGGATTTACCGCCGGAACCAGAAGGTAACAAATTGTGGATTAGTGGTGACTTGTATCCGATGAGCATGGATCCATCACAACGAAAGGGGGTGAACACGGGTGGGAACGCAACAAAAAACTAAGTTTTGGGAGATAAAAATGTCTGCTGATGGTTCAAATTCGGCAGATATTTTTATTTATGGCGACATTGTTAGTTATCAATGGGATGAAACAGATACGTCTGCCGCAAGTTTTAAAAAGGACCTAGATGCGGTGGGCGATGTAGACACCATTAATCTTTATATCAACAGTCCTGGTGGGAATGTGTTTGAAGGAGTCGCTATTCATAACATGCTTAAGCGGCATAAAGCAAAAATCAATGTTTATGTCGATGCTTTAGCGGCATCGATTGCGAGTGTCATTGCGATGGCTGGTGACACCATCCATATGCCAAAAAATGCGATGCTAATGATTCATAATCCGTGGACTTGGACATACGGAAATGCGGCAGAATTGCGAAAAGTAGCGGATGATTTAGACCGTATCGGCAATTCCGTCAAACAAACATACCTACAAAAAGCCGGGGACAAGCTCACAGAAGAAAGATTACAGGAAATGCTTGATGCTGAGACATGGCTCTCAGCAGATGAAGCGTATGAACATGGCTTATGTGATGTCGTATTAGAGGCTAGTCAAATTGCCGCATCTATCAGCGATGAGCTGTTCTCACAATACAAAAACGTTCCTAAACAGCTGAAAAATCAGGGAAAAAACCAACAAAAAACAGTCATTTCAGCCGAAGAAATGGCGATTCGTAAACGAATTGCGGAAGAGTCGAAGGCAAATTTAGCTTATATCAATACCATTTTAGGAGGAATGATGAGATGAAAACACTTTATGAATTAAAGCAAAACTTGGCTACGATTGGTCAACAGCTTCAAAAAGTTGAAAATCAGTTAGCGGAAAAAGCGATTGATCCGAATGCTACAATGGAAGAAATTCAAGCGTTGCAAAAATCCCGTGACGACTTAAAAATGCGTTTTGATGTTATTAAACAGCAACATGATGCGTTAGAAGCGGAACAAAAAGCAAAATTTGAAGCAAACAATGACTTAAAATCGATTTCTGATCCAAAAGAACGTACCATTAAAGCTAAAGCTGAATTGATTCGTGCTACGATGCAAGGAAAATCAGTTTCAGCTGATGTACGCGCAGCGCTTGGTGATCGCAACTCCACCGGCGGTGAAAAATTCTTGCCAAAAACTCTTTCTACAGAAATTTTGACGGAACCATTTGTGAAAAATCCGTTGCGTGAACTTTCGACTGTAACGCAGATTACAAACCTGGAAATTCCGAAATTGGATTTTTCTTTAGATGATGACGACTTCATTAATGATACTGAAACAGCGAAAGAATTAGAACAAACAGGGGATGTTGTCACGTTCGGACGTTATAAATTCAAGGTTTTTGCCGGAATTTCGGAGACTGTTCTCAATGGTTCAGATGCAAATCTTGTGTCGTATGTAGAGCGTGCACTTCAATCTGGCGTGGCTGCAAAAGAGAAAAAAGTCGCATTTGCGACAACTCCGAAAGCTGGAGAAGAACACATGTCTTTCTATGCTTCCGGCATCAAGGAAGTAACTGGAGAAAATTTATACAAAGCTATTAAGAACGCGATTGCGGATTTACATGAAGATTATCGTGAAAATGCGAAAATTGTGGTGCGTTATCAAGACTATGCGGATATTATCGAAACCCTTGCGAACGGAAACGCGACGCTTTATACAGCGCAACCGGAACAAATTCTTGGTAAACCGGTCGTGTTCTGTGATTCTGCCGTTTATCCAATTGTTGGTGATTTCTCATACTCCCACTTCAACTATGATTTAGCAGCACTATATGAGCGGGACAAAGATGTGAAAACCGGTATTGAACAGTTCGTTGTAACGGCTTGGTTTGACCATCAAATCAAGCTAAAATCCGCCTTCCGTATTGCAAAAGTGGCTCCTCAAGCTTAATAGATTGAGGGGTTAGCGATGTCAAATCTCTCGTTAGATGAATTGAAAAATTATCTCCGTATCGATGGGAGTGAGGATGATTCGATCCTCACTCTTCTTATTGATGGCGCAAAAGAATATTTGAATAATGCAGGCGTTCCTGAATCGGACAGCGCTCTTTATAAGTTGGCCGTCATGTTGTATGTGGCGCTTCATTATGAAAATCGCGATCCGAGCGCGAAAATGGACAAGTTGAATTTTGCTTTTGAGAGCATTGTATTGCAGTTGAAGGATTATGGAGGTGACACATCATGAAACAGTACCCTGTTGTAAATGATTTTATCGATAGGTTTACAAAAGAGTATTATCCAAAAGGTTCGATGTATTTCACGAACGATGTAGAGCGTGCGGAAGAGTTGCAAAGCAAGGGATTTCTTGGCGAAGAAATAAAACAGTCCACAAATAAAAGAGAAAAAGGTAAGGGTAAGAGCGCCGATGAAAATCGCAAAACTGAATAAGCGCATCATTTTCCAGAGGAAAGTTCAATATCAGGATGGTGAAGGCAATTGGGTAGAGGGTGACTGGGAAGATGCTTTTACCGTCTGGGGATCCATTGACGGCGTTGGGAGTATGAGAAATCCAGAAGTTATGATTGCTGGTGCTATCGGCGTTAAGGCACCTAGAAAGATCACTATTCGAACAAATAAGCAGTTGAAGCGTGATATGCGAGCTGTATGCGATAGTCGTATTTTTGAAGTACTTGATTTTGATTATGCGAAAAATTCAAAGGCATACTTTGAGATAATTTGCAATGAGGTTGGTATCAATGGCTAACTTTGAATTTGATGGAATCGATGAATTGGAGCAGTTTTTTGAGAAACTTGCTGATGACATAGACAAGGTAGATAATCAGGCGCTGAAAGTGGGCGGAGAAATCATCGCCAAGCATCAGCGTGAAAACGTCAATCGTAGCGGCAAAGACCAACCTCATATCCAAGATAATATCACCGTCTCCAGACCAAAAGAAACCAACGAAGGGAAATTCGTGACTATTGGTCCGAATAAAAAAGTGGATTGGCGCGCGAAATTCCTTGAGTATGGAACGTCCAAAATGCCTCCGTATCCCTTCATAGAGAAGGGCGCTGATGAAGGTGAAGCAGAGGCTTTGGATGCAATGGAAAAGGTGTATATGGATATGATTGATAGGGCTTAAAGGGGGTATCCCCATGAGTTTTGACGCAAAATCAGAATTATTAGCGGGTCTAAAGGCGAATCAAGCCTTAGTTTCACTTTGCACAGGAGGATTCCACAATCGAAAAGCGAAAGATGTCAACGCTTTTCCAAGAATTGTTTATTACGAAATTAATAATACTGACGATTCGTTTGCAGATAACCAAGCAATCACGTCAGAAGTACGATTTCAGATCAGCATTTTTACAAACGAATCAACCGTCTCAAAAGAAACACCGATTGCAAAAGAAGTCGATAAGGTGATGAAGTCTCTAGGATATTCGAGATACAGTTCAGTTGATCTGTATGAAGAAGATGTAAGTGTGTACCATAAAGCGATGCGATACCAAAAAATTTTTAGATAGGAGTGTTGAACATGGGTAAAATTATTAGCGGTCTTGATATGTTTCATATTGCTGAATTAATCAGGGACGATGCGACTGGGGTTCAATATGCGACTCCAGAAGCCGTACCAGGTGCGGTGAGTATCAAAGTAGATCCAAAGACGGAGAGTGAAACCGTGTATGCCGACAACAGTGCTTATGCGGTATTAAATACTATTGGGGACATCGATGTGGAAATGGAAGCCACAGACCTTCCACTTGACATTCAGCAGAAGCTCTTCGGTCATACAGTTGAGAACGGTGTCCAGTTTGCCAGCATCCATGATGAAACGATGGAGCTAGCTCTTGGATTCCGAGCGAAAGTATCAACCGGTGGATATCGCTATTACTGGCTTTTAAAAGGAAAGCCGGAGTTGTTGCCGATTGAGGGTAAAACGGAAGAAGGAAAGCCATCACCGCAAACGGCAAAACTGAAATTGAAGTTCATGCCACTTCAGTATAATGGTCGTTGGAAAGCACAAGCGGAAGATGGAACTGAATTTACACAAGGTAACAAATGGTTTGATCAAGTCGTGTATGAAGGTTCTGTATTAAATCAAACAGGAGCGTAAGAGGGAGATGCAAATCATCTCTCTCTTTTTTAATTCTTTTTATTTGAAGGAGGATGGAACAAATGCAATCATTATCAATCACCTTGAGAATAGATGGAAAAAACAAACGTTTTGTAACGCCAGCCTTTATCTCCGGGAAACTGTTCAGACAAGCGTCTGAGATTGCGGAAGAAATCGAATCTGGAGATAGTAAAAAATTTGATTTCGATAAATATTTCCAATTTGTTTGCGATGCCTTTGGGAATCAATTCGACGTCAACCAACTAGAAGAAGGTTTGGACTCAAGATTGGTCATTAAAACAATCTTTGCGGTCGTGAACTATGTCATTGGCAACATTGAACAAGCTAGTGCTCTGTTAGTACAAGATGAAGAAAGCAAAGAAGTAAAAAACTAACTCTGCGTGAAGCTGTTCTCGACATGTATAACGCACTGTTGGAGATCGGCTTCACACAAAACCAAATCGACGATATGGATATTGTTTATCATTTACAACTTTTAGCGCGCAGAAAACAGGAAGTGAAAAAAGATGAAGTGGTTTACATTGACCAAGTGCTTGGCTAGGGGGTGAGATGGGATGGCAAAAGATATACGGGTAAGGTTGTATTCAAACTCAAAAGAGTTTAACAGTGAAATGAGCGCTCTTGCCAAGCAAATGAAGGTAGTAAAATCTGAATTTGCGGCAACTCGGACGAGTGTGGAAGTTTGGGGCGACGCTCTCAAACAGTCAGAGGCTAAAATTCAGTATTTAACGAAACAAATTGAGCTCCAAAAACAAAAAGTCGATCAGTTAAAAAAGGCATACGAAGACGCAGCTACAAAAAAAGGACAGGACGCCACTGAGACTCAAAATTTAGCAAAGCGGTTAAACTACGCTACCGCCGAGCTAAACAAAATGCAAAACGAGCTAACACAGACTAATCAAAAGCTCAATGAGTTCAAAGAAAATCAGAGCATCAAGCAGTTTGAGAACGATATAAAATCCCTGTCTTTAGCTATGCAGAAGGTTGATGCAGAATTTAAAGTGGCGTCCAGTGCTGCTGAAAATTTCGGGAATGATTTGAAGCAAGCTGGGTTGCAAATTCAGTCTCTCAATCAAAAGATTGAGTTGCAACAACAAGTAGTGAGCCGGCTGGAAGATGAATATAGAAGAGTTGCACAAGCCAAAGGACAAGACGCCAATGAAACAAAGCAACTGGCTATTCGATTAGATGAGGCGAAAGCTGAGCTGAATGCTCTACAGAATGAGCTCACGCAGACCACCCAAAAGCTCAACCAGATGGAAAGGGAAGTGGCCAAACAGAGCACTGTTTGGGGAAAATTCACTTCCAACATGGACACCATCGGCAACAAAATGCAGCATATTGGTGGTTCTGTTGCTATTACTGCTGGCGCCGGCTTTGCAACCTTGTCGTTTGCCATGAAAGATGCTGTTTCTGTTGGAATGGAATTTGGCAAACAGGTGAGCCGAGTAGGAGCGATCAGCGATGCTACTGCCGAGCAGATTCAGCAGTTGAAGGACCAAGCTTTGGATCTTGGGGCTAAAACAACAAAATCAGCCACCGAAGTGGCGCAAGCCCAAGAGCAATTAGCAGCATCTGGTTTCAAAGTCAATGAAATCATTGCTGCTATGCCTGGTGTAATTGCTGCAGCCGAGGCAAGCGGAGAAGATATGGCCACTGTTTCTGAAATTATGGCCGCCGCCATCCGAGGATTCGGGCTAGAAGCCTCCAAATCAGCTCATATCGCAGATGTATTCGCGATGGCCGCAAACCGTTCTAATGCATCCATTTTAGACATGGGCTATTCCTTCAAATACGCTGCGCCTATCGCAAAACAGCTAGGAATGTCTGTCGAAGAACTGGCAGCAGCAACCGTGGTTATGCGAGATCGGGGAATGGCGGCTGAACAGATCGGTACATCGTTACGTATGGGACTGACACGTTTAATTGCACCAACAGATGAAGCGGCTGGTGTAATGAAACAATTAGGCATCAACATCAAAGATGCTGAGGGCAAAATGCTTCCTTTAGACCAAGTAATTAGGGTACTAAGGGATTCTACAAAAAACCTCACTCAAGAACAGAAAATGAATGCTTTCCAAACCATATTCGGTACGGAAGCAATGACGGGCTTCTTAAACTTGGTTGATGCAGGGCCACAACAAATTGCAGAGTTAACACAAGCCTTAAGAGAATCTGACGGAGCCTCCCAAAAAGCAGCTGCCACAATGAAAGATAACCTAGCCGGTGCTGTAGACAATATGAATGGTGCACTTGAAACGGCAAAAATAAAGTTAACAGAAGCACTCACACCGGCACTTGAGGGAGCGGTCAATTCTGTTACCAAGCTTATTGAAAAATGGAATTCCCTTGACTCTGGTACCCAAGAAGTAATTGCTAAAACAGGAGCGCTCGGTGTGGCCATAATGGGAGTTGTTGGAGTCGTTGGAACCTTGACTGCAGCTGTTGGAGCACTGATGGCATTTTCTGGTCCAATCGGTCTTGCTATTGTGGGAGTGACGGCAGCTCTGGGAGCTTTGGGACTTGGACTTTTTGCTGCACATGAAAAGACAGAACAGTTGCGGAAGAAACAAGAAGAGGCCGAAAGACAGGCTATTCGTTATGGAGAGGGCCTAAGCGCCGGAACAAAAAAAGCTGTCCAAGGCTATACCGATCTTTATGAAGGCGCAAAATTAAAAATGGTTGAGCTTCAAACAATGTCCGGTGAGAAAGCGAGAGCAACTTCCAAAGAGGTTGTTGACGCATTTTCAAAAATGGCGGATCAAGTCATTGCGGCTCTGCAAACACAAAAGACGAAATTAATCAATGCGATTAATGATGTTTATGGCATTGCCGGTGATGCAGGTAAAAAAAGAGCGGAACAAGTGGGTAATGATATTATTAAGAAATTTGATAAGGATATTGCAGAATACAAAAAGGCACTAGATACCTTAAAAGAAGCTCATGAGAAATACAACAATGATCTTTCCAGAATGCCGGCTGATTTTGCAAAAAGATATCAAGAAGCGCTCAAAGTGATGGAGGGTGGAGTAAGAGAATTTGCTCAGTCCCAAAAAGAACTGCAAGCTATTCAAAAATCTATTACTGATAAGCAAGGAAAGATTCTTTTTGATGAAGCAGAAGGATATGTAAAGCGTATCAATGAGACTTATAAAAAATCTGTTGAAGCAGCTAATAAATATTATTCTGATAAACAGAAACTTTTTGAACAAGCTCTTGCCCAAGGCAGAATGGAGCTAAAAGATTACAACGAATTGATGGCAGGAGTAGAGGCGCAAACAAACCAGATGCTATCTCAAGCAGCCCAAGAGCGCGAAAAGGCATTATCCAACCTGGCATCTCACCTTGATCAGCGTGGCAAACTCATCGACATTGCAACCGGGAAAATCTTTGAACGGCAAAAGAAATTTTTAACGGACATGAACGGTTTTATCGTTCAAGTAGAAGAGTCAGACGAAGAGTATATTGAGCGTTGGAAAGCCCATACGGAAGAAGTTCTCAAGAAAACAGCTGATTTCTCAGAAAAAACGAAATCTCAATATCAGAAAGACCTTGCTGCGTTTCTACAGTCAATGGGTATGACCAGACAGCAAGCTGTAAAAACGGCCGAACAAATGGTCAATGAAACGCTTGCTGAAATGAAAAAAGGAAACAAAGAAGCAGAAAAAGCAGGTAAAGATAAAGGAGATTCACATAAAAAAGGCATAGAAAGTACAGTTGATGACAATAAAAAAGCTGGCGAGAAGGTTTCAAAGAACACCGATGAAGGTTTATCACAAAACAAACCAAATGCTCAGAAACACGGCAAGGATAAGGGCGACAACCACAGAAAAGGTGTAGAAAGCATAGCTGGGGCGAATAAAAGCGCAGGGGCAAAAGTATCTAAATCAACTGATGAAGGATTGTCGCAAGGTAAAGGCGACGCACAAAAGCATGGTACAGATAAAGGTACAAAACACGGACAGGGATTAAAATCAACCGAAGGTAGTAATAAATCTATCGCAAGTGCCATAAGCTCATTTGTTTCCAAAATACTTGGAAGTACAACAGACGGCGGTGGCGGAAAGAAAGCAGGATCGACTTTTGCAAGTGGGTTGTCTTCACAAAAAGGAAATGCTCAATCCGCCGGTAGCAGTGTGTCAAGTGCAGCGGAGAAGGGCCTCAAGAGCCATGATGGAAGAGATGCTGGTGAGGGATTTGTTTCCGGATTTATAAATGCGATCTTATCAAAAAATGGAAGCGTTTGGAGTGTAGCGTGGAATCTTGGAAAAACTGCGCTTTCGGCGTTGAAAAAAGCCATCGATTCACATTCACCGTCAAAGGAAACTGAAAAAGAAGGAAAGAACTTTACTGAAGGATTTGCTATCGGAGTGACAAAACAGTCTAGATCTGCTACAAATGCTGCCAAAAAGATGGCGAACGCAACAATACAAGAGTTAATGCAGACCACGCGACAAATGTCAGACGTACTTGTACCTGATTACAGAAAAGCCATTCAAATCAGCGATTGGCAGCGAAGAGAAATGACCAAGATTGCAAAACTTGGTGCTGCTGAACGTGTACAAGCAGTGGAAAGTTGGATTTCCAAGCAACGTGAACTTGAAAACATTATTGCTAAAGACGAAGTTGCTATTTGGGACTACGTGTTAAAGAATTTTAAATTAAACGCAGAGGAACGCAAACGAGTTTCTCTTAAACTGCGTGATGCCAAGAGGGCAGTCGATCAAGAGATTTTTGAAAGTGAGAAAAAGTGGATTGAGGAACGGAAACGCCTCAATCAGTTGTCGTTGCTGGAAGAACTTCGCGCGTGGGAGCAAGTGGCACAACGATGGGCGGAAGGCAGCCAAAAACGTGCGGAGGCAGAGGAGAATATTTATCGCATCAAAAAAGAAATCAACGATAAGCTCTTAAAAGCGAACAACGAATATGCCCAACAAGTAAAAGAAATAAATGAACGACTATACCAAGACGAGTTGAAAGCTCGTGAAGAATACGAAACAAAAGTAAAAGAGATCAACAACCGTCTCGCAGAAGAAGAAAGAAAACTGACGGAAGAATACGAGAAAGCCGTTGAAAATCGCACGAAATCGTTGTATAGCTTCGCAGGGTTGTTTGATGAATTCAAACGGAAAAACGACGTAACCGGCCAAGGTCTGCTAAAAAATCTTTCTGACCAAGTCAATGCGTTCAAAGATTGGCAAGCCAATATCGCTTCTCTTGCAGCAAGAGGAATTGATGAAGGATTGCTGCAAGAATTGAAGGATATGGGTCCTAAAGCCGTTGACGAGATATCCGCGTTGAACTCTCTTTCTGATGAAGAGTTGCAGCAATACGTTCAGTTGTGGCGCGAGAAAAATGCTCTTGCGAAGACTCAAGCGATCAGTGAACTTGAGGGCATGCGTCAGCAAACACAAGCGAAAATTCAACAGCTACGCTATACTGCGAGCATTGAGCTTGAGCAAGTGAAAATAGAATACAATAACAAAATAGCCGAGTTACGCGCGCAGGCAAATGCACAGTTAGAACAACATAAAAATGAATGGATTATTAAAATTAAAGAAATCAGCGAGGGAACGAAGAACGAACTTAACCTTATGACAGCAAGCATGGCTGACATAGGGAAAAACACCGTACAAGGGCTCATCGATGGGTTGAATTCGATGATTGGACCTTTACAGCAAAAAGCGAGAGAAATCGCCAATATCGTCGAGAGTACGATGAAAACCACGCTCAAAATTAAGTCGCCTTCGCAAAGAATGAGGGACGAAGTAGGGCGCTGGATTCCTGCTGGTATCATAGAGGGTATGATACAAAATATTGGAAGCGTTGCATCGGCTGCAAAACAATTGGCGCTTGCTGCTATGCCCGATTTTTCGTCTGTTGCTTCTACGATCAGTAATGCTGCTGAAGCAATACGAATAAATAGTGGTACTTTAACAGTTAAAAACATAGTTCAAACACCTAAATTAGAAGAGAAATTAGAAAAATTATTATCATTTCTCGAGAAAAATTCAAACAACAATGTCTCCAGACATGGAAACGTCCATATCGATGTCACGATCCCAGTAAACGATTTACTGCAGATTCAAACAGTGGTCGACTTTTTCAACCGTCTCGGAATGAAAGTTAGACAGGCGTAAGGAGGGAGGTGTATTTATGCCAACTCAAAATTTCAGAGTCGGGGAAATGCTGAATAAGCGCACCCGGAACTCAAAAACATGGATAAACTTCGATGGTTCATATACAACAGAGATTTATCCATACGATATTCACTACCAAGATGAAAATGGCAATTGGCACAACATTAACACTGACTTGTACGATGAAGCTGACCTTGACCAAATCGACTTTCCTGTTGCAAAAGAAGGCGCGGATGTGTTCCGTGTCATGAAAGACGCGGCGCAACGAATGAAAAAGAAAAACATTCTTGACCGTGATATGACGGACTATCAGGGATTGAAGGTGCCATTTGACTGTCGGATTCCAAAAAACTTTAAACGGGGGTATACGATCGGGAAAGGGTCGACCAAGCTGCGATTCATCCCGGTCGGAGCCAGCCCGGCGAAAGGTTATCTGGAGGAAGGAAAGAAGAACTGTGTTCACTATCAAGACGCATGGAATGACACGGATGTTTGTCTTGAAGTTATGCCGAACGGTGTAAAAGAGACGATCATTCTAAAGAGTGACCGTGCGCCTTTTTCTTTTTCATTTGAGGTGGATGGCCCGTTAGAGGATGATTTGACAGCCGGAAATTTAAAACTACAACCCGCATGGTTACAAGATGCTAACGGGGAAAAGAGAGATGTATCGCAAACGGTAAGGCGTGAAGGGGATAAAACGTTCGTTGATTTAGAAGCCGATGTTACGGGGCTAACCTACCCGATTGAGATTGACCCTACCGTAACAGCATCCTCTGCCGGTGCAGAAGCGTATATCAGTTCAAACAATCCTAATGGTCGGACTTATAATAGTGGTTCCGCTATGTCTGGTTATGATTACACCGGAACTGAATCGAGGGCATATTTCCGTTACGATACGTCAAGCATCCCATCTGACGCAATAATTACTAATTCAAGTTTTTCTATTACTTACACATCACAATATGAAGGTTCTGGAGCAGTGCATGAAGTTCACTATTTAGGTTCTGGTGTAGACCCTAGTACTGTTACATGGAATAATATGGCGTCATCTTACAATAATAAAGTTGGTTCTTTTTCGTCTGCAGGCACATCAGCTAATACTAGAATAACCATACCATTAACTTTACCGTCAAAAGTTGGTTCTTATACGGCTATTGGCGTAAAGAGAAGTGCAGTTCCAGCTCAATACCCTAAATATATATTTATATTAGGTTATTCTGGAGTTTCGACTAGTGACTATCCAACATTGACAATTACATATAACAGACTCCCAACCGCCCCAACCGTCACAAGCCCAAACGGCGGGGAAACGTGGAACGCGCAGCACACAATTACTTGGAATCCGTCAACTGACGCAGAGACGGCACAAGGATCTTTACGGTATCAAATTCAACTCACAACTGACAACAGACAAACTTGGAAAGACATCGTTCCTTTAACACCACCGGGCGCAACATCATTTGAGTATGATTTTACCAACGAACCGGAAACTTCACTTGCAAAAATCCGAATCCGTGCTTATGACGGCACATCATACGGCCCGTGGGATGAGAGCGATGGTGTCTTCACGATACAGCATAACGTTGCGCCGACTGTGCCAACGAATCTTTCACCAAGTGGAGGAACACCGAAAGACCGTGGTTCCGTGATTCGTCTATCTTGGCAACACAACGATGCAAACGGTGATCCGCAAGCACAATTCGATTTACAATGGCGGAAACAAGGGGATACAACGTGGAATGATGTTAGCCAAGTAACGACGAATCAGTATTGGGACGCTCCAGCTGGTACATTCCCGAAAGGAACAATCGAATGGCGTGTAAGAACATATGACCAAGCATGGTTATCAAGCCCGTATTCTGACATCCAAGCCTTTTTTGCAGGAGACAAGCCAGCGAATCCAACGATTATTGACCCTGCTAATGGTGCAATCGTTCCTGTTGCGAATCCAACTGTTCAATGGAGTTCTGTTGGGCAAACTGCTTATCATGTGAAGGTGTTGGACGGCAACGACAATTTATTGTGGGAACTTCAAGCAAACAGTACGAACAAAGCTCAAACGGTACTGTACGATTTGCAAAATAACACTGACTACAAAATTCAAGTGGCGATTAAAAATGCGGACAATTTGTGGTCGGATTTTGTAACGTCAAACATTCATGTTTCCTACACGCCGCCAGCAGTACCGATTGTTACAACTACAAAAGGAGAAGGGATTATTATTGTTTCGATTGATAACCCGACACCAACCGGAACGGAGCCGAATGTGTCTTACAACGACTTATATCGCCGGAAACAAGGCGAAACAACGTGGACACGAATCGCAACTAACATACCGGCGGATGCTTCTTTTATCGATTACACTCCTGCATCTGGACAAGTTTATGAATACTTTGTGCGTGCATGGGGCGACAACGGAACATATTCAGATAGCTCTGTGGTGAGCAAATCCATTTCATTGACTGGTGTATGGCTTCACGAAGCGGACAATCCTTTAGAAACACTGCACCAATTCAAACTCGTGAGTGATCGCAGCGAAAACTGGCAACCTACTGCGGCAATGATGCAATTTGCTGGTCGCAGGCTTCCAATCGCTGAATACGACGATACAGAGCAACGTTCTGTCAGCGTGAAGATAACCGTATTGAAAAATAGTGATGATCGAGAAGCTATTGAAAGGTTGATTCGTTCAAAAAATACACTTTGCTACCGTGATGCTAGAGGTAGAAAAATGTTCTGTCATGCATTCCAATTGCCGGTCGATGATGAGACATATGGAAACACTGTCAGCCTCACGTTTGAAGAAGTATCGTACACGGAGGAAGTATAGACATGTTGTCGTTAGCCAACTATCCTTATTCACGGCAGGAAATCATCGATGCGTTGCATGGAAAATACGGTCAAAGGCATTTCAAGTTTCGGTATGATTTGCTAGATATGAATGACAACAAAATCGGAGAATTGGATTCAGTTGTAGATGGGGAAGTCAGTATGGCTTCCCTTGATTCAATTAAACGGACAGCAAGGTTCAAGATAAAAGACAAAGGTGACATCAATTGGCTAACTGACCGTATTCAGCCTTTTGCTCTTTTGAGAATGAGAGACGGGAAATATATCGAGTTTCCACTCGGTATTTTTCTTTTGTCGAGTCCAACGAGGAAGGACGAAAACAAATCGGTGTATCGTGATGTAGAAGCATACGACGGTTTACTGATTTTGCGAGATGACAAGTTTGACACTCGCTATACGATTCCAGCAGGCACGAACTATCGGCAAGCGGTCATCGATATTCTTGCGAGTGCTGGCATAACAAAGCATAATATCGAGCAAACAGACAAGGTGCTACCTGTCGATGTGGAATTTGAGCCAGGAAAGGAAAAATTAAAAGCAATCAATGAGCTACTAACGGCCATCAACTATACACCTCTCCATGTCGATGTGTATGGATACTTCACTAGCATGACATATCGTAGTCCTTCCATCCGCACGGCGGAATACACATACAAGGATGACGAATTATCTATAATTTATGCTGGTATGGAAGAGGAATTGGACCTTTTCAATGTACCAAACAAATGGGTAGTCATATGCTCGAACGCGGAGCAGTCACTGATGTCATCGTACACTAACAGCAACCCGAACAGTCCGACAAGTACCGTAAATCGAGGTCGCACGATCGTTGACTATCGGGAAGTGACAGACATTGCCGATCAGCAATCTTTGGATGCTTATGTCCAGCGCATTGCTTTTGAAGCGTCGCAAGTATATGGAAAACTGACGTTTGAAACGGCGCTAAATCCGTTGCATGACTACATGGACGTATTGGAGGTTGACTATTCGCCTCTCGGTATCAAAGGCAAGTATGTTGAAACCGGATGGACAATGCCACTCAAAGCAGGTGCTCGAATGAAGCACGAAGTCCGCAAGGTGGTGTCTATATGATAGACCACGAGTTTTTTATTTCTGCATTCATGAACCCAAAACAAGAGAAAATCATTCAATTCGCGAGAGTGGATCCGAATTACACAAGTGGTCGCCCTCGTTTGATTTTTGACGGGGAAAGTACGGTGTCCGGCAAGGCGTATCCGTATTTGTCGTCGTATACACCTCAACCGAATGACAGAGTGATGGTAGTCAAAGGTGTTGTTGTAGGGAAAATTGTCTAGAAAGGTGTGATTCGATGGAACAACGTGTTGCAAAACTAGAAGCAGATGTGACGATGCTTCGTGATGACATGGTCGACGTTAAAACTCGTTTAGCGGTGGCGGAATCAAACATTAAAGACATGCGTGAAGATATTTCAGCGATCAAAAGCAACACAACATGGATTTTGCGTTTAATTATCGGCGGTATTGTAGGAGCGTTACTCACTTTTATCATTCAAGGAGGCGTTCAATGATGGAAACTATTCTTTCGATTGAATTTACGGCATATGTAGCGTTTGCTTTCCTGCTTTATGCGATTCGCCAAGCGTCCAACCTTCCTAACCGTTATATCCCGATTGTTGCAGCTGTACTTGGCGTTGCTTTCTCCATTTTAGAGAGCAGCGCTTTTTCTTTTGATGTGCTAATTAACGGTTTGCGATATGCCTTATATGGCATCGGTACGGTAGCGACAATCAAATATGCATTAGAGAAAGGGGAGGATAGATAATGGTACGTATCGTTCTTGACGCTGGACATGGTGGTCACGATCCTGGCGCAGTGGCTAACGGCTTGAGGGAGAAAGACCTTACACTTGCGATCGTGAAGCACATCGGGCGTATGCTCGCCGAATACGAAGGGGTGGAATTACATTACACCCGTACCGATGACCGATTCATAGAATTATGTGAACGTGCAGAGATCGCGAACAAATTGAAAGCGGATTTCTTTATTTCCGTCCATATCAACGCCGGTGGCGGAACCGGATTCGAAAGTTATGTATATAACGGTGGTGTCAGCGCGGCAACGATTGCTTATCAAAATGTGATTCATCAAGAAATCATGAAGGCGATTGGCGGAGTGCAAGACCGTGGCAAAAAACGCGCGGACTATGCGGTACTACGTGAAACGCATATGCCGGCTATCTTGACGGAAAACTTGTTCATCGACAATAAAAATGACGCAGCAAAATTGAAATCCGAACAGTTCATGCTTCAAATTGCATATGGTCATGTGGTTGGTCTTGAGAAAGCATTAGGATTAAAAAAGAAAGAGAATATAACAGTTCAACAACAAGTAAACCAACCGTCAAATAGAGGGCTGTTTAAAGTCCAAATTGGAGCCTTCTCATCAGAAGACAACGCCAAACGATTAGCGAGAGAAGCTAAGAGGAAAGGCTTTAATGTTTATATCGTTAAAGAATAGAGAGCCTACTCAACATTACAGAGTAGGCTTTTTTGTAATTTTTTTAAACTAAAAATAGCCCCTTTTCTTTAAAAAATGTATAAGTTATTTTAATATTTGAAGAAAAATGGATAAGAGGGGGATTTTATGGGTACAAAGAAAATTAACTTTGATTATTTTAAAGTATATGGACGTTGGTTTGAAAGAAATGAAAATGTTGAAAGGGAAGGATTATTTGACCTTAGTCCTATATTAGAACAGGCAGAAAATATTGAAATACCTGATCGAACATATTCATTTTATAATGATAGTGCTAGACTTCAAAATTTAGGTAAGAGAGGGGATTTATGGGCCCTACATTTTGTTCGAATGAGAAAAGATGATTCTGTTTCAATAACAACTGAAGATGGTGATTTAGATTTTCTGGAATTAGAAGAAGGTCAATATTTAGGTGAAGAAGTTTCGGCGCTTTACGATCCTAGTAACCAAGTAATAATGATTCAAAGGAACCGATACAGCTTGTCACCATCAGGAATTGCTCATTATTTTAACCAAGCATATAATGAGCCAGGACTACATATATTTCTGAAACCAATTGTTAGTCCGGAAGCGCTTGACCGAATTGATAGCGATGATCTATTTAGAGGAATAGAAATAAGTATTGCAGATTTTAAAAATGCTACAGATGATGTGAAAAAAACTTTAACAGGACTAACCCGAAACATTGAAGAAACACCAGACCCAGTGAATGTTAAGATTATTTTAAGCTTAGATAGAAAGTCTAAAAAAAGTAGTAGTATAAAAGGAATCTATGATTTATTAAATAAATTTTCAAAAGATGAGAATGTAAAAAAGATGGAAATTAGAAAAAAAGATGATGAGGAATCTCCAGTTGAAAAATTTGATTTAATCGAGGATCGTTTAGGAGACCATGCCTACTTTAAAATAGACAGAGAAAACCCTTTGGAACATGATAAGTTAATAAACAAAATGATTGAATTATATCGAGGCCGCAAGGAATATATAGACCAAATAACCATTTAATAAAGGTCGTGATAAAATGAGGATTTTCGAGAGGATTTATCCAATTGGAATTTCAATTATATTTGCCATTATTATTTATAATCAACATATTACATTTAATATCATCCCGAAAATTGAACCAGTACTTAATTCTGTTGTAACTGTAAGCTCAATTGTAATCGGCTTTTTAGCAGCAATGGTGTCGATTCTAATTGCTATCACTAATAGCAAAGTGATGAAACGTATTAGAGAAGGTAAAGCTGAACATTTATTAACATGTTATATTCGAGAAGCAATTATTTCTGGAATATTATTAGCTTTAGGTTCGACAATCGCATATTTATTTGTAGATTACGATGGTAAGAAAGCAGATCTAATATTTTCAGTTTGGTTTTTTATGGTTATTCATTTTTTACTCTCATCATTCAGAATATTAAATATAATGCTGAATATTCTTTCCACGATTCCTAAAGAATATAAAGAACATGAAAAAAAAGATTCAAAGATGGTTTATACACCAAAAAAAGAAAATGCTTTTAAAAAAGATAACACCACTTCTTGAAAATTACCCAAACCTACTAGTGAGCCCTTTTATTTCAGATTCATCAGCGGTGTACAAGGAATAGGATGTTCTAAACAACTGCCTATCTTAGTTGGTAGGCTCTTTTTTATGCAATCCACATTGGAATTATACCCTGCCTTCTGGCAGGGCTTTTTTATTTGGCTCTGTTAAAGATAATGTTGATATTTGAACCTTTCCGATGTGTAGTGCTTATTTAACTAACGGTCGGAAAGTTGAACATTGTTTAATATTGTCGTAATATTCAGATTATAATTAACCATAACAGTATTTAAACTTCAGGGGGATTTATATGCCTTTAAAAGTAGGAGATATAATTACGTTTGAACGGACTTTTACAGTAAGGGATGTTGAATTATTTACAGAGATTTCAGGCGATAAAGGGATTCACCATATTACTCCAGATGAACAGGGGAGACTTGTAGTTCAAGGATTACTAACGGCGACTCTGCCAACAAAAGTAGGTGGAGATTATAACGTACTGGCTCGTACGATGAATTTTGAGTTTTTAAGACCTGTATTTACGGGGGATACAATAATTTGTGAAGTGAAAATTGAAAAATACGAAAGGCAAGAAAATAATAGAACAGCTATTATTGCATCCTTTTTATGTAAAAATCAGAATGAAAAAGTAGTATTAAAAGGCAATTTTTCAGGTGTAATACTTTAAATTCTAACTGGAGCGTTAGAATGGGAAACCCTTAGAATATTGGGTTTCCCTAAATTATATCTGATTATCAACATTAAAATTTAACAGAGCGTTTTATTTTTTTGTGGAAATATTTATCATGGAGGTGACTATGTGTTCGAAATCGTTGGCAGATTGCGTTGTCCCATTTGTTCGGAGGCGGTTCAGCCAGACGAAAAAGTGTTTCTCGACATTATCAACACTGTGTCATTCATCAGAAATGTTACTACAAATCTCCGCGACGTAAACTCCCAATCAAAGATGAAGGTCCATTTCAGAAAATGCTTCTAAAATATCCCTTTTTCAACAAGGACGATGAAGATGATTCCATATGAAAAGCCCTTCTCATCGAGAGGGGCTTAAATACCTAACAATTGTTTTTTCTTCGCTTCAAATTCTTCTTCTGTTAAAATTCCTGCCTCTTTTAATTCGGCTAATTTTTTAATTTCATCAGCTGCACTTAATGATGATTTTGCTTCAGATTTTTTCCCAACGTTTTCTTTAACATGCTCAATAAATTTATCTACTTCCCCTTGATTAATCCACTTCATCTTGACCTTATTTCCTGAAGCGAAAAATGAGATAGAACGCCCTAACATGCCTTTACTAATCTCAAACGAGCTAATATTAGCATAGGGGAATACTTCCAAATCGTAACCAAACATCTTTTTACCATAAAACAAAATACGGCGATCTGTTGCCAGAAATACTCCATTTCTGAGAGTATCTTTTCCCATGATTTTTGTCTCATAAGCACCTAAAACACTCGCGACAATAGGTTCATTTGGCTCCAAATATTGAGACGCTTCTTTAACCAACTTATCAATTTTCGCCATTTTCGTGTTCCTCCTCAATTAATTCTTCCATTGTAACTCCTAAAAGCTTGGACAGTTGATATGCCTTAATCAAATCTGGCTGCGTTTTATTATTTACCCAGCTTGAAAAGGTCTGTATAGACACACCGCACTGTTTAGCAAGTGCTTTATGTTTTAGTCCTTTTTCCGCAGCCCAATAGGCAATTCTGTTCCGATACATATGTATTCACCTACTTAAGTATTACCCATTCGACAAGAATGGACAAATTCCTGTTCAAGAATTCTGGAATAAAAATTAAAGAAAATTAGAAGGACAAGATATATTGGACAATCTCTCCCGAATACTCTTTACCATACCAAACAGAATTCCACGTAGCATACCTGAATTCCTTCAAATCAGCCAATCATGCAAGATTTCAGAGAAAAAGGGAATGAGGGGAGGAACGTCAGTTGGAACATGAAGGGGGATTGCGGAGCATCTTCCAGGCTTACGCTGAATATCGAAAACGACATCGGAAAATGAACGAGTTTGAATATCTTGATCGCACACCATACTTGCATAGTTCAGACTATCTTCGTGAATTGTATCGCGGCGCGGACACGAAGGAGAAGAAACAGAAGCTATTCGACTACATCCAGCGTTTTGAAGTGAATGATAAAGAGTTCAAAGGATATTATTCGCTTTATGAACGGATCGGCAGGGAGCTGGGGCACATCGAGGATGACAAAGAAGAATACATTCAGATTCCCAAGTCATTGATCGCGGAGTACGCAAGACAGATGATGGATGACGAGGATTTTGTGAAATACAACATGAGGAGGCAGCGAAAATGATCGAAGTGATCGGCGGAGGGCTTGTTCTGATCGGAATAGCTTACGCGGAGAACAAAGGATGGGTAGACAAGGAAAGCGTGTCTTTCGTGCTCAATGTGGGAATGCAAGCGGGAATATGCGCGAGCTTGTTCTACTTCTTACACAAGTTGTCTATTTTGTTCTTGTGACATGTTCCCGCGCATATTCCCCTGCAGACGGAGAGTGGGTCCATTTGAAACCCTATTACCATGCGTATGAACGAGCTTTCGGGAATATTCCCGATGATTGGGATATTATCTCTTTTTTCTGGAGGTGTTTTTCTTGTTCGAATTGTTAGCGATCCCTGTCCTTGCTGGTTCAGCAGCAATCTTGTCCGGAGTTAAGAACAAGCAGAAAGAGAAACGAGTAATTGATACCGTATTTCGTAATTTGAAAGTCGGAGCGGTCGAGGGGAAGGAGTTTGTCTATCCGAAACTTGTTGCAACAGAACAAAAGGACTACTGTGTGCGTTATGTGTATCGCGTACCGTTAGGGCTACCTAAAAAAGCGTTGGAACCAGTCGAAGAAATACTTGCTGCCACTCTAGATCGCCCAGTTGAAGTCACGTTCAAGAAGTGGTTATGCATCGACATTTTCAACAACGACATTCCGGCAAAAGTGCCGTATAGCGAAGCTCCAGACATGAAAGGCTGGGTTGTGCCACTTGGCTGCAATGAGAAAGGTTGGCACTTCCACGACTTCGACAAAACTCCGCATTGTACCATAGCGGGAACCACACGATTCGGAAAAACAGTCATGCTAAAAAACATGATGACCTACCTCATCGAGCATCACCCAGAAGATGTAGAATTCCTCATACTCGACATGAAAGGTGGTCTAGAATTTGGTCGATATCGAAACCTCAAACAAGTCATCGAAGTGTCCAGCAATCCATTCGAAGCCTTTGAAGCACTGCGCATTGTCCAAACATTCATGGAGCAGCGCATGAGGGAGTTTTGCCAAAATGGATGGTCTAACATTGTTGATACACCGATCAAGAAGCGATTGTTCGTCATTGTTGACGAAGGAGCGCAGCTCGCGCCAGACAAATTCATGATAAAAGAACAAAGAGATATGCTTGCCGCATGTCAACATATTCTTGGAGAAGTTGCACGTATCAGCGGCGCTCTTGGACTCCGACTCATCTTCTGTACACAATATCCTACTAGCGACACGTTACCTCGGCAGATCAAACAAAATGCAGACCTCAAAATCACCTATCGGCTTCCTGCTGGCTACGCATCGATGGTTGCAATCGACGACTACGGAGCAGAAGAGCTTCCATCGGATATTCCAGGCCGCGCAATCGTGAAAACGCATGAATTACGCATTGTACAAACACCTTTTATTTCCGATGACGAAATGATGAAAAGGCTGGGGGTGTACCGCGTTGCTAAAGTTAGAAAAACTCAGCGAACGGCAAATGAAGATACTATATGCTTTGAATAACCTAGGTGCATTAAGCCGTTCGCAAGTTCAATATATGTTCGACCTGGGAAGCAAACGTAATGCGAATCGGGTGCTGCAGTCCATACGCGATTACGTGAACCGCAAAGCGTTAAAAGAATATGTATATTACTTAAACAAAAAAGGCGCAGAAATGATAGGTGGCCAAGTGATTGTGACAGGAAACAGCCCACTGCAGCATATTGTCATGCGCAACGACATCTATATCTTCTACCACTATCCGCAGGACTGGAAGCCGGAAGCGAAAACAAGGTGGAAAGAAGGTGGCAAGGAATACAGCGTTGTATCTGACGCGCGGTTCACGTATCATGGGCAGATATACTTCTTGGAAGTCGATATTCAGCAAAAGATGGCTGAGAACAAACGGAAAGTCGAGAAGTACGCGTATTTGTTCCGATTCATACAATGCCAGCAGATCGGGGAACCAATTTTGCTGTGGTACACAGTATCTCAAGAGCGGAAAAAACGCCTAGAGAAATGGTGTAGGCAACATGAAATTCCGCATGAGGTGTTGTGTAAGCAGGATTTTTGAGGAGAATAAAAAGCAGAGGCAATCTTATTAAGACCTAAATTTAAAAAGCTAAAAAAAATAAAGGAGAGCACATATTAGTCATGTATAATATGTGTTCTCCTTTTATAAAGCCGAGTTAGTTGAAAAAGGATCATTTGAGTAAAAGAAAACTCTACCCAAATATTGATAAATTTTATTAGTTAGTTAGGAATTAGATTTCGAAAAAAACCATTTCATCATTGAGGGAGTAACAATCGTTGTAACCAGAATCACAACAACGATGACAGCAAACATATCTTGCGTTAGCAGTTTAGATTCTAAACCAATAGTTGCAATAATTAGTGCTACTTCCCCCCTGGACACCATTGCTGAACCTATTCCCAGTGAGCTATTCCAATTGAATCCAGCCAACTTTGCTCCAACAGATGCACCAATTAATTTTGTTAGTATAGCTATAATACTTAATAAAACAATTAGACCTAAATTTTGAGTAATACCAGAAAATTGGGCAGTGACACCAATAGAAGTAAAGAATACAGGAACAAAGATAGAATAACTAATTGTTTCAACCTTCTCAAATATCTCATGTTTGAAGTTTGTTACACTGATAGCCACACCTGCTATATATGCTCCGATTATTGCCGCGACACCTGTGTATTCTGCTAGGTATGCATAAACAAAACAGATAATTAGAGCAGACGAAATTACAGTTTCTGTTACTTTTAATGATGAAAACTTATTCAAAAACCAAGGAACTACTTTCCAACCAACCAAAATGGCTCCTGCGAAAAATAATATTTTTTTTAAAATAACCGTGGTTAAATTAACATCTCTACCAACAAAACTCATTAAGAATGCCAAAGCAATAATTCCTACCACATCATCGATAACAGCTGCTCCTAAGATAGCGGCTCCTTCGCGGCTATTTAATTGATCCATCTCTTTAAGTGCCTGAACAGAAATACTTACACTGGTAGCCGAAAGCAATAGCCCTAAAAACAAGGATTGCATCGTGGTAAGATTCAACATTATTCCGACAAAGTAGCCCAAAACAACTGGTACGATAATGCCACCAAAACCTACGAAAGTGGAGGCTTTCCCAGTTTGTTTAAATTCATTAATATCTGTTTCCAACCCAGCAATAAACATCAGCAAAATAACACCGATTTGACTTAATTCTGCCAAGGTTTCTGTCTCGTTCACTAATCCTAAAACCGATGGTCCTAGTACAATTCCAATCAGGAGTTTACCAAGAACTGAAGGCTGTCCCAATCTAACACTTAGGCTCCCAGCTATTTTGGCAGCAACTAAAATGATGGCTAACTGAAGTATTAACACCTAAAAATCCCCACCTTTCATTAATATTATTTATGATTTTCTTCAAATAAAAAGAGCCTGTCACTAAGGGACATAGTTATCCCTTGGTGACAGACTCCTCCTCAAATACAATATTATTAACAATTTTATTGAAATTATATCGTACTTTAGATAAGATTTCAATATTCATTACTTTTCCGCTGTATGAACTAAACTATCCTTTCCTTCTCAGCTAAAAAAGATTATTGCATATTCATATCCGGCAATTTGTTTCACCGGAACGAAAAGAAAAGCTGGGTGCTTGGTGCAGGGAGTATGTTGTTAAATATGAAGTGTTATGCAAGTAATAGTGAGTAAAAAAGAAGGTGGAGTAAGATTCCCACCTTCTTAACCTCTAATGCAAAATCGAAAATAATTTTGCACGGATTTTGCACGATATAAAAGGAAATATCCATTTATCCATTGAAATATCAATCGTTTTTGACACATGGTTATTATCCTGCCGAGGGGGGTGGCTTGATTGAGCAAAGTATGGTGGTCCATGCAGGATCTCAAAGAGCGTACTGGATACAGCGAGGACTGGTTGAAAGAAAATATCCTTCTTCATCCTCGCTACCGACAAATGCTTGATTTAGAAAACGGCGGTTTTGTGTACTACCCTGAGAAGAAGGGTGAACGCTGGTGCTTCATCGCTTCGCGGATGGAAGAATTCCTGGAAAAGTATTTTCGCGACATATTCATGAAAAAGAACACAAAATAAAATTACGTGACGTCGTGGAAAATGAAGATCCTCGAAAGGTGTGCTCAACTTCGGTCAGACCTCCGTGGTCTAAAAATCAACACTCAAATTTAACAGAGAGTTTGTTAAAATAAAGAAGGCCGGACTCATACTCCGGCCTTCTTTATTACCCATTAATCATGCGATTTATAAAGTAGTTGTAGAAATTGTATTTATGTTACTCTACCTACCGGATCGGGAAAAACGACGACTTTATATGCTTTGCTGCGGATTTGTCAGGAAAAGTGGCATCGCAATGTCATCACCTTGGAAGATCCGGTCGAAAAGCGGATTGACAATCTATTGCAAGTGCAGATTAACGAAAAAGCGGGAATTACGTATGCGGTTGGCTTGAAAGCCGCGTTGCGCCATGATCCGGATGTGATTATGGTATGAATTGCAGAAATGTTGATTTATCAATGATTTTATGGCTATTGCATATCTATTTACCCACATTTTACCCACCAAACGATGAATCTAAATATTTCTCTAATTTCAATACGGCTTCGTCCTCTTGTTTGCGGGAGACATGCAAATAAACGTCAGCAGTCATGTTTATTTTAGTGTGTCCAAGCCGGTCGCTGACTGTTTTGATATCCACTCCACTTTCCAATAGCATAACCGCGTGGGTGTGGCGGAGTGCGTGCGGACCGAATTTATTAAGATTTGCTTTTTCAGCCATATTCTCTAAAATTGAATTTATTTTCCACTCATGATACGGAACGCTGTACCGATCAACCAACACATAATTGTTAAACTGGTATCTTCCGAACTGTAATTTGTTTTTTGCTTGCCACAATTGAAATTTTTTTAATTCTTTCGTGAGCTTATTGTCCATAGAAATCACTCGGTTACTTTTCTTCGTTTTTGGTGGGAAGGTTCCGAGGTGGTTTCTATTTTTGTTTATGGCCATTAATTTATTGTCAAAATCTATGTCATCCCACGTAAGAGCTAATAACTCGCCTTTTCGTAACCCCGTACGCAGCAAAATAAAAACAGCCATGTATTCGTCAAATTCGAATGTTTTTGCCACCATCAAAAGTTTTTGTACTTCTTCTTTGGTAAGGAATTTTATTTTCTCTTCCTCATTGCCTTTGGAAATAGAGATGCCTTGAAATTTATTCCGATCGATGATTCCATGCTCCACTGCTTTGTTTATGATCGTCATAAACAGTCCATGTATGCCTTTTACGGTACTTTCTTTTAATGTTTCTAACTCTTTATTGATAAACGCTTGGTACTGCGCTCTCGTTAGTTTTTGTAACTTGTAGTTACCTAACGCAGGGATGATATGATTATACAATCGTGTTTTTCGTGTCTTGCGTGTGGTTTCTCGCCACTGTCCCTCATACAGTTCTAAATACTGTTCAATCCAATCCTTTACGGTAATGTCGCTGTTTTTTACTACGTCGACATCACCAACGAACAATTTCTTCTCCACTTCCGCAGCAGCTAATTCTGCTTCTTTTTTTGAAGCAAAACCGCGTTTCGATTTTTCTTTTATTTTCCCCGTTACCGGATCCGTGTACTTTATACGATATTCATACATGTACTTTTTGGAGTTTTTGTTTTTGTACTTTCTGATACTAGCCATGATCATCCCCTCCAACGAATAAATTAAATTTTTGATACCAAAATTTCTTATTCATCTCCTCTCTAAACATTACAACGTTGCGATTATATAGGTTGATGTTACAAATATTTCATGTGTTGGACGCGGTTTTTTATTTGCTCTAATCGCTCCTCGCATAACTCTGGGGTTACCTTGAACATATTGGCCATATGCTCAATTATGTGTGGCTCGTCCCAGTCAATGAACTTCAACATGTGAAAGGGAATAGCAGCATATTTCGTAAAATGATTTGCATCCCGTTCCTGTAGCTCACGAAAAGCCTCTGGCATCATGCTCTGGACTCCGACATGACGGAGAATGTGACATAGCTCATGGAAGAAGGCTTCTCGCTTTTCCTCTTTCGATAGTCGTGAGTCGACGACAATACAGCGAAAGCGGCCCACAACTTGATGTGTTGATGGAAAAGGTTTTTCACGCAAGAAAATGTTCATCGTTTGAGCAATAAACGATGGATCGATTTGATAAGGATAAAAAATGTTTAGTCGTGTATAAAACTTGGTCACCCAGTCTTCCAACGCGGTCGTGTAGTAGCGGCGTAGCTCCATAATTGTCCCCCTCCTAAGGATATTATAGGAACAAATGTTTGGTTTAGCAATAAAAAGAAAAAATCCTCTTAGTTGGAAGAGCTTTAATTTTTGTTACGACAAATATGATAATGGGGGACGTTTTGCACTTGACCTATTTACTTACAGAAAACCGTGATAAATCAAGTTCCATTTTAGGGGGGAGTGTTGGTATGGTTTTTCGTGAAATTTAAGTAAGTATTGTTTGGAGTAACAAAAATATATATGTGATTAAATTAAAAAAAGAGCCTGCTAACGGGCTCTTAGAAAAAATTATTCAATGTAACAAAACGACTGAGGTGGATGAAAGTTTGTAAATAATTCTACTGGAGAAAGGGGTTTTTCGTATTTTTTAGTTTCACGTATTTTAATTGCATAGCCTCTTTCTTTGTTTTGGAAATAAGATTTAAAACGTTCGTAGCTTATTCCAGAAGCTTGATGAGTTTTGTTCCATAAGTCCTCAATTGACTCATTTAAAATGCAATCAATTTTAAGCTCACCAACAATTTTCCCAACCGGTTTGGTACTATAGACAACAATAGTATCGATATCTGTTTTTTTGAAGATATTTTTGCGATATTCATATTTTTTTTCTCCACTGAAAATCTTATCGACGAACTCTGGTTTGATTGATAATAAAACTTTCATTGACACCACCTAATTTAACAATTCTTTCGAACTGTTGTTCTGTAAGCCTCATTATACCCCAATAAGCTTTTCTGTCAAGTCCACATAGTTCAATTAAATCTTTGCGAATTAGTCTTTTACTCAATGCCAAATTGTAAGTCATTTTTAACACATATAGCTTTTTCTCATTGAAAAAGCTTGTTAACTCATTTTGATTAAAAACACTGTATTTCGAACAGTACTCTAAGAAATCATCTAAAGAATCAAAATCATTTTTAGTTTTTAATTCTTTTAAAACGCATATTGAAGTCGCTACTGATCTATATTCTGCACGTTTTGGTATATCTGTGGTTCTATAGATGACAATTGGATCACCTGGTTTGATATCTAATACACCATCCATCAAACAAATATAGACTTTCTCTATACTATTGGTATGTGAAATATCTTTTATCAAATCATAGCCGGATTCATTATGTAAAATCGAATCAGGGAAGAGCCTTGTATGATACTTAGGATAGATACTAAGTAAATAAGGAGTGGTATTACCAATCGATACTAATGGATAATCTTTTAAAATATCGCCGGTGAACTTGTTTAAATCTTTTAACATTACTGACTCTGTGCCGTTACTAGTTGTTTTCCAACCAACATGTTCAAAACCGTACTTCTTTAGCAATTCTATAAGAGATTTGTGTTTTTCAAAAACAGTTACATATAATTCTTTTATATCATTAACAACAGCGTGATCTAGAGCTTTTTTAATAAATCGTTCTCCTAATCTTGTTCCATGTGGATTGATTTTTAGAGTGCCAATTTTAATACGTTTGTTTTTTGGAAGTGGGGGAGTAATGTCTGTTAAAGCTTCATCCTCTATTTTTAAGTATAGAAACGCTTGAATCCCATTTTCGTCTTCATAGTAATAAGCTTTGTCATTGGCTTTTTTTCTGAACCATTCTTCAAATTCTTTATAATCTTCTTTAAGTGAGTCGAAGAATGGATCAGATAGATTAATGTTTTTGAAAAAATCATATTTAAAGAAATCGCTTTTACCCATGTAATTTATCCCCCTTCTATTAATCTATTTTTTGAATACTAAACAAATTATCAAGATAATTATGTATTGATTCATCTGGATTATTTACATCATAAACAAAATAAGGCACTGATAATTTCTGACTAACGAATTTGGAATAATTTAACTCTATATTTTGCATCTTTTGAAGCAGTAAGATGTCATATTTTACTTTATCTCTCTGAATAAGACGAGAATAGATTCTTTCGGGATCATCTTTTAAAACAATAATGGCTTGTGGTGAAATATCTAAAAATGTATCAAATGGAATTTGAGTTACATCTTTTTCTGGTGTTAATAAGCAAAAATGTCCATCTAAGAAAAATGGCTTATCATTGAAAGTGATAGTGTTCAACGCATTAATTAGAATATTTTGATTGGATTGAACATCTTCAACTTCTTTTTTATCGAATTGTTGTTTCTTGAATTCTGAAATTAAAGAACTACAAGAAAAATGTTCTGTATTGTATTTTTGTTTTAACTGATTACAAAAATAACTTTTGCCTACGCCGTGTATTCCACCGACAAAAATAATCTTTCGCACAAAAATCTCCCCTTATTAAGAGTGTGCAAAGTTATTTCATATTCTGTGATTTTATTCTTCGAGCGCTGCTGAGGTTTAAATAATTTGTTTTATTTCCCTTAAGCAGTATTCGATTGATCCTCAATACTATCCCTCCCATAAAATAATAAAGGCATCTAAAATAAACAAATGCGCCTGTTTATCTTAGATGCCTTATCCTAGATGCATTAATCTTTTTTATTTTTCTCTTTCAGAAGTAATGATTATTACTTTAATAAAGGTCCTCTTGACATCTATCTTTCACATGCATAACCATCTTTGTCTCTATCCATCTTTGGCTGATAAGCTGGATGGCTCGATGGAACTCCGTTTGGATAAACTTTTCTCAGTTCTGTACAGTTTGCAAAATACTCATTTCCTCCACTAGATGCAGGTGTGCTGGTATTGTTTGTATTACTGTTCGAATCGCTATTTGAACTGCGACTTGAGCTACTATGATTTGAGCTACTATTTGAACTGCTGCTTTTAGCTGATGATGACGATGATGAAGCAGTGCTGCTGTTAGATTGTTTTGGATCTAAATCGCCCTTTGTGGTTCCATATTCACCGTATGCCCACAATCCTTTATTTGCCTCGCGTGCTTCACGAGCGAACTTTCTGAAGTAATCAGCATATTTTACATCAGGCGGGTACGTAGATGGTTCTGCGTATCCGTTTAAGACAAGATCGGCATTAAACATTTTAGAGCGAATTTCTTTTTCACTCATATCATCATTCGGAACTTGCAGCCAAACGATTCTCAATAACCGGCCATATCTGTCGGTTTCAGAAACATCTTTTTGCAGCCAAACTGTTTTTCCAGCTAGTTTCGAAGATGTATAGTTACTTGCTTCTTTTCCATATTGTTCATGTCTAGTTGTTGATTCTGGCGTATTCACACCGATGAGACGAACCTTTCTTCCGTCGGTAAGTTCGAAAGTGTCACCATCGACGATTCTCGCAACAGTTACAGCTTCTAAACGAAATTTTTTCGCAAGGTTTTCTTGTTGTTTCTTAGCAGCTTCTTGCTTTTCTTGTTCTTCTTTTTGCGCTTTTTGTTTTTCTTCATCATTATTTACAGATGCAGTAGCTGCCGGTACAACTTTGCTATCATTGTTTTTATTTTCTTCACTAGCTTCTTTACTGGTTTCTTGTTTACTAACGGTTTTTTCAGATTTTGCTGTTTCTATTTGAGGTTGAGGCGAGATCAATAAAAAGATAATAGATAATACCAACGAAGCAGCTGTAATACCGGAGAATCTTTTCCACATTACATTTTTCCGGATAAGCATAACTATTGTCGTAATTAAGAAGTATACGAATGAACAAAGTAATAAACTGGCTAGAGTATAGAGTGGTTCCTTAAAAGAGAACCAAAACAGTGCAAGGAAAAATCCATTCACTATAGCAAAAACAGGCCAATACAGTGTAAGGTTGTATTTTGTTCTTGCAAATGAAAAATAAAATCCAGCAATAACAGCAACAAGTCCTAATACTCCTAGGATGTTCAGAACAGTCCATTTCAAGATTTGATAAATGACAGAAATAATAATAATCAACAACAGTAATGAACCAATCGTACCTTTACTCTTATTCCTTGCCAATTTCTTCACCTTCTTCCGAGTATTATATATCTAGTAAAATCTAACTACAAAAATAGTAAAAAAATTTATTATAATATTCAAGATAAATTTACGTTTTGTTTAAATAAAAAGATAAAAAGACACCGAAGACTTAATATTTAGCCCTCGGTGTTTTCATCAACAATTGCTGCATTAATTTAGTTTTTGTTTTCTGGTCATATCCCATTTTTTCTATAAAAAATAAAGACACCAGAACTAAATCAATCTTCGGTGTCTTCACTTGCTGCTTTATTCTTTTCTTTTGCCTTATGAACAACCCACTCGAAGTGTTTTATGATCTCCTCAATCTCTTCCTCCGATAGGCTTTTCCACTTCTCGATATCGAAGAAGCCCATTTGTTCAATGCCGTATTTTTTGATGAGCTGATTAATTTTTGCAAGCGTATTTAATTCCTCTGGAATATCATCCGTTTCTGGCGGATTTGGATTATCCGTGCGACCGAGGAGGTAGTCAGCACTAACTTCGAATAAATCGGCTAATTTATTTACCGTGTCTAATTGAGGTTGTTTAGTGCCCCGTTCATACGCTGTATATGTTGTTCGTGCTACCCCAACAAGGTCGGCGACATATTCTTGAGTCCACTTTGGGTTTTCTTGTTTTTTCTTCTCGCGTAAATGTTTTAACCTTTCTCCAAAGGTTTTCATACTATCACCACAATCTACCTAATTATACTAATTATTATAAAGTTACCTACAGAAACTTTAAAGCGGAATTAAAAAATGTTCCTAAAAGGATAAAAAAGTGTTGACGTGTTACTATAAGGGACATATAATAAAAACAAAAGTTACTAAAAGGAACAAAAGGTGGTGAAATTAATTGAGAATATGGCTTAAAGATTTACGTGAAAGAAAAGGGATGACTTCAAAGTCAAGTTGCTGAAAACTGTGAAATCTCAAGAAGTTATTACACTCATATTGAAAATGGGACAAAAACACCAACTGTTAAGGTTGCTAAGAAGATTGCTTCAGTTCTCGATTTTAGCTGGACAATTTTTTTTAAAGATGAATGTTCCTTTAAGGAACGTGATGGAACAGCATCAGCCTAAGGAGGCTAACAGAGATATTTGTTAGGCAGGTGAAACACCATGTTGACCGTACAATTGGATGAGAAGCAGATAGAAAAACTGTTCCTAGACGAACTCAAAAAACGGCTCGATCAGTTAGAACATCGCCACACATTTTGGGATATGAAAGAGCTCTGTCGCCAAACATGCATGAGCGAGAACAACATAAAGGAAAAATTCTTTTATGATCCGCGTTTCCCAAAGTACAAAATCGGCGGTAAATGGTATTTCCCAGCAAAAGAATGTGAGGAGTTTTTAATTGCATGGATTAAAGAGCAACCGACTGCTTAAGTAAGCTTCTCTATCCATAGCATATCATGCAAATTTGTAAAGATTGGTAGAAAGGAGACAAGTGAAGATGAAATGTGGTAGAGCCGCCGACGCGGTCAAAGCCGCACGGAAAGCGGCGAAAATGACTCAGCAGCAGCTATCCTTTGAAATCTATGAATCTCGCGAATCTGTGTCGCATCAAGAAAACGGCCGATACAGGGTGCAGCCGAATATCTCGAAATACTTTGCAGAAAAGCATAACAATCCGTGGGTTGCACTCGAGGCAGCGGCAGAATACACCGGATGGGGACCTGTGAAACTGGATGGAGAAATGGTCGATCTCCATCGGGCGAGTGTAGCGATGAAAACGCGTGAAGAACTCACCGAAGCACTTGAAGCGATCGAAAGCGTTTGTGTCGCCAATCATCCTCGATCCATACGAGAGTTTGACAAACAGCGTCTCGAGGAAGCTGTCTTACAGGCAATCGATGCCATTGTCGCACTCACTCAATACGTTGCTGTCATTTGCATCGAATACGGCTTTTCTTGGTTCAAGATGTGGCAAAAGCATCGTGCGAAACTTCAAGCGAAAGGATTCATCCGAAAATGAAGAAAGGGGAAAGCAAAATGATGAAACTGCCAAATTTAGCGGAGATGACGGATATTGAAGCGATTCATTAGTACACCAGCGAGTTTTTGCGACTCTCGTGTGAAAGGCAGCTGAATAGTGAATACGGCAAAGCGCTTTTAGAGTGGAAAAAACAATTAAATGCACGCCTGGAGAAGTCGAAAAAGGAGTGGTGGTAATGTACGCAGTACTTTCGGCAAGCCGTCTATGAAAGCATCGGAAATTCGGAAAATCTGTGCGGAACTACGAAGCAATCCAACACTGTTGACGGCGTTAGAGTTAGCAGCGAAAGAAAAACTTTATCAGCAATTCGTACTAAAAGAAAAAGCAGTAAGCTGATCGCTCACTGCCATTGTTAAAACCAGCCCGAAATTTAAGTTCATTGTATCATCATTTGCAGAACAAGGCAAGTTCGGCAAGCTAATGCTTGTCGACGGCAGTGCAAGCCGGCGGGTGTGTCCCCAGCCTGCCAGCATGCTTGCACTCCGGTCGATGTGCATTAGCACATTTGATCCAGATTCGAAAGGAGGAATCAAACATAGCGAGACAACACATTTCTGTACATGTAGACATGTAGGAACTAGACTATGCATCCGCAATATAGTGAGAGGATGGTAACAAGTGACCAGGGAGGAGAAAAAACAGATTCGCTTGCAAATTACTAAGCTGCTGGATACGCATTGTTCTTCATGCAGAGAGCGTAATGAAAGCAGAAACAGCTTATGTCTAACGACTTGTCCCATCGGCAAGCAAATGCGTCAGTTGTCATCCATGCTAGAGCAGGACCATATTTCAGAAGGAACAAAGAGAACAGGAAAATGGACCAACGAAGAAGAGCTTTACTTATGGCACCATCAACACATTTTGACGATTAATCAGCTGGCAGAAGAATTGAATCGAGATAAGAAATCTATCTACAACAAGCTTTGGCGGTTGAAAAAGAAAGGCGGTATCCAACACGTTAGCTAGAAAGGAGGTTAATATTGAAGCACCCATTACAATGTATGCTTCATGAAAAAATATGCTATTTGAGGTGGAATTCGCAACAAAAGAAAATGGCCATTTCCAAACGATTCACACAGCACTTGTATATGCCTTGAGTGTTTCTGAGTGCCGTCAAATTGCCTTGGAAATAGCCGATCAGCTTGGAAACAGTGATATACAGTTTTTCATTTCGGAATTTATTAACTAACTTCGATAATGCCACAATAGATAGCGTTTTTCAAGGGAAGGGGGGTTCAAAATTATATGTCAACAAGACTTCTTTTAGATGAAAAGCCGTTGGTTATATTGCCTTCGTTGGCAGCGGAAATCGGATTGAACGAAGCAATCATATTGCAGCAACTACATTACTGGCTACAGGAAAGTACTAACATACATGACGGCTACAAATGGGTCTATAACACATACGAAGAATGGCGAGAACAGTTTCCTTTTTGGTCCATCAGCACGATTCGCCGTATTATCACGAAGTTGGAAGAAAAGGGGCTTATTATTGTCGGTAATTTTAATAAGTCCAAAATCGATAAAACAAAATGGTATCGCATTGATTATGAGAAGCTTACTCAGCTTGAACAGAGGACTGCTCAATATGACGCCTCGACTGTTCAAAATGAGCAGTCGACTGACGAAATCGACAGTCCATCTGTTCAAAATGAGCAGTCCATCTGCTCAAATTGGACAGACGATCTGCTCAATTTGAACAGACCAATACCAGAGATTACTACAGAGAATACTACAGAGATAAATAAAGAAGTAGTAGTAGAAACATCCGCGCGCGAATCAATAAATCCATTTGTCTTTTTTGAACAAAATGGTTTTGGAGTGATTGGCAGTTACATAGGTGAGAAAATTGCAAACTGGATTGCCGACACATCGGAGGAATTGGTCTTAGAAGCTATGAAAATAGCAGTTGAAAATGGCGTGAAAACATGGAAATACGTCGAATCCATTTTGCGTGACTGGTCCGAAAAGGGATATCGAACAGTCGAACAAGTTCGCGCTGCGCAAATGGCTTTCAAAGAACAGCAAGCAAAAAAACGAAATGGCTCTAACGGATCTAAAAAGCCAATGCGAACGGAAATGATTCCAGATTGGCTGAATACCGACTATTCGCAATACGAAAACAACAAAGAGTCTGATGATCCAGAAGAGTTAGAGCGAAAGCGGCGTGAGTTGGAAGAACGACTGAAAAAATACCACGATAGCGAATAGGTGAACGATATGGGATACCCATTTTGGATTCGCCTGGAATACCGGAATGATGTCGGAACGATTATTGGCTTTACCGGCAACATCCGTTCCGAAACTGATTTGCCTGATATCTTGGAGAGATACGGGATTACAAAATCGAACCTCGTCACGGTGTGCATAAACAGAAAAGCGTACCCTGCATCAAGGTTAGATCGATTCTTTTCCACCTAATAAGCGGAAGGAGGAATGACCTTGGGATTGCTGCTGAAGCATGTATTGATTCAGCGTCTGCGTCGGAAAGGTGTTTTTCTAGCAGCGGATGGAAGGGCATTTTCTAAACTGACGCTGGAAGAAATTCAGCGGGAATACGAACGTGTAGAAGGGGAGGGGCACGATGGATTGGTCCAAGGCGACGCTCAAGCAACTAGTGACCATTCTACGCTATGAAGATTGCCCTGCTTGCTACAAGCAGCTGGCACGCAATGAAATCAAACGTCGATTGGAGGAGATTGCATGAGTCGTAAATCATTACACGGTCCAGTCACGATTAGTTATCTGACACTGGAGGAATTGGAAGCTTACCGAAAACGTCCTCGTCCAAAATATTACGACCATGACAATCGCCGGTCGATTGATTGGCGCTGGCCGAAAAATCGAAAGCGGACGAAATAAAAAAGCCGGGATTTCTCCCGACCGCCCACCACAATTATACCATATGTGGAGGGGTTCCGGTGAAAAGAGCACAAGAGTTGCAGATTGATATAAATAACATGACCGTTTCGCATCCTGTTGTTCCAGGAAAGGTGCTTGTTCTTGTTATCGATGGAGTTCAAGGGAAGGCGAAAGTAGCGGAAGCAGTAGAACATGGCTTTACGATCATTGAAACGGCAAAAGGGAAAACTGCCCGAATCAAATATGAGGAAAGCGAGTTGTTTTGAGGTGAAAATTCTCGTTCACGTTTACGAATGTCAGAAATGTGATGTTTTATTCGCTGTTTCGCAAAGTTTTGAAGAACATCACTTTCTGCAATGTCCTGTTTGCAAGACGGACAAAGCACTTTGCGAAGTGTCATCCGGAGAGTTACGCATACAAGCAAAAGCACAGCAGTTCGTGGTTCCAGAAGGGCAAACAGATATTTTTGAGTTTTTGGAGTAGTGAAGGAAACACAAGAGTAATTTTGTTGCCAAGAGGGGGGTGGAAACGTGAAGCAACTTTCGATTTTTGACTTTCTTGAAAACCAGGAGCATGAACAGCAAGAAGGTTTTTTCTATACAAAAGGGGCAATGTACGCAAAAGTCAGTAGGGACAAAGTGAAAGCGGTCCCTGTTGAACTTGGTGACGGTATTCTTTATCCTGGCGACTTCGTGAAACAACTAGGTGAAAAAGCCCGAACATCTTTTAGAATGCAGAAAGGCTACTATCTTCGTTATTGTGGAAAGTACGATAGAGCTCTTTTTTTTAGCGTCAACGATTTTGTGAGCGACTATTATTATGCGTTTTACTATATCGACCAGAACACATTGCTTATTTGCTCTGATGCGGGTGCTAAAGATATACACGTTGAGAGACTTGTGAAGGAAACAAAATAGCAAGTGAGTTTCAAAAAAGCACTTCTTTCTATAAAGCAGCGCGTAATTACCTAAATAAATTATTTAAAGCTGGAATTAATTTGTTAAAGTAAGGCTTGATTATGAAATCCTTAGCGCCTATTTGCAGAGCATCAATAATAAAGCTTTTTTGTCCCATCGATGAACAAATTACTACTTTTGCTTTTGGATCAAATTTTAAAATATTTTTTAAAGCATCTAATCCGTTCATAATAGGCATCGTTAAGTCAAGTATAACAATGTCAGGTGTTTTTTCTTTGTAAAGAGATACAGCACTACTACCATCAGATGCCTCAGCGACAACTTGGTAATCATTATCGGTTAGGAGATTCTTTAATAAATTTCTCATAGACATTGAATTGTCAGCAATTAATGCAGTTTTAAGCATTTAAATCACCTTTCGCTAAACATGCTGTGACAATAGCTAAAAATGCATAAATGATTGGGATAAGGAGAAAAAAGGAGCATTCCTTCTGCATAGGCTTTAGGATCATTCGAACAATGTTTAATTAGTTCCGAAATCGTTTCAAACTTAGTCACATCATTTATCTCGTAAAAAACTTAGAAAAATGAATAATAACAAGGTGATTAAAAAAGGCCTTAATTCAATAAAATAGTGGAGTGCATCACTCATCGATGATATCTCCTTGTGATATATAAACATTTTTATGTATATATTTACATTATTTGTATCGACATTATTTTGTATAATTTGAGTTTTTTTGTTTAATATTTAAAAAATATTTACAAAAACTTTATCGATTAGTGTAAATAAAAGTCGAAAAATGTAAATTCAGAGGTGAAGGATTCTTATGAATCAGCTACAACAAATATTTACTTATAGCGGTAACCAGGTGCGTACGATTATAAAAGATGGGGAAGTTTGGTTTGTTGCTAAGGATGTTTGCGAAATTCTTGATATTTCTGACGCGCGAAAAAGCAGTTCAGAGGCTTGATGAGGATGAGCGGAGTTTAATTCCGGTCACCGATTCGTTGGGAAGAAAACAAGAAACATTCATTGTGAATGAGCCTGGTTTATACACGCTCATTTTAGGAAGTCGCAAATCAGAGGCTAAACAGTTTAAGCGCTGGATCACCCATGAAGTCATTCCAACGATTAGGAAGACAGGTGGCTATGTAGCAAACGAAGACATGTTTATTGAAACGTATCTCAAACATGCGGACGAGCAGACGAAGTTGTTATTTCGCACAACACTAGAAACAGTAAGGAAACAAAACGAACAAATTGCGGCGATGAAGCCCAAGGCAGACTACTTTGATGCGCTTGTCGATCGGCGTTTGCTCACTAATTTTCGGGATACGGCCAAGGAGTTAAAGATCAAACCAAAGGCTTTTATCGATTGGCTGTTGGCGAAAAAGTATATTTACCGCGATCAAAGAGGAAAATTAAAGCCTTATGCTCAATATGTTCCATCCTTGTTCGAGTTGAAGGAATGGGAACGAAATGGACGAGCCGATGTACAAACCCTTGTCACGCCAAAGGGAAGAGAAACGTTTAGAATATTGCTGCAAAAGACAGCAGTCTAATTGTTCATTTTCGGTATTTTGATATAATGGAAATAGAACCAAATATGTCCAAGACCGAGAGCGTGAGGACACTGATTGTGCAGAGTAGCATGGCTATCTCTGTATGATTGGTGTCCTCTTTTCTTTTGCAGCAAACATGGTGGGAGGAATGTGTCATGGGAACCATCCAGCAGCAATTACAAAAATGGATGAAAGCAAACAAGATGCTCCGAACAGACAAGCATAAGAAAGAACCTAAACCAAAACGCTCCAAAGAACGATTAACTGAGCGGGAACTAAAAGAACTGATGGGTGTTAATCGCCCTATTTATCGTCGTGCCAAAGGTGGCGCTTTTCGTCAGTGTTAATCATTCATTTCGGAGGTTGAGAAGATGGATAAGCCATTAGATGAAATTGATCGCAAAGCGACGAAAAAAGCGGTTGAAGCGGCATTAGAAAAGTATCGTATGTTTTTATTTACATTGAGCTTAGATCAGTTGCCACGGGTTACCCAGCAGTATTCGCTCGTTCCTCCTTCCAATACAAACAAATTCCATTCCTCAACCGAAGAAATGGCTATAAGAAATGCTGATTATGAACGGGAACGCGATGAATATGTTAAACGGGTGACTGCGGCAATCAATCGCTTAAGTAAATGGGAACGGGCGATTATCATCCGGCGGTATATATCAGAAGATGATATGTACGATTACGAAATTTACAATGATCTTGGTATGAGTGAGCGAAAGTATTATCGCATCAAGTCACGGGCATTCTACAAGCTGGCCTTTGCCCTCCGGATCGAGGTGTATAAACAATGAACTTTGTGCAGCCGATTCGCGATCCGGAGAAGATTGAAGCGATTAAGCAATTTTTGAAAGAACGGAACGAGCGAAATTATATATTGTTTTTAATTGGAATCAATACAGGGCTTCGCATTTCCGACATTTTAAAATTGAAAGTCAGCGATGTAAAAGGCACACATATCAGCATTCGTGAAAAGAAAACCGGCAAACAGAAACGGATCCGTATTACTTCTTCACCGAAGCGGGAGTTGAATTGGTACATTGAATGAAAAGAAGATGACGAATATTTAATCAAAAGCCGCAATGGACATAATAAGCCAATAGGCCGGAGCATGGCATACAAAATATTGCGGAAGGTTGCTGAGCGATTTCATTTGGACGAGATCGGAACACATACGCTTCGCAAAACATTTGGTTATCACTTTTACCAACAAACGAAAGATGTGGCCATGTTGCAGGAAATCTTTAATCATTCGTCACCAGTGATTACATTAAAGTATATTGGTGTCAACCAAGATTCGATGGACCGAGCTATGACGAAATTTAAAATTTAAAAGACCGAATAAATCGGTCTTTTTTTGTCTGTCTTGTTTAGCTATCACGAAAGTCAATTATTTATTTTCTTTTTGGGAATTGTTAAGCTCTTCCAGTTATCAGATTTAAGTTGTTTCGCGATATAAACTATTTGCCCAATATGATAAGAATAATGATACATTTGTCTTTCAATAGCTTCGATAACCGTATGAGGTTCACTTCGAATATAAATGATCTGAAGGAGATGTTCTTCTTTAATCGTGTCTAAAGCTTTTAAGAATACATCCCAACCTTTATTCCAAACTTCGTATAACTCCTCACGACTTGAAATGGTATTTTCAAATTCTCCATCCCTATCTCTATATGTTTTTTCACCATCTGAATGAAAAAAATCTGTCCACCGTGAAACCATATTTCCACTCATATGCTTAACAATTACTGCTATACTGTTGGAGTTATCATTAGGTGACCAAAATAAGTCTGGGTCATCAAGTTGTTCAAATGCCTTTTCTGCTGTATTTTTCATACTTTCAAATCGTGTTTTAACAATTCTTAGATATTCCGAAGCTACAGATTGATTATTGGACATAGTAACCATCCCCTTTAAAAGATTTTTGTGTAAAAATGCTTTATATCTATACTTCTTTTTTAACAATGTGATTTCCTTGTACATCTAAAATTGGTTAGCTAAGAAGAAAATCAACTATATTTTTTAACATATATCTTTCTTTACTAATTACACATAAAATATGAAGTGTGTAATTCATTTTTGTATATGGGGAAAATGCAGGAATATCAAGGGATTCGGCGAATTACCCAATTACACAAAATAGAAGATATGGGTAATTAAATTTTTAGAGATCAATACAAAGGGAGTGAAATGATGAAGAAACATTTGGTTACATTAGATAACATAGAACTGGATGCAGCTTATTACAAAATAAACGATTATATTTCGTTGGAAAAATATCCAAATCATGAGACGAGAACAATAATGGTTACTAACGACGATGTTGGAAATAGGTTTGAATCGAGCGGGTTATTATTCTATACAGCACTACGTTTGGCTTTACCAGAAGTAAATGTTAGGGTTGCAAGATGCAGCTTATCTTGTGACGATAGCTTGTATGAAGTGTTAAAATTTTTTAATACAGTGCTCCTTAATTTTCACGCAGTAAAAGATGACAATTTTAAGGTTTATGAAACACATGCAGTATTAACATTAGAGAAGATAGAACGACTAAAGCGTATTCATGAAATAGCGATAGAAGTTAATAGGAAAAGAATCGAAGAAAGAAAGGCAGGGAACTTTGAACATACTAGATGGAGATACGCGTACGATCAGTACATAAGCGCATGCTCGAATCCATTGTTAGAAAGCAGTATTATGCATCTTATCACTGGATTAGAGTCATTACTTGTTAAAGGAGATACCTCTTTATCACATAAGTTATCCCTTCACGCAAGTTTATTGCTAAAAAATGATATTAATGAGCGAAAAGAAATATATAACTTTTTAAAAAATATTTACAATGTTAGAAGTAAGGCGGTACACGGAGAAATTAAGGAATTGGTTAAATTATTGTCTAAACCAGATATATATGACAAGTATTTTAAACTAAAAACAATTTTTGTGGAAATTCTGTTAAAAACATATGGACTAGATGAAGAATGCATTTTTAGTCGTTTAGATGAAATCGTGTTTATGGCTCCTTCTTTTGATAAGGTGTAAGAAGAATTTAAATAAAAAGTGGCAGAAAAACGGCAGATTTTTGGCAGAAAGATAACAGATTATTTTGCTTTGGACGTGTTATGATTGTATCGTGGATATTTTATTTGAAGCAGGGCGTCACTCCGATCGGGGTGGCGTTTTTGTTTTATGATTATGAAAGAACTGGTCTCCTCGACCAGTTCCTGTAGTTAACAAGTTATAATCGTTTGTATTGGTAAACATCTTTGATGAAATAAGCATGAAACCTCCCTTTTGAAGGAGCTGACATAAGATTTCGGTAAACATGTTCTGGCACGTTGTAATAATCATAAGTGCCGTCATGGAATTCAATTCTTAACGTTTGTGATACCGGATCGTATCCAACAGCTCTTAAATTTGATGAAACTACAGGATGCATAATCATGACATTTCACCTCCTTATTTTTACAAATTTATTCAAAAAGGAAGTGAATTCCTTCTTTTGAGTCGAAAGAAATAGTAAAAAAGGATTAATTGCACTGTTTATGATTGAACCATTGGAAAAGCTCCGTACATAAAATAGGGAGGTGAAATGATGTTAGGAATTGATTTGAGTCCTATTTATGAAATTGCCAGCTCAGTAGTAAAAGGGCTACTACCTGTTGTTGTTGCAGCGATTTTAGTTAAAAAATCGCTGTATTGAATGTCGATAATTGACGAATAAATTTTGTAGGAAAATTCCTCCTTTTGTCGAATAGAGTAGGCGGGAGGGGAGAGGATGATATGAGTAGATCATATTTGTTAAGCAAAATTAGAGAAGCCAGTTCAGATGAGGGAATTTTTGAGTTGGAATTTAAAACAAGAAACAATTATGAAACACAAGACATTATACAAACTGCAAAATGGTTAGAAAGCGAAATGTATATTCGATTAAAGGAATATAAAGCACAAAAGGCGGACGATGGTGAATTAGTATTTCTTTCGGGGAAAATTTTAGAATTGTAATGGCATCTTTTTGCCGATATGAGCAAGCGGAAGGAGAGGGGATAGATGAGTTATCAAAACCAATTGGAAAAAGCTATTGAAAGAATGAGCGAAGGAGAAATGAGACAAACTTTATATGATATTTGTCTAATAATTAACAGAGGAAACGAAGGGGAAAAGGCAAATATGTTAGAAGATATTATCGAAACTGTGCGTGAACGAATTCTAAAAGATATGTAAATTAGAGCATCCGAATAATCGGGTGCTTTTTTATTTGGAGGGAAAACAATGATTCCAAGCAAAGTCAAAATGGCCGGCGTGACGTATGAAGTGAGGGGAGAAGAAGGACTTGCAAGCGATCATGAATTATTTGGATAAGTACTATATCGAAGTGGAATAATTCGTTTAGAAAAGACGCTAAGCAAGGACAGAAAAGAACAAGTATTTATTCATGAACTCCTACACGCTATCTTTTATGAAGCTGGATATGAGGAACATGATGAAGAAGTGGTGCGGAGAGTAGCCAATGTGTTGTATCAAGTGTTAAAGGACAATCAGTTGAATTTTGATGAAATCTAGCAGGGGAATTTCACCTTTTGTCGAATTGATTTTCGATGAAAGGTGGGGTTTGGATGGATGATAATTTTAAAAAAATATCACAATCACAAGAACGTATTAAAGAAATGTTTAAGGATTTAAACTTGAGCGAACGATTAAAATTTACTTACCCGGAATCACTAAATTATCGAATCAGCGATCAATTTAATGCAACGGTAAATCATATGAAGGAGATACAACAACAGATCGCAGAACAAAAGGCGCGTGAAAAACAAGAAGAACTCGAGTACAGAAAAGCTGTATTAAACGCCTTACAAGGAATAGAAAAAAATACGGCGTTTCTTTCAGAAGTTACGCTTTTATTACAAAAGAATATTGAAAAGCAAGATGAACTATTTCAATTGCTCGTAGAAATAATGGAAATAATGAAGTCAAGGACAAATGAAGAAGCAGAAAGTAAATATAGAAAAGTCATGAGGAAAATTGGTGAATTTGCAGGGGATATCGGGACCATTCAAACTTTATATGGAATAGGGCAAGCTGTGTTTAATGCATTTCAATCTTTGCAAAAATAGCATCCTTCGGGGTGCTTTTTTATTTGGAGTTGATTGTATGAAAACAGAAGAGATTGTCCATCTAATCAGAACCAATAATCTCATGAAATTTTACAAATCTAAAGAGTGGAAGGAACTACGATTGCAAGCGTTAGAGCGTGATCATTACGAATGTCAGTCTTGTAAACGGAAGGGTAAATATAGTCGAGCTCAAAATGTTCATCATAAAAAAGAGGTAAAGACGCATCCAGAGCTTGCTTTAAATCTTGATAACGTTGAATCCATTTGTATTAGATGTCATAACGAAGAACACAAAAGGTTAGATAAATACATCAAGAAGAAAAAGTTTGTGAATGAGGAACGATGGTAAATGCAAATACCCCCCGGTCAAAAAATTTCGCCCTTTTTGGGGGAGTTGTTCAACGGGAGGGGGCCAAGAGGAAAAAAATTTTTTGCGAAATCTCACGCGAGGGGAGGGGGGTATGATGGCCAAATTAAGCAGGAAAAAACAGGATGAACTCATCCAAAGAGAAGTTGACCGCCTCAATGCAGTGTTCGATGAGCTGCCGGATCGCGAAAAAGAGGTGGCAAAAGGGCTAATTGAAAGGGTCGCTTTCATGACGATCCAGCTGGAGATTTTGGAAGATGAGATCAAATCAAAAGGCCCGACGTATACTTTCCAAAACGGCAAGCAAAAAATGCTCGTCGAGAACCCTGCTCAAAAGTCATACAACACCATGATGAATCGATATACGGCAGCCTACAAAGAGCTTTTCAATTTGCTCAAAAAAATAGACAACAGTGATGGCGATGACGATGAGTTCGAAGACGTATAAATATCATCCGTATATCGATGAATATATGCGGATGGTCGAGCAGGGAGAGATTGAGGCGTGTAAAGAACAAAAGCAGCTGATGGAATTCTTGCGTTGGAAGCTCGATCAACCAAATGTAGTGATTGACCATGAAGCGATTGAAAAGTCAGTAGAGATTCCAGCGAAATATTTTCCGTTCAAGCTTTTCCCGTGGCAAAAGTTTATCAACGCTTTTATATACGGTGTGCGATATGACGACGGACGATTAATGTTCGATCGCTTTTTTATTTTGCTCGGGCGTGGTGCTGGGAAAAACGGATATGTCGCATGGAATTCTTTTTATATGACAACCGGCCATCACGGGATAAAAAATTACGACATCGATATTGTTGCTACATCAGAAGACCAGGCTAAAACGTCTTTCATGGATGTTTATAATGTCCTGGAAGACAATTGGCCGAAAGTGAAGAAGGCATTTTACAAATCGAAGACACTTATTCAACATCGAGGAACTAGATCAAAGCTGGAATATAACACGTCAAACGCCAGGACAAAAGACGGCAAGCGAAGCGGAACCGTTATTTTTGATGAGGTACATGAATACGAAAGCTACGACAATATAAAAGTTTTTACTTCCGGTTTAGGAAAGAAACAGGATCCACGGACATTCTATATTACAACGGATGGGTATGTAAGAGGCGGTGTTTTGGATGACCTAAAAGAAGAAGCGCAAATGGTATTAAATAAAGAGATGCCTAACTCAACTTTATTCCCATTCATTTGCAAGTTAGATAAAGAGGAAGAAGTTGAAGATGAATCAAAGTGGGAAAAAGCGAATCCTTCATACCGGTACAATAAACATCTGCAGCATGAAATGAGAAAAGAATATGAGCTTGGCAAAATTAATGCAGCTATTCGAATTGAATTCATGACAAAGCGGATGAACATGCCGGTTGACGATACGCGAAAAGAGGTTGCGACATATGAAGATCGATTGGCAACCAATCAACCGTTCCCGGAAAATTTAAAAGGCATGGAAGCAATCGGTGCGGTAGACTTTGCACAAATTAGAGACTTTTGCGCGGTTGGTGTACTCTTCAAACATAACGGCAAGCGGTATTGGAAACAACATACATTCATGCACCATACAGCCCCGAAGCTGCAGGATATCAATCAAGAAATTATCAACCTAGCAATCGAAAAAGGATTACTCACCGTTGTTTACGACGAATCCATTAGTGCCCAGCATGTCGTGAATTGGTTTGTAGAGATGGGCAAAACGTTCTATATCAAAAAAGTGGCGATGGACTTGTATCGCTCGTCGATTTTGAAAGAGGCTTTCGAAAACGCTGGCTTTGAAGTTGAGATTGTAAGAAGAGGGCCAGCGACGCATTCGATGCTTGCTCCTTTGGTGGATGAAATGTTCGTGAAGCATACCATCGTGTTTGGTGATGATCCACTTATGCGCTGGTATGTCGGTAATGTGTACAAAGAAGAAAAAGCAAACGGAAATATTGAATACAAGAAAATCGATAAAGAGAAGCGGAAAACGGATGGTTTTTTCGCTTTTTTACATGCGTTGAATTTTGATTCTGAATTACAAGAATCAATTCCGATCACGAAAGAAAACATCAGTAGAATCTTCCGGTCGTTTAGCACCTGAAAGGTGGTGAGACAGTGGGGTTTTTAGATTGGATTAGCGGGCTGTTCGGTTCCAAAAGTTCGATTACTTTGACGGAGTTTCAAACACTATCAACAACCGCATATTACAAAAGATTGGCTGTTGAGACATGCATTGATTTGATTGCCAACACGTTAACCAGGTGCGAGTTCCAGACATTTGAGAACGGCAAAGAAAAGCGCGGAGAAAATTATTATTTGTTGAATGTGCAGCCCAATCAGAATCAAAACGCATCAGAGTTTATACACAGCTTGGTCAATCATTTAATTATGAAAAATGAATGCTTAGTGATTATGCAAAATGAGCAGCTTTATATCGCTGATGGTTGGGTAAAAAATGAATTTACATTGAAAGAAAATTATTATACAGAGGTTCAGATAGGCGATTTAACTTTTCAAAAAGTCTTTCGTGAATCGGAAGTCTTATATTTTAAACTGAACGATCGGAACATTATGGAAGTAATTAACGGGCTATATGACGATTACGGCAAATTGATTGCTTCGGCGATTGGATATTACAAACGGAAAAATAACAAGCGAATTTTGATTAAGGGTGATTTCCTACGGCCACAAGATGAGGAGATACAAAAGCTGATCGACCAAATGTTTGAAAAACAATTGTCCGACTGGTTCAACGCGGACAAGCCTGGTGTCGGGTTTCAACTCCAAAAGGGATATGAACTCGAGGATATGAGCGACAGCAAAAGCGGCGTAGCACAGAATAGTACAAGCCGTGATATTGCAGAGCTAGTTAACGACGTCATTAACTATGTGGCCATGGCTTTTCATGTCCCTCGTGGACTCCTGAAAGGGGATGTGGCCGATATCGAAAAACAAATGGACGCGTTCCTTTTGTTTTGCATCAAACCGATTGCGGAATTGATTCAAGATGAATTTAATCGAAAGATGTATACCAAGGAAGAATATCTCAAACGAACGTATCTGAAAGTGGATACGAATAACTTGAAGGTTGTAGATATTACTCAATTAGCTACAGCTGCAGATAAGCTGTTTGCTATTGGTGGTCTATCTATTAATGACATCTTAACTATGCTAGGTAAGGAGCCGATCGACGAAGAATGGGCGAACAAACGATACGTAACCAAAAACTATCAAGAAGCTGATACTTGAAAGGAGGTGAGGGAGGATGGTGAAAAAGATGGAACTGCCTAAAATCAACAAACGTTTTGAAGTGTTTAATAAAGCGGAGTCAAACGAAGCTGATATGTACCTTTATGGGTCTATTGGTTCCGGTTGGTTTGCCGATATTTCATCGAAGGATGTAAAAGCTAAGCTGGATAGCATCACAGCGAAGACGATTAATGTCCACATTAACAGCGGCGGTGGGGATGTGTTTGAATCTATCGCTATTCATAATTTGTTAAAAAATCACAAAGCTACAATTAACATCCATATTGACGGCTATGCTGCAAGCGGCGCAAGTGTCATTGCGATGGCTGGTGACAAAATCATTATGCCAAAGAATACGATGATGATGATTCACCGTGCTTGGACATTTGCATACGGCAATGCCGCGGAACTCAGAAAGATTGCGAATGACTTAGAGAAAATCGATACGGCCGTCACAGAAAGCTATACTTCCCGTTTCATTGGGGAGCGTTCCGAATTGGAAAGGTTGTTAGATGAGGAAACATGGCTTACCGCGGAAGAGTGTTTGGCGTTAGGTTTTGCTGATGAAATTGCCGATGAAATCAAAATGCCGGATGAAGAATCCAGCCAAGAAACATCAGCAAAAGATGAAATTTTAAGTAAATATAAACGGCAAATTGCCGCGTTCACCGGAGAAGGAGAGACAACAAAGAAAGAACATAAAAATAATGCCAATCTTATCTATCAATTTTTAAGTTCTTTTGCACGGTCAGAGAACAACTGACGGTGTTTTTTTATTTCAAAATTTTTGGGAGGTATCCATATGGGAATTGAAAACTTAGATCGCAAAGCAAAGAATGAAGCAGAAATGAAAGAAAATCTCTTGAAAGCACTAAACAGCGGCGATGAAAAAGAATTGGCAGAAGCTCTTACGAAGTTCGCTAATTCGATTCAGGAACGCATCATCGCAGAAGCGAAAAAGGCAGTAAATGAGGATTTAACCGATCAACAAGCTATGGCTGCCCGAGGGCTTAAGCCACTGACAAAAGAAGAAATGGCTTATTATAACGAAGTCATTCAAGGGCAAGGTTTTGACGGGGTGGAAAAACTTGTTCCATCAACTGTTATTGACCGTGTATTTGAAGATTTGGTCCGTGACCACGAATTATTGCAAAACATCGAATTCGTTAACACAACAGGGATCACGGAATGGATTTTGAAAAAAGGGGACATTCCGACAGCTTGGTGGGGCAAACTGACTGCGGAAATCAGAGAAATCCTCGACGAAGGGTTTGAAAAAGTTAGCACGGAACTATTCAAACTTTCCGCGTTCATTCCGGTTGCAAAAGCCATGTTGGATTTAGGGCCAGTTTGGCTGGATAGATATGTGCGTACTGTTCTAACTGAAGCTATGGCGATCGGTTTGGAAGATGCGGTCATTCGAGGAACTGGCAAAGAACAGCCGATTGGAATGATGAAAGACCTTGCTGGGGCAGTTGTCGATGGTGTATATCCAGACAAGACAGCAATTGCTTTAACAGATTTAAAACCGAAAACATTAGGTAAAGAAGTTATGGCTCCATTAACAAAAGGTGGAAAACGTAAAGTAGATCAAGTGCTATTTGTGGTCAATCCTCTTGATTATTGGGAAAAAATCTTTCCTGAAACAACGATTCTCACTCAAAACGGCACTTACGTTTATGGAGTGCTGCCGATTCCAGCAAAAGTTATTCAATCGGTATCTGTTCCGCAAGGTAAGCTTATTGCTGGTTTAGGAAAAGACTATTTCTTGGGTGTAGGCTCTTCTCGGAAAATCGAATACAGCGATGAAGTGCGTATCATTGAAGACGAGCGTGTGTATGTCACAAAACAATATGCAAATGGTCGCCCGAAAGATAACGAATCGTTCTTAGTATTCGACATTACGAATCTCGGTGTGGAAACACCAACTCCATAATGAAAGGAGTGAAATAACATGAAATATCCCGTTTTAAATGACTTCATTGAAAAATATCACAAAAACACGTTGTATAAAAAAGGTGAGATATACCCAAAAGAAGGATTTGACGCGGATCCGGAAAGGGTAAAATATCTTCAAAGTGAGAAAAACAAATATAAAATCCCTTTTCTTGGTCCTGCTGTAGAAGAAGAAAAGCAAGTAGAAGGACCGGCTGATGAGAAGAAAAGTAACAAAACACGAAAGAATCCACCTGCTAAAAAGTAGGTGATTTTTTATGAGCGAACAAGTGCTTCAGCAATTGCTTTCTGATTTGAAAGAGCGGCTGCGTATCACGTGGAATGAAGAGGACGAGTATTTAAAAAAGTTGATCCAGCGATCAGAGACGTATTTGTCCGAATTGACAAATGCGTCTTTTGATTTTTCAAAAGAAGAATGGCCGAAAGATATTTTGTTAGAGCGGTGCCGTTATGTTTATAACAACGCAACCGATGAATTTGAAAAGAACTTTCAACATGAATTGTCACGATTAATACTCCATGTGGCCATAGGGAAAGTAGGTGTCATCCGTGGCGGTGAAACCGTATCGGGAGACGTTCAATGATGGTTTTCTTTCTTATGGACATAAACAAACGCAGCGTTCAACAACCGGCAAACGTATTGGAGAAAAGTTTACAGAAAAAGGAAAACTGGCATTCAAAGAAATGTCATGCCGCGATCAAGATTATCACATGGCCGGCATTATGGGGGCTAGTTTGGATCGGAAAGTCAAAACTTTATACCCGCCTTCTTTCCGAACCATCAACAAAAATAAGTTAAAAGTTGTGATAAGCAATATTGAGTATGATGTCATCACAGTCGATTCAGACGGAATGTACCTCTATTTTTACCTGCAGGAAGTAGGTGCGATCAATGAATGAAAAAACCAAAAGGTTTATGCGTGAGCAAATCGATGAATTAGTCAACGGTTTAAAAAATCATTTTGGCCTTCCGGTTTATGAGGATGAAATCGCTGAGGATGAAGAAGCAGCATTGTCAGAGTACAACTGTTTTGTTTTTGAAACCGGTGAATTCCGCACGACGAACGATATTAAAAAAGTCACACAAGATATTTATGTCTATTACTATTCGGAAAATCGCGATGATGTCGATGAACAAACGATTGATATTATTTCCGTCGTGTCATCAATAAAAGGTGTTAATTTCGTCAACACCATTAAGGAGCGCCTACAGGAAAAAGACACTGATCGATACGTTGATCGGGTGACACTTGTTTTTAGGCGGGTGATCCCAATTGAGTGTCAAGTTTGAATTGGATTATAAGGCGATCGAACATTTAGAAATGAAAATGGCGAAGCTTCCAGACAAAATGGAAAGTGCCACAAATGATGTTCTGCATACCGACGGTATCAGAATAGCCACAGAAGAAATTACGAAGCTCATCCCTGTTTCGACAAGAAAGGGAAAAATCAGAAACAAGAAACACGCGAAACACAGCAACTGGAGCAAAAGTGAAAAGATTAATCTCGGTTTTGTGATTAAAGCAAGAGGCGGAGCTGCCAACAAAAAAGGCAGCTTTGGTTATCTTGTTTTTCCAAACGAAGGGCGGGGGGCACATAACCCGGTTGAACAACGTTTCATGGAACGCGGTTTGGAGGCTGCAACTCCGAAGATACTAGCTAAATTGCATGAAAAAATTGATCAAATTCTAGAGGAGGAATCATAATGCCTACTGTTATTCAGGAATTTGATGCCGTATCGATTAAAAATGCAAGTGTTCAGTTCATTGATAACGGGACACAGCAGCCAGGCACAAAATTTGGTTGCGTTGGGACGATTGAGGGAGAGACAGAAGGTATTGAGATTGTGAAAAGATGTGAAGGTGTTGAAGTTAAGCGGAAATTCAAGCCAAATAAAATGAATCTGACTGTGAACGCACATATCCCTGTCCAAGTAGCTCGCGATTTCTTTGGATTGAAAACAGACGGATTAAAACCGGGTGTTTGGGCATATGGCGAGCTTTCACAAGGAAAACAGTTTGTTCTCACAGCAGATGTGATTGATGAGTTTGAAGATGTTGTGAAGCTCATTGCTTTCCCGAATTGCTCAAATAACACTGGATTTAAAATTTCAATTGAAAACGGCGCAGATGAAGTAGCTATGCTTGAATTACAATTTACTGCATTGAAGGACAGTTTAGGGAATTTATATTATGAGTCATTCGTGGACGAACTAGAAGATCCTACCGTCGCCAATCAATGGCATACGCAATTTACACCTGAATTAGTTAAAGCTGTTCCGACACCATAAGCCCCTGATTTCTATTTAGGGGGCTTTTTATTTTTGAAATCAAGAAAGTGAGGGGAATCAAATGAAGGTGAGAAAAGTTACGCTCAAAGACGTTGAGGTAAGAGAAGTTAATGGTGAGTTTGAAACAGTATTCGTTAACGAAAAAACGTATCCTGTCTTTTTGACAAACTATGCACTCAAAAAAGGTAAGGAAATGGGGTTAATTGAGAGTTCACTATTTACTAGCCTTTTGAAGATGCAGGGACTTGAAGCGCTGACAAGAGGTAATGATTTAGATCCTTCTATTTTTGATCAAATTGACGAAACCAAAATGCAACAGGTTATCTATTTGGCATTCATCGGCGCAAACAAAAATACCGATCTTTCTTTCGATGAGTTTTTGCAGAAATATCATGAACCAATCGACGTCACAATGGAACTGTACATGGATCTCATTGTCGACCTGATGTCAACGGATCCAAACCAATTTGCGAAAGCTCTTCAACAAAGCACAAATAAAAGCTTAAAAAACGGAAAAAAGTCAAACCGCCGACGCTAAAAATTGAGTGTGTGGAGGATTTGTACGTTTTGTATTGTCTTGGAGCAGGAATCGACTCGGAAACTTTTTGGCATGAGCCGATTGCGAGTGTTGAGCGCATATATCAAGGAGCGCTTGCATTTGAGGGATGGCGGAACAATCCAAAAGAAGCTTAGGAGGTAGGTGAGAAAGCATGGCTAAAGATTCAGAAGCGAAAGTCACGTTTAGGGTCTTTAATCAGGAATTCAATAAAGCAATTCAAGAGATGAAAAATGAGAGTGCCAAACTCCGCAAAGAGTTCCAGCTTCAAGAGGAACAGTTAAAACAAAATGGCACTGAATCTGATCGCTTGACTGCAAAATTAGATTATTTGAAAAAAGCATATGAGAATGCCAAACAACAAGTTCAAGCTACAGAACAGCAACTAGCCAAAGTAAAAGCTACTTTCGGTGAAAATTCACAAGAAGCTAATAAAATGGCTAAGAGCTTGCTGGATGCACAAATAGCTGAACAAAGACTGGCTAATCAAATCAATGCAACTGAAAAAGAGCTTTCTCGCCTATCTCAGCAAACTAGTTCGACAGCGCAAGAACTCAATAAGTTGAAGCAAGAAGAACAACAACTTTCTGCACAATTGTCCAAAACTGCTGCAGAATTTGATTTACAAAAAGCGAAGTTAGGCGCCAATGCTAGCGAAACAGATAAATTGAAATTAAAGTTATCTCAACTAAAAACTGAACATCAGTTAGCTGCAAAACAAGTTCAAAACGTTGAACGACAGCTAGAATTGGCAAAACAAGCATATGGTCAAAACTCTGCTGAAGTACAGCAGCTTGAAATTAAACTTTTGAAGCTAAAAACGGCAGAACAAAAACTGGCGAATGAAATTTCCCAAACAAAAGCAGCCCTCAGCCAGCAAACAGCCGAAATGCAAAAAGCTGCTTCAAAAGTTGATCAAGTAGCAAAGTCTTTTGAAAATGCTGGGAACAAAATGAGCGATGCAGGGAAGGCTTTAACAGCAACCGTTATGCCTGCAATGGCGGGGATTGGCGCCATTTCTGTGAAATCTGCAACCGACATCGATGGAGCTACAAGGCAGCTTATTGCAGCTTTAGGGGCAACAGGTGATGAAGCAAAACAACTAAAAGCAGACATGATGGCTGTTTGGAAAAGTGGATATGCAGAAAGCGCCGATGAAGTGGCAAGGGCAATGGGGCGCGTCAAACAAAATATGCGTGATATCGGCTCCGGGCGAGAACTGCAAGAGGCTACAAAAAATGCGCTTAATTTAGCAAAAGTATTCGAGGCAGATGTCAATGAGGTTACTCGTGGCGCTAATCAATTAATGATCAATTTTGGGATGAGCGCGGATGAAGCGTTTGGTTTGCTGGCAAAAGGCGCACAAAACGGTCTGAACTTCTCTAACGAGTTATTTGACAATGTATCAGAATATGCTCCACTGTTCAAACAAATGGGATTCAGTGCCGAAGAATATTTCAGTATTCTCATCAACGGTACTAAAAACGGGGCGTATAACCTTGACTATATCAACGATGCAATGAAAGAGTTCCAGATCCGTATCAAAGACGGGTCTAAAACAACTTCCGATGCGATGGCTCAATTGAGCTCACACACTCAAAAAGTATGGGAAGATTTCCTGGCCGGGAAAGCGACTGTTGCTGATGTGTTCAATGCCGTTATTCCTGAACTAGAAAAGATGGATGACCAAGTTAAGGCTAACCAGATCGGCGTGGCTCTTTTCGGGACTAAATGGGAAGACCTTGAAGCAGATGTAATGTATTCACTCGATAATCAGACGGATGCTTTAAGAGGTTATGAAAGTGCCATCTCAGAGCTTGGAGATACAATGGAGCAGTCGCTTAGCCAAAAGGCACAAGCGACATTCAGAAAATTGCAATCCACTTTGGCGCCGTTTGGTTCAAGGGTACTGGACATATTAAATGGCACCATCCCTTATATCGAAAGGTTAGTCAATAAATTTAATGGCTTGCATCCAGTTATTCAAAACCTAATTGTAATTTTAGGTTTAGTAGGAGTAGCTATCGGACCATTAATCGCAATGGTCGGACAATTTGCGCTAGGTTTAGGAATACTAACCAAACGAATAACATTGACTTGGGAAAGTTCAACGAAAGCTGGCACAGCCACGAATGTTTATGCGGCTTCACTTTCGAGGTTAGGGATAGCGGCAACTATCGCCAACTCTCGTGTAGGAATATTAGGGAAAACATTTGGATTACTTTTAGGACCGTTCAGACTGCTTGGAACGCTGTTTATGATGTTTTTGCCGCATCTCATCATGTTTATTGCTCAAAACGAGAAGGCAAGAGAAGTCATTTCGAATGCTTGGAACTCAATTGTCCAAGCTGTACAGCCTGTTTTAGCGCAAATTATGAATGCTTTTCAACAACTCCAGCCTGTTTTTCAACAAATAGGCTCCTCACTAGGGGCAGTATTTGCTTCACTAGTCAAGACTGTGACAGGTCTATTAAGCTCTATTGGTCCATCATTATCAAGTTTAGCATCTAGTTTAGGAGCCGTTTTTACATCCATCGTTCAAGCTGGAGGAAGTTTGTTAACGACACTGACGCCAGTTTTCCAAGGTATCTTATCGTTAGTAAGTAATGTCTTGGTGGCCTTGCAGCCAGTTTTCGATCAGTTCTCTATGATGTTTGCGGAATTAGCGCCGCAATTTCAACAAACTGAGGTTGTTTTAGCTCAAGGCTTTCAGCAGTTGGCACCTACATTTGCTCAGCTTGGTCAAGCGTTGATGGAACTTGGATTGACAATAGGTCAAGTATTTGGCCAACTCGCCCAAAGTATTACACCAATCTTTGCACAGTTACTGCCACAATTGGCTAATACTTTTGCATCTATAATGCCGGTTATCTTGCAAATCGTTATGTCCGTAATACCGGTCATCACACAGCTGATTCAAGCAATTATCTCTGTTGTTTTACAAATCGTATCTAGCGTTTTACCAACGCTACTTCAAGTGGTACAAGCTGTATTCCCTGTTATTTTGCAAGTCATACAGCAGGTCATCCCGATTGTTTTGCAAGTATTGCTGTCAATTGTTCCGGTTATTTTACAAATTGCTAAAGCGGTTATCCCGTTGATTTTACAAGCCGTTCAAACGGTCTTTCCGGTGATCTTGCAGATCATCCAGGCGGTTATCCCAATTGTTATTACAGTTCTAAAGTTAGCGGCTACCTTTATAAGAACGGTCTTAGTTCCAGCTATTCAATTCATCCTAAAAATAGTTCAAATTGTTTTTCCGGCGATTCTAAAAATCATCCAAAACGCCATTCAAATCATTACGAATATCATCAAGCTGTTTACATCTGTTCTGAAAGGTGACTGGAGCGGTGTTTGGAATGCAATAAAAAATATCACATCATCGGTTTGGAATACGATCAAAACAATCATTTCAGCAGCAATTAATGTTGTTAAAACGATCATTCAAAGCGTATGGAACACCATTAAAAGCGTCACGTCCTCCGTTTGGAATGGTATAAAATCAGTCATTTCAAACGTTTGGAATGGAATCAAATCAATAGTATCTAATGTCGTCAATGGAGTCCGTTCCACGATTTCAAATGTTTTCAACAGCATTAAATCAACGGCAACCACTGTTTGGAACGGGATTAAAAGTGCGATGATAAAACCTGTTGAAACGGCGCGAGATGCGATTAAAACAGCGATCGATAAAATAAAAGGATTTTTCAGTGGATTGAAACTAAAAATACCGAAAATCCAGTTGCCGAAATTACCGAGATTCAGCATCGAAGGGAAGTTTAGCTTAACACCACCGTCTGTACCGAAGATAAAAGTAAGCTGGAACGCAAAAGGCGGTATTTTCAAGGAACCAACGATCTTTAACACAGCAAATGCAGGACTACAAGGAGTCGGAGAAGCTGGACCAGAAGCGATCATGCCGTTGACCGATAGGGTTCTCGGAAAAATCGGCGCGATGATTGCCGCAACAAGTGAGTACCGAAAAAGTTTAGGTGAAACACTTGCCAACAGTCTCGTTGGGAAACAAGAAATTCACATAACAGTCGTTACTGAATTAGATGGGTACGAGATTGCAAGAAATCAATTTCCATATATCAACCAGATGATGGGGAATGCTACAACAAGTAATTTAATTTTTAGAGGTGTCAAGTGATGGATAAGAGCGTCTTTAATTTCAAGATTCTATATAAAGACGGTTCGATTATCGATCTACACGAAAAAAATTTATGGGTCAGCTCTTTCCGCATTCTTTCCCCTTCTCCTGAACATATCACAGAAACAGTAGAAGGGAGACACGGGTCTGTCCTTCTTGAAACCACATTAAAAGAAAGAGTAGTTAAAACGACAATCATGGTCGAAGCAATGGATTACACTGATTTTGATTTATTCCGGGATGAATTGTTTCGGATTTTTAACCCTCTAGAGGAATTGTATATTATACGTGATTTACAACCAGGCAAAAGAATGAAAGTCAAGGTAGCAAACGACTTTGATATAGATTATTTAACATTAGAAGATGGAGAGTTTAATGTTGATTTTGTCATTCATTCCGTCTTTTTAGAATCGGTAGGAACAACCCTCGACCCGTTCACTTTCGACAGTGAATTGTGGCAAATCGGGCAGGGATTGATTGAATCGAATGATTTGAAATATACGCACACAACAACATCATTCCGTATTTACAACGCTGGTGATATTGACATTGACCCGCGTGTGTTGCCGTTAAAAATTGAATTCACAGGAGCGTCTGCGAATCTGACGATTACAAACGCGACAACAGGTGATACATGGCAATACACGGGAACGACGCAAGCAGGGGACACAATCACCCTTGACGGCGTGCGGTCGCTGAAAAACGGGGCGAGCATTTTCGGAAACACGAACCGAAAACTAATCACATTGAAATCAGGATGGAACGACTTCACCATAACGGGAGCAACGGGGCCTTTCGAAATCTCGTTTGACTTCCGTTTTTATTATTTATAACAAGGACGGTGATGCAGCATGTTGATGAGATATCCGTACCGTGATATTGGCGACTCGTTCGATCGAAACTTTAGAAACGACCTCAACGCAAACTTTGACGACATCGAGCATGATATACGAATGATCGGCGGAGAAGCGGCACAACAAGCACTTGAAGCCGCAGAGGAAGCAAACACACAAGCGATTTATGCGCAGACTAGCGGGGATTATGCACAAGATAAAGGCGATTATGCGGCGCAACAAGGGGATTATGCGCAAACACAAGGAAATTTTGCGAATGAAAAAGGATTGTATGCACAGCAACAAGGCGACTACGCTAAATCCGTTGCCGACCAAAACAAAACTGTATGGAAAACTCCTGTAGCAACGTATTCGGCAATTGCAACAACCTACCCTTCCCCACAACTCGGATGGACAGTAATGACACTAGATGACGGAAAAATCTATCGCTATGACGGTAGCACATGGCAATTTACACAACAATATAACAGCATGGCTCTTAATAATCTTGCAAACGAACTCTCAAAACAAAATAAACAATCTACTGTCATTGGTCATGGGCTCAATGTTATCAACTCATCACAAAATAGTCCATTAGACATCCGAATCGAAGGTCGTACACTTGTTAACGTATCACAAAACATTCTTGATTCAACAAAATATTATGTCCTTTCAGATAAAAAATCGAAAGTTAAATTCAGTGATGGTACGATTTATTCTGGTGTAGCAAAGTTTCAAGGCAAAGACGAGAAACCGATTTTGATTCGTGTATCGAATTTTGAAGGGAAAGTCGTAGGAAGTACAGTGGAGAACCCACATGTGGCTAAGCGTGTAGGAGTTGCATCTACGCTTCAAACTCCTACGGGAACATGGGCAGAGTTTTTACAATCAGATTACAACATTATCGCAAAGAAAGATGGTATAGTAGGATATCAACAAACAAGTTCAGGAGTTAGTGGTTTAATAGCTCAACACCTTTTCTCCTTCAACCTTATTGAAGCCATCGAACGAAACGTAGGAAAAATTCCTGCTTCCGATACGGCAGGGAAAGTAATGTGGTTAAAACAAAATCTTACTAGAGTTTCTTGTTCTTGGTACGGTTACGGTAGTAGTCCATCAGGTAACAAGGCCACTTTAGATTTTTGGGACGTTACTTTGAATAATTGGAGCGGGCAATATGCAGTTAGTCATACACTTTCGCAGATAGGGTTATTATCTAGACCAATTGGAAGCCTGACTGACAGAATTGATAATAATGGTTTTGTACATTTCATTGCTTACGCCGAACCATCGAATAGTACAACGCCAAGCGTAATTTATACTGACTATGTTGAACTCGAAATTGAACTTAAATCAGACACTCAGCTTTTGAATCCACGATTCCCATTATATGAAGTTGATTCGACAGAGTATGCAAATATCCTTACAACGTGGGATGAAAATGAAGTTATGCGTCGTTATCCGATGGTGGAAAGCGTTCAACACGTTCAAAATCCGTATGTGATTGCGGAAGGCGAGAACTTGTTGCCACCATTTAGTGAGTGGACAAAACATGCTAGTCTTGTTGAGAAAGTATCAAATCCATATGAAATCACATATGAAATCAGTACCGTGACTGCTCAAGCATTACAAATCACTGTGAACGTAATAAAGGGACAACAATACACATTTAGTTGGGAAAAAGACAAAACACAACAAGCCATAGTTATGGATGCTCGCACAGGCAGCTTTCTCAACGCTTACACAGGTGCAAACAGTTTTTCTTTTACGGCTACATCTGACTTGATAACTATTATTATACGATCTGGCGATAGCGCGGCGACTTTATCGAACCCTTATACCATTAAAAACCCGATGCTCACAGTTGGAAACCAAGCCAAACCATTCGTACCACGCAATCCATCATATTTGTTTGCTGAAGTGAAACTCGGTGCATTATCCGATAAAAAAGATATTTTATGGAAAGAAGGACAGGATTGGAAGGTTACGAAATGGATTGAGAAGGATTTGGTGTTAGATGGCAATTTAGCGTGGGGCGGTGGAGTTAAATTACCTGGCTTCAAGTCTGTTTATACTACCACCTATGCGCCTCCTTCCGGATATGGAAGTACAAAAACAGTCCAAGTCATTAAATACGATGGAAAACCTTTGAGAAATAGTCCAACTATCGGAACATCTAATATGGTTGCACCAGATGATGCATACTCCAGTGGCTCCGCCGTTGTCTTATCTATTTCCAACGTCGATTCTGGTTGGGGTGAAAACTACACACCAAACCTTGCTGAGATGAGAGCGTATTTTTGGGGATGGCGCATGTGCAACGGCACATATGGAGTTCCGTATGATGGCACAGGTACAAAAACATGGTATCCAATCGGTGATAGCGATTTAAGCCGTGCGGTAACGACCGTACCAGCTGAACCAGCGCCAACGATTTCAGAAGGGAAAATCTCGTATTACAAGCTATCATATGTACGCTCAACACCTGTGACAGAAATTGTAACAGATAAAGTAGAAGGCGATCTAGTTGTGAATGGTGTTACGCAGGTACAAGTCGGGACAGGTGTGATTGTACGGGAGAAGGTAACGCCTATACTATATAGTGGAAAATATAACATTAACGTAGAAAATGTAAGTGGAAACTATTTAAAAAATAGAGCTACAAAAATCATTAACATATTCAAAAACGGTATTGTGGATAAAAAATGGACAATAGGAAGTTACTTTCCTGAACGTATTACAAGTGGTATTGGATGGGCGCAAATTCCACAAAACGATTACGACCCAACAGCCGAATACACCGTCACCTATCTCGTACTTGACCGTCATCTATTTACAACCAACATCCTTACAGTTACAGCCAACTATGATAGTAGCTTGAAGTCGGTTGTTGACGATGTGGTAGCGAAGCAGAGTGATATTGCGGCACAAGTAAGCGTGAATGTACGGGCGATTGCGGAGCTATATAAAAGAATCAAAGCGTTAGGCGGATAATATCCGTCTAACGCTTATTTCATGAGGAGGTGAAATGGAATGGATTTAGAAGCGTTGCGTGAGTGGCTGATTCAAAACGGAGTGAGTGCGGAGGAGTTGGATAAAGTAGAAACTCCACCAGCACTTGAGGATATTGCTAGTACTTTAGTGGTCGCGCTTCAAAACGACGATCAACTCGGCGAATTGATCGTTATGTTACTGTCAGAAATTGAATCATTAAAACAAAGAGTGGAGGTGCTAGAAAATGCTTAATTTATATCGCTATCTTATTGAAAAAGGAATGAAGCGGCTTTCTGATGTACCGGAGCCGTATCAAAGTATGTTGAGAGTAGAAGGGTACACGGACTAATAAAATGACGCTTTTATATAAATAATCCAAAAGGAGCTTGTAATAGCTCCTTTTTATTTTTTCATAGTATAAAAGTAACAAAAAACCACCGATATATAGTATATATATACTAAATATTACCGGGGTTGGTGGGAAAAATGAAGAAGAACGAACGGGATGTTATCAAAGAAAATTTAGGTATTAAGGAGCATGACAATCCAAAAAAGGTTTGTAAAAAATGTCTTTACCACGATCATCAAAAAATATGTCAAATTCACCTATTGAAAACGAGAGTCGATGAAGTTTGCGACAGATTCACATCATCACGGAAACCAATGATTTTTCGTGGCGGTAGTGTTTCGCCAAGATAATCTCATCCAAAGCCCTAAATAGGGCTTTTTTATTTTGCTCTAAAAAGGAGGTGAACACATGCTCGTTGTTACGAGTTTACAAGGGCAGACCGAGTTATTACCCGACGCAAAAGGCGTAGAGGTTGCGGAACAGGTAAACGGCGAATATTCTATAAAGTTTGTTTGTTCCAATACGGAAAACAACCGATACGCCTATCCGCTTGTGCAAGAAGAATCAATTGTCGAGCTTGACGGTCACGAATTCCGTATCAAGCAGATGAATGAGGTGCGCACAAGCAAAGAAGTCCATGCACAGCACATTTTCTTTGACTTGGTTGACCACTATCAAGAAGGAACATACGGCGGTACACACACGTTGGATGAATTTGCACAGTATTCCCTTGCTGGAACAGGATGGACGTTTGAAAACGTCAACGTGACAGGCAGCGCGTTTATACCGGATTTTGGTGAAGGGAACGTCGTTGCACTCGTTAGGCAGATTTGCGATGCATTCGGGTGTGAAGTGCAAATCATGCCCGGCAGGCATTTGCGCTTTGCTAAACAAATAGGGGAGGATAAAGACGAGCAGTTTCGGTATAAGCACAATATCAAGACACTCCAAAAATCGGTAGATACAACTAAACTTGCGACTGCGATCAAAGGATATGGCGCAAATGGGCTTGTCGTCGAGTACCATTCGCCAAACGAAGCGATATACGGAACAAGATGGGCGGAGCCAATCAAAGACGAGCGATACACGATTGCGGAATCACTGTTAGAGCGACTGAAACAGGAACTCGCTGACGTGCCGGAAGTGACCATTGAATTAGAGTTATCACAATTAGGTTTCGATGTTGGTCTTGGCGATCGGGTATGGGTGATTTATGAACCATTAGGCATTGATTTTCAAACGCGCGTGATGGAAATCAAGCGCTATCCGTTTAACAAGCGCAGTCCGGTTGTTACCTTATCTAACAAAAAACGTGTATTTACCGATATTTTGACGGAAACGAAAGTAGACATCGAGGAAAACAAAAAAGAAACACGCTCCAAAATCGAACAAACAAACGAACGCATTGCGATGGAAGTCGAGCGAATCGACGAAAGTATCGCGACGCTACAAATTGAAGCGGATAACATTGTGCTTTCCGTGCAACAACTCAACAATCGATTAGATGAAGAGATACAAGCTGCATACTCTCAAATCGACATCAAAGCGAATGGCGTTTTAATTGAGTCTAAAGCATATACGGACGACGTAATAGACGATGCATACAACTATTTTGACGGAAGAATCGAATCGGTTGAATCTTCCATTGAGGTTATAGCAGGAACAGTGGCATTGAAAGCGTCCGTCCAATACGTTGACCAACAAATAGGAAATGTGTACTCCGAGGTTAATGGATTAGACTCAAGAATCCAAAGCGCTGAATCTCAATTGACCGTCCAAGCGAACCAAATAGCAACAAAAGTCAGCTATTCGGATTACAACGGAAACGAAATCGCGTCACGAATCAATCAGACAGCAACAATGGTAACGATTGAAGCAAGTAAGATCAATCTCGACGGTATCACGAGAGTCAATAGCACGTTACGAATCGGCGACCCATTGTTTGATTCAGGAGGAAAAACGATATTATTCAGAAGTGATGCATCTATCGAATCACCTGCAAATACTTCATCACTAAACATAGAAGCGAATGACTATTTGTATCTTTACGGAAGCCGAATTTATTTCAGAAGTTATTATGGTGGCGGAGCGATTGTAGATCTTTCTAGTGCAAGTAATGTCATATATGGCTCAAACGTTCCGTACAGCGTTCAATACGCAAACAGCGCAGGAAACGCAGATACACTAGACGGATACCACGCGAGTGCGTTCTCTTTTTCGGGGCATGTTCATTCCGACTATGAATATGTAAAACCTAGCAGCGGACAAGCAATCCAACTCGGAATATATACAACGGGCAGAAGATTAAACCTGTACCTTAATGGGGTACAGGTAGGATATATTCCATATACAGCAGTATAAAAAGGAGGATGGTATTATGGCAGTTCAAATCATTTTACACGACAACACAACGATTACAGCGGAGATGACAGACTACAACGCAACAGATTTAGCAGCGAAGCTCAATGACCCGAAAATTTTAATGGTGGCAATCGGCAATATTGTCGTCAATAAGCAAAGCGTGAAATTGATTGCTCCGGTTCAACAGCAATAGTTTAGAAAGGCGGCGAAAAAATGGAACGATTAGAAGTTGCTTTTAAAACCAGCGCGGCTATTCTTGGCGGTTTTGCTGGTTTAATTTTTGGTGAGTCGATTGGATTGATTATCGTTTTGTTTTGGAGTAGTGTTATTGATTATGGGAGCGGAACAGTCGCCGCGTTTATGGAAAAAACATTGTCAAGCAAAATCGGATTTAAAGGGATTGCTAAAAAAGTCATGATATTTGTGATGGTTGCTCTTGCTCATCAAGTCGATACTGCGCTTGGAACAAAAAATATGTTTCGAGATGCCACTGTCGTTTTTTATATCGCAAACGAATTGTTAAGTATTTTTGAAAATGCTAAAAGAATGGGTATTGATGTACCGGAACGTCTGTTGCAAGCAGTTGAAGTGTTGAAAGGAAAAAGTAAGGAGGGTGATAAAAAATGAAATTTGTCATTGACTGGGGACATGGTGGAAGTGATCCAGGAGCGGTCGGCAATGGCTTGCGAGAAAAAGACTTAACGATGAAAATAGGTAAAATGATAGGTGATATGTTAGGTGAATATGAAGGGGTACAAGTCATCTACACCCGCACCTCTGACTGTTACTTATCGTTAGAAGAGCGGGCAGAAATCGCAAACAAGGCCTGTGCTGATTTCTTCCTTTCCGTTCATATCAACGCCGGTGGCGGCACAGGTTTCGAGTCATACATTTACAACGGCAACGTCAGTGCGAAAACAATCGCATGTCAAAACGTGATTCATGGCGAAATTATGCGAGCAATCGGCAACGTTAAAGACCGAGGCAAGAAACGTGCCAACTATGCCGTGCTTCGTTTAACGAATATGCCTGCCATCTTGACCGAGAACCTATTCATTGACAACGCCAACGACGCGGCAAAGCTCAAATCGGATCAATTCTTACAACAAATCGCTTACGGTCACGTTATCGGTCTTGAGAAGGCGTTCGGACTTAAGAAAAAAGGAGGGCAAATCACAGTGCAAAAAGATACCGTGAAGGACGACATCACTGGCCATTGGGCAGAGGAAAGCATTCGAAAAGCAATAAAAACAGGAATCATCAAAGGCCATAGTGATGGTCGATTTGGCCCGGATGAACCGGTTACAAGAGCACAATTGGCCGTAATTTTAGATAGACTTGGATTATTGAAATAATTGCTTCCTTGCCAACCCGGCAGGGCTTTTTTTATTTTTTGTGGAATGGAGTATTGAGGAGGTGATGCCATGTTTGAAATCGTCGGCCGACTGCGTTGTCCCGTTTGTTCAGAGATTGTCCATCCAGACGATAAGATTTTCCTCGACATCATCAACACTGTCATGCATCAGAAATGTTACTATAAATCTCCGCAGCGTCGACTTCCAATCAAGGATGAAGGTCTATTCCAGAAAATGCTCCTGAAATATCCGTTTTTCCACGAGGACGCTGAAGATGATTCCAAGTAAAAAGCCCTTCTCATCGGAGAAGGGCTGAGCTTTTAGCTTTGTCGACAAGCTGAAAGAAAAAGCTCCCCAACTTTCTCTTTCCTATTTTTAGAAAGTTTTTATCCGTTATCGTCTTGATGATTGTTTTGAACAATCTGTATCAGTTTTTCGATAGAAACATTGGCTTAGGTAAGAAAAATGTAAAAAATTTAAAAAAGACTTTCAATCAAAATGCTTTTCAATGACCTTCTCGAAGCTCCGGTAAGAATACATGAGAAAACATAATCACTCATAACCCTTTGTGTATCAAAGAGTTATGAGCGATTTACTCACTTAGTGAACGACGGATACCGACTCTATCATGATCACGAATATGGGTATTTTCTCGGTGTATGTTGAATGGAAATCCATTTAAGAGTTGTAAATGCATCCAAGCTCCACGAGCCGTTGAGTCGTCCTAAACCTGAATTTTTCTCTCCACCAAATGCAACTACTGGTTCATCATTAATGGTTCCGTCATTAATATGGATCATGCCAGTTTCAATCTGTTTCGCCATCTCCGCTCCGCGTTCAATATTCGATGTATGGATGGCACCGCTTAAACCAAAATCACTGCTGTTAGCATACTCAATCGCCTGCTGGTCATTTTCGACTTTCATAATACATACAACCGGGCCAAAAAGCTCCTCTTTGGCAATCGTCATATCAGGCGTAACATCAGTAAATATGACTGGTTCTACAACGTTTCCTTTCACTTCTCCTTTTAAAATAGGTGTTGCGCCTTCTTTTATACCTGTTTCAATAAGGTTAACAATCGTTTGAACTTGCCGTTCATTCATTAATGGTCCAATAATTGTTTCAGGGTCTCTTGGATCACCGCATTTCAAACTGGCCACTTTACGTACATATTTTGTTAAAAATTCATCATATACTTTTTCATGAACGATAATGCGATTCGCTGACATACAAATTTGGCCTTGATGTGTAAAGCGGCTGAAAACCGCGGCACTGACAGCAAGATCAATATCAGCATCATCCAAGACAATCAGAGCACTATTTCCTCCCAGCTCCAATGAAACTTTTTTCAAATGACGCCCAGCAACTTCCCCGATATGTTTTCCAATTTTACTCGAGCCTGTAAATGAAATAACCCTTGGAATTGGATGTTCAATAAATCCGTCGCCAATTTCTTCAATTTCAGTTACAACAACATTTAGTAGGCCTTTTGGAAGACCGGCTTCTTCAAAAATTTTGGCAATGAGCGTTCCACCGGTGATAGGTGTATGTTCATGCGGCTTGAGGACAACACCGTTCCCTGCTCCTAATGCAGGAGCGACCGATTTCATAGAAAGGAAAAACGGAAAGTTAAAAGGACTAATCACACCGACAACTCCAACCGGAATACGATATAGGCGATTTTCTTTCCCATCAACTGGTGATGGTAAAATTTTTCCTTCCATTCGAAAAGGATATGTAGATGCTTCTTTGATAATATTGATAACAAGATCAATTTCAAAAGCTGCTTTCAGTTTTGTTCCGCCAAGTTCTTCGATAATGATGTTTTCGATAGATTCCTTATTTTCTTCAATATATTTTACCGCATTTTCAAAAACGGCTCTTTTTTCAATAGGATTCGTATGTTGCCATTTTTTTTGGGCTTTTTTGGCGGATTGATAAGCTTCATCAACGTCTTTTAAGCTAGCACATGTAAATGTTGTAATGATTTCATTGTTGTATGGATTAAAATCTACCAGTTGTCTGTTGCTAGTACCATCTTTCCATTCTCCACTGATATATTGCTTATTTAATAACTTGAAATTTACCATGAATTTAGCCCCCCAATTTTATTTCTCTATTTCAATATTTTGTCTCGCTATTTCTGCAAGCATCTGGATATTTGTATTGATTTCTTGCATTGTAGCAGACAGTTCTTCAATAGCTGCTGATTGGGCACTCGATTCTTCATTTACTGATTGAATAAAATCGTTTAGCTGCTTAATAAGATTCTTCATTTGGTTTGTTTTTTCATTGATTTCTGCGACATGTTGTTTCGAGGTGTTGGCCATTTTCCGTACCTCATCCGCTACAATGGAAAAACCTCTACCATGTTCTCCTGCTCTTGCAGCTTCAATAGCAGCATTTAGTCCTAACAAATTACTCCGATCCGCAATTTCTTTTACCAAATTCGAAATCCCTTCAATTTTACTAACATTTTCGGCTACTTCTTTAGCCTTTTCTGAAACTGTTGTTATTTCATTAGAAAGTTCGGTGATGGAATCGGCCATTGATTGAATCGTTGCAGTTACTTCCTCCACGACTGCTGAAAGATTAGAAGAGATTTCCGATAATTGCATAGCCTTCTCCATATTAACTCCGATTCCAATACCGCCTACAATACGACCGTTATGGTCATGAATAGGCATTGCCTTTGCAATTAAGTCAACACCAAAAAGTTCCTTTGGAACAATAGCAGAGAGAAGCTTGTTTTGTCTGATCGCATTTGTGATGATGTCGCCTTCTTGTAAAGGATCACCAGGTTGTACATGTAAAGAGAATGTTTTAGCCGGATAATTAACAATTAACTTTTCTGTGTCATAAATTCCGACCGTAATGTCTTCATGTACAAGTTGGTTCAAGTATGGGGCCACTTTTAGAAACGCATCGAGTAACTCTATATCCTCAACATTTGTTTTTCCCTTTTCTGCCACATTTTTCACTTCACGCCACCTCCTTAAGAAATTTTTTTCTACTAATCTTATTATCGGAACTAATGTGAAAAATTTTAGCAATAATATTACATATGATCGTGATCAGCAGGAGTTTTGTAAATTTTATCTTAAATAGGCGAGAAGATACCACTTTTAAATGGACACGGTGCAACCCAATAAATTTGTCGTTTCCTTATGAGGCCTTTAAGGAGAGAAATGAAAAGTTATCTGGAATCAAGAAAATGGATTGTTTGCTCCCAACAAATGTAAAACCTGTTCTCTTGATGACGAAACCGTATCGCGTCTACACTCTTATCGATACGTGATATCTGTCCAGAACGATGATCGAGGTGTGCATTCAAGAAGGATATTATATCGCTTTGAGTAGGTCTCTTTAACAGAGAAAAAGAAGGCGGAGTAAGACTCCGACCTTCTGAACAAGTTTTGTCTAACGAATTATTTCCCGAGATTTTACCCACATTTTACCCACAAAAAATACATCTAACATGATATGTTGTGATTTTTAGTTTTTAAAGAAATGTTGATATATCAACGTTTTAGACATGTTTTGATTCATTTTGATTTTTGCATATTGTTCGGATGTGATTATGGTCGGGGAAATCCGCGATGTCGAAACGGCAAAAATTGCGGTGCGCTCTGCCATGACAGGACATTTGATCGTTTCGACGATGCATACGAAAAATGCGGTTGGCGCGATTTACCGTTTACGCGAATTCGGCATTCCGCTCGAAGATATTGAGCAAACGTTGCTCGCCGTAACGGCGCAGCGGCTTGTTGATTTGCTCTGTCCGTTTTGCGGTGAACATTGCATGCCCGTTTGCCGCCAATATCGAAAAGTACGCCGCGTCGCTGTGCATGAACTGCTGTATGGAAGTGCATTATCCGACGCTATTTGCTCTGTGCAAACAGGGAACAAAGTATGCCGTTACTATACGTTGGAAAATATCATTCGCAAAGGGATGGCGCTTGGGTTTTTGCCGGCGCACACTCTCACGGCCGTTAAGGGAGGGGAAAAATGAAAAAACGAAAATGGCCGCTACATCAGCAAGGAACGTTTTTAGTGCGGCTAGGAAGCTTGTTAGAAAGAGGGTATTCGCTGTCACAAGCGCTCGAATTTTTAGAGATTCAAGAGCCGCTTTCCCGCCGCCATGATTTGCAGCAATGCCTTTCCCGGCTTCGTTCGGGACTGCCTTTTTACCAATCGCTTGCTTCGCTTCCTTTTCATCACGAAGCAATCGGCTATTTGTTTTTCGCAGAGCAGCACGGAGATTTACCGCGCGGCATTATTGAAGCGGGAAAAATGCTGATACAGAAGGCAGAATATATGCAAAGGCTGCGCAAAACGAGCAGCTATCCGCTCATGCTGCTGTGTTTTATGGTATTAATGTTGACTGCTGTTGGGCATCTGTTGCTGCCACGGTTTTCCCAAGTTTCTTCCACTTTATCCTCTTCGCCATCTTCTGCATCCATTGTTTTTATGCACATCGTTTCCATTGTCCCTAATGTGTTTGCTGTTGTTTTTGTTTTATGTATCGTTTGTTTTCTTTTTTATATCGGCTCGTTTCGAAAATGGGCGGTTGCTGCCAAGATCCACGCTGCGATGAAAATTCCGCTTCTTCGTTCTTTGGTCAAGCTTTATGTCACCCATCTGTTTGCGCTGCAGCTTGGCCATTTACTGCAGGGAGGAATGTCGATATATGAGGCGCTCCAAGCTTTTGAACGACAAGAATCACTGCCGTTTTTACGAGCGGAAGGAAGAAGGATCAAAGACGAGCTGGCGAAAGGGCTTCCGCTAGATGACGTTATCGGTGTCTGCAACTATTACGAACAAGAGCTGGTGCTCGTGATCCGTCATGGCCAGTCTAATGGGGAATTGGGCAAAGAGTTAAATCACTATGGTGAAATATTGTTTCAGGCGTTCGAGGAACGACTGGAAACGTTGTTGAAATTCATTCAGCCGCTGCTGCTATCTTTTGTTGGTTTGCTTGTCATTTGCATGTATTTGGCGATTTTGCTGCCGCTGTTTTCCATGATGAATCATTTATAGGAGGGAAGGACAATGAAGAATGAAAAGGGGTTTACGTTAATCGAAATGCTAATCGTATTAATGGTTATTTCTGTCTTATTGTTGATTGTCATTCCAAATATAACCAAACATAACGGAATGATTAACAATAAAGGATGCGCGGCGTTTGTCAATACCGTCCAAGCGCAGGTTAAGGCTTACGAGATGGAGAATAACAAAATTCCTACTGTACAGGAGCTGATCGATGGAAAGTACATTAAGTCCGATAAATGCCCAAACGGCCACTCCATTCAAATTAATAGCGACGGGGAAGTAAGCGAAAGTGGAACGTGATCGCGGGTTTACCTTTACCGAAATGCTTCTCGTTTTATCCGCCATCACCGTGTTGATGGCGGTTTCACTTCCTTCATTAAGCAGCTTGGTGCGGCAGAAAACAGAAACATATGTCATTACGCAGCTGCGTGATGATTTACTATACGCGCAGCAATATGCGATGACGCATAAAACACCGGTGGCAGTGATATTTTCGGAAAGCCGTCCCGAGTATCAGATGATGGAAGCGAAAACCGGAAAAATGATTTTCACCCGCACGCTTCCGAATCCATGGGAGTTTCAGATGACGACACTGACGCTACCACTTCTCTTTTTGGAAAACGGAAATGTGAATAAAGCGGGAGCGCTTTTATTAAAAGGAAAAGACAGTACCTATAAAATTATATTTTTGCTTGGGAAAGGGAGGTTTTATGTGCAAAAAATGTAGCGGATTTACGTTAATGGAAGCGGTTTTTGCCCTCGCGCTGCTGCTTGCTGTAACAACGGTATTGCTGCCGTTGTTTACGCAAATGGTGATGGAGCGGCAAAATATAGCGCTAAAAGCTAAAGCGCAGCAATTATTGTCTGTCGCCCTGCATGAAGAACATATGAAACCGGAAGCAACGGTAGTAGATGGAAGGACTACGTTTGTCCTTCATTCGTACTATGAAGAAAATGACATGTGGAAAGTGTGCGTGCGCTGGAACGACTATGCAGGCCGTAACGTGGAAAGGTGTGGGTATGGAAAACGATGATTCATGCAAAAAAAGGTTTTACGTTTTTAGAAATGATTGCCGTATTGTCTATCGTTTTATTGGTCACCTCGCTGTTGCCGTTTTTGTTCGATGCCCGTTTATTTACCTATGATAATGTGAACGGATTTCACCGTACGGAGTGGCACATTTTCCTGCAGCAACTGCAGGGGGAGCTGAACGAATCGAAACGATGGAAAAGCAGCGGGACGGTATTATATTTAGAAAAGTTTACAGGGGAGCAAGTCAGTTTTGATCTATACAAATCGACCATCCGCCGGCAAGTAAACGGAACCGGCAACGAAACGGCATTGCAGTCTGTAAAGAGTGTCGCCTATACCGCGACAAATAACGGAATTTTTCTTCGTGTAATGGCGACGGACGGAAAAACGTATGAAGCGTTTCTTTCCCGACTTTTTTAGCAAGGTGGCGGTGTGCATGCGCAAGCAGAGTGGTGTCATTTTTCCGATGACGGTCGTGGTTTCGTTTTTCTTTCTTCTTATGCTTGCTCACGTTCTCGCGCTGTATGAGGTAGAAATGGAAACGCTGAAGTATGAGCAACAATCTTCTGAAGTGGAGTCTGTTATGCAAATGGCTGTCTTTGACATCAAAAAACAGCTAGCCTCCTTTTCTGATTTACAGTCGGGAAATGAAGGGACATTTTTGTACCCGATTGGAAAAGCGGATTATCAGTGGAAAAGGATAGATGAAACGACCATCCATGCAACGGTTTCCGCCTATTCCAGCGGAGGAATCCGCTATAGCGCCACTTTTCTCGTGTTGCTTCCGTCGCTCGATATTATCGAGTGGACGGAGAATGACGAGCCATGATTAAAAAATGACAGCAATGGAAAGGATAATATAAAAAGGGGGTGGCATCGATGGCGGCAAACGATTATGTAAAGTTTGTCACCCAACAATTGGTCGCTTATATGGATTTGCCGAAGGAAGAGCGAAAAAAGAAACGAATACAACGAAAACAAGAAAAACCGCCGCTAGCGTATCATTGGTTTGGGATGATTCCCCTTTCCCTTCGCCTCCTATTTCGGCGTCATTCCTAAAGGAGCGCTCTCGTATAGAGGGACGCTCCTTTTTTTTTTACATAAAAACCGTTAAGAACGAGGAAGCAAATAAAATATTCCTCCGTTAATGACGGAAACGATAATGCGCGGCTTGTACTGCTGTTCCAGCGCCTCTTTTTCAATATAATAACATTCTGGCTTCTCTTCGATTCCTTCATAAAAGTGGTCAAGAAGCGCCAAGTCTTCCTTCCAGCGTTCTTTTGCTTTTTCCGCCCATGTATGATCGTCCGCGGCAATGCGGCTGCGAATATATTGTTCTAAACGACCAATCCCGCTTTTCGGTTTGATGAGCGGCGAAATCGTAAAACAGTAATCAGGAATTTTCGGCGTGAGCTTCCGTTTTTGCAGCCGCTCATGAAATGATTCGATAATGGTCCCGCTAATTAAGTGCAAACCGAGCGATAAAATTTGATCTTTCTTGCGATCGCATTGATACGAAATTTTTACGTTCAAGCCAAGCCAGGGATGGAGCGGAACGTGTTTGTGCTGGAAAGCATCGGGTTCTTCATAAAGACGGATGAAGCTGCCGCGTTTTTGCGCAGAGCGGAAAATTTGATGCAATCGCGGTGAGCCGAAATGCAGCCGCTCCCCCTGCAGAGTTTTTGTCTTTTCCGTTGGTTTTGTAATCAGCGTCAGCTGCATCGGCTGCGGCGTGCCGCCAGTCCGTTCGATATAATGCCAATAAAACGGCCGGTTCATTAACTCTTTGTCCATTTCGATCGTCAGCTGCACTGTCATATATTCGTCGTTCGCTTCAAGAATTGCGCATTCATTAGCGCGGAAATACCGCTCGACAAAGTGACGTATTTCATGTTGCTGCATACTGCTCTCCTCCTTTGGCAAGCTGGTCGGCTAATTCAATCATGGCTGTGATATTTTCCATTTTGATTTTCATTTCTCCTTCGCTTCTAGAGTGAACTAACGCATCTTGCAAATAACGCTCCAAGTTGGCAAAGTTCATTTTCGCCAAGATGTCGTCGAGTTCGCCGATGACCCGCTCAAACAGGCGGATTTTTTCATATAGGAGCGTTAAAATATGCTCTTCGACCGTGTTTTTAACCGCGAAATTATAAATATAGACGTCGTCCGTCTGGCCGAGGCGATGAACGCGGCCAATCCGCTGTTCAAGCCGCATCGGGTTCCAAGGAAGGTCATAGTTAATGACATGGCGGCAAAACTGCAAGTTGATTCCTTCCCCGCCCGCCTCGGTGGCGATAAAAACTTGGGCATGGTTTTTAAACAGCTCTTTCATCCAATCTTTTTTTCCGCGTTTAAAGCCGCCGCGAAACGGGACGGAAGAGATGCCGTGCTGCTTTAAAAACCATTGCAAATACAGCTGGGTTGCCCGGTATTCAGTAAAAATAATGACTTTGTCATTAATGGAGCGAATCAGCTCCAGCGCTTTTTCCGCTTTCGAATTGGTGGTGACGGCATTGATTTTTTCCATCAGTTTATGGAACGAATCCGGAACATCGCCTTCGTATTTGTCCATCATATTTTTGACGGTAAGAAACAGGGCTTCCCGGCTGCTGCACGCCTCCCTTAGCATCGTGATAAGGGAAAATTGACTGCCAAACAGCAATTCCCCATCATGATTTAATGCTTGCACCGCCTCATACAATTCGCGTTCTTCTTTTGTAAATTCGATGAGCACCGGCTCTACATGGCGTTTCGACCATTCGATGCCGGTATCGGCGCGGCGATTGCGGATCATGACTTTATTGACTAGCGCTTTTAAATGCTCGTTGGTTTGCAGGGAGCGCGTTTTGCCGTACGTTTTTGCGAAATATTCGGCATTCCCTAAATGGCCGGGCTTCAGCAAAGAAACAAGGTTGAAAATCTCCTCGATCCGATTTTGAATCGGGGTGGCGGTCAGCAATAAACAAAACTTCTTTTTTAAATTTTGTACGAATTCATAGTTTTTGGTTTTGTTATTTTTCAGCTTATGCGCCTCATCAATGATGACCATGTCGTATTGCTGTTTGTAAATGATTTCGCGGTGCGGGCTTTTTTTGGCGGTGTCGAGCGAGGAGACGACGACATCGCATTGTTCCCATACATAGCTTTTTTTCTGCTGCACGGCGGGAATAAAGAACTTTTCATTCAATTCTTTCACCCATTGCGATACAAGAGAGGCGGGAACGAGAATGAGCACCTTCTTTACCAGCCCGCGGATCATATATTCTTTTAAAATTAGCCCAGCTTCAATCGTTTTGCCGAGTCCGACTTCATCGGCAAGGATCGCTTTTCCGTTCATATTCTCGACGACCTGTCTTGCGACTTCGAGCTGATGCGGAAGCGGCGTTAAGTGCGGCAAATGCTTTGGCGCCTGCAGACCGTCAAATTCAGGCACGCTTAAATGCATAGCCGCCTCCAATGCGAGCTGGTACATTTCCCAGCTCGCCCATGGGCCATCTTTTTCAAACCGCTCGATAAATTCTTCCTTCCACGTCTCATCCATTTCAATGTCTAGCATCACATTCATCTCCTTCCCTTACTACGAATATTTATTTTTTTGTTTATGTAAACATCCCAGTAATTACTAACGTTTATTATTTATTAATATTTAAAAGTTCGTTTATTTTGTTATTGCCCTTCTCTGTTTGTTAATGGTAGTATAAAGTTAGAAAGTTAAAAGTTATTTTTCGATTTTTACCTTCATTAGTTTGCCCGTTTTCTTGAAAATTATATATGCGGCGGATGAGAACAAGGGGAGAGACTACGTGATGTAGCGCCGAAGGAGCAAGCGGAAACGCGAATCTCTCAGGCAAAAAGACTCTTGTTTGACGCAGCTCTGGAGAGCGTTCACCACCGGTGAACCACCCAAGAGGAAACCTATTTTAAATAGGGAAACTTTCAGGTGCCAGGACAGAGCCCACCACTCATGATGATGAGGGGGGGAGTCTGTCCTTTTTGCGTTGATGGAAAAACGAGGAGGGAACAAAATGTTAAAACGCACGCCGCTATTTCCTGTTTATGAACGCTACGGCGCAAAAACGATCGATTTTGGCGGATGGGAACTTCCTGTCCAATTTACGAGCATTAAAGAAGAGCATGAAGCAGTGCGCACACGCGCAGGTCTATTCGATGTATCGCATATGGGCGAGTTGGTCGTCAAAGGGAGAGACAGCCTTGCGTTTTTGCAAAAAATGATGACGAACGATGTTGCGAAATTGACAGACGGCCGTGCGCAATATACGTTAATGTGTTATGAAGACGGCGGTACCGTTGATGATTTATTAATTTATAAAAAAGCGGACGAGGAATATCTTCTTGTTGTAAATGCCGCCAATATAGAGAAAGATTTTGCCTGGTTGAATAAGCACGCATTTGGCGGCGTGCAGTTAGAAAACGTTTCAGCGGAAATTGCCCAGCTTGCGCTGCAGGGACCGCTTGCGGAACAAGTGCTGCAAAAATTAATCAATCTGGATTTATCCGCACTCAAGTTTTTTGCGTTTCAAGATAATGTCGACCTCCAAGGAGTGAAAGCGCTTATTTCCCGCACCGGCTATACGGGGGAAGACGGATTTGAAATTTATTGCCGCGCTGAAGATGCGATCGCCCTTTGGGAAGCGATTTTAGAAGCGGGAAAAGAAGAAGGCGTTATTCCGTGCGGGCTTGGTGCGCGCGATACGCTTCGTTTTGAAGCGGCATTGCCGCTTTACGGCCAAGAGTTGTCAAAAGATATTACGCCAATCGAGGCAGGACTTGGATTTGCAGTGAAAACGAATAAAGAAATAGATTTTATCGGAAAAGATGTGTTGAAAAAACAAAAAGAAGAGGGAACCGCGCGAAAACTGGTCGGTATTGAAATGATTGACAAAGGCATTCCGCGCCACGGCTATAAAGTATTTGTTAAAGGGGAAGAAATCGGCTTTATTACGACAGGAACGCAATCGCCGACGTTAAAGAAAAATATCGGCTTGGCGCTGGTAAAAACAGAATTTGCCGGACTTGGCAGCAAAGTAGAAGTGGAAATCCGCAACAAACGCCTAAAAGCAAAAGTCATTGCGACGCCGTTTTATAAGCGGGCAAAGTAATAGAAAAGGGGAGAATGAAACGTGCTGCATCGATATTTGCCGATGACGGAAGAAGATAAGAAGGAAATGTTAAAAGTAATTGGCGTTGACTCGATTGACGATTTGTTTGCCGATATTCCGGAAAGCGTGCGCTTCCGCGGCGAGTTAAATATAAAAAAAGCGAAGTCGGAGCCGGAGTTGTTCAAAGAATTGGCCGGACTTGCCGCGAAGAACGCCGATGCAAAAAAATACGTCTCCTTTTTAGGAGCGGGAGTGTATGACCATTATATTCCGGCCATTGTCGACCATGTTATTTCCCGTTCTGAGTTTTATACGGCATATACCCCGTATCAGCCGGAAATTTCGCAAGGCGAGCTACAGGCGATTTTTGAATTTCAAACGATGATCTGTGAGCTGACCGGCATGGACGTGGCTAACTCGTCGATGTATGACGGCGGAACGGCGCTGGCGGAAGCGATGCTGTTAAGCGCTGCGCACACGAAACGGAAAAAAATATTGCTGTCGAAAGCCGTTCATCCGGAATATCGCGATGTCGTGAAAACGTATGCGAAAGGACAGCGTCTTGAGGTGATTGAAATTCCGTTTGCAGGCGGCATTACTGATTTAGAAGCGCTAAAGTCGGAAATGGCTGGCGATGTAGCTTGCGTCATCGTCCAATATCCGAACTTTTTCGGACAAATTGAACCGCTAAAAGACATTGAGCCGATTGTGCACGCTGAAAAAAGCATGTTTGTTGTTGCCAGCAATCCGCTCGCGCTTGGCGTGCTCACCCCGCCGGGACAGTTTGACGCCGACATTGTCGTCGGTGATGTGCAGCCGTTTGGCATTCCGATGCAATTTGGCGGACCGCATTGCGGCTATTTCGCCGTCAAAGCGGCGCTGATGCGGAAAATTCCGGGCCGGCTTGTCGGGCAGACGACCGATGAAGAAGGACGAAGAGGGTTCGTATTGACGCTGCAGGCGCGCGAGCAGCACATTCGCCGCGATAAGGCGACGTCCAACATTTGCTCGAACCAGGCGCTAAACGCGCTTGCTGCATCGGTGGCGATGACGGCGCTCGGCAAAAAAGGCATTAAAGAAATGGCGGCGATGAACATTCAAAAAGCGCAGTATGCGAAAAATGAATTGGCAAAACGCGGCTTTGCCGTGCCGTTTACCGGTCCGTTCTTTAACGAATTTGTTATCCGCCTGTCTAAACAGGTGGGAGAAGTCAACAAACATCTTTTGACAAAAGGCATCATCGGCGGATACGACCTCGGCCGCGACTATCCGGAATTGGCGAACCATATGCTTATCGCTGTCACGGAATTGCGGACAAAAGAGGAAATCGACACGCTTGTGAAAGAATTGGGGGATTGCCATGCATAAAGATCAGCCGCTTATTTTTGAAATCAGCAAACCAGGACGCATCGGGTACAGCTTGCCGGAATTGGACGTTCCGGCGGTCGATATCGGCGAAATCGTGCCGGCAGATTATATACGAATGCAAGAACCGGAGCTTCCGGAAGTATCGGAACTCGATATTATGCGCCATTACACGGCTTTATCGAAACGAAACCATGGCGTCGATTCCGGTTTTTACCCACTCGGCTCATGCACGATGAAATACAATCCGAAAATCAATGAAAACGTCGCCCGCTTGGCAGGGTTTGTCCATATCCACCCGCTCCAGCCGGAAGAAACGGTGCAGGGCGCGCTTGAATTAATGTACGACCTGCAGGAGCATTTAAAGGAAATTACCGGCATGGACGCCGTGACATTGCAGCCGGCCGCAGGCGCCCACGGCGAATGGACGGGGCTGATGATGATTCGCGCCTATCATGAGGCAAACGGTGATTTCCAGCGGACGAAAGTAATCGTTCCTGACTCGGCCCACGGCACCAATCCGGCTTCGGCGACAGTCGCTGGCTTTGACACGGTGACGGTCAAGTCGACAGAGGATGGGCTTGTCGATTTGGAAGATTTAAAACGGGTCGTCGGTCCGGATACAGCAGCATTGATGCTGACAAACCCGAACACGCTCGGCTTGTTTGAAGAAAACATTTTAGAAATGGCGAATATCGTTCACGAAGCCGGCGGAAAGCTGTATTATGATGGAGCGAACTTAAACGCGGTGTTAAGCAAAGCAAGGCCGGGGGACATGGGTTTTGATGTCGTCCATCTCAACTTGCATAAAACGTTTACCGGTCCGCACGGCGGCGGCGGTCCAGGCTCCGGCCCAGTCGGGGTCAAAGCCGACCTTATTCCGTTTTTGCCGAAGCCGGTCGTGGAAAAAGGAGAAAGCGGCTATTATCTCGATTATGACCGCCCGCAGTCCATCGGCCGTGTGAAGCCGTTTTACGGCAACTTCGGCATTAACGTCCGCGCCTACACATATATTCGTTCGATGGGACCGGACGGGCTGAAAGCGGTCACCGAATACGCGGTATTAAACGCCAACTACATGATGCGCCGTCTCGCAGAATATTATGATTTGCCGTATGATCGCCATTGCAAGCATGAATTTGTGTTGTCGGGCAAACGGCAAAAGAAACTCGGCGTCCGCACTCTTGATATCGCGAAGCGTTTGCTAGATTTCGGCTTCCATCCGCCGACGGTTTATTTCCCGCTTATTGTCGAGGAATGCATGATGATCGAGCCGACGGAAACGGAATCGAAAGAAACGCTCGATGCGTTTATCGACGCGATGATTCAAATCGCCAAAGAAGCGGAAGAAAATCCGGAAATCGTACAAGAGGCGCCGCATACAACCGTTGTCAAACGCCTCGACGAAACGACAGCGGCGCGCAAGCCGATTTTGCGCTACCAAAAACAATAAAGCGAATGCTGCAGGCGATTCATTCTGCTGGGAATGGATCGCTTGTTTTTGTATATTATAAATGAAGGAAGTGAAAAGATGCTCATCGGTTACATACAGGAAATCATGCGTTATCCTGTCAAATCGTTTCAAGGAGAAAGTGTACAAAAAACGAGAGTAATGAATTATGGGCTGTACGGTGATCGAAGCCATGTATTTTTGGATGAAACGAGGCCGGGAAAGTTTTTAACGATCACGCAATTTCCGGAAATGATCCAGTACCGCCCGAAATTTATCGGTGAAGAAAGTTTAGAGGAATATCCGGCTGTAGAAATCGTTGCTCCAGGCGGAACCTGCTATCAATGGGGCGATAAAGAACTGATAAAAGAAATCGAAAGAAAATCAAATCGGAAAGTCTCCCTCATTCGTTATACTCCTGATCACGTTCCTTTTGGGGCAATTGAAGAAGAACATATTCAATTAGTAACGGACGCTTCTGTACAAAAGCTGGAGGAAATATGGGGAAAACCGGTAGATTATCGGCGATTTCGGCCGAATTTATTGCTGTCATTAGTTCATAAAGCTCCTTTTATTGAAGAAACGTGGTTTGGCCGCCGACTGAAAATTGGACAAGAGGTAGAAATTCAGCTAAAAAGGCATTGCGAACGGTGCATGATTATCACCGTTGAACCGGAAACAGGAGAAAAGGATCCTTCACTATTAAGAACGGTCGTTCAACATCGAAATAATTATTTTGGCGTTTATGCTTCTGTCATCAAGACGGGAGAAATTCATGTCGGCGACGAAGTGCATCTTTTAGATTAATGAAAGTAATGCTTCATAACTTCAAACAGATAGTTTCTTTCTCTGCAAAGAAGATAAATTCATCTGTTTTTATTGACATAAAAACTATGTTAGTTTAGTATATAAACTAATATTATGAAACAGAAGCAGTAAGTCGTTTTTATTTTGCACATCACAGAGGCAAGAAAAAGATAAAATATAGAAGACTGGGGAACACCGATTTAGTAGGAGTGGAATCAGCTTTGGCCGCGGGCGATCGGCGGATCGTGGAAAAAATAAACGATAAAGGATTGCTGCGTGCGTTTGCATATGTCATGGATCACGGGATAAATTTTTTTAATACAGCCGATATCGATGATATTGGCTAGAGGCTCATCCGCCTATTTGCGCGGCATGCTAAAAAAGTTTGCAGAAGGAATGGCTGTATATGGTGCGAACAGGAAATATAGGACTCGTCAAAAAAATCAATAAACATATCGTATTAAAGCTGATTCGTGAAAAAAATAATATTTCACGGGCGGAGATCGCCAAAATCACCGGATTAAACAAGGCGACGGTATCAGCGTTAGTCGATGAATTAATTTCCGAACATTTTGTCAGTGAAAGCGGAATTGGCGTTTCCACCGGCGGCCGCCGGCCGCTCATGCTCCGCTTTAACGAAGCGGCTGGCTCATTAATTGGCATAGAGTTAGGGGTCAACTACATTTATGCTGTGTTAACTGACTTAAACGCTGAGATTATTTGGGAAAAGATATGCCATTTCCGCGCCAATGAAAAGCAGGAAGCAATCATTGAAAAAATGATCGTGATGATTCACGAAGCCATTCGCCATGCACCAACGACTCCGTATGGAATAATGGGCATCGGCATTGGCGTGCCGGGGATTGTGAATACAGAGGAAGGACTTGTCATATTTGCCCCAAACCTTCATTGGGATCATGTTGCTCTTGCTTCCATTCTTCAAAAGCAATGGCCAAATTATCCGATTATTATCGAAAACGAAGCAAAGCTGGCGGCGCTTGGCGAGAAATGGTTTGGCGCCGGCAAAGAGTTTGCGAATTTTGTATATATCAGCGCCGGAATCGGGATCGGTGCCGGAGTCATCATTCACAACCAGCTATACCGCGGGATTGATGGCATTGCCGGCGAAATCGGCCATCATGTCATTGACATTCACGGCGTTCGCTGCAACTGCGGCAATAACGGATGCTGGGAGATGTACGCGTCAGAAAAGTATATTCAGCGCCGGCTCGAGCAAGAACATCATCATTCCATGCTAGAAGACTTTTCCGTAGAAAAAGTGCGCGCATTGGCTGAACGCGGCGACAAGCAAATGGCGCAAATATTGGCGGAGGTCGGCCGCTACCTGGGGATAGGCATTTTACATATCATTTATGCGTATAACCCGGAAGCCGTCATCATTGGCAGTACGATTGGCAAGGCGGGCAAATGGGTGCTGGAGCCGGCACGGGACGAAGTCGAAAAAAGGATATTGGTTAAAAATAGTAACGATCCGTTCATTATTCCATCGCAGTTATTGGAAAAAAGCTGTGCGATCGGCGCCGTGGCTTCCGTATTAGAAAAAGTAGTGATGCCTTCGGAGTTAGAAGTCATTTCCTAGCAGTCTAAACCAGGTGCCCTAAAAGTTTTTTGGGGCACCTTATTTTTGTATCATAAATTCTTCACTTTGGCAGAAAGTAAAGAGGTGCCTGCTGTTTTTTTATATGACAACGAGAAAAAAAGATAGATGAAAGCAATTTATGGCTTCCATCTATCCTTTCTAACGATCATTAAGCTTTTTTCTTGATTTTCCCTGTCCACGTTTTAAAACCGCCTTTTAAATGGTACAAATCACGGTAGCCTTTGCGGTACAACATTTGCGCGGCGCGGCCGCTGCGCAACCCGTTTTGGCAATATAAGTAAATTGGCTGATCTTTTCGCAGCTCTTTCATGCGCATGCGCAGTTGGGTCAAAGGAATATTGCGCGCCCCTAAAATATGTCCAGCCGCAAACTCATCCGGTTCGCGGACGTCAATTAATTGTGCTTTGCGATAACCGGCGCGGAATTCTTCTTCCGTCAACGCTTTCACTATTTTTCGCTGCATCAAGTAGGTGTAGACCGAATAAATGACAATCGCGCCGAGAATGATCAATAGTACTTTCACAAGCCAGTCCTCCTTTTTGTACATTCGCTAACATCTATTATATAAAGGTTGCTATTTGGAAGCAAAGCATTTTCATAGCAACGCCATGAAAGGAAAGAGGAACTTTTTTCACGATATAGTGTTTTTCTTTCCATGTTCCGTTTTGTTTGCTAAACTAGTAAACGCGAACTTAAAAAAAGAAGGGTTGAAAGATGGCAAAAGAAGTATGGCGCTTTATTGATTCGGGCTATTGTTCCCCATCGTTTAATATGGCGCTTGATGAAGCGCTGCTCGATTGGCATAGCGAAGGAAAAATTCCGCCGACAATTCGTTTTTACGGCTGGAATCCGCCGACGCTATCGATCGGTTACTTTCAAAAAGTCGAAAAGGAAATTGATTTAGAAGCGGTAAAACGCCATGGCCTCGGATTTGTGAGACGGCCGACAGGAGGACGCGGCGTTCTCCATGATAAAGAGCTGACGTACAGCGTGATTGTTTCCGAGGAGCATCCAGATATGCCAAAAACGGTAACCGAGGCGTATCGGGTGATTTCGCAAGGAATTTTAGAAGGATTTCGTTTTCTCGGCTTAAATGCCTATTTTGCCGTGCCAAGAACGGAAGAGGAAAAAGCCGATTTAAGAAGCCCAAGATCCGCCGTCTGTTTTGATGCGCCGTCATGGTACGAGCTCGTCGTCGAAGGCCGCAAAATTGCCGGCAGCGCACAGACTCGGCAAAAAGGGGTTATTTTGCAGCACGGCTCGATTTTGCTTGACTTAGATGAAGATTTGCTTTTCAGTTTGTTTAAATATCCAAACGAACGGGTAAAAGAGCGCCTGCAGCGAAATTTTAAAAACAAGGCGGTGGCGATTAACGAATTGACCGACCGCAAGATTACGATCGAAGAAGCGAAAGAAGCGTTTTATAAAGGATTTGAGAAAGGGCTCAATATCGTGCTGGAACCGTATACGTTATCGCCGGAAGAGCTCGAATATGTTCATAAGTTGGCGCGTACGAAATATGAAAGCGATGAATGGAATTTCAAACGCTGATTGGCAACATGGAAAATCATTCATTTATCGGCAAAAAAGGCGGGATTTTTCCGTTTCTCTCCCTTTTTCGCCGTTTTCTATTGTTTTTTTTATTTGACAAAATGAAAAACAGTTGACCTAAACACAATATATAGTATGTTTTTTAGTAAAAACCATACTATATATTGTTTTTTTATGGTTAATATGGTAAGGTAGAAAGGACAGAACATGCAGGCAGAAAAGCGATGAAGAAATAGAAAGAAGAGGAGAGATTGAAGAATGACGGTCGCGTCTTCAGAAAAAATGAAAATTGATATCGAAAAGCTGAACGAGGATATTCGCCTTTTTCCACAAGTGCATCCGATTACGGAGGACATGAAAATTACGCATAAAGGTGTTTCTCGTTTAGTGATGTTGGATCGCTACTCATTTAAAGATACGGAAAAATTAACGCTGGGAGTCGGCGATTTTGTCGTATTGACGATTAAAGAAGATCCGAAATTTCCGGCTCGCGGCTTGGGGTTTATCGTCGATATCGATTGGGAAACGAAAAAAGCGAAAGTGCTCGTTGAGGAAGAATATCGGCACGTGCTTGAAGGAGAAGAAGCAGAGACGGGAATCGTCGTCCGCTCGCTTGATGTGATCGACAAACCGCTCGAAATCTTTTATGAACAAATTGCCAAACGCAATGCGACAGGTTTGGCAGCGGTGGAAAAAACGGAGGAAAAACGGAAAGAGTGGTTTGAAAAGTTTTATCAAGAACTTGTCAGCTTAAACTTTGTGCCGGCGGGACGCGTATTGTACGGCGCTGGGTCTGGCAAAGAGGTAACGTATTTTAACTGCTATGTCATGCCGTTTATAAAAGATTCGCGTGAAGGGATTTCCGAGCATCGCAAACAAGTGATGGAGATTATGAGCCGCGGCGGCGGCGTCGGCACGAACGGTTCGACATTGCGTCCGCGCAACACGCTGGCGCGCGGGGTAAACGGCAAATCGTCCGGGTCGGTCTCCTGGCTTGATGATATTGCGAAATTGACCCACCTGGTTGAACAAGGTGGCTCCCGTTAAACACGCGCCAAACGGCGGGAGTAAAATCTCGCGAATTGCTGGAACCCCCTAAAGCCAACTTGACCACAACGTAGCCGGCGACGGCAGGCGTGATGGTTTAAAAACAAGTTGGATGTAACAATGGGCAACCAGCAGCCAAGCATCTCTGGAAACGGAGATGAAGGTTCAACGACTATTGAAACTTCCTACAGCTCCCCATACAATGAATATAATTATAAAAATGTTTGGAGTGTGGGAGCCATGGAAGGAGTAAATCGTAACACTCGGCAACGAGGTTACGAGGCGCGAGACAAAGAAGAGATGTTGAGAAAAGCAAAATATCTCCATGAAAAAGGATATAGCCAAGTTAAAATAGCTAGAATATTAGGTATAAATAGAGGAACTTTAAGAAGATGGAATGAAGAAATGAAAATGTTTGAAATAAGGAAACCTGGAGAAGCAGGTAAATTAGCGAACAAAAAATATAATTATAATGAAAATTACTTCTCTGATATAAAAGCGCCAAATCAAGCGTATTTAGTTGGCTATATCTTAGGTGATGGAACAATATTTGATCGTAAAAAATCAAAGCGTCTTATCTTAACTTTAGCAGAAGAAAATAAACAATTACTTTATGATATAGCAAAAGAATTAAACATGAAAGAACTGGATCAAGACAATTAATTAGAAGGAATCTTGAAATTTTTGAAATCTAAAGGTATTACACAAAATGTTAATTCATTAACTGAAAAAGAAGGATGCTTTGATCTTCCGAGTATCAAAGATGTAAAAAAATTGTTCCATCACCTTTATCAACATGGAGATATAAAATTGAATCGTAAGTATGAAACATTCTCTTCTTTGATGATATAGTCTGACCTCCGCTCGAAAGACGGAGAGCTAGGCAGAAATGACCTAGCCCACTCGGTAACGAGTGAGTAACAAATAGCGTGGCGCGCAGATGATCATGCTTGCTGACTGGCATCCGGACATTATCGAATTTATCGTATCGAAAATGCAAAACCCGCGCATTTTGCGCTACTTGATTGAAAATATGGAAGACGAAGGCATTAAAAAAGCGGCACAAGACAAATTGAAATTCACGCCGCTTACCGAGCGGGAACGCGCGATGTACCAGGCCATCGTTAACTACAAAAACGTTCCGGGTTACGGCGGCTTCAGTGAAGAAATTATTAAAGAAGCCGAAGAAAAATTACGGACAGGCGGGACATACACGGTACATAACCCGGACTTTTTAACGGGCGCCAACATTTCCGTCTGCCTGACGAAAGAGTTTATGGAAGCCGTCGAAAAAGATGAAGAGTACGAACTGCGCTTCCCGGATGTTGAAACGTATTCGGAAGAAGAAATGCGGATTTACAATGAAAAATGGCACGAAGTCGGCGATGTGCGTGAATGGGAGAAAATGGGATACCGCGTGCGCGTGTACCGCAAAATTCGCGCCCGCGAGCTTTGGAAGCTGATTAATATTTGCGCAACGTACTCCGCGGAACCAGGCATTTTCTTTATCGATAACGCCAACGAAATGACAAACGCCCGTGCGTACGGTCAAAAAGTGGTTGCGACCAACCCGTGTGGTGAACAACCTCTCGCACCATATTCCGTCTGCAACCTGGCCGCCATTAACTTAGCGAATATGGTCGATAAAGAAAAGAAAGTCGTCGACTATGAAAAATTAAAACGCACCGTCGAAATCGGCGTAAGAATGCAGGACAACGTCATTGACGCAACACCGTATTTCCTAGAAGAAAACAAAAAACAAGCGCTCGGGGAGCGCCGCATCGGCCTTGGCGTCATGGGATTGGCTGATTTGCTTATTTATTGCGAAAAAGAATACGGTTCCGAAGAAGGGAATAAACTGGTCGATGAATTGTTCAAAACGATTGCGACGACTGCTTACCGCGCGTCGATTGAACTGGCCAAAGAAAAAGGCAGTTTCCCGTTCCTTGTCGGGGAAACGGAAGAGGAAACGCAAAAACTGCGGGAAGCGTTTATTAACACCGGCTATATGAAACGGATGCCGGAAGATATTCGTCAAGACATTTTAAAATACGGCATTCGCAATTCGCATTTGCTGACTGTGGCACCGACAGGGTCCACTGGGACGATGGTCGGGGTTTCTACAGGACTTGAACCATATTTTTCCTTTTCTTACTACCGGAGCGGCCGCCTCGGCAAGTTTATTGAGGTGAAAGCCGATATCGTTCAAGAATATTTAGACAAGCATCCAGAAGCGGATCCGAACAACTTGCCGCACTGGTTTGTGACCGCGATGGACCTATCGCCGGAAGCGCATGCCGATGTGCAATGCATCATTCAGCGTTGGGTCGACTCGAGTCTATCGAAAACGGTGAATGCGCCGAAAGGATATACCGTTGAGCAAGTGCAAAAGGTATACGAACGTTTATGGCGCGGCGGCGCAAAAGGCGGCACGGTCTATGTGGACGGAAGCCGTGATGCGCAAGTATTGACGCTGAAAGCAGAAGAAAATACGCTCGAAGAGCAGCTCGAACTGCTTCCGGAAGAGGGAGAGGATAAAGAAACAAAACGCGCCGTTGTTCTCGTCGATACGATTCAAGACTTACGCGCGACTGATGTAACGATCGGCTCTGAAGTCGGCAACATTTGTCCCGTTTGCCGCGAGGGTACGGTCGAAGAAATCGGCGGCTGCAACACGTGCACGAGCTGCGGTGCGCAGCTAAAATGCGGGCTGTAAGCAAAATTAAGTAGAGAAAGCTGGCTTCAACCATGAGGCCGGCTTTTTTCATTCATGAAAGCATGGAAAAGAAAATATAGTAATATAAGGCGTAATTACTGACTAAGGGGGATAACAATGCTGATCCATGTTGTGCAGCGAGGGGAAACGCTTTGGGCGATTGCCCAACGCTACAGGGTGCCGCTTGACCAGGTCGTCGCGGCCAATGGGCTGAAAGATGCTAACCGTCTCGCGGTCGGTCAGGCGCTCGTCATTCCGGTTCCGTATCGCTATCATACCGTTCGTCCGAGAGAAACATTATGGGCTATCGCCAGACGGTACGGCGTTTCGTTGGATGCGATTGTTCAGGCCAACCGAATCAGCAACCCTTCCGTCCTTTATCCAGGAACGGTTCTTTTTATTCCGCCTAGGACCCATACGGTGCAGCGGGGGGAAACGTTGTCGCAAATCGCCGCGCGATATGGGACGACCGTGCAAGACATCCTGCGAGTCAATCGGATTGCTGATCCGAATGTGATTTTCCCTGGCATGGTATTAACGATTCCTCATTCTAAGCCGATCATTGAAGTGAATGCGTTTACGATTGATCCAGGGGAAAAAGGAGCGCAGCAAGTTCGGGAAGTAGGCCGCCATTTAACGTACGCATCTGCGTTTGCGTACACGATCAGAGTAGATGGCGGACTCGATCCGTTCAATGATTCGGCCATCATTCAGGCAGCAACGGCAGAAAGGGTCGTTCCGATGATGGCGATCACCAATTTTACGTATAAAGATCCGGGGTCAAGATTGGCTCAGACGGTCCTTTCCAATACACAGTTGCAAAACCGGCTGCTTGACAATGTTGTCCGTACGATGCGGGAAAAAGGATATCGCGGGTTGAACATTGATTTTGAAAATGTCTATCCGTCTGATCGTGAGCGGTATAATCAATTTTTGCAGCGCGCTGTGGAGCGGCTTCATCGGGAAGGATACTTTGTTTCGACTTCTCTCGCCCCAAAAACAAGCGGGGAGCAAAAAGGACTGTTATATGAGGCTCATGACTACCCGGCACATGGGAGAATTGTCGACTTTGTCGTGCTGATGACGTATGAATGGGGATACCGGCTCGGGCCGCCGCAGGCGATTTCCCCGATTCATCAAATTAGAAGAGTGCTCGATTACGCGGTCAGCGTGATACCAAGAAACAAAATTTTTATGGGGTTTCAAATTTACGCGCGCGACTGGGTGCTTCCGCATGTACAAGGGCAAGAGGCGGAGACGTTCAGTCCGCAGGAAGCAGTAGAACGCGCCATTCGTTATGGAGCAACGATTCAATACGACCCAATCGCCGCATCGCCGTTTTACCGCTATGTCGACAGCCAAGGGCGGGCGCATGAAGTTTGGTTTGAGGATGCCCGCAGCGCCCAGGCGAAATTTGATTTGGCGAAAGAATATCAGCTAAGGGGAATTAGCTATTGGGTGCTTGGTTATTCTTTCCCGGAAAATTGGGTATTACTAGAAGATAATTTTCGCGTTCGTAAGTTATGATAAATGGTTTTTTCAGGCGAGGTGCGTGTAAGCGGGCTACTCCGGCAGCACGCTCTTTTTTTGTTTGAAATATTCCGTTTTCCTTTTTTGACTGTGAAGGATGGACGATGGAAGAAATGCTCGAGGCAACCTATGATATTTATTCCAGAAGATACCGCTATATGCGTCTTTCATACACATGTGGCCAATCAAATTCTAGACGATGCGAAACATATGTTGCTGGAGCGGATTAAGGGGATCGGTCAAACGAGAGACATCTTTCATTTATATAACAACATGTGGGATGTAAAATTGCATCTTGACTACTTTGTTGACGGCGAGGAATACAACAAAATCATAGGGGAAACAGATGGACACGCCCGCTGGTTTCGCTGGGAGCTTGATTGTGGCTGATTATATGGGAATTTTCACCTATGAATAGTTTTCAAGCAAGTACATGGAACAAGCGCATTGCTCTGTGTGAAGGGCGGGGAAAGAGAAGAAGGAAAAATTCTCCTGCTTATGATTCGCCAATCGGCAAGATAACAGTGATCGCCGTTCTCCTTTGTTGTTTACATTTCTATGGCACATGATGCATGAGCTCTAATCCACTTCCGCCTGAACGGTCCGCTTTATAGAATCGTTTAAACGTGCGCATTGTGAAAGATGAACAAAGGTTTTGCTATATAGTTGCAAGGCGACATCAATACGATATTTTTCCATTTTCCGTTCATACTAAAGGTGGGTGAGTATGAATGGAAATGAGGTGAACGGATGAAACCTTTTGTTCCGCAGCTTGTTTATTTTGAGCCGGAAGCGCTTTCATATCCACTTGGAAAAGAATTGAAAGAGAAATTTGAAAACATGAACATTGAAATTCGCGAAACGACGTCACACAATCAAGTGCGTGGCATTCCAGGAGAAAATGAATTGCAGCGCTATCGGAACGCAAAATCCACGCTTGTCGTGGGGGTGAGGCGGACGCTGAAATTTGATACATCAAAGCCATCAGCGGAATATGCGATTCCACTGGCAACTGGCTGTATGGGCCATTGTCATTATTGTTATTTGCAAACGACTTTAGGAAGCAAACCGTACATTCGTGTCTATGTCAACTTGGACGATATTTTTGCGCAAGCAGAAAGGTATATTAACGAACGAGCCCCGCAAATTACCCGATTTGAGGCAGCTTGTACGTCCGATATTGTCGGTATTGACCATCTGACCCACTCGCTTAAAAAAGCAATTGAATTTATTGGCGCGACCGAATATGGACGCTTGCGTTTTGTCACGAAATATGAGCATGTGGATCATTTACTTGATGCGAAACATAACGGAAAAACTCGCTTTCGCTTCAGCGTCAACTCCCGCTATGTCATTAAAAACTTCGAACCGGGCACGTCATCGTTCGAGGCGAGGATCGAAGCGGCGCGCAAAGTGGCGAACGCGGGATATAAACTTGGATTTGTCATTGCGCCGATTTATATGCACGAAGGCTGGGAAGAAGGGTATTTGGAGCTGTTTAAACGTTTGTCCGAACAGCTCCAAGGCGTTGATTTGTCTGACTTGACGTTTGAATTGATTCAACATCGTTTTACGAAGCCGGCTAAGGCGGTGATCCAAAGACGTTATCCAAAAACCAAGCTCGATCTTGATGAAAGCAAACGCAAGTATAAATGGGGGAGGTACGGAATCGGCAAATACGTGTACCCGGATGATGATGCCCAGCGGCTGGAGATGACAATGCGCCGCTATATCGCCGAATTTTTCCCGGAAGCAGCGGTGCAATATTTTACGTAATCCTTGTCATTTTGCTCCTCCATGATATAATAATACTGATTGCTATTTTTTTCTTACAATGGTTTACGGGAGGGGACAGAAATTGCCGACACCAAGCATGGAAGATTATATTGAACAAATATATATTTTAATTGAAGAAAAAGGATATGCCCGCGTATCTGATATCGCAGAGGCATTGTCCGTACATCCCTCCTCGGTGACAAAAATGGTGCAAAAATTGGACAAGGATGAATATTTGGTTTATGAAAAATACCGCGGTTTAGTGTTGACGTCGAAAGGTAAGAAAATCGGCAAGCGGCTTGTATATCGCCACGAACTGCTCGAACAGTTTCTGCGCATTATCGGCGTGGATGAGGAAAATATTTATCGCGATGTCGAGGGAATTGAACATCACTTAAGCTGGAATGCAATCGACCGCATCGGCGATTTAGTGCAATATTTTCAGGAAGATCCCAACCGCATTGAGACGCTTCGAAACATTCAAAAACGTAATGAACAGGCAGAAGAGTAAGAGAGAATCTTGCTCTTTTTTTATTGCTGTACTAAATCGAGGTTCTCTCTCTTACATATATACAAACGGCAAGTAAGGGGGAGACAAGGTTGGACATTGACATCGTATTTTCCGGAGGTGGAATAAAAGGATTTGCGTTCCTTGGCGCTTATGAAGCGATTGAAGCCAAAGGACTGCGATGGAGACGGCTTGCTGGGACGAGCGCGGGGGCGCTCATTGCCACGTTGATCGCCGCGGGTTACACAAGCAAGGAAATGATTGACTTGTTGGATGGATTGGAACTGCAGTATTTTTTGGATGAGCGGAAATGTCTTTTGCCATTTCCTGTATGGAGATGGGTGCGAATTTATTGGCGAATGGGATTGTATAAAGGAGAAGCATTGGAGCAATGGTTGGAAGGGGTATTAGCGACACGGGGCATAAAAACGTTTGCTGATTTGCCAAAAGAAAGTTTATATCTTGTTGCATCGGATGTAACAAATGGACGAATGCTAATTTTGCCGGATGATTTGCCGCAATACGGGATGGATCCGTCATCGTTTTCTGTCGCAAAGGCGGTGCGGATGAGCATTAGCATTCCGTACTTTTTCGAACCGGTCAAACTGCAGACGAAGAAAGGAAAATATATTATCGTCGACGGAGGAGTGCTTAGCAACTTCCCTCTATTTTTATTCGATGAAGAAAAAAAGGTAAAAAAACGGCCTGTCCTTGGCATACAGTTAAGCGCAAAGCTGGCGGAAAAGCCAAAGCGGGAAATTAACAATGCGATTGATTTATATGAAGCGCTGTTTGTCGCCATGAAAGAAGCTCATGATGCCCGTTACATCTCACGGCGCCATGAAAAAAATATTGTCTTTCTCCCCGTCGAAAACGTTTTATCCACGGAATTTTCCGTCACCCCTGATACGAGAGACCGCTTAATTCAATATGGAAGAGAAAGAACGGAACAATTTTTAAAAACATGGCCATAATGAAACAGGAGGCGAGCACGACGGCTTCACCCGGCATCGTGTTGCTGTATTTGTTCTATGCCGCAGAAAACAAAGGCGAAAATAAAAAAGAATCAAGCTAGAAAGACGCTCGATTCTTTTTTTTGCCTTTTTTTCCGTCGATGACCGTTAAATGGGTCGTTGTCGCCCGTTTTCTCGGCGGCCGTTTCATTTTTAAATGTGCATGGTTTGTTTTTTGCTTTCTCACCGCTTGGGGATGGAGTTTTTTCGATTGACGTACCGCTTTTAAATAGGCAAGATGGTCTTTGTTTGTACGGCGTTTATAGATAAAGTGATAGAAAACGGATATTGCCGCGATGACAAGCATGACGAACACGATTTTGCGAAATAGAGCAGTTGGATGTGCGAAAAGCGTGTATAGGATGCCGAACACTCCGAGAAAAAGGGTAATCCCGACAAGCGGATGAATGGTACCGCGCCGCAATGAGTCCACCCCCTTACATGTTACTGGACAGCTTTTGTTTCCATTTCGATGTTTTCTTCTAAGCGGAGCAGCTCTTGGAAGGAAGCAATTGCCACTTCCACTTGGTCATCGGTCGGCTCTTTGGTAGTCAAAAGCTGCAGCCATAACCCCGGATAGCCGAGCCAGCGTAAAACGGGGATATCCCTCAATTTATTTGTAAACTGTAACACCTCAAATGAAACACCAAGCACGACCGGAATGAGGGCGATCCGGTTAACGACTCTTAGCCAAAGCGGATCTGTCGGCACAAACATATAGACAAAGATGCCGACGATGACGGTGAATAGAATAAAGCTGCTGCCGCAACGGTAGTGAAGCCGTGATGAACGCTGAACATTTTCCACCGTAAGCGGCAGTCCCGCTTCATAGGCGTTGATGACTTTATGTTCTGCGCCATGATATTGGAAAACGCGTTTAATAAGCGGCGTCATCGAAATAAAGTAAATGTACGCGAGAAGCAAAGCGAGCTTAAATGCTCCCTCGATTAAAATTTGTGCCATTTTCCCCGGAAACAGCGGCTTAAAGCATGCTGCTAAAAAGACGGGAACGAGCGTAAAAATCGTTTTGGCAAATAGAAAGGACAACACGCCGACGACCGTCACACCAAGAACGAGAGAAAGTTTGGACGAATCCGCTTTCGCTGTTTGCAATGCTTCCTCTTCACCTGGATCGAGATCATAGCGTTCGCCAGCAAACTGCAAATGTTTTGCCCCATTTGCGCTCGCTTCAATAATCGCGACGATGCCACGAACAAACGGAATTTTTTTGAGAAACGCGAGCGTCGGATTTGCCTGGCGCGGCAAACGAAAGTATTCAATGGTATGATCTTTGCGGCGAACGGCAGTGACAGAATGGGTTTTTCCAGCAAACATGACCCCTTCGATTACTGCTTGACCGCCGTACATTGGTTTTGCGGTTTTTTCCATTGCTGACACCAACCTATTCTTTATCTTTATTATTTTATTCTACAAAAAACGTCTAGAAACCTCTAGGTTGATGTTATTATTATCATTTCCAAAAATTTCAACGTTTACACCTGCGGCTGTTGAACTTTTTTGCCGCTTTATTCATGACTTTGCAAATAACCGGTCATACTACGTACAAGGAGGTGCAAAACAAAATGGCGGAAAATCAAGAGCAGCTCGAACAAAATAAGAAAGAACAGCCGATGTCTCTTTTGTTGAAAACAGTCATTACAGGATTTGTTGGCGGTGTGTTTTGGAGCTTAATTGGATATTTAGCGTATTTTTTCCATTTCAGCGAAATAAGCCCGAATATGATTTTGATCCCATGGGTTGCCGGTGATTGGAAATATGGAAAGCTTGGCAATTATATCGCCATTTTGCTCATTGGATTATTATCCATATTAGTCGCCCTCATTTATTATGCTGCACTAAGGCGAATAAAAGGAATGTGGGCGGGCATATTGTATGGCGTTGCCTGGTGGCTGCTTGTATTTTACGTATTGAATCCTCTCTTCCCTAATTTAGAAACTGTTTCCCATTTACAGCGGAATACCATCATTACGACGCTTTGCTTGTACATTTTATATGGCGTTTTCATCGGGTACTCGATTTCATTTGAAACGGAGGAAATGAATCGGCAAATGCAATCAACATCAACACCATCAACAACATCAAATAAGTAGTGGGAAGCGCCGGCTTTATGGTAAAATAAAGAATGTTTCAATATTTCTTTCGCTGGGTTAAAGGAGTTAAGAATATGGTGCATCTTCTTCTCATTAACGGTCCGAACTTGAATCTTTTCGGCAAGCGGGAGCCGCATATTTACGGAAGCACAACGTTTCATGAGCTTGAGCAAGAACTGATGTCGTTTGCAGGCGAACAAGGAGCGGAACTGACTTGTTTTCAAAGCAATCATGAAGGCGCGATTATGACCGAATTCATGAGGTGAAAGGAAAATACGACGGCATCGTTTTAAATGCCGGCGCGCTTACGCATTTATAGTTATGCGATTCGCGACGCGATTGCCAGTGTCAGTATCCCAGTGGTGGAAGTACATATTTCCAATATTCATGCGCGCGAGCCCTTTCGCCATCAGTCTGTAATTGCTCCGGTTGTTGCCGGATAAATTGTCGGTTTTGGATTAATGGGCTATCGGCTAACCATTTTAGCATTATTACAAATACAGGGAAGAGGAGATTGAAAGATGGAAAAACTTGAAAAATTACGCGCATTGTTTGACGAACATGATATTGACGGCCTGCTTGTCACCAATCCGTACAACCGCCGCTATATTACCGGTTTTACGGGAACGGCCGGCGTCGCGGTTATTAGCCGGGACAAAGCTGTGTTTATTACCGATTTCCGCTATGTCGAGCAAGCATCCCAGCAAGTGAAAGGCTTTGAAATTGTCCAACATACCGGCCCGATTGTCGACGAGGCTGCGAAGCAAGTCGCCCGCCTTGGCATTCAAAAGCTCGGCTTCGAGCAGGAAGATGTTTCGTATGCGACGTTTAAGGCGTATGAAAGCGCCGTAAAGGCGGAACTCGTCCCAACTTCGCATGTCATTGAAAAGTTGCGCTTGATTAAGTCGGAATCAGAGATTAAGATATTAAAGGAAGCAGCGGAAATTGCCGATGCGGCATTTGAACACATTCTTTCCTTTATTCGTCCAGGTGTAAAAGAAATTGACGTGGCGAATGAGCTGGAATTTTTTATGCGTAAACAGGGTGCGACTTCCTCTTCGTTTGATATCATTGTCGCATCTGGCTACCGCTCTGCATTGCCGCACGGAGTGGCGACGGAGAAATCCATCGAAAAAGGCGAACTCGTCACCTTGGATTTTGGCGCCTATTACAAAGGATATTGTTCCGACATTACAAGAACGATTGCCGTCGGTGCCATTAGCGAGGAGCTAAAAACGATTTATGACATTGTGCTTCAAGCGCAATTGCGCGGCATGGAAGGAATCAAGCCGGGAATGACCGGAAAAGAAGCGGATGCGCTGACGCGCGATTACATTAGCGAAAAAGGCTATGGCGAATATTTCGGACATTCCACCGGCCATGGAATCGGCCTTGAGATTCACGAGGGACCGGCGTTATCCGTCCGTTCCGATGTCGTGCTGGCGCCGGGCATGGTAGTCACCGTGGAGCCGGGGATTTATATCCCAGGACTTGGCGGCGTGCGCATTGAAGACGATACGGTTGTCACGGAAAACGGCAATGAATCGCTGACTCATTCGCCAAAAGAACTGATCGTTTTATAAATTTATCGTGTGGGAGGATTTTAACGGATGATTTCAGTGAACGATTTTCGTACAGGATTAACGATTGAAGTAGATGGCGACATTTGGCGCGTCATCGAATTCCAGCACGTCAAACCAGGGAAAGGGGCAGCGTTCGTCCGCTCGAAGCTTCGCAACCTTCGCACAGGTGCGATTCAAGAAAAAACGTTCCGCGCCGGCGAAAAAGTAAACCGCGCCCAAATCGATACGCGCAAAATGCAGTATTTATATGCCAACGGCGATCAGCACGTATTTATGGATATGGAAACATATGAGCAAATCGAACTTTCGGCGAAACAAATCGAACATGAATTGAAATTTTTAAAAGAAAACATGGAAGTTTACATCATGATGTACCAAGGCGAAACGATTGGGATAGAACTTCCGAACACCGTCGAATTAAAAGTAGTAGAAACAGAACCGGGCATTAAAGGCGATACCGCTTCTGGCGGATCGAAGCCAGCGAAGCTGGAAACCGGTCTTGTTGTACAAGTTCCGTTCTTTGTCAACGAAGGCGATACGCTTATTATCAATACGTCAGACGGCACATACGTGTCCCGTGCGTAACGTTGTTTGCCCCTTGCGCTTGACGCAAGGGGCTTTTTTGCTGCGATGAAGCCTTTTTCAGCTAAGGTTTTTCTGAACCTTTTTTCTTTTCGTATAAAAATGATGTACTGATGAGCATGATGCCAATCAAGGCATAACTAATCGATGCCGGTGTATCTCCCGATAGCAAAAAAACATGGAACAGACCAAGAATTCCGAGAACCGCAAATATACATCCAACCCAAAATGTCATTTTCCCGAACGTAGAGAGTTTTCTCATGATTTTCCCCCTTTACAATCTGCCTCTATTTCCATTATGAAACTATTTCCGCAAACATGGCCATATATTTCCTCTTAAGGGTTCTTTGTCACAAAAGAAAAAACCCCTTCTGAAATTCCCTGTTCCGGCATACGTTTGTACTAACCATCTCATTTTTTAGGAGGAATATATGAAACGGTGGCTACCATTCATTGAACCAGCCGTTTTGTCAATGGCAGGAATGCGGTTGCTGTCAGCGACTCTGGAGATGATCGCTGCGCTTGCCATGCTGCTGTTCAATGATGTTAAAAAAGCGTTGGCCGTCAATGCGCTTCTTGCGGTGATTGGACCGACTATTTTTATCGTCACGATGACGATTGGGCTGCTTTCTTTAGCGGACGAGCTTTCTTATACGAAATTAGGTTTGATTGCTTTAGGAGTCATTCTTATTCTCATTGGCATTTATAAGTAAGTCATAAATTCGTTTTCCATCCCATACATATGAACTAGTCCAGCAGGGAGGGGAATAAAATGCAAGCGATATGGGATATACTTCCGAAAACGATTGCCGCCATACTGCAGCAACAGCCTCCTTCATGGCATGAACAGATGGAAGAAATTCGCATAAGGGTTCTTCGGCCATTAGAAATTATTGTGAAAGGAAAGTCTCAATTTCTCCCATATAAAGTGACTTGCGAAGATGGAATGCATTTGCTTAATAAATTGAGTCAATATTCGATTTATGCAATAGAAGAAGAATTGAAGCGAGGGTTTATTACCGTACAGGGAGGCCATCGTGTTGGGCTAGCAGGAAAAGTCGTAACCGAGGACGGAAGCGTGAAAGCGATTCGTCATGTGACTTCTTTCAATATCCGTATCGCGAAACAGAAAATCGGCATCGCTGAACCGCTTGTGCCGTATGTGTATGACGGGCGCTGGCATAATACGATGATCATCGGTTCACCGCAGACAGGGAAAACGACGCTGCTGCGCGACGCGGCGCGAATGATCAGCACTGGGGTTCGCGCGAAACATATTCCATCACAAAAAGTAGGGATTGTCGATGAACGTTCAGAAATTGCCGGGTGTGTGAAAGGCATTCCGCAATTTGAATTAGGCGACCGCATCGATGTGCTCGATGCATGCCCGAAAGCAGAGGGAATGATGATGATGATCCGCTCGATGAGCCCGGATGTGTTGATCGTTGATGAAATTGGCCGCGCCGAAGATAGCGAAGCAATTTTAGAAGCGGTGAACGCTGGGGTATGCATATGGACGACAGTCCACGGAAGAAGTTGGAAGGATGTGCTGCAGCGCCCGACATTGCGCCCCATCATTGAGCAAGGGGTATTTGAACGGTTTGTTGAACTGACGAACGAGTTCGGTCCGGGCACGGTAAGACGCATTACAGATGCGTATGGAACGGCGTTGTATGAGCGGATGGTGAAAAGCAGATGAAGCTGATCGGCGCAATGTTGATTCTCCTTACGACAACGTGGTTTGGATTTGAAGCGGCGCGAATGCTAAAGGAGCGTCCAAGACAGCTGCGCCAGTTGAAAGCGGCGCTCAAGGTGCTAGAAGCAGAAATTATGTATGCGCACACTCCGCTATCTGAAGCCGCGTTGCATATTAGTAAGCAAATATCGCTGCCGCTTTCCAAACTGTTCGAGCAATTCGCCGCCAAGCTGCAAAAAGGAGAAACGAGCGTTCAACAAGCGTGGGAAGAAAGCCTGCAAACGGTATGGGGTTCGACGGCGCTCAAGCAAGGGGAATTAGAGATTATGAGGCAATTCGGAGATACGCTTGGGCAGTACGACCGCTTGACACAGCAGAAACAAATCACGCTGGCGCTCGTTCATTTGGAGCGGCAAGAGGCTGAGGCACTCGAACGGCAGGCACGCTATGAAAAAATGGCGAAAAGCCTAGGAATTCTTACAGGATTGTTGCTTGTGATTTTACTGATTTGAACAGGAGGCAGAACGAAATGGGCATTGATGTCGATATTATTTTTAAAATTGCTGGCGTTGGAATCGTGGTGGCCTTTTTGCATACGGTGCTTGACCAAATGGGGAAAAAGGAGTATGCCCAATGGGTTACGCTGCTTGGCTTTATTTATATTTTGTTTATGGTCGCCTCGATTGTGAGCGACTTGTTTCAAAAAATTAAAGACGTATTTTTATTTCGCGGTTAGGAGGGATGGGCGATTGAAATTTTACAAATTGTCGGTCTTGGTTTGATTGCGACGTTTTTAGTCGTGCTTCTGAAAGAACATAAGTCGAGTGTTGCCTTTTTGCTAACGGTATTTGTCGGCTGTCTCATTTTCCTGTTTCTTGTCGACAAAATCAGCGCGATTTTAAATATGCTGCAAAAAATGGCGGCTAGCACCAAAATCAATATGGTTTATTTGGAAACGATTTTGAAAATTATTGGCATTGCCTATATTGCAGAATTTGCTGCGCAAATTTCCAAAGACGCCGGTCAAGGAGCGATTGCCTCGAAAATTGAATTGGGGGGGAAAATTATTATTTTGGCGCTGGCGATCCCGATTTTAACAGCGATTATTGAAACGGTCATCGGCTTGATTCCTGCGTCGTGACGGGAGAATGGGGGTGATGAATTGATCCGAAAAATCATAACAGCGGCAAGTTTCTTTTTCTTCTTTTTATTACCGTTTGATGTACAAGCTGCCACTTCTAATGAGCAGTTGGTGCAAAAGCAAATTGAACAGCTGGATGTCAGCGAAATTCGTCAATTTTGGGAAGATATTGTGACGAAATACGGCGGCCTTTTGCCGGAAAGCCAAAAAGGATCACTTATGGATTTTTTAAGGGGCGAAAAGGAATTGTCGTTAAAAGAATGGCTTGTCGCGTTGATGAAATTTCTCTTTTACGAATTGCAAGTAAACGGAAAATTGCTAGGAACGTTAATTGTATTAACGGTGTTTAGCATGGTGCTGCAATCATTGCAAAACGCGTTTGCGCAACAAACTGTCAGCAAAGTCGCCTATGCCGTTGTTTACATGGTGTTGCTGATTATTGCGTTAAACAGTTTTCGCCTCGCAATGGACTATGCGCTCGACGCTGTAAGGACGATGAGCCATTTTATGATCGCGATGATTCCTCTGTTGTTGGCGCTGCTCGCGTCTTCCGGAGGAGTGATATCGGCGGCGTTTTTTCATCCGATTATTCTATTTCTGATGAATATGACAGGAACGATTGTTGAATATGTAACGTTGCCGCTTTTGTTTTTGGCCGCACTTTTAAGCATTGTCAGCACGCTCACGGATCATTATAAAGTCACACAGCTAGCGGGGCTGCTGACGAAAGTCGGCATCGGGATACTCGGAGTCATTTTGACGGTTTTTCTTGGAGTCATGTCGGTAAAAGGAACGACATCGGCGATTGCCGACGGGATTGCGCTGCGGACGGCGAAGTTTGTGACGGGAAACTTCATTCCTGTTGTCGGCAAAATGTTTACCGATGCGGCTGATACCGTCGTGGCTGCCTCGATGTTATTGAAAAATACGGTCGGCATAGTCGGAGTTGCCATTTTATTGATGATCGCCGTGTTCCCAGCGCTGAAAATTTTTGCCATTGCGTTGGTGTACAAAATTTCCGCAGCGATCATGCAGCCCTTAGGGGGAGGGCCAGTCATTTCTTGCCTCAGCATTATGAGCAAAAGCATTGCCTATGTATTTGCGGCGCTGGCCATCGTCTCGCTGATGTTTTTCCTCAGTTTGACTATTATTATTACGGCCGGAAATATTACAATGATGGTTCGATAGGGGGAAAACGATGCAATTTGTAACGGAATGGATCACCAATATTCTTATTTTTATTTTATTTGCGACCATCATTGATTTTCTGCTTCCCTCTAGCAACATGCAGAAGTACGTAAAAATGGTAGTGGGACTCATTTTGCTGTTGCTCATGCTATCACCAATTTTGCAGCTTATGTCCATCCATCCTGACCGTCTCGTCGCCTCTGCCATATCCAGTCTATCGGAAAAGGGGAATGAACAAGGAATGATAAAAAATGAAATGGAAATGAAGAAAAAAGAAATACAAGCCTCACAACGTGCATATATTTTAGAACAAATGGCTGTCCAGATGAAAAAACAGGTAGATGGGGAGTTGATGAAGGAATATGGATTAAGCGTGGAAGACGTCTCTCTGCAAGTAAAAGAAAAAGAGGATTTACAAATTCCGAGGGACATTGAAACGATTGAAGTAGTGCTTTCCAAACAGGAGACGCCGGAAAGGATTCAGCCTGTGGTAATTGACACATCAAGGCCGGTCCATTCACCAGATAGCAATCTTCAACTAGAAAAAGAACTACGCACTTTTTTAGCAGGCAAATGGGAAGTCGATGAAAATAAAATTGCGGTGGTAGTCAAAGGGAGGGAATGGGGGGATGCGCGAGCTCATTAAACGTTTTTTCTCATCGCCAAAAAAAGAAGCAGACGAACAGAAGAAAACGCCTTTTTCGTATATCGTCTTGCTGTTATTAGTAGGGATTGGGCTTATGGTGATGAGCCATTTTTCGAAGGAAGAGGAAGTGGCATCCGTTCATAAAGAAACAGCCGCGCCATCAACGCAGCAAGCAGAACCTGCTTTTGGAATCAAACAAGAGGCAAAATCGAAAGCGATCGCCGCTTATGAAGAACGCTATGAAAAAGAGCTAAAAACAGCGCTCGAAGCGATTGAGGGAGTAGAAGATGTCACCGTTGTCGTCAATCTCGATACAACAGAAACGAAAATATTAGAGAAAAACCGCGTTTCTCAGCAACAAACGACCGAAGAAACGGACCGTGAAGGAGGAAAACGGAAGATTGAAAACAACTCTACGAATGACGAAGTTGTCATTGTCCGTGATGGCGATAACGAAACACCGATCGTCTTGACAACGAAAAAGCCGGAAATTCGCGGAGTGTTAGTAGTCGCGAAAGGTGCGGATAACTTACAAATAAAGAAATGGATTGTCGAGGCAGTGACGCGCGTGTTAAACGTTCCAAGCTACCGCGTTGCCGTATTGCCGAAAAAATAATAGGATTTGGGGGAGGATGGTTATGATGTTAAAAAGACAGACGGTTTGGCTATTAACGATGTTAAGTTTAGTTGTTGTTTTGTCGGTGTATTATGTAACAGCGCCAAAAGATATGAATGACAATATCGCTTTTACGAGCCAGGAAGATGCAACGAAACAAAAAGAAAGCAATAAAGATCAAGCCGATGTGGCGGTAGAAGAAATGGAAACGGCAGATGGAAAAGTCACTTCCAGCACTTCCAGTGATGATATGTTTACTGCGCTCCGCATGCAAATTGAGGATGAGCGCAGCCGTCTGCGCGACCAATTAAATGCTATTGTTGCTTCCGCCAATGCCACCGCACAACAAAAAAGCGAAGCGATGGATAAAATTGAAAAGCTTCAGGCGTTAGCGGAAAAAGAGGCAACGTTAGAAACATTAATCAAATCGAAAGGCGGCTATGAGGATGTATTGGTGCGCGCGGAAGATGACCAAGTGCGAGTAACGATTAAAGCAAAAGAACATTCCAAGAAATCGGCCAACGAAGTGATCCATATGGTAAAAAGTGAAATTCCGGAAGCCAATGACGTAGCGGTTGAATTTCAGCCGGCTGGATAATGAAAAGCTGCTCTTATCAAGGGCAGCTTCTTTTTTATGATAAAAAACCTTTTTATTGTGTGATTATTATGTGTATAATCATTATAAGTAGATTTTATAACTAGCAGACAAAAAACTTAACACTTTGTATCGTAGAAAGGTGTGAGGAAAATGAAAATCCAAGAAATCCGCGAATTGATCCGTTTAATTGATCAATCAAGCATTGACGAATTTGTTTATGAACAAGATGGAACGAAAGTACATATGAAAAAAGCCGCGGCAGAAGCACCAGTCCAGGCAGTGGTTGCGGCACCGCCGGCAGAGCCGATAGCGAAGCCGGAAGCAGAAGAAGCAAAACCACAGGTGCAGGCGCCAGTGCAAGCGGCTAATGTGCAAGTGGAAACAATACCACAAGAAGCGCCGAAGCCAAAGACGGAAAATACAGAAAACTTACATAAAATCACTTCGCCGATGGTCGGTACGTTTTACGCTGCGCCGTCCCCAGATGCACCTCCATACGTCAAAGTGGGAGATAAAGTGCAAAAAGATACGGTCGTCTGCATTATTGAAGCGATGAAGCTATTTAATGAAATTGAGGCAGAGGTAAACGGGGAGATTGTCGAAGTGCTTGTCCAAAATGGACAGCTTGTTGAGTATGGACAACCTCTATTTTTGGTAAAGCCTGAATAAGGGAGAGAACGAGCGATGATCAAAAAAGTATTAATTGCCAACCGCGGGGAAATCGCCGTTCGCATTATTCGCGCCTGCAAAGAGCTGGGAATTGAAACGGTGGCTGTTTTCTCTGAAGCAGACCGCGAGGCGCTGCACGTCCAGCTCGCCGATGAAGCGTACTGCATCGGACCGACCGCTTCCAAGGACAGCTATTTAAATTTCACCAACATCATGAGCGTCGCTACATTAACAGGATGTGATGCGATTCATCCGGGATACGGGTTTTTGGCAGAAAACGCGGCGTTTGCCGAACTTTGCCGTGAATGCAATATCACGTTTATCGGTCCGAGTCCGGAAGCGATTACAAAAATGGGGATTAAAGATATTGCCCGCGAGACGATGCGGGAAGCAGGAGTGCCGGTCGTTCCTGGATCAAAGGGAGTTATTGAAAATATCGACGAAGCGCTTGCCATTGCCAATGAGATTGGCTATCCGGTCATTATTAAAGCGACGGCAGGCGGCGGCGGCAAAGGCATTCGCGTAGCCAGAAATGAGCAAGAACTCATTAAAGGTATTAACATTACACAGCAGGAAGCGGCTACCGCATTTGGCAATCCAGGCGTATATATTGAAAAATATATTGAAGACTTCCGCCATGTGGAAATTCAAGTGCTGGCTGACTCCTACGGAAATGTGATTCATCTTGGCGAGCGGGATTGCTCGATTCAACGCCGCCTGCAAAAGCTGGTCGAAGAGGCGCCGTCGCCGGCGCTTGATGAAGAAACTCGCAAGCAGATGGGGGAAGCGGCGGTACAGGCGGCTCGCGCGGTGAACTACACCGGCGCCGGCACGGTAGAATTTATTTTTGACCATAATGCGAAAAAATTTTACTTTATGGAAATGAACACACGCATTCAAGTAGAACACCCAGTGACGGAATTAATTACGGGGGTGGATTTAGTAAAAGAACAAATCCGCATCGCCTCCGGCGAAAAACTGTCGCTGACCCAAGAGGAAGTCACCTTTAACGGCTGGGCGATCGAATGCCGGATTAATGCGGAAAATCCAGCGAAAAACTTTATGCCATCACCGGGAAAAATAGAAATGTATTTGCCGCCGGGAGGTCTGGGAGTACGGGTCGATTCCGCTGCGTACCCTGGCTATACGATCCCGCCTTATTACGACTCGATGATCGCGAAACTGATTGTGCACGCCCCTACGCGTGAGGAAGCGATTGCCCGTATGAAACGGGCGTTAAGCGAGTTTATTATCGATGGCATTCATACAACGATTCCGTTTCACATAAAATTATTTGAACACGAAAAATTTGTGAGTGGCGAGTTTAATACAAAGTTTTTGGAGTTATATGATATTATGAAGTCATGACGGGAGGTGGTATCATGTCAGAACATATTTTTGAGATGGAGCAAGATCATGGCACATTAGGAAAAGTGGAAATCGCCCCGGAAGTGATTGAAGTGATCGCGGGAATCGCCGCCAGCGAGGTGGAAGGAATCGCGCAAATGCGAGGCAACTTTGCCGCTGGTGTTGTCGAGCGGTTTGGCAAGAAAAATCATGGCAAAGGCGTCAAAGTCGATTTACGGGATGACGGCGTGGCCATTGATATTTACTGTCTTGTTCAATTTGGCGCATCGATTCCGAATGTAGCAAAAAAAGTGCAGGAAAACGTCCGCCAAGCATTGTTTAACATGACAGGGCTGGAAACGAGCGAAATCAACGTTCATATTGTCGGTATTCAGTTTGAAACGGCAAAGCAGGAACAGGAAGTGGAGCAGGGATAAATCGAAAAAGGGCGCATTCGCTTGAGGCGATCGTGCCCTTTTGTTTTTGTATTTTTGCTGAAAGTTTGTTATTGTAATGAACGAGCCTTTTTGCAAAGAGGCCTCGAAGCATAAGGAGACGAATGGATGTTCCAAAATAAATAAAAAATCAAGGCTAATGATTTGTGCGTAGGGGAGTGCCTTTTATCCGAAAAATATGGTATGATTCTGATATAAATGTTCGTGTTTGGAAAGGAGGAGCAAAATGAAGAGGCATGAAGCTCGGGAAAAAGCGCTGCAGGCATTATTTCAAGTCGATGTAGGCCACATCCCTCCGGAGGAGGCGCTGCAAAACGTGACAGGAGGAAAAGAAGCGGATCCGTTTTTGCAGCAGCTTGTGTATGGCGTGGTGGAACATCAGCAAGAAATTGACGAATTGCTGCGCGCCAACCTGGAAAAATGGACGTTAGAGCGGGTAGCGAATGTCGACCGCTCGATTTTGCGCATGGCCACTTATGAAATGAAATATGTCGATGATGTTCCTGTCAAAGTGAGCCTAGATGAGGCTGTTGAATTAGCCAAAAAATTTGGCGATACGAAATCAGGGAGTTTTGTCAACGGTGTGCTTTCGAAAGTAAAAGATGCATTGCATATTCAAGAATAGAAAGGAGAAAGGTTGCCCATGACAGCACAAATCATTAGCGGCGCCGAGCTGGCAAAGGAAATAAGAGGACAATTGGCAAAAGAAGTAGAGGTGCTAAAGCAAAAAGGAATCGAGCCGGGGCTTGCGGTCATTCTTGTCGGCGATGATCCCGCTTCCCATTCTTACGTAAAAGGAAAGCAAAAAGCGTGTGCGGAAGTCGGCATTCGTTCAACACTGTTGACGTTTCCGGCGACGATTACGGAACAGTTTTTATTAGAAAAAATTCAAGAATTGAACACCGATCCATCCGTGCACGGCATTTTAGTGCAGCTTCCGCTTCCTAGCCATATTAACGAGCTAAAAGTGATTGAAACAATCTCTCCAGAAAAAGATGTGGATGGGTTTCATCCTATTAACGTCGGCAGAATGATGGTCGGACAAAAAGCGTTTCTCCCTTGTACGCCATATGGTATTTTAGTAATGGTGAAATCGATCGGCGTGGATATTGCAGGGAAACACGTGGTTGTTGTCGGCCGTAGCAACATTGTCGGTAAGCCGGTTGGACAGCTGTTTTTGCGCGAGCATGCGACGGTGACGTATTGCCATTCGAAAACAAACAATTTAGCTGCCATTACGCGTCAGGCCGATATTTTAATCGTTGCTGTCGGCAAAGCACGGTTGATTGGCGCCGATTATGTCAAACCAGGGGCGGTGGTCATTGATGTCGGTGTAAACCGGCTGGAAAATGGAAAGCTGTGCGGAGATGTCAATTTCGATGAAGTAAAGGAAGTAGCAAGTTACATTACACCGGTTCCAAAAGGGGTCGGGCCGATGACGATTACGATGCTGCTTCATAATACGATTGAAGCGGCAAAGGAGCTTATGCACCGGTAAAGTTCATTCTATAAGAGAGGGTTAAAGCGGTGGCAGAGATAAAATATGTAACCGTCGGAGCGCTGACGAAATACATTAAACGCAAGTTTGATGTGGATCCGCATTTGCGCGATTTGTGGATTAAAGGGGAAATTTCCAATTTTAAATATCATTCTCGCGGCCATATGTATTTTACGCTGAAAGATGAACAAGCCCGCATTCAGGCGGTCATGTTTGCCGGATATAATCAATATTTGCATTTTCGTCCGGAAGATGGCATGAAAGTGCTCGTTCGCGGCGAGATTTCCGTTTACGAGCCGAGCGGAAACTATCAAATTTACGTAAAAGAAATGCAGCCGGAAGGAATCGGAAATTTATATTTGGCGTATGAACAGCTAAAAAAGCGGCTTGAGGCGGAAGGATTGTTTTCGCCGCAGCATAAAAAGCCGCTTCCCGCCTTCCCACGCTATATCGGAGTCGCCACTTCGCCGACCGGAGCGGCGATCCGCGATATTATCACAACGATTCGGCGCCGTTATCCGATTGCCACGATCATTTTATTTCCGACGCTCGTTCAAGGGGAACATGCGGCAGAATCAATCGTCCGTTCCATCGAAAAAGCGAATGAACTTGGCTATATTGATGTTCTGATTGTCGGTCGCGGAGGCGGCTCGATTGAAGAATTATGGGCGTTTAATGAGGAAATCGTCGCCCGCGCCATTTTTGCCTCCGAAGTGCCGATTATTTCTGCGGTTGGCCATGAGACTGACTTTACGATCGCTGATTTTGTTGCCGACTTGCGCGCACCAACCCCAACGGGTGCGGCGGAATTGGCCGTACCGCATATAACCGAGCTGATTGAACGTATTTCCCAGAGAAGAGTTCGGCTTATACGTGCCATGAAAGAAAAAATAGCGATGGAATCAGAACGGCTGTCACGTGTGCAAAAGTCCTACGCCTTTCGATACCCGGAAAAACTGTATGAACAAAAAGAACAGCAGCTAGACGCTTTGCTGGAACGATTGCAGCGTCATACCGAGCGGATGTTCGATAAACAGCGCGAACGGCTTGAACAGCTGCGCTTGACTTTGTTGCGCTACCATCCGGCTGAACAGCTTTCGAGAATGAAAGAAAAACAGCAAGCATTGGCGAAAACACTGGAGAAAGAGATGCGTACGATTATGCATCAACACGAGCTTCGTTTTGCATCGCTTGTTTCCCATTTGCATGCGCTTAGTCCGCTGAAAATTATGGAGCGAGGGTATAGCTTAGTTTATAATGAAAAAAAGGAACTTGTAAAAAGCATTCGCCAGCTTCAGATCGGAGATATGATTCAAGTACGCTTGCAAGATGGACAAATTGACTGCCACGTATGGGGAATGGAGGAGAAGCAGCTACATGAGTGAGGAAAAAGAACTGACGTTTGAAGAAGCAATACAAAAGTTAGAAGAGATCGTCGAAAAATTAGAAGAAGGAAACGTGCCGCTGGAACAGGCGATTTCTTTTTTTCAAGAAGGAATGAGACTTTCCAAGCTTTGTCACGATAAACTGCAGCATGTCGAAAAGCAGATGGAATATATTTTGCGAGAGGATGGACAGCTCGCTCCTTTCTCGATGCAGGAGGAGGAATAACGCTTGAACCGGATGGCAGTAGAACAATTTTTGCAGCAGCAAAAACAGCGTTTGGAAGCAACGCTGCCGCGCTATATTGCAAGGCTGCAAGCGCCTGATACGCTGAAACAGGCGATGGCGTACTCGCTGGAAGCAGGCGGGAAGCGGATTCGGCCGCTGCTTCTGTTTGCCACTTTGCATTCGTTTGAAAAAGATCCGGATATTGGCCTTCCCGTCGCCTGTGCGATTGAGATGCTCCATACATACTCATTAATTCATGATGACTTGCCGAGCATGGATGACGACGATTTGCGACGCGGCAAACCGACAAACCATAAAGTGTTTGGCGAGGCGATGGCGATTTTGGCTGGAGACGGATTGCTGACATACGCGTTTCAGGTTATCGCAGAGATGAAGGATGACCGCATCGCACCGGAAGTCCAAATTCGTTTAATCGAAGAGCTGGCGAAAGCGGCGGGGCCGGAAGGAATGGTCGCGGGACAAGTTGCTGATATCGAAGGAGAAGGTCGGGAACTGTCGCTTGCACAGCTCGAATATATCCATCGCCATAAAACCGGAAAAATGCTGCAATACAGTGTATTGGCAGGCGCATTGCTTGCTGGGGCTAGCGAAAGACAGCAACGTGATTTATATGAATTTGCCTCCCATCTTGGCCTTGCTTTTCAAATTCGCGATGATATTCTCGATATTGAAGGTTCGGAAGATAAGATTGGCAAACGGGTCGGCAGCGATGTGGAAAAGAAAAAAGTGACATATCCGTCGTTATTGACGATGGAGGGAGCGAAAGGGAAGTTAGCTTTGCACATTGCCGAGGCAAAGCGCTGTTTGCAAAAAGCAGGAGTGAAGGATGACGTATTGCAATATATTTGTGATTTAGTTGCTACACGCGACCATTAACGCAGTGTTCATTGCTGATTGCAAACTAATATGTTATAGTGAAATAATGAGAGTTTTTCCTTGTATGCCGTTATCACATTCGTGTTAGCGGCTCTTTTTCTCTTACTAACAAAAATCGATTTTTTATGTCCAATCATGTATAATAATAACTAACTTCTGTATTATAGCAACGTGGTTAGAGGGAAGGATAAAAACGAAAGCGAGTGATCTCGTTTGGATGTTACAAAAATCGAAAATCCGCGCTTTTTAAAAAATATGTCGACAAAGCAACTCATTGAGCTAAGCGCTGATATTCGCAAATTTTTAATTGAAAAGCTGTCGAAAACAGGCGGGCATATCGGCCCAAACCTAGGCGTCGTCGAGCTGACGATTGCGCTTCATAAAGAGTTTGACAGTCCAACGGACAAGCTAATTTGGGACGTCGGCCATCAGGCATATGTTCATAAAATTTTAACGGGACGTGCCGCCGAATTTGATACATTGCGGCAGTACAAGGGGCTGTCCGGATTTCCAAAACGAAGCGAAAGCGAACACGACGTATGGGAAACGGGTCATAGTTCCACATCGCTATCCGCAGCGATGGGAATGGCCATTGCCCGCGATTTGAAGGGAACGGATGAATATATCGTTCCGATTATCGGCGATGGGGCGCTGACGGGCGGCATGGCGCTTGAGGCGCTCAATCATATCGGGCATGAGAAAAAAGATATTATTGTCGTTTTAAACGATAATGAGATGTCGATCGCTCCGAATGTTGGCGCGCTTCACAATGTGCTTGGGCGTCTGCGGACAGCAGGGAAATATCAATGGGTCAAAGATGAATTAGAGTTGTTATTAAAACGAATTCCGGCTGTCGGCGGCAAATTGGCGGCAACGGCGGAGCGCATTAAAGACAGCCTGAAATATTTGCTTGTTTCCGGTGTTTTTTTTGAGGAATTAGGATTTACGTATCTTGGCCCTGTTGACGGCCATAATTTCGATGATTTGCTCGGAAATTTGCGTTACGCCAAAAAGACAAAAGGCCCGGTGCTTCTCCATGTGATTACGAAAAAAGGAAAAGGGTATAGTCCGGCGGAAAATGATAAAGTAGGAACTTGGCACGGCACCGGCCCGTATAAAATCGAAACTGGCGATTTTCTAAAACCGGTGGAGACGGCCCCGTCGTGGAGCGAACTTGTCAGCGAAACGGTGCGGAAGCTGGCGCGCACCGATAAGCGAATTGTCGCGATTACACCGGCGATGCCGGTCGGCTCGAAATTAGAAGGGTTTGCAAGCGAATTCCCGGATCGGATGTTTGATGTCGGAATTGCCGAACAGCATGCGACAACGCTCGCGGCAGGTCTGGCGACGCAAGGAATGAAGCCGTTTTTGGCGATTTATTCGACATTTTTGCAGCGGGCGTATGACCAAGTTGTTCATGATGTGTGCCGGCAAAACTTAAACGTCTTTTTTGCGATTGACCGTGCCGGGCTTGTCGGTGCGGACGGGGAAACGCATCAAGGAGTGTTTGATATCGCCTTTTTGCGACACATTCCGAACCTTGTCATTATGATGCCAAAAGACGAAAACGAAGGCCAGCACATGGTATATACGGCCATCCAATATGACGACGGGCCGATCGCACTTCGCTTTCCGCGCGGCAATGGGCTTGGCGTGAAATTGGATGAGGAACTCAAGGAAATTCCGATCGGCACATGGGAAGTATTGCGTGAAGGCAGCGATCTGGCGATTTTAACGTTCGGTACGACGATTTCCATGGCGCTTGAGGCAGCGGAGAAGTTGGCGAAAGAAAATGTTTCTGTAAAGGTCGTCAATGCCCGCTTCATTAAGCCAATGGATGAAAAAATGCTGCACGATTTGCTGGAAAGCAATGTACCGATTTTAACAATTGAAGAAGCGGTACTACAGGGCGGATTTGGCAGCGCTGTTTTGGAGTTTGCCCATGATCATGGCTACCATCAAGCAGTGATTAATCGCATGGGCATTCCTGATCGTTTTATTGAACATGGCAGCGTCAAAGAGCTGCTCAATGAAATCGGCTTAACCACTTCTCATATTATTGATCGAGTCAAAACGATCATACCAAAAAAGCAAAAAAGGGCATGAGAGATGAAAGCGAAAAAAGAACGTCTAGATGTGCTATTGGTAGAACGTGGCTTAATGGAAACACGGGAAAAAGCAAAACGTGCGATTATGGCTGGACTTGTTTATTCGAATGAAGTCCGCTTAGACAAGCCCGGAGAAAAGGTGCCCGTAGACATCCCGCTAACGGTGAAAGGAAACGCTATTCCGTATGTCAGCCGCGGCGGCTTAAAATTGGAAAAAGCGCTGCGTACGTTTGACGTCAGCGTCAAAGATAAAATTGTTTTAGATATTGGGGCATCTACCGGTGGGTTTACCGATTGCGCCTTGCAACACGGCGCGAAACTATCTTACGCGCTTGATGTCGGCTATAATCAATTGGCGTGGAAACTGCGCCAAGACGAGCGCGTCGTCGTGATGGAGCGGACCAATTTCCGCTACGTTACGCCGGATTATTTTACGAAAGGGCTTCCACAATTTGCGACGATCGATGTTTCCTTTATTTCTTTGAAATTAATATTGCCGGTATTAAAAACGGTACTGGTACCCGGCAGCGACGTCATCGCGCTGGTAAAGCCTCAGTTTGAAGCGGGGCGGGAAAAAGTCGGCAAAAAGGGGATCGTTCGCGATCCGGCCGTGCACGAGGAAGTGTTGGAGTCGATCATAGCGTTTGCCCTTCGTGAAGGATTTGATGTCATGAATATATCTTATTCTCCGATTACCGGCGGCGATGGCAATATTGAATTTTTGCTCCACCTTCGCTTTCCGGGAAATCATGAAGAAGGAGAGAATCATTTGGTAGAGACGGTCGCTGAAGTGGTAAAAGAAGCCCATGTACAGCTAAAAAACAGTTCTGCTTAAGAAAAGGGAATAACGGTTGTTGTTATTCCCGTTTTTACCGTGACATTATTTTGGTGAGGTGGCGGATTTGAACAAAGGACAAAGGCACATTAAAATTCGCGAAATTATTATGACTCACGACATCGAAACGCAAGATGAATTAGTCGATATGCTGAAGAAAGCAGGGTTTAACGTAACGCAGGCGACGGTATCAAGGGATATCAAAGAAATGCAGCTTGTCAAGGTGCCGATGGCCAACGGGCGCTATAAATACAGCCTGCCTTCTGATCAGCGCTTCAATCCGGTGCAAAAACTCAAACGCGTTTTAGTAGATGTGTTTGTCAAATTGGATGGGGCCGGAAACTTGCTTGTTTTAAAAACGTTGCCGGGGAATGCGCATGCCATCGGTGTTTTATTGGATAATTTGGATTGGGACGAAATCGTCGGCACGATTTGCGGCGATGATACATGCCTCATTATTTGCCGCACGGAAAAAGATGCAAAAAAGGTGTCAAAACAGTTGATGGAAATGCTTTAAATAGAGGTGGTGATTCCCTTTGCTTGCGGAATTATCCATAAAAAATTTCGCCATTATCGAATCGCTGTCGATTTCGTTTGAGAAAGGGCTAACAGTATTAACAGGGGAAACGGGAGCAGGAAAATCGATTATTATTGATGCCATTTATTTGCTGATTGGCGGCCGCGGTTCCGCAGAATTTGTCCGTTATGGAGAAGAAAAGGCGGAAATAGAGGGACTTTTTTTATTAAACGATGAAACTCATCCGTGTTATGGCAAATGCGCCGAAGTCGGCATCGATATTAGCGAGGGAATGGTCGTGCTACGCCGCGAAATTTTCGCGACCGGAAAAAGCGTATGCCGCGTGAACGGAAAATTAGTAACGACAGCGGTATTGCGGGAGATTGGTTCGACGCTCGTTGATATTCACGGGCAGCATGAACATCAAGAATTGATGGATCCGGCCCGGCATCTTCCGCTACTGGATGAATTCGGAGGAGCGGAAATTGCAGAAGCGCTTGCCGAATACCGCTCGGTTTATGAGAAATATGAACAATTGCGGAAGAAGCTGAAAAAATTAAATGAAAATGAACAGCAAATGGCCCATCGCCTTGATTTGTTGACGTTCCAGCTTAATGAAATTCAGCAGGCGAATTTGCAGCCAAATGAAGACGAACAATTGATGGAGGAAAAAGTAAAAATCGTTAATTTCCAAAAAATTTACGAAGCCTTGAAACATAGCTATGAAGCGCTGTCTGGCGAGCAGCGCGGCCTCGATTGGATAGGGCTGGCGATGAGCCATTTAGACGATGTTGCTTCCATTGATCCGGAGCTAAAGGAAGCGTATGAAACAATCGCCAATAGCTATTATTTATTAGAAGACATCACGTATAAATTGCGCGATCAACTTGAACAATTAGAATATGATCCATACCGTCTCGACCTCATCGAAAGCCGCCTAGGCGAGATTAATCAATTAAAACGAAAATACGGCTCGACGATTGAAGAAATTTTGCAATACGCGGAAAAAATTAGCGAAGAAATTGATACGATTCGAAACCGGGAAATCCATGTTGATGAGTTGCAGAAGGAACTAAAATCGGTGACGGAAGATTTATTAATTGAAGCAAAAAACGTAACCAATGTCCGCAAAAAATATGCAAAAATGTTAATCGACCGTATCCATCAGGAACTAAAAGATCTATATATGGAAAAAACGCAGTTTGACATTGTATTTGCCAAGCGAGAAGGGCCGCTCGATGCGCCGCTTTTGGACGGGGTGCCCATCAAGTTCCATGAAGACGGCGTGGATGTGGTCGAATTTTATATTTCCACCAATGTCGGCGAACCACTTAAACCGCTTGCCAAAATTGCTTCCGGCGGTGAGCTGTCGCGCATCATGCTGGCGCTAAAAAGCATTTTCTCGAAACACCAGGGGGTTACATCGATCATTTTTGATGAAGTGGATACAGGCGTCAGCGGCCGTGTGGCTCAAGCGATTGCTGAAAAGATTTACCGCATTTCCATCGATTCGCAAGTGCTCTGCATTTCCCACTTGCCGCAAGTAGCAGCAATGGCAGATACGCATCTGTTTATCGCAAAAGAAACGGATGGAACCCGAACGAAAACGCTTGTGAAAGCATTGACAGAGGAAGAAAAAGTAAAAGAAATAGGGCGGATGATTTCCGGTGTGGAAATTACGGAGCTGACAAAAAAACATGCAAAAGAACTGCTTGAGCTAGCAACAAAAATCAAACAATGAAGGGCTATCCATTATGGGTAGCTTTTTTTATAGCCCCATCGATTATATTTCCACTGTTTAAGGCAAAATTAAAACTGTAGCCGCCTTTTAAAAGGTGTAGGTGGGAGCGAGGAGAGTGAACAAGATTGAATACAGAAACCATCCGAAAAATCGTTGGAGTGTTTCTCCTTATTTTATTAATGATTATTGGCATGTCTAAACCGATGAAAGAATATTTACAAATTCCAAAACAAATCGTTCTGTTTGAAGGAGAAGCGGTACGATTTCCTACCGCAGCACTTCCAGTTCAGGCAACGGTAAAAAACGCTCCCAAATCAATAGAAGTTCAGCGACAGACTCATTCGCTTTCTATAAAGGCAAAACAAAGTGGAGAAAAGAAAATGGTATTAGAAGTTGCCGGAGTGCCGATCAAACAAGTGGATGTAAAAGTACTGCCGACGTTAAAGGTCATTCCTGGCGGTCAATCGATTGGCGTTAAGTTAAATACGGTAGGGGTTCTGGTTGTCGGCTACCATCTCGTCGAAACCGAAAACGGCAAAAAATCGCCGGGAGAAATAGCCGGAATTAAAGTAGGAGATATAATTACAGGTATTAATGGCAAAAAAATTGAAAAGATGAGCGATCTCTCCCCTTTCATTGAGGAAGCAGGAAAAACAGGAAAACCGCTTCATCTCCAAGTTCTGCGTGACCAACACTCCTTTACGACTAAATTGATTCCGCTCAAGGATAAACATGATCACGCTTATCGTATTGGTCTATATATCCGCGATTCCGCAGCGGGAATTGGCACGATGACCTTTTATGATCCTATTTCGAAAAAATACGGAGCACTCGGCCATGTCATTTCTGACATGGATACGAAAAAGCCGATTGTCGTGCAAAATGGGCAAATTATGAAATCAACGGTTACGTCGATTGAAAAAGGAAGCAGCGGCAATCCTGGGGAGAAATTAGCACGATTTTCTGAGAGTGAAGAAGTCATTGGAAATATTACAGAAAACAGCCCGTTCGGTATTTTTGGGACGCTGACGAAACCAGTGGAAAACGGAATTTTTACCAAACCGATCCCCATTGCTTTAGCGAACCAAGTAAAAGAAGGCCCAGCGAAAATATTGACGGTGGTGGAAGACAACAAAGTCGAGCAATTTGATATTGAAATTGTCAGCACCATTCCGCAAAAGTTTCCGGCCACTAAAGGTTTGGTCATCCGCGTTACCGACCCGCGGCTATTGAAAAAGACGGGTGGAATCGTTCAAGGAATGAGCGGAAGCCCGATCATTCAAGACGGGAAATTAGTTGGCGCTGTTACACACGTATTTGTGAATGACCCAACTTCAGGATATGGCGTTCATATTGAATGGATGCTGAACGAAGCGGGAATTGATATATATGGCAAGCAGAACAAAAAGGCAAGCTGATCGATTCAGCTTGCCTTTTTCCAATTCAGTAAAAAATTTTATAAAAAACGTCAATAAATTCATTTTTTTTGCATAGATATTTGGTGAAACATTATATAAAATGAATGTATAAAGATTTTTCGACAAAAATGTAAGGATTTCCATTTACAATTGTCAAATTCACTCAATTTTTGTTATAATTTTGTGATCATTTGTTTTTTGATATTTTGTAAAAAATAAAAGGATTTTGTTATCCTATTGTCGAATGTACCTAAATGGAATTTTTCTACACAGCATGAAAAATAGGGAGTGGGGAGGAAGATATTCTTGAAAATCAAAGTATGTATCGCCGACGATAATCGCGAATTAGTTAGCCTGCTCGAGGAATATATTTCCGGCCAAAGCGATATGGAAGTAATCGGCACGGCTTATAATGGCCAAGATTGCTTATATATGCTCGAAGAAAAGCAACCGGATATTTTGCTGTTAGATATTATTATGCCACATTTAGACGGGTTGGCGGTGTTGGAAAAAATCCGCACGAAGCTGAAGCAGCAGCCGAACGTCATTATGCTAACGGCATTTGGCCAGGAGGATGTAACAAAAAAAGCAGTTGAACTTGGCGCTTCTTACTTTATTTTAAAACCGTTTGATATGGAAAATTTGGTGCATCATATCCGACAAATTCATGGAAAAACAACGCCGCTCATGAAAAAGACAGCTCCATCTTACCAGGCGCGCGACAACAAGCCGAAAAACTTGGATGCCAGCATTACGAGCATCATCCATGAAATCGGCGTTCCCGCTCATATTAAAGGGTATTTATATTTACGCGAAGCAATTGCCATGGTGTATCATGATATTGAATTGCTCGGCTCGATTACAAAAGTGCTCTATCCGGATATCGCGAAAAAATACAACACCACTGCTAGCCGTGTCGAACGGGCGATCCGCCATGCGATTGAAGTTGCCTGGAGCCGCGGCAATCTTGAATCCATTTCTTCCTTATTCGGCTACACTGTAAGCATGTCAAAAGCAAAACCGACGAACTCGGAATTTATCGCGATGGTGGCGGATAAGTTAAGATTGGAACATAAGGCTTCTTAAAGGCGCTAATTATCAAAGGTTTTATGGCTTCGAGTGATCAATATCGGAATGAAGCCATAAATATTTATACGTACGCATACGAAAGGAAAACACCTCTTATTGCCGGCAAAACAACGGTAAGTAGGAGGTGTTTTGATTTTGTCCGATTTTGATATGGAATTAGACAGATGGTGGTGAGACAACTGGCGGATTTGTTAAGTTTATCATTGCCGTAAAATAAAAAAACATCTCTCGCAGAAGCAAACGAGAGATGTTTTTATACGTCGTCTGATGCGAAATTCAACGCTTTGTAAAAATAATTTATCGATTTATATTTTTTAACCTTCGGAAGCATGCTATAATATGATATGTGTGTGTCAACACCACAGTTTACGTCAATCGCACGTCACAAGATGAGCGATTGGCAAATTTCATGGGATTTTTAGGAAAAGTAATCCACCCTCCGTCCGCCAAACACAGGGTGGGTTACTTTTTTATTTTATCGATCAGCAACACGACCAACGTTACCAACGAGATCATAAACATTGCTGTCGGCATGTCCATCGGATTTCCCCTCCTTATTGGAGGCTCAATCGCCCACCCTGCTCGCACGATTGACCCTAAGTTAATATTACCCCAAATTAGGTAAAAAAGCGACTATTTCCCATTATTTTCCCGATGAACCACAAAAAAATGGTGTTAATGTGCGGTGAGCCTTCCGCATCTCTTGACTTAGCCGCTTTGCGAATCCCTCTTGTTTGAATACGTTACTGACGTGATATGATGAGTAGTAGTCAAATTTTTTTGTCTGGCGGGAAAAGAACAAAAAAGAGTAAAACCCCCGTGAGGAATGATTGGTTTGCCTAGTGAGTGTCGAACTCGGGGTTAAGATGGGGACATAAGGCTTCCTAATAAAAAAGGCAGTCCACATCGGACTGCCTTTTTATGATTGCTCGTTTTGCTTTTTTTCTAGTTCGAGCAATTTTTGCACTAAAATATGCTGCGGCATGTGCATAATTTGCTCGATCGGCATTCCTAACGCTTTGGCCAGCTTTTGCGCTGTTTCCAAAGAAATTTTCAGCGGCTGCATCGTATCACCTCGCTTGCCTATAAAAAGTATAGCAACTTTTTGTTTTATTGCATATATTTTTATGATCACTTTTGCATCGGGAACGGAAAGGAGTAACAAACAGATGACGAAAATTTTCGCGCACCGCGGTTCCGCCGGCACGCATCCGGAAAATACGATGATTGCTTTTTATGAAGCAGAGAGGGTAGGAGCAGACGGCATTGAATTAGATGTGCAACTGACAAAAGACGGACAAATTGTCGTCATTCATGATGAAACGATCGATCGCACGACCGATGGAACAGGATGGGTCAAAGACTTTACGTACCATGAACTGCAGCAGTTTAATGCAGCATATAAATTTGCTGATCAATATGGCGTCTGCCGCATTCCGTTGTTAGAGGAAGTGCTTGCCTGGATTTGTTCGAAACCCCTCCTATTGAATATCGAATTAAAAAACAGCCTGATTGCTTACGAAAAGTTGGAACAAAAAGTGATTGACATGATCCGTCACTACCATCTTGAGGATAGGACCGTTCTCTCGTCCTTTAACCATAACAGCATGGCGTTGTGCCACCGCCTTGCTCCCGCGATCGAAACGGCTTTGTTGTATATCGAGCCGTTATATGAACCGTGGCACTATGTCCGCGTTATGCAGGCAAAGGGGTTGCACCCTTATCATCGCACGGTGACAGAGGCGTTTATCCGCCAAGCCCGCCATCACCAAATTGCTGTTCGTCCTTTTACCATTAACGGAGAATCTTTAATGAAAAAAATGTTCCAATACAAAGTCGATGCCATTTTTACCGATTATCCGCGCCAGGCAAGGGAAGTATTAAAAAAAACGCCTTAAACAAAAATGTTTAAGGTGTTTTTTTCTTGTTTTGAAACCGCGGCTGCACTTTATTGCGCTTGCGGTCGCGATGTAAAATAAATCCACCGATAAATGCCAGACCGCCTGCGAACAAAAGGAAACCTGCTAAAAACTGCAGGGAAAGAAATGGAAATGGTGAATGCAAAACACCGAATAAGGTGTCGCGCATCCATTTAATTCCAAGCGCTGCCAATAAGCCGGGAATCACTAAAATAAGAAGAGCGATCATTCGTACCATCGTCATCGTGATCCTTTCGCAAAAAGGTAGTTTCATGAACCATCTTAACTGTTCCTCTGCGTTTGTCAAGCAAGGAAAAAACCGTTATGATAAAAATGCCTGCAAAAAATTGCATATGCCAAAGCGTGGTGAAGAACGATGAAAAAAGTATTAATTGTTGGCGCTGGAACTGGGGGAACGGCGCTGCTAAAACTGCTGCATAAAACGGCGGTGTTTCAAGTAACAGCCGTAGTAGATATCGATGAGATGGCTCCAGGAATCAAACTGGCACGAGAGATGGATATCGCTGTCGGCACGGATTGGCGTGTTTTTATTAATAAAGAAATTGATCTCGTGATTGAAGCAACAGGGAAGCAGGAAGTATTGGATGACATTCGCAGGGAGTGCGCTCCTAACATCACTGTCGTACCAGGAGCCGTTGCCCATATGATGGCAGAACTGGTGAAAGAAAAGGAAATGTTGATTGCAAAGTTGAAAAGCGAAACGACGAGACGCGGCTTAATTTTTAACGCTTCGCATGATGGCATGATTGTCGTGGATGAATATGCTTACATTACCGATATTAATAACAGCGCTGCCGAAATGATTGAAGTGGACAAGGAAAAAGTAATCGGGAAACACATTTTAGAAGTTCTGCCGACAAGCGGGCTGCCGCGGGTATTAAAAACGAAACAGACGGAATTTCACCAAGAAGTAAAGCTAGCCAACGGGAAAAAAGTTATCACGACAAGAATTCCGATGATCGATGAGACCGGGAAACTGTTCGGCGCTCTGGCGATTTTTAAAGATATTACCGAATTGGTGAAACTGGCCGAGGAAATTACCGATTTAAAAGAAATGCGCATGATGCTCGAAGCGATTATTCATTCATCAGAAGAAGCGATTTCCGTTGTCGATGAGCATGGAAACGGCATTTTAATTAACCCGGCGTATACGCGCATTACCGGCCTGTCAGAAGAAGAGGTAATCGGCAAGCCGGCGACAGCCGATATCGCCGAAGGGGAAAGCATGCATATGCAAGTGCTAAAAACGCGACGGCCTGTCCGCGGGGTGCGCATGAAGGTCGGCCCGAAAAACCGCGATGTGGTCGTGAATGTGGCGCCGATTATTGTCGACGGAGTGCTGAAAGGCAGCGTCGGGGTGATTCATGACGTATCCGAGATCCAGCGGCTGACAGCGGAGCTCAATCGGGCAAGGCAAATTATCCGCACGCTTGAAGCGAAATATTCGTTTGCCGATATTATCGGCACGTCGGAGGAAATAAAGGTAGCAATTGAACAAGCGAAAGTGGCCGCAAAAACGCCGGCGACGATATTGCTGCGCGGTGAATCCGGCACGGGAAAAGAATTGTTCGCCCATGCGATTCATAATGCAAGTGATAGAAAATACAACAAATTTATCCGTGTCAATTGTGCGGCCATTTCTGAAACACTGTTGGAGAGCGAGCTATTTGGTTATGAAGAAGGAGCATTTTCCGGGGCAAAACGCGGCGGCAAACGCGGTTTATTTGAAGAGGCAAACAACGGCAGCATTTTCCTTGATGAAATCGGCGAGCTTTCCGCGAATACACAGGCGAAATTGCTTCGCGTTCTGCAAGAAGGGGAAATCGTCCGTGTTGGCGGCACAAAGCCAATACCGATTAATGTCCGCGTCATTGCCGCCACGAATGTCAACTTAGAGAAAGCGATTGCTGAAGGGACATTCCGCGAAGATTTATATTACCGCTTAAACCGCATGCCGATTTACATTCCGCCACTGCGGGCAAGGAAGGAAGATATCCCGGCGTTGTGCCAGCATTTAATTCAGAAGCTGAACCAAGATTACGGGCGCAACGTCGAAGGAGTCACACCGGCTGCTCTTGATCGCTTGCTCGCTTACGATTGGCCGGGGAATGTGCGTGAATTGGAAAACGTATTAGGCCGGGCGATGATTTTTATGAAGTTTAATGAAGTGATGATCGATGTTCATCATATTCCGCCCCTTGATATTTCGCGGGCCGATTCCCCTTTCCGCAAAAATGAAAAGGAGCTGGAAATTCGTCCGCTTGAAGAGATGGTAGAGCAATACGAAGCGGGCATTATCGAGCAAGCGCTGCGAAAATACAACAACAATAAAACGGCGACAGCGCGGGCGCTTGGCATTTCTATTCGTAATTTATATTACAAGCTGGAGAAATATGGCATTGACAAAAATAGCACGCAATAATTTGCACGGTATGCAAATTATTGCGTATAACCAGCAAAATAAAATCCGAAAAATAAAGCGCTTTCAAATTTTTGTGTTGGCACGATTTTTGCATGTTAATAAAATGCCACCGCAAATTTTAATGAAGAGGTTGGTGCATAAGATGAAGCTGCAATCGTTGATCGATCATGCAACCAAATATGCCGATATGACGGTAGCTGTCGCGGCAGCGGAAGATGAAGAAGTGATTGATGCCGTGACGATGGCGCTCGATCGCCATTTCGGAAAGTTTGTGTTGTATGGAGACCATGAACAAATTGTGCAACTGTTAAGGCGAAAAGGCTATGCGAATTCCGAACATATTGAAGTCGTCCATGCCAATTCTGCTGTGCAAGCCGCTGAGCTGGCGGTAAAAGCTGTTCACTTCAATGAGGCAAATGTCCTGATGAAAGGGAACATCCCAACCGCTGCGTTGTTAAAAGCAGTGTTAAACAAGGAGTACGGCTTGCGGACGGGAAAGGTGCTTTCCCATGTGGCTGTATTTGAAGTTCCCGGCTATGACCGTTTCATCATGGTGACGGATGCGGCGATGAACATTTCGCCGGATTTGGAACAAAAAGCGCAGATTGTGGCAAATGCCGTTGCTGTAGCCCGGTCGATTGGCATTGACATGCCGAAAGTGGCGCCGCTGGCGGCGGTGGAAGTAGTCAACCCGGCGATGCCGGCTACTGTTGATGCGGCAGCGCTAACCATGATGCAAAAACGCGGACAAATAAAAGATTGCATCATTGATGGACCGCTTGCCCTCGATAATGCTGTTTCGGCTATAGCGGCGGAACATAAGCGCATTGACAGTGAAGTGGCAGGCAGGGCGGATATTTTGCTCGTTCCTGACATTGAAGCGGGAAACATGCTATATAAATCGCTTGTTTATTTTGCCAATGCCAAAGTCGGGGCCGTCATCGCTGGAGCGAAGGCGCCGATTGTCCTTACATCACGCGCCGATTCGGCGGAAAGCAAACTGTATTCGTTAGCACTCGCGGTTTGTTCCGCGTCCAAATAAACCATTAGGGAGGAAGTCATCATGGAATTGTTTAAATACATGGAAAAATACGATTATGAACAATTGTTGTTTTGCCAAGATAAAGAATCGGGATTGAAAGCGATTATCGCTATTCACGATACAACGCTCGGCCCAGCATTAGGCGGTACGCGCATGTGGATGTATAACTCGGAAGAAGAAGCGATTGAAGACGCGCTCCGCTTAGCGCGCGGCATGACGTATAAAAACGCTGCGGCAGGGCTCAATCTTGGCGGCGGGAAAACGGTCATTATCGGCGATCCGCGCAAAGATAAAAATGAAGCAATGTTCCGCGCGTTCGGCCGCTTTATTCAGGGATTAAACGGCCGCTATATCACCGCGGAAGATGTCGGCACCACCGTTGCCGATATGGATATCATCTACCAAGAAACAGATTATGTGACAGGCATTTCACCGGAATTCGGCTCATCAGGCAATCCGTCTCCAGCAACGGCATATGGGGTGTACCGCGGCATGAAGGCAGCGGCAAAAGAAGCGTTTGGAAGCGATTCATTGGAAGGAAAAGTCATTGCCGTGCAAGGGGTTGGCAATGTCGCCTATCATTTATGCCGTCATCTTCATGAAGAAGGGGCGCAACTTATTGTCACTGACATTAACAAAGAAGCGGTGCAGCGCGCCGTTGAAGAGTTTGGCGCCAAAGCGGTGGACCCGAACGATATTTACGGCGTCGATTGCGATATTTTTGCCCCATGTGCGCTTGGAGGCATCATTAACGATCAAACGATTCCGCAATTAAAAGCGAAAGTCATTGCCGGTTCGGCGAACAACCAGCTAAAAGAGCCGAAACACGGCGATATCATTCATGAAATGGGCATCGTGTATGCACCGGATTATGTCATCAATGCCGGCGGTGTCATTAACGTCGCGGATGAGTTGTATGGCTACAACCGGGAACGGGCGATGAAAAAAATTGAGCAAATTTACGACAACATCGAAAAAGTATTTGCCATTGCGAAACGCGACGGCATTCCGACGTATCAAGCGGCAGACCGTCTTGCGGAGGAACGCATTGAAACGATGCGCAAGTCCCGCAGCCAATTTTTGCAAAACGGTCATCATATTTTAAGCCGTCGTCGCGGTCGTTAAGGACAATATAAGCGGAAGCGGAAAAGCATGAAAATATTTTCTGCTTCCGCCCCTAGAATGGAGGTAGCAACCGTTGCAAGAGCAGAAGTTTCGCATCTTAACCATTAATCCCGGATCGACCTCGACAAAAATTGGCGTGTTTGAAAATGAATGCTCCATTTTTGAAAAAACGATTCGCCATGACGCAGAAACGCTGCAGCGCTATCCATCGATTATTGATCAATATGAATTTCGCAAACAAACGATTCTAGACGCGCTCGATGAAGAGGGAATTAATCTTTCCAAATTAAGTGCTGTTTGCGGCCGCGGCGGGCTTTTGCGCCCAATTGAGGGCGGCACGTACCGCGTCAATGAACAGATGCTTGAAGATTTGCGCAAAGGCTATTCCGGCCAGCATGCTTCGAATCTTGGCGGCATTTTAGCTCATGAAATTGCTTCGGCATTAAATATTCCTGCCTTTATCGTTGATCCTGTTGTCGTCGATGAACTTGAGCCAATCGCCCGCATTTCTGGATTTGCGCTCATTGAACGGAGAAGTATTTTTCACGCGCTCAATCAAAAGGCGGTAGCGCGCCGCGTCGCCAAGCAGCTCGGCAAATCGTATGAAGAGCTCAACCTCATTGTCGCTCATATGGGCGGCGGAATTACCGTCGGCGCTCATAAAAAAGGCCGGGTAGTCGATGTCAATAACGGATTGGATGGCGAAGGCCCATTTAGCCCGGAACGCGCCGGAACTGTACCAGCAGGCGACCTCGTTTCTTTATGCTTTTCCGGCGAATACTTCCGTGATGAAGTGATGAGTATGCTCGTCGGCAAAGGCGGATTAGTCGGTTATCTCGGCACCAACGACGCGGTAAAAGTCGAAAAAATAATTGAAGCGGGCGATGAGAAGGCGAAGCTCGTATATAGTGCCATGGCCTATCAAGTCGCAAAAGAAATCGGAGCGGCAAGTGCTGTATTGGAGGGACAAGTCGACGCGATTATTTTAACAGGCGGTCTTGCTTATGGAAAACAGTTTGTGAAGGAAATTAGCGATCGCGTTTACTGGATTGCCGATGTCATTGTCCATCCCGGCGAAAACGAATTACAAGCGCTTGCGGAAGGAGCGTTACGCGTGTTGAACGGCGAAGAAAAAGAAAAAGTATATCCAAGCGGAAATGTGGTACACACAACCGTTTTGCGATAGAAAGGGGAAAAGGATATGGCAAAAGAATATGATCTCGTCATCCTTGGCGGCGGAACTGGAGGATATGTGGCGGCGATTCGTGCTTCCCAGTTAGGGTTAAAAACAGCCGTTGTCGAAAAAGGAAAGCTGGGCGGAACATGTCTGCATGCGGGATGCATTCCAAGCAAGGCGCTGCTGCGGAGTGCGGAAGTATATGCGCAAACGAAAAACGGCGAAACGTTCGGCGTCGTGGTAAACGATGTGTGCCTTGACTTCGCCAAAGCGCAGGCGCGCAAAGCAGCCATTATCGAACAGCTCCATAAAGGCGTCCAACACCTGATGAAAAAAGGAAAAATTGACGTCTATGCCGGCACTGGTCGCATTTTAGGGCCATCGATTTTCTCGCCAATGCCGGGAACGATTTCCGTGGAAATGAATGATGGTTCGGAAAATGAGATGCTCGTGCCCAAAAATGTCATTATCGCCACGGGTTCGCGCCCGCGGACGCTGCCGGGTCTTGACATTGACGGCAAATTGGTCATGACATCCGATGAAGCGTTGCAAATGGAAACGCTTCCTTCTTCGATTATTATCGTCGGCGGCGGTGTCATTGGCATTGAATGGGCATCAATGCTGAATGATTTCGGCGTTGACGTGACGGTGCTAGAATACGCCGACCGTATTTTGCCGACGGAAGATCACGACGTCTCCAAAGAAGTGGAAAAGCTCTTAAAACGCCGCGGCGTTACGATTGTGACAGAGGCGAAAGTGCTTTCAGAAACACTGGAAAAAGGAAACGGGGTCACGATTAAAGCGGAATATAAAGGCGAACAAAAAACATTTGCCGCCGAAAAAATGCTCGTTTCCGTCGGCCGGCAGGCAAACATTGAAGGAATCGGCATCGAAAATACAGATATTGTCGTAGAAAAGGGATTTATTCAAACAAACGAGTTTTATCAAACGAAAGAGTCGCATATTTATGCGATTGGCGATGTCATTGGCGGTTTGCAGCTAGCGCACGTAGCGTCTCATGAAGGGATCGTTGCTGTAGAGCATATCGCTGGCCAAAATCCATCACCAATCGACTATACCATGATTTCGAAATGCGTCTACAGCCGTCCGGAAGTCGCAAGTGTCGGCTTGACGGAAGAAGAAGCGAAAGCAAAAGGATATGAAGTAAAAGTCGGCAAATTCCCGTTTAAAGCGATCGGCAAAGCGCTCGTGTTTGGCGAAGCGGAAGGGTTTGTGAAAATCATAGCCGATCAAAAAACGAACGACTTGCTTGGCGTTCATATGGTCGGTCCTCACGTAACCGATATGATTTCCGAAGCGGGACTTGCCCGCGTCCTCGACGCGACGCCATGGGAGGTCGCGCATACGATTCATCCGCATCCGACGTTATCAGAGGCGATGGCAGAAGCGGCGCTTGCTGTGGATGGAAAAGCGATTCATTTTTAAGCGAATAAAGGGAGGTTGTTTCGATGGCAGAAAATCGTCACCAAGCGCTAGGCTTAAGTGATGAAACGGTATTGCAAATGTATGAAACGATGTTGTTGGCTCGCAAAATCGACGAGCGCATGTGGTTATTAAACCGTGCTGGAAAAATTCCGTTCGTTATCTCTTGCCAAGGACAAGAAGCGGCGCAAGTCGGCGCGGCATTTGCCCTTGACCGCACGAAAGATTACGTTTTGCCTTATTATCGTGATATGGGCGTTGTTTTAACATTTGGAATGACACCGACGGAATTAATGCTTTCCGCGTTTGCAAAAGCCGAAGATCCGAACTCCGGCGGTCGGCAAATGCCGGGTCACTTCGGGAAAAAGAAAAATCGCATCGTCACCGGCTCATCTCCAGTAACGACGCAAGTGCCGCATGCAGTTGGCATCGCGCTGGCGGCGAAAATGGAAAAGAAAGATTTTGTCGCTTTTGTGACGTTCGGGGAAGGATCATCGAACCAAGGCGATTTCCATGAAGGCGCCAACTTTGCCGGCGTGCATAAATTGCCTGTCATTTTCATGTGCGAAAACAACAAATACGCGATTTCCGTGCCCATTTCAAAACAATTGGCATGCGAAAAAGTATCGGACCGCGCCATCGGCTACGGCATGCCGGGCTATACGGTAGACGGAAACGATCCGCTTGAAGTGTACAGAGTTGTCAAAGAAGCAGCGGACCGCGCCCGCCGCGGCGAAGGACCGACATTGATTGAAACGGTTTCCTATCGTTTAACCTCGCATTCTTCCGACGACGACCAACGCGCATACCGTTCCGAAGAAGAGTTGGAAGAAGCGCGCGCCAAAGATCCGATTATTTCGTTTGCGAAATATTTGAAAGAAGTCGGTGTATTGACAGATGAACTGGAGAAAGAAATTCACGACCGCGTCATGAAGCAGGTGAACGAAGCGACGGATTATGCAGAAAAAGCGCCGTATGCAGAACCAGAACATGCCTTAAAGTACGTATACGCAGAGAAGTAAGGGGGAATGGACGATGCCAGTGATTTCCTATATTGATGCTGTGACGATGGCGATTCGTGAGGAAATGGAACGCGACCCGCGCGTTTTCGTATTAGGGGAAGACGTGGGCAAAAAAGGCGGAGTATTTAAAGCGACGCAAGGATTGTATGAACAGTTCGGCGAAGAGCGAGTCATTGACACTCCGCTGGCTGAATCCGCGATCGTTGGCGTCGGCATTGGCGCGGCGATGTACGGACTGCGCCCGATTGCCGAAATTCAATTTGCCGATTTCATCATGCCGGCGGTCAACCAAATTATTTCTGAAGCGGCCCGCATTCGCTACCGTTCAAACAACGACTGGAACTGCCCGATCGTCATCCGCGCCCCGTACGGCGGCGGCGTTCACGGCGCATTATATCATTCACAATCGGTGGAAGCGATTTTTGCGAACCAGCCAGGTTTAAAAATTGTCATGCCATCGACTCCATATGATGTGAAGGGGCTTTTGAAGGCAGCGATTCGCGATGAAGATCCGGTTCTTTTCTTTGAACATAAGCGCGCGTATCGTCTGATTAAAGGCGAAGTGCCGGAAGACGATTACGTATTGCCAATCGGCAAAGCCGACGTTAAACGCGAGGGCGACGATATTACCGTTATTACGTATGGGTTATGCGTTCATTTTGCGCTGCAAGCGGCAGAACGGGTAGCGCAAGATGGCATTTCCGTTCATATTCTTGATTTGCGTACGGTATATCCGTTAGATAAAGAAGCGATTATTGAAGCAGCAAGCAAAACAGGAAAAGTGCTTCTGATTACGGAAGATAACAAAGAAGGAAGCGTCATGAGCGAAGTGGCCGCCATTATCGCTGAACATTGCTTGTTTGATTTAGATGCGCCAATTATGCGCCTTGCCGGCCCAGACGTTCCGGCGATGCCATACGCGCCAACGATGGAAAAATTCTTTATGGTCAACCCGGATAAAGTGGAAAAAGCGATGCGCAAGCTAGCAGCGTTTTAAGCAGGCGGATTTTTGCGATTCAAAATGCAGATTTGAACGGAGATAGGAGGTCATCTACGTGGCAATTGAACAACTTACCATGCCCCAGCTTGGGGAAAGCGTCACCGAAGGCACGATCAGCAAATGGCTCGTTTCCGTCGGCGACAAAGTCAATAAATACGATCCGATCGCCGAAGTCATGACCGATAAAGTAAACGCGGAAATTCCTTCGTCATTTACGGGCGTGATCAAAGAAATTATCGCGAAGGAAGGAGAAACGCTGTCGGTTGGCGCCGTGATTTGTACAATGGAAGTGGAAGGAGAAGGAACAGCAGCGGAAACGAAACAAGAGGAAGCACCGAAAGCAGAAGAAACAAAGGAAGAAGCTGCCCAAGCTCCGAAAAAAGCGGATCGGGCCAATAAAGGGCGCTATTCGCCAGCCGTTCTTCGCCTCGCTCAAGAACATAATATTGATTTGGAGCAAGTGCAAGGAACGGGGCTGGGCGGACGGATTACGCGCAAAGATTTGTTAAAACTCATTGAATCCGGAAATATCCCGAAAGCCGGTGGGCAGCCAGCCGCTTCGGCCCAGCCTGCACCGCAGCCGACACCAGCGCAGGAAGCGCCAAAAGCAGAACCAGCAGCTGCTCCAAAACAACCGACGGCTCCAAACGTCCCTGTTCAAGCAGGAGACATCGAAATTCCGGTCACACCGGTGCGCAAAGCGATCGCCGCGAACATGCTTCGCAGCAAGCACGAAGCTCCGCACGCCTGGACGATGGTCGAAGTCGATGTCACAAACTTGGTTGCATATCGCGACTCAATCAAAGACGAATTCAAAAAACGCGAAGGCTTCAATTTAACGTATTTTGCCTTCTTCGTCAAAGCGGTCGCCCAGGCGCTCAAAGAATTCCCGCAGCTCAACTCGATGTGGGCGGGCGACAAAATCGTGCAGAAAAAAGATATCAATATCTCAATCGCCGTTGCAACAGATGATGCGTTATTCGTGCCAGTCATTAAGCACGCCGACGAAAAATCAATCAAAGGCATCGCCCGTGAAATCGCCGAGCTCGCCGCCAAAGTGCGCGCCGGCAAACTCCGCCCGGAAGACATGCAAGGCGGCACGTTTACAGTGAACAACACCGGCTCTTTCGGTTCGGTGCAATCGATGGGCATCATCAACTATCCGCAAGCAGCGATTTTGCAGGTCGAATCGATTGTCAAACGCCCGGTTGTCAAAGACGGCATGATCGCGATCCGCGACATGGTGAACTTATGTTTATCGCTTGACCACCGCGTTTTAGACGGTCTCATTTGCGGCCGCTTCCTGGCGCGTGTCAAAGAGATTTTGGAAAACGTATCGAAAGACAATACGCCGATTTATTAATATAGGAGAACCTCACCGCAAATTCGTTTGTGGTGAGGTTTTTCGTGTTATAATACTCTTTAATAGAAATTTCTCTTAGAAAAAATGATTTATTATTACGGAAGTGATGGAACAGGAAAAATGAAAGCCGATAATTGTTGGTATGCATTGCAAGAATATACGGCCCATGGCATTGTTTTTGTTTTAGCGTCTATGAAAAAGCAAATGGAATTTGATCGATTTTAGGCTTTGTCTTTTCGCAAACGTTTTTTGTTCGTTGCTAGAACGACGCACATGTACTACAATAAAAAATATCAGTAATATTTTTAAAAGTGAAAAAGAAAGCGGTTTCTATGGATGGGAGAAAGCACTGAAAAGGGGGAAAACATAGTGAGCGATATTTCAACGATGAAAAATGTGACGTTTCCCGCTCCAAGCTTTGCGGAGTGGAAGCAGGAAGTGGAAAAGTCATTAAAAGGGAAACCGTTCGAAAAATTGTATTCGACTACATATGAGAATATCACGATTCAGCCTATTTATACGCGCCATGATGTAGAGAAGCTTGCCTATATCGAACAGTATCCCGGTTTTGCTAATTATATCCGCGGCACCAGGCCAAATGGATATATCAAAGAACCTTGGAAAGTAAGCCAGGAAATTTCCGCAAGTAGTCCAACCGAGTGGAACGAGATCGTCAAACATGATTTGGAAAAAGGGCAAACGGAAATCCATATCGTATTGGAGCGGTTAGGATTTCCAGTTACATCGCTTGACGATATCGAAGCTATGTTTTCTGGTATTTCATTGGATACGTATTCGCTTCGCGTCGATGCGGGAGCACAGTCGCTTTCATTTTTAGCGCTGTTCGCCGCTTATTTGCAACAACGGCAAATACCGTTTAATACGGTGCGTGGAACGATTGGCATGGATCCCATCGGCGCGCTGGCGGAAACAGGAAAGCTCTCTCCATCGGTTGCGGCTTTATATGATGTCATGGTGGATGTAACGAAGTGGGCGCAAGAACATATGCCAAACGTAAAAACGGTGATCGTCCGCGGCGAGCCGTATCATAATGGCGGAGCGAACGCGGTGCAAGAGCTGGCTTTCGCCTTTGCAACAGCAGTGGAATATATCCGTGCTTGCTTAGATAGAGGAGTGGCGGTTGATGCCATTGCGCCGCGAATCCAGTTTTCGTTCTCTGTCGGTTCCAACTTTTTTATGGAAATCGCCAAGCTTCGCGCGGCAAGGCTCATTTGGTCCAATATTGTCAAAGCGTTTGGCGGCAGTGAGTCATCGCAAAAAATCGCGATGCATGCACGCACGTCCTATTTTACGAAAACAGTGTACGATCCGTATGTCAACATGCTTCGCGCGGCGGCCGAGGCGTTTGCGGCAACGGTTGGCGGCACAGACAGCCTTCATGTTTCTCCGTTTGACGAAGCGATCGGCCCAGCTGATAGATTTTCGCGGAGAATTGCCCGCAACACGCAGCTGATTTTGTTGGAAGAAGCGCATATCGCCAATGTCATTGACCCGGCTGGCGGTTCGTACTATGTGGAAACGTTGACGGCTCAAGTGGCGGAAGAAGCGTGGAAGCTGTTCCAGCAAGTTGAAGCAAGAGGCGGCATCGTTCAGGCGCTCGCGGACGGCTTTGTGCAGGAGCAAGTGGAAGCAGTTGCAAGGCAGCGCAAGAAAAACGTCGAAACGAGAAAAGAAAAAATTGTCGGCACCAATTTTTACGCGAACTTGGCGGAAGCACCGGTTGAAAAAACGAATATAAGCAACGAACATCAGCGGTCTTCATCCGTCATCAACAAAGAGCATGCTGCCGCGCTGCAGGCGGGCTTTGCCAATCAGCAATGGATCAAAACGGCAGTTGACATGGCTTTGCGCCGAGCAACCGCTCGGGAAATCGAAGCAGCATTGAAAACAGAGGAAGCGTCCATCCATGTCAAGCCGATTACACAATGGCGCCTTGCCGAACCGTTCGAACGGCTGCGCAAAGCTTCGGAAGCCTATATGAAAAAATACGGTTCTCGCCCTGCCGTTCATCTCATCAATATCGGAAATATTCCAAACTATAAAGCGCGCGCCGATTTTATTACCGGCTTTTTTGAAGCCGGCGGGATGGCTGTTGAAAAAAGCGAAGGCATTCATAGCGCTGAGGAAGCGGTGTCAGAAGCAATCAATGCAAACGGGACGCATTATGTTATTTGCGGCTCGGATGAAAGCTACACTGATATTGTTCCGGCGATCGCCAAAGCGTTCAAGCAGGCAAAGCCAAACGCGAAGCTATATGTCGCCGGAAAACAGCCGGCCGATATCGAACAGACTTTCATCGAGGCTGGGGTCGATGGCTTTATCCATATCGGTTCGAACTGTTATGAAATGATTGTATCGTTTATGAAAGAGATGGGGGTGGCCCTCAATGAATAAACAAGTTGATTTTACCAATCTTTCGCTAGAAATCACAAAACAAACGGCAGATGAGCGACAATGGAAGCGGGAGATTGAAGGCAAGGTGCGGGCATCCATCGATGACCTGCTGTTTCAGACGAATGAGCATATCGCCATTAAGCCGCTTTATACGAAAAAAGATATCGAAGATTATGATTTTCTTGATTATATGCCGGGAATCCCACCGTATTTGCGCGGGCCGTATCCGTCGATGTACGTGAATCGGCCGTGGACGATCCGGCAATATGCGGGGTTTTCGACAGCGGAAGAAAGCAATGCCTTTTACCGCCGCAATTTGGCGATGGGGCAAAAAGGGCTGTCCGTTGCCTTTGACCTTGCCACCCACCGCGGCTATGACTCCGACCATCCACGCGTCGTCGGCGACGTCGGCAAAGCAGGGGTGGCGATCGATTCGGTTTTGGATATGAAGATTTTGTTTGACGGCATTCCGCTTGACCAAATGTCGGTGTCGATGACAATGAACGGCGCAGTGCTGCCGATTATGGCGTTTTATATTGTTACGGCCGAAGAGCAAGGCGTCACGCAAGACAAGCTTTCCGGGACGATTCAAAACGATATTTTAAAAGAATATATGGTGCGCAACACTTACATTTATCCTCCGGAAACGTCGATGCGCATCATTGCGGATATTTTTGAGTACACTTCAAAATACATGCCAAAGTTTAACAGCATCAGCATTTCCGGCTACCATATGCAAGAAGCGGGGGCGCCGGCTGATATTGAATTGGCGTATACGCTCGCTGACGGATTGGAGTACGTGCGCACTGGCTTAAAAGCAGGAATTGATATCGACTCTTTCGCGCCACGGCTTTCCTTCTTCTGGGCGATCGGCATGAATTATTTCATGGAAGTTGCGAAAATGCGCGCGGCGCGCATCATGTGGGCGAAAATGATGAAAACGTTCAACCCGAAAAACCCGAAATCGCTCGCATTGCGGACGCACTCGCAAACATCGGGATGGAGCTTGACCGAACAAGATCCGTTTAACAATGTCGTGCGCACATTGATCGAAGCGCATGCGGCGGCGCTTGGCCATACGCAGTCGCTCCATACGAACGCGCTCGATGAAGCGATCGCGCTTCCGACCGATTTCTCGGCGCGCATCGCCCGTAATACACAGCTTTACTTGCAAGATGAAACGGGGATTTGCAATGTCATTGACCCATGGGCAGGTTCTTATTATGTAGAAACGTTAACGAACGAATTGATGAAACGGGCGTGGAAGCATATTGAAGAAATCGAAAGCCTTGGCGGCATGGCCAAAGCAATTGAAACGGGGATTCCGAAAATGCGCATTGAAGAAGCGGCGGCAAGACGCCAAGCACGCATTGACTCCGGGGCGGAAACGATCATCGGCGTCAACAAATACCGTCCGGAAAAAGAAGAACCGATTGAAATTTTAGAAGTCGACAATACGGCGGTGCGGATGCGCCAGATTGAAAGATTAAAACAGCTGCGCGCCTCCCGCGATGAGCAAAAAGTACAAGAGGCGCTTGACGCGATTACGAAAGCGACGGAAACAGGAGAAGGAAATTTGCTTGAATTGGCCGTGCAGGCGGCGCGCGTCCGTGCGACATTGGGCGAAATTTCGTATGCGATTGAAAAAGTAGCGAAACGCCATAAAGCGGTGATCCGCTCGATTAGCGGCGTGTACAGCTCCGAATTCCAAAATGAAGAGCAATTTGAACGCGTCAAAAAAATGACCGCTGAATTTTATGAACTGGAAGGGCGCCGCCCGCGGATTATGATTGCGAAAATGGGGCAGGACGGCCATGACCGCGGAGCGAAAGTGATCGCGACGGCGTTTGCCGATTTAGGATTTGACGTCGACATCGGCCCGCTGTTCCAGACGCCGGAAGAAACAGCGCGTCAAGCGGTTGAAAACGATGTCCATGTCGTTGGCATCAGCTCGCTCGCCGGCGGTCATAAAACGCTGCTGCCGCAATTGGTGGAAGAACTGCGCAAGCTTGGCCGCGAAGATATTATCGTTGTTGTCGGCGGCGTCATTCCGCCGCAAGATTATGAGTTTTTATATCAACACGGCGCATCTGCCATTTTCGGGCCGGGAACAGTTATTCCAGTTGCCGCCGAAAAAGTGATCGAAGAAATTTATAAACGTCTCGGTTACGAGGAAGTGAGCCAATGAGCGACGAACGAACACAGCGCCCCGAATGGGTGGAAGAGGACAGGGGAGACGAATTTGCCACTACGTATGTGAAAACGGCTCCTCCGTCTGCCCCAAAGCGGTGGGTGAAACGAAAAGAACGGTCCGTGGAGGAGTATGTCGCCGGCGTGCTAAACAATGACCGCACGATTTTGGCGCAGGCGATCACCTTGGTGGAAAGCAATGCCGCGAAGCATATGGACATCGCCCAGCAAGTGCTAAATAAACTTTTGCCGCACGTCGGCAAGTCGATCCGCATCGGCATCACCGGTGTGCCGGGAGCGGGGAAAAGCACGTTCATCGAAGCGTTTGGCACGTTTTTATGCGAAAAAGGCCATCGCGTCGCTGTGCTGGCGGTCGATCCGAGCAGTTCCATTACCGGCGGCAGCATCCTCGGCGATAAAACGCGGATGGAAACGCTGGCCCGCCATCCACACGCTTTTATTCGTCCGTCCCCGTCAGGCGGAGCGCTTGGCGGCGTGCACCGCAAAACGCGGGAAACGATGATGCTTTGCGAAGCGGCGGGCTATGACATCATTTTAGTCGAAACGGTCGGCGTCGGGCAAAGCGAGTTTGTCGTTCGCGGCATGGTCGATTTCTTTTTAATGCTGGTGTTGACCGGAGCAGGTGACGAATTGCAAGGAATGAAGCGCGGGATTATGGAATTAACCGATGCGATTGTGATTAACAAAGCGGATGGCGACAATAAGCTGAAAGCGTTGGCGGCCCAAAAAGAATACAATCAATTTCTCCACTATTTGCGTCCAGCAACGCCGGGCTGGGAAACAAAAGCGTATACGTGCTCGGCGCTTTTAGGAGAAGGCATCGAAGAGATTTGGAACGTGATTGAGAAGTTTGTGGAAACGACGAAACAGTCGGGCGTGTTTGATATGCGCCGGCGCCATCAACAAAAAGATTGGATTTACTCGATGATTAAAGATTATTTAGAAACAAGTTTCTTTTCCCATCCTGCGGTAAAAGAGAAGCTGCCGGTCATTGAAAATAAGGTTATTTCTGGAACACAATCCGTTACTTCCGCGGTACGGGAACTCATTAAGATATATGAAAGTAGGTCATAATGGAAAAATGTGATACGATAGGAGAAGGAGGTGTTTAGCATGTTTCAATTTCCACTATTTAATGATATTGTGGAACAATCACGCCGCGAAATCGTGGAAGCTGGCTTTGAAGAGTTGCGTACTCCTGAAGAAGTTGATGCGGCATTCAAGCGTCCAGGCACAACGCTTGTGATGATTAACTCGGTATGCGGTTGTGCGGGGGGCATTGCTCGTCCTGCGGCGGCACACGCGATTCATTATGACAAACGTCCAGACCATCTTGTAACCGTATTTGCCGGACAAGATAAAGAGGCAACGGCGCGGGCAAGGGAATATTTTGAAGGACAGCCGCCTTCTTCTCCATCTTTCGCTTTATTAAAGGATGGCAAGCTTTGTATGATAATTCATCGCCATGAAATCGAAGGGCATGAGCCGATTGAAGTCGTTCAAAAGCTGCAGGCGGCATTTGATCAATATTGTGATGAAGTATAACGGAGCTGAAAAATTCAGCTCCGTTATTTATTTGCTTGTTATTTTCAAAAAGTAAAAATGATTTATTTATAATAAAAAAATGAATTGCATAATTATTACTCAATGTGTTAATATACAAAACGTAGAATATATATTCAAAAACAAAGTGTGTATTATTAATCTTTAAAACTTATTCATAATATTATAAAAATTATTTAGTTTTTTTGAGCAGAGAGGGAGAGACACCGTATGAAAAAATCGTTATTGGTTCTTATTTCTAGCATTCTATTAATTGGTTTGCTCTCGGCGTGTGGCACAGGGGGGCAGAAAAACGGAAGCGGGGAGCAAAAGAAAGTATTAAAAATGGGCACTTCCGCCGACTATGCGCCATTTGAATATATTGATACGGCGAAAGGGAATGACATTATTGGCTTTGATGTCGATTTGGCGAAAATGATTGCGAAAGAATTGGGATATGAAATTCAAATCGTGGATATGGATTTTACTGGTCTTATCCCAGCACTGCAGTCGGGAAAAGTCGATTTTGTGTTGGCGGGAATGACACCGACGGAAAAACGCAAGAAAAGCGTTGATTTCTCGGATGTGTATTATGTAGCGCGAAACATGATCGTTTCCAAAAAAGGAAGCGGCATTAAAACGGTCGAAGATTTAAAAGGAAAAACGGTTGGTGTTCAAACTGGCTCGATTCAAGAAGGAGAAGCAAATAAAATTGCAAAGACAGTTGACATGAAAATTGAAAGCCGAAACCGCATTCCGGAGTTAATTCAAGAGATTCAAGCAGGGCGCTTTGATGCAGCGATTATCGAAGATACAGTCGCAAAAGGGTATTTGAAAAATAGCAATGGCAAATTAGAAGGGCACACGATGCCAACAAGCGAACAAGAAGCAGGCTCCGCTATCGCCTTCCCGAAAGGTAGCAAGCTGCGCGATGAGTTTAACAAAGTATTGCAAGAAAAAATGAAAAACGGCGAAGTGGACAAGTTGATAAAAAAATGGTTTGACCAGTAAAGTTATGCGTTCAAAAAGGATCTGATCTCCTTTTTGAACGTTTTCACTATGTTGCAAGGAAGGATGAAGGGTCGCGTGAATTTAGATTTTTCGCAAATTGTTCCATCAATTCCGTATATATTGCAAGGAATCGCGGTTACGTTAAAAATTGTCGTTTTTGCGGCGTTGTTAGGGTTTGTGTTTGGAGTTATTTTAGCGTTAATGAAGATTGGCGGAATGAAGGTTTTGACATGGTTTGCCGATGCCTATACATCCGTGTTTCGCGGCACGCCGCTTGTATTACAGCTTGTTCTTATTTATTTTGGAATACCGCAGCTTACCGGTTTTGAAATTGACGCGTTTCCCGCAGCGGTCATCGCGTTTGGGTTAAACTCTGCCGCCTATGTCTCTGAAATTATCCGTGCCGGCATTTTAGCCGTTGATAAAGGACAGCGGGAAGCGGCGCTGGCACTTGGTGTTCCATATAAGCTAATGATGCGAGACATTATTTTGCCGCAAGCGCTGAAAAATATTTTGCCAGCATTGATGAATGAATTGATTACATTGACGAAAGAATCTGCGGTTGTAACGGTAATTGGAGCGATGGATGTCATGCGGCGTGCTTACATCGTTGGCGGACAAGTTTATCGGTATATTGAGCCGCTATTGATTGCTGGATGTATTTACTATGTTTTAGTCATGCTTCTTACGCTACTTGGCAAAGCGTTAGAAGGGAGATTGAGAAAAAGTGATTAAAGTCGAGGATTTGCATAAATCGTTTGGGAAATTAGAAGTGTTAAAAGGAATTACGACAACGATTAAGCAAGGCGAGGTAGTGGCGGTGATCGGTCCATCCGGGTCGGGAAAATCGACGTTTTTACGCTGCTTAAACTTGTTGGAGGAACCGACGCGGGGGAGAATTTGGATTGGTGACCAGGAAATTACGGATAAAAAGACAAATATTATGAAAGTGCGCCAGCATGTCGGCATGGTGTTTCAACATTTTCATTTGTTTCCACATATGACCGTGCTTGAAAATGTCACGTATGCCCCGATTAAAGTAAAAGGAATGACGAAAGCCGAAGCGGAGGCAAAAGGCATCGAGTTGTTGAAAAAGGTCGGATTGGAACAAAAGGCAAACGAATATCCAAGCCGGCTGTCGGGCGGGCAAAAGCAGCGCGTGGCGATTGCAAGGGCGCTTGCCATGTCGCCGGATGTGATGCTGTTTGACGAACCAACGTCAGCGCTTGACCCGGAAATGGTCAAAGAAGTGCTTGAAGTAATGAAGTCGCTTGCCCATACGGGAATGACGATGGCGATTGTTACTCATGAAATGGGCTTTGCCCGTGAAGTCGCCGACCGTGTATTGTTTTTAGACGGCGGTCAGCTTATCGAGGACGCACCGCCACATGAATTTTTTGCATCTCCGAAAAGCAAGCGGGCTCAAGAATTTCTTGAAAAGATGTTATAATGAAGTACAATAAAAAGATGGTCCTTGGATCATCTTTTTTAATTTTGGTCAGGGGAATGAAGAAATGGTGAAAATCGGATACCGCACAGCGAAAACAGCAATAGGCACCGCGCTTTCGATTAGCATCGCCCAGCTAGCAGGGTTACATAATTTTGCCTCTGCTGGCATCATTACGATTTTATGCATTCAAGTCACAAAAAAACGATCACTGCAAACGGCATGGGCTCGCTTTGTCGCCTGTGTCGTAGCGATGTTGTTTTCTTATATCTTTTTCCGAGGGATCGGCTATTATCCGTTTACGGTCGGACTATTGCTTCTCTTTTTTATTCCGACGACCGTATGGCTGAAGGTAAATGAGGGGATCGTCACCAGCTCGGTTATTATTCTCCATTTGTATGCAGCAAGGCAGTTTGCATGGTCCATTATTTTCAATGAGCTGCTGCTGATTGTCATCGGCATGAGCGTGGCGCTGTTGATGAATATGTATATGCCAAGCGTAGAAAAGAAGCTTAAGGAATATCAGCGCATTGTCGAAGATTTATTCCGCATTATTTTAAAAGAGATTGTCCGCTATTTGCGCACAAATGAAACGGATTGGGACGGAAAAGAATTGCCGCTTGCGGCCGAGATACTGCAGCAGGCAAAGCAATTGGCGCTGCGCAATGTCGAAAATCGCATGCTGCGGTACGAGGACGAATATGTTCATTATTTTCGCATGCGGGAAAGACAGCTGGAAATTATAGAAAGAGTGCTGCCGCTTGTTACTTCGCTGACGTATACGGTGGAGCAACGCATGATGATCGCCGATTTTATCGACAAATTAAGCGATGCCATTCATCCGGGCAATACGGCCGACCGTTTTCTCCGCGAGCTTTATGATATGCGAAAACGGTTTGAAACGATGCCGCTTCCAAAAACACGCGAAGAATTTGAAGAACGCGCCGCGCTATTGCATTTAGTAAAAGAGTTGGAGCAATATCTAATTATTAAAAGTCAGTTTGGTATATCGGAAAGGAAAAAATAAACTTCCGCTTTGATGGGCGAACGATGCATGCTTGCCCTGCGTTTGTTTCACACTATAACAAAACAACGGAAAAAGGGTGAAACAAAATGGTACGCTTTCTGCTAGCAGCCATGTTGTTCGTTTCTTCGTACTTGCCGTTTCTTGACTTTTCCGCGGCGGAGATAACTCCGTTGATCATTATCAATAAGACAACCAATAAAATGGCCTTTATCCGTAACGGAAAAATTGAATCGGTATATCCAGTGGCGACGGGATTCAATGCGTCATTAACGCCGGAAGGGCTGTTTACCGTGACGGTGAAAGCGAAAAATCCGTATTACCGCAAAAAAAACATCCCAGGCGGTGCGCCAAACAATCCGCTTGGAACGCGATGGATCGGTTTTGATGCGCGAGGAACGGGCGGCCGCATATATGGAATTCACGGCACCAACAACCCGGCCTCCATCGGAAAATATGTCTCGCTAGGCTGTGTGCGCATGTATAATCAAGACGTCGAACAGGTATACGAAAAAGTGCCGATCGGCACAAAAGTGCTGATTATCCGCAGCAATGAATCGTTTTATTCGATTGCCAAGCGATATGGGGCGCTTTGACGAAAAGGCAAGCTTCCTGATCACGGAGCCTGCCTTTTTCGTGCAGACAAAGCGACCTGCTGAAAAACGGTTAACCCCTCCACCTCCGCTTTTCTAATTAAAACCACATGCTAATGCCGGCTAAAATCGTGGTAATAAGCATGGAAATCAACATTAAATAAACGACGAACTTTTGTGTTTTCCGGGACATTGTATTTCCTGGTTACTAAAATCTATAAAAATCGACTTCTCGTGATGGAACCGGGAAACACCGCTTGCCGCTCAGGAAACACCTGAGTTCCATCAGGAAGGGAATCCCCTTGTTATTCACCTGCCGTGAAAGACACCCCGTGGCCCGCTGTCAGCGACGGTGCCTGTCGCGTACCATTCCTTCCCTTGGTCCGTACACGACAACGATTTTAGCAACCAGGTCTACACCTCCTTCTGCAAGACGGGCGTTTCTGTTTACCATTGTACAGTGGCGGAAAAATAAGGACAAGGGAAAAAACTTGTCCATGATTGTCATGAAAAAGCAGGATTTTTTGTCGAAAGAGCGAACATACATAATGTTCACATTATTTTAACAGCAAAGGGGATTGACGATGAACGTAAAAAAGGTTGATCATGTCGGCATCGCCGTTAAATCGCTTGAGAAAACGCTGCCATTTTATGTCGATATACTGCAGCTAAAATTTCTCGGCGTGGAGGAAGTGGAATCGGAAAAAGTAAAAGTCGCCTTTTTGAAAGCGGGAGAAACGAAAATCGAACTGTTAGAACCCACATCGCCGGAAAGCGCGATTGCAAAATTTATCGAAAAGCGCGGTGAAGGGATTCATCACATCGCGCTTGGAGTGGACGATATACAAGAACGGATCAACGAGTTGAAAGAAAAAGGAATTCGCATGATTCAAGAGACGCCAAAGCGCGGCGCCGGAGGGGCGCTTGTCGCCTTTATGCATCCGAAGTCAACCGGAGGAGTTTTGTACGAACTTTGCGAGAGAAAGGATGCGGAGGTGTAAGCGATGGCTGATATGTATGACAAAATTAATGAGCTGTATGATCGGCGTCGCGAAATCGAGCTTGGCGGCGGCGATGATAAAATTGAAAAGCAGCACGCCAAAGGAAAACTGACCGCGCGCGAACGAATTGATTTGCTTCTCGACGAAGGGACGTTTGTCGAGTTGAACCCGTTTATTGAACATCGCTGCACCGATTTTGGTCTTGATGGAAAAAAGGGCCCTGGAGACGGCGTTGTGACCGGATACGGGAAAATCAACGGCCGCACCGTATTTGTCTTTTCACAAGATTTCACGGTATTTGGCGGCGCGCTTGGAGAAATGCACGCGAAAAAAATCGCCAACATTATGGATTTAGCGGCTAAAACGGGAGCGCCAGTCATCGGTCTGAATGATTCCGGCGGCGCGCGCATTCAAGAAGGGGTATTGTCGTTAGACGGATATGGGCATATCTTTTACCGCAACGCCATTTATTCCGGCGTCATTCCGCAAATTTCCGTCATTATGGGACCATGCGCGGGCGGCGCTGTCTATTCGCCAGCGATCACCGATTTTGTATTCATGGTCGAAAAGACGAGCCAAATGTTTATTACAGGCCCGAAAGTGATCGAAGCGGTGACGGGAGAAAAAATTAGCGCTGAAGATTTAGGCGGTGCCCGCGTCCATAACACGATCAGCGGCAACGCCCATTTTTCCGGAGCAACCGAGGAAGAAGTGCTCCATCAAGTACGGCAGCTATTAAGCTATTTGCCGCAAAACAGTCAAGAAAAACCGCCGTTTGGCCCGATTCCAAACGAAGACGACTATCGTCCCGATTTAGCCGATGTCGTGCCGATTGATGCGGTCCGGCCGTATGACGTGCGCAACGTCATTTTGCAGGTTGTCGATGAAGGCTCGTTTATGGAAGTACAAAAAGATTTCGCGAAAAACATCGTTGTTGGCTTTGCCCGCATCAAAGGCGAAGTCGTCGGGCTGGTGTGCAATCAGCCGAAATTTATGGCCGGCGGGCTTGACATCGATTCGTCTGACAAAGCAGCGCGCTTTATCCGCTTCTGCGATTCCTTTAACATCCCGCTTATTACGTTTGAAGATGTCACCGGCTTTTTCCCGGGCGTCAAGCAGGAGCACGGCGGCATCATCCGCCACGGCGCGAAAATTTTGTATGCGTATTCTGAAGCGACGGTTCCAAAAATTACTGTCATTTTGCGGAAAGCATACGGCGGCGCGTATGTGGCGCTTAACAGCAAGTCGATCGGTGCCGACGTCGTCTATGCGTGGCCGAACGCCGAAATCGCCGTGATGGGGCCGCAAGGAGCGGCGAACATTATTTTTGCCAGCGAAATCGAAAACAGCCCGAATCCGGAAGAAACTCGGGCGCAAAAGATTGAAGAATATCGGCAAAAGTTTGCCAACCCATATGTCGCCGCCAAATACGGCATGATCGATGACGTCATCGACCCGCGTGACACGAGAATCAGGCTTATTCAGGCGCTGGAGATGCTCCGACATAAACACGAGGAACGCCCTCAGAAAAAGCATGGCAATATTCCGCTATAAAATAGTAAACCCCGCTGTCCATTCGTGGCAACGGGGTTGATTTATTCGCTTCTTATTCTTCAAAAACAATTTTTCGCAATCATTGGCAAAATCGGTTATACTTTTAAGTGAGTACATACATAAGCAGGAGGAAGAATGAAGATGATCAATCAGCAACGTTTGGTCGACGAATTTTTGGAACTCGTGCAAATCGATTCGGAAACAAAGCATGAAGGAGAAATCGCCAAAGTATTAAAGCAAAAATTCGAAGCGCTTGGACTGCATGTCATCGAAGATGATGCCGCGGCAAAAACCGGACACGGCGCCGGCAATTTAATTTGTACGTTAGAGGCGACAAAAGAAGGTGTTGATCCGATTTATTTCACGTCGCACATGGATACAGTCGTGCCGGGAAAAGGCGTCAAGCCGTCGATTCAAGACGGATATGTCGTCACCGATGGAACAACGATTTTAGGAGCGGACGATAAAGCGGGCTTGGCGGCGATGTTTGAGGCGATTCGCGTCTTAAAAGAGCAAAACATTCCGCACGGCGTGATTCAATTTATTATTACTGTAGGGGAAGAATCTGGGCTTGTCGGGGCGAAAGCACTCGATTCGTCATTGATTCAAGCAAAATTTGGCTATGCGCTAGACAGCGACGGCAAAGTTGGCAACATTGTCGTTGCCGCTCCGACACAGGCGAAATTGAAAGTCGTCGTGCACGGCAAAACGGCGCATGCCGGTGTCGCTCCAGAAAAAGGAGTATCAGCGATTACGATTGCCGCAAAAGCGATTGCAAAAATGCCGCTTGGACGTATCGATGAAGAAACGACGGCAAACATCGGCCGCTTTGAAGGCGGAACACAAACAAATATCGTTTGCGACCGCGTCGATATTTTAGCAGAAGCGCGCTCCTTAGTGCCTGAAAAAATGGAAGCGCAAGTCACGAAAATGAAGGAGGCATTTGAAACGGTTGCGGAAGAAATGGGCGGACGTGCGGAAGTAGAGGTTGAAGTCATGTATCCAGGCTTTAAGTTCGGCGACGGCGACCATGTTGTCGAAATTGCGAAACGTGCCGCGGCAAAAATCGGGCGTCCTTGTGAATTATTGCGCAGTGGCGGCGGCAGCGATGCGAACGTTATTGCCGGTTTCGGCATTCCGACGGTCAACTTAGCGGTCGGCTACGAAGATATTCATACGACGAACGAACGCATGCCGATTGAAGAGCTTGTCAAATTAACGGAAATGGTTGTCGCAATCGTTGAAGAAGTAGCGAAATAATAACGGGCATCCATGTTTGGATGCTCCTTTTATATAAGAAGAGTTGTGAGCAATGAGGGGAGACGGTGGAATGAACAAGTTTGTTATTTTTCAGATCGAACGTGAGCAATACGCGGTTCCGATCGAATATGTCATTTCCATTGAAAAAATGGTGGAGCCGACCATTATTCCGCAAATGCCTGAGTATATGATCGGGGTCGTTCGCATTCGCGGCGAGTTGGTGCCGGTGCTTGATACACGCAAACTGCTGTACGAGCGTTCATTTGAAGAAACGGACAAGACGCGACTGGTCGTCACCACGGCTGAAGATATTTCCGTTGCCTTTATTGTCGATGAGGCGAAAGAGATTCTCGATATTCCGGAAGAAGCGGTAAAGCAAGTCAATATGCTTGCCTATCAGCAAACACCTTATCTTGTCGGGGTCGCCAGCCTGCCGGAGCGGTTGATTATATTAATGGACCCAAACCGATTATTTGCCCATTTGGAAGAAGCAGACGAGATTAAGGAGCATATCCATAGTCACCAATGATTGGTGGCTTTTTCCTTAGACAGTGATGATATTGTGGTTCATGATGATCAGGCGATCAATTTGCAGATCGTTCAAATGATTGTCGAAAAGCATCTCGAGGATTTTCGCGAGTATGCAAAGCAAGTGTTGGCACAAGAAGATAAGGAATAATGATGAGGGGTTGCTGTACGCAGCCTTTTTATTTTTAGGTGTTTGCCCATACATTTTTGTATTCCGCACATATCCTAGAAAAGGAGAGAACGAACTCCACTCGTTTTCTTGTCATTACCACGTGAAGTGCCAAAGGGGGATCTTAAATGGACGAAAGACAATTTGGAATGTATCCGGGTGGCGGATACTACCCGCATTACCCACATCATCATTATCCGTATCATCCTCACTATCCGTATTACCATCACTTCCCGCACTATCCGTATTATCATCACTTCCCGCACTATCCATACGGCCATCAATACGGCGGATATGGCGGATATTAAGATTATCTTAAAGAGTCCTGGGTTCGGGACTCTTTTTTTATTTAAGAAGTACGCGGCAAGCTTTTCTAAATCGCTCTAAATGTAATTCAAAACTTGATATGATAAAATGAACTATGGTATGTTCTTTCATGAACAAATAAAAAGTTATAGAAAGGAACGTTTGACGATGGCAAAACAACAAATTGGCGTCATTGGGTTAGCAGTAATGGGAAAAAACCTTGCGTTAAATATTGAAAGCAAGGGATATTCAGTTGCCGTGTATAACCGTTCCCGCGAAAAGACGGATCAATTTTTACAAGAAGCGCAAGGAAAAAATATTGTTGGTACATATAGCATTGAAGAATTTGTCAATGCGCTTGAAAAACCGCGGAAAATTTTGTTGATGGTGAAAGCGGGCGCACCGACGGACGCAACCATTGAACAATTAAAGCCATATCTAGAAAAAGGCGATATTTTAATCGATGGCGGCAACACGTATTTCAAAGATACACAGCGCCGCAACAAAGAATTAGCCGAACTTGGCATTCATTTTATCGGCACGGGCGTTTCCGGCGGAGAGGAAGGCGCATTAAAAGGCCCGTCGATCATGCCGGGCGGTCAAAAAGAGGCGCATGAGCTTGTGCGCCCGATTTTCGAAGCGATCGCCGCGAAAGTGGACGGCGAGCCGTGCACGACGTACATCGGTCCGGACGGCGCCGGCCATTATGTAAAAATGGTGCATAACGGCATTGAATACGGCGATATGCAGCTCATTGCCGAAGCGTACTTCTTGCTGAAGCATGTGCTTGGCTTAAACGCCCAAGAATTGCACGAAGTATTTGCTGAATGGAATAAAGGCGAATTAAACAGCTATTTAATTGAAATTACGGCCGATATTTTCACGAAAATCGATGAAGAAACAGGCAAGCCGCTTGTCGATCTGATTTTAGATAAAGCCGGTCAAAAAGGAACAGGGAAATGGACAAGCCAAAATGCGCTTGATTTAGGAGTGCCGCTTCCAATCATCACGGAATCGGTGTTTGCCCGCTTTATTTCTGCAATGAAAGATGAGCGCGTGAAAGCGAGCAAGCTTCTTTCCGGTCCGGCGGTGAAACCGTTTGAAGGCGATCGCGCCCACTTTATCGAAGCGGTGCGCCGAGCGCTTTACATGAGCAAAATTTGCTCGTATGCCCAAGGTTTCGCACAAATGAGAGCAGCGTCTGAAGAGTATAATTGGAATTTGCAATACGGCAATATCGCGATGATTTTCCGCGGCGGCTGCATCATTCGCGCCCAATTTTTGCAAAAAATTAAAGAAGCATACGATCGTGATCCACAGTTGCCAAACTTATTGTTGGATCCGTATTTCAAAGACATCGTCGAAAATTATCAGGAAGCGCTGCGTGAAATTATTGCGATTGCCGTCATGCGCGGTATCCCGGTTCCGGCGTTCTCGAGTGCATTAGCTTATTACGACAGCTACCGGACGGAAACATTGCCAGCAAACTTAATTCAGGCGCAGCGCGATTATTTTGGTGCGCATACGTATGAGCGCGTCGATAAAGAAGGTATTTTCCACACAGAATGGCTGAAAAAGTAATAGATAAAAACCCCAACCGTTTACGGTTGGGGTTTTGTTTTTTTATTATATAGACGTTTTATCTTGTTATTATTTTAAATAGGTATATACATATTTAAATAAAATAATATATAAATTTATATGACAGAAGAGGGGTATAAAAATGATGGATCAATCATGTCGAAATATTATTCCAGATGGGTTTCTTTGGGGAGGCGCGGTTACCTCTTTCCAAATGGAAGGAGCATGGAATGAAGATGGAGAAGAGCTGTAAAAAGAGAAAGCACCCTTGGCCCAGGCTAAGGGTGCTTAATGATTCTCTTATAAACTTTCCGTAAATAATAGCACACGCGCCGGTGCGGCGTCCGTGCCGACGAGTTTGAGCGGTGCGGCGACCATAAAATATGAACCCTCTGGCACCTCTTTTAGCCGCAGCCCTTCAATGACGATCACACCTGCGGAAAATAGCGTTTTATGCGTCGGATGCCCCGGCTGGCTTCGCTCAATGCCCAGAGCATCGATGCCGACGCCGCGGATCTTTTTATCGGCGAGGTATCGCGCCGTATCTTCGGCTACATAAATAAACTCAAAGTTAAACGCGTCTTCAAGCGAGTTTTTCGTCTTGAACAAGACAAAATCGTTTTCTTGAATGTCTAAAGCGGCGATGTCGTCTTTCGAAATTTTGTCGCTGACATGCGTTAGATCAAACAATTTGCATGGGCCGACGAGGCGGTCGAGAGAAATCGTTTCAAACGTTTCGCCGCCTTTGACCATATGAAGCGGCGCATCAATATGCGTGCCGGTATGCACGTCCATGTCGATGCGCGATTCCGTGACGTAGTCGTTTGTCACGCTTGTTAGTTTCGGCTGTTTTTCCGGCTTATTTTTATATACAGGCATTCCTTCAAAAATGGGCGCAGTAACATCATAAAACTTCATCACTAAGCGTTCTCCCTTCTTTATTGGTGATAATGAATGGGCCACCAATGGAATCCATCTTTTTTCAGTAATGCATCAGAAGCTTTCGGTCCCATCGATCCGGCTTCATAGTTTGGAAAGTCGGCTGCTTTTGTGTTTTCCCATACTTCTGAAATAGGGTCGACAAATTGCCATGACGCGGCTACTTCATCCCAGTGCGTAAAGTTGGTGGCGTCGCCGTGCATGCAGTCATACAACAGCTTTTCATACGCTTCGGGCGTGTTAATGCCGTCGATGCAGTTGTTGCAGTAATCTAGTTCGATCGGAGTCGTTTTCATGCTTTCGCCGCTTTTTTTGCCGTTTAAATGAAGGGTGATGCCTTCATCCGGCTGAATGTGGATGATTAACAAGTTTGGTTCGATTTTTTCATTTGTTCGATAATACAAGTTCATTGGTACATCTTTAAATTGAACGACAATTTTCGTTGATTTTTCCGTCATCCGCTTGCCGGTGCGAATGTAAAACGGCACGCCGGCCCAGCGGAAATTGTCGATCATCAGCTTTCCGGCGACAAACGTTTCCGTGTTAGAATTCGGATCAACGTTGTTCTCCTCTCGATAGCCGACAACTTCTTTTCCATTCACAACGCCTCTGCCGTATTGTCCGCGTACAAAATATTGATCTACTTCCTCATGGGAAATTGGCCGAAGCGCGCGCAGCACTTTTACTTTTTCGCTGCGGATTTCGTCGGTCGTCAGTTTAATCGGCGGCTCCATCGCCAAGAGCGCAACCATCTGCAGCATATGGTTTTGCACCATATCGCGCAGCGCCCCTGAATGGTCGTAATAGCGGCCACGGTCCTCCACGCCAAGCGTTTCGCTGGAGGTAATTTGAATGTTGGAAATAAAGCGGTTGTTCCAAAGCGGTTCGAAAATCGCATTCGAAAAGCGGATCACCTCGATGTTTTGCACCATTTCCTTGCCAAGATAATGGTCGATCCGGTAAATTTCGTTCTCCGAAAACACTTGGCGAATTTCTTCATTCAGTTTTCGGGCGCTTTCAAAATCATGGCCAAATGGTTTTTCAATGACGAGGCGCTTCCAGCCGTTGGTTGCCGTAAGACCTTCCGATTTTAGGCGCGATGTAACCGTACCGAAAAATTCCGGCGCCATCGCCAAATAAAAAATGCGGTTGCCATTGCTATGGTATGTGTCATCAAGCTCCTCAAGCAGCGACTTTAGCTGCCGATAGGAGGCGGTATCGGTCACATCAAATGGATGATAATAAAAATGGGATACGAATTGTTCATTGTTTAGCTCTTGCCGGAGCGCGTTTTCTACCGATTCGCGGACATAGTTGCGAAATTCATCGTTTGACAGCGGTCGGCGTGCGACTCCGACAACGGCAAACTCCTCAGACAAATTTCCTTTTTCATATAAACGGTAAATGGAGGGGAACAGTTTGCGCTTTGCCAAATCTCCCGTAGCGCCAAAAATCACGATTAATGATTTCGGATTCATGTTGTTCACGGTATGTACCTCGCTTTAGCCAAATTTGTCCCTTCAAGTAAATAATTGTAGAGATTTATGGCGGTGAACGCAAACATTTTAGCGTTTTGTTATAAAAGAGTGTTGAAATCATCCGGCAACCATTGGTACGCTAACAACAGACGACCATCATAGATCGTTTTGCATAAGGAGTGGGTGTTTTGGAGCTATTGTTTTTAGGTACAGGGGCGGGAGTGCCGGCAAAGGAACGAAATGTTACAGCGATTGCGCTGCAGCTGTTGGAAGAACGCGGGGCGACATGGCTGTTTGACTGCGGTGAGGCGACACAGCATCAAATCTTGCGCACATCCATTCGTCCGCGTCGCATTGAAAATATTTTTATTACTCATCTTCACGGCGATCATATTTTCGGATTGCCGGGGCTGCTTGGCAGCCGTTCTTTTCAAGGCGGGGAAACGCCGTTAACGGTGTACGGACCGAAAGGAATTCGCGCGTTTATAGAAACGGCGATTTCCGTTAGCTTCACCCGGCTGAAATATGATTTGCAAGTGGTAGAAATCGACGAAGGAACGGTGTTTGAAGATGAACGGTTTGCGGTCATCGCCAAACAGCTTGATCACGGCGTTCCTTCCTATGGTTTTCGCGTTGTGGAAAAAGATTTGCCTGGCACGCTTTTAGTTGATAAATTAAAGGCGCTCGGCATTCGTCCAGGTCCGATTTATCAGGAAATTAAGCTTGGGAAAACGGTGAAGCTAGAAGATGGGACGGTCATTGACGGCCGCGAGTTTGTCGGTCCGCCGCAAAAAGGAAGAATAGTTGCGGTCCTTGGCGATACGCGCTATTGCGAAGCAAGCATCGAGCTGGCCAAAGAGGCGGACGTGCTGGTGCATGAAGCGACATTTGCCGCGGAAGAAAGCGAATTGGCGCACGATTATTTTCATTCCACCGCCGTGCAGGCAGCGGAAGTGGCAGTGCGAGCCGGCGCCAAAAAACTGATTTTAACGCATATCAGTTCACGTTATCAAGGAATGCTAAGCGAACAATTGCTCGTAGAGGCAAGAAACGTGTTTCCAAACACAGAATTGGCTGCCGATTTTTCTTCCTTTGCTATTGCCCGCAAAAAATAAGGCTGCCGAACATCGGCAGCCTTAAAAACGCCATCCTCGTTCGTATTGCACCGGCGCAGGGATCGTCGTTCCCAACTCTTTGGCGGCGGCGTATGGCCAATATGGATTGCGCAGCAATTCGCGTGCGAGAAACACTAAATCGGCGCGTCCGTTGCGCAAAATTTCTTCCGCCTGCCATCCGGAAGTAATCAAGCCGACCGCTCCAGTAGCGATTTCTGCTTCGCGGCGAATCAATTCGGCAAACGGAACTTGGTACCCCGGATACGCGTTAATCGTTGCCGGAACGACCGCACCGGAGCTGACGTCGATCAAATCGACGCCTTGTTCTTTCATGCGCTTGGCGTATGGAATGTAATCTTTCGCCGTTAATCCCTCCGGATGATAATCGGAAGCGGAAATGCGGACAAAGAGCGGTCCGTCCCATACTTGCCTTACCGCGTCGATCACTTCCCCTAAAAAGCGGTAGCGGTTTTCCGAGGAACCGCCGTATTCATCTTGCCGTTTGTTGGCAAGCGGCGATAAAAATTCATTAATCAAATAGCCGTGGGCGCCGTGAATTTCAATGACGTCAAAGCCGGCCTCCTTCGCGCGGCGCGCTCCGTTTTGAAACGCTTGAATCGTTTCTTCAATGTCCGTTTTCGTCATTTCTTTTGGCGTCCGTGTTTTTTCATTAAACGGAATCGCCGAAGGAGCGATAATTTCTCCTTCCACCTCCGCTTTGCGCCCGGCGTGGGCAAGCTGAATGCCGATTTTCGCGCCGTGTTCTTTCACTAGCGAAACTAATTCGCGCAAGCCATCTACATGTTCATCGCTCCAAATGCCTAAATCGCGGGCAGAAATTCTTCCTTGCGCTGTAACGGCCGTCGCTTCGACGATAATCAGCCCGACTTGGCCAACCGCACGTGTCGGATAGTGGATTTTATGCCAAGTTCGTACTTTCCCGTCCTCCGTGTCGCACGAATACATGCACATCGGGGACATGACAATCCGGTTTTTCAGCGTCACGTCGCGGATCGTATACGGTGAAAAAAGCATCGTTTCCATTTGGCTATTCTCCCTCCAAGTCTTGTATCATTCTTCCAATTGAATGATAGCACGTTTTTTGAGGGAAACAAAGTCAAACGCCTTATTATGTCATGATTGCATAGCCGCGGAAGAAAGTAACGCTTTTCCTAATTCCTCCGACCGTTCCGTCGCCCGTTTAATGCAAGCAGCGACCGCCTCTTGAAAACGGTATTGTTCCAGCACTTCGATGCCGGCTTCCGTCGTTCCGCCCGGGCTTGTGACTTCTTTGCGCAAGATGGATGGATGTTTGTTGGTTGACTGCAGCATGTGCGCGGCGCCGATAATCGTTTGCAAAATTAATGGTTTTGCTACAGAGCGGTCAAGGCCAATTTCTTCGGCTGCTTTTTCCATCGCTTCGACTAAATAATATACGTAGGCAGGACCGCTCCCGGAAAGGCCGGTGACGGCATGCAAATCCTGTTCGGGAACGATCGCAACGATGCCGACGGTCTCAAACAGTTTTTTGGCAATCGCTACATGGGCGGCTGTTGCAAAGCGGCCTTGGGAAATGGCCGTAGCGGATTGGCCGATGGCGGCCGATGTATTCGGCATTGCCCGAATGACAGCCACATTTTTGCCGACTAAAGAAACAATCGTGTCGGTGGTGACGCCGGCTAACAAGGAAATGATCAACTGATGCCCGTGGATTGTTGAGGCGACAGCTCCCATTGCCTCCGCTACATCTTTTGGTTTCATCGCTAAAATAATAATATCCGCCTCTTTGACTGCTTTTCTTTTATCCGTTTCGCTGCGAACCCCGTATGTTTTGTTCATGTATTCAAGCCGTGTTCGGTCGCAGCGGTTGGTTACGATAATTTGTTCAGGCACGTACAGCGTCTTTGTCATCCCGGAAATAAGCGATTCCGCCATGGAGCCAGCTCCGATAAACGTAATGGTTGGTCTGTTTTTCATCGCTGCATTCCTCCTTCTTGTTTAGAAAATAAAAAAGACCTTCATCCCCAAAAAGGACGGAAGGTCTTTTATTCCGCGGTACCACCTTTTTTGGCTCTGCCGGCAACTATCCCGAAAAAGAGCCCACCTCTGCACCGATAACGCCGGTGATGCGTTTAGGTTTTCCTAACAGCTCATAGGGTAGGTTCAACCATGAAGAGGGTAATGAAACCTTCCAGCCCCTGGGTTTCACTCTCTGGCTACCATTCATGGTTTACTGGCCCTACTCATCGCCCATTTGCAAATATTAATTTTTTTGCAATTATGCAATGAAATAAAGGGTGTTGTCAATAGAAAAGAGACAAAATTTTTTATATTTTTTTGCGAATTGTTTAAAAAAAATGACAAACAGCGAAAATCAGTGTAAACTGTAAAATAATGAATAACGATTCATTTTTTATTGCTGGAAAGAAGGGGAATGCAATCATGAAGGAACGCGTTTACCGCATTACTGTGCCAACACCGTTTCCGGTCGGAAATGTAAACATGTATGTTATTGAAGGCGACAACTTGACGCTGATTGATGCCGGGGTGAAAACGGAGGAGGCGTGGCAGTCGTTTCAACAGCAACTTCGCGAATTAGGCTACACTCCTCGAGACATTGATCAAGTCGTGATTACGCATCATCATCCTGATCATGTCGGACTGATTGATTATTTGTCTGAGGAAATTCCGGTCATCGGGCATAAAAAAGCGGACCGCTGGGTTCGCCAAGACGAGACGTTTTTTCAGCAGCAACAGCAGTTTTTTGCGCAGTTTTTAGTCGAGTGCGGCGTTGACCAGTCATTTATTGCTCAGTTGCCTCAGTTGCGCCGATCTCTTCGCTACGCATGCCGCCGTCCACTTGCTGGTACGGTCCAAGAAGGGGATTCTTTACCGGGGCTGCCGCATTGGAAAGTAATCGAAACGCCGGGGCATGCGCAAAGCCATATTGTATTTTATCGGGAAACGGATGGGGTGATGATCGGCGGCGATCATTTATTGCTCCACATTTCGCCGAATCCGATGATGGAGCCGCCTTTTGTCGGGGAGACGGAGCGGCCGAAGCCGCTATTGCAGTATAACGACTCCTTGCGGAAAATGCTCCATTATGATATTGCTTATTGCATGACAGGGCATGGGGAAGACGTGACCGACGTGCCTGCTTTAGTGGAAAAGCGGCTCCGCAAACAGCGGGAGCGCGCCGAGCAAGTGCTCGAAATGATCAAGCAAGGTCCGCATACCGTATTCCAAGTTTGCCAAAAGCTATTTCCTGCTGTCTACCGGCAAGAGTTTATGCTGACGATGTCGGAAACGATCGGGCAGCTGGATTACTTGGAAGCAAACGGTGCAGTGAAAAAGAGACAGACAGGGGATTATTACGTGTATGAAGCGGTGGAGGTGTCTGTTTGAAACTAGAGGGGAAATATATTGTCATCACTGGAGCGTCGGGCGGCATCGGTGAGCAAATAGCCTATGAAGCGGCGCGGCAAAAAGCGGTTCCGATCCTCTTGGCCAGAAATGTAGAAAAGCTGCAAGCGATCGCACAACAAATTGAACGTACATATCGCGTGCCATGCCATTATTTTCGTCTGGACGTAAGCGACATAGCCGCGGTGGAAGATGTATTTCAACAGTTGTTCGATCAGCTCGGCGCCGTCGATGTATTGGTGAACAATGCCGGTTTTGGCGTGTTCCGCTATGTGGAGGATGTCGATGTTGAGGAAATGAAGGCGATGTTTGCCGTCAATGTGTTTGGCTTAATCGCCTGTACGAAAGCGGTATATTCCCATATGAAGGCGCGACGCAGCGGCCATATTATCAATATCGCTTCGCAGGCGGGAAAATTAGCCACGCCAAAATCAAGCGTATATGCCGCCACCAAGCATGCCGTACTTGGGTTTACGGACAGTCTGCGTATGGAAGCGGAACGATATGGGATTTTTGTAACGGCAGTCAATCCTGGGCCGATCCGCACCAATTTTTTTCAAATAGCCGACCAATCAGGGGAATATGTGAAAAATGTGGAGCGCTGGATGCTTGCACCGGAGAAAGTAGCGAAACGGGTGGTGTCCGTCATGATGACGCCGACACGAGAAGTCAATATGCCGCGCTGGATGAACGCAGGCAGCCAGCTGCATCGATTATTTCCATCACTCTTCGAAAAAGTGGCTAAACGGGCGTTTTTTAAAAAATAGCACTCCTTGCCAAAAAGCAAGGAGTGCTATTTCGTAATATAGTCGTAAATGACATCGTGGACGATTTCGTACAGATCCATGTCGCCATCGTCCGTTTTTTTCGCTAAAATTTTCGCACATAACTGTTTCCATTCTTCGTTATTTAGAGGCAGTGATTCGTTGTCATATCCATATTGCAAAAAACAATTGCGAATGAGTTTACGCAGCCATTTTTCCTCCAATTGTGCCACTTCCTGAGCTTATTGCGATTCGGATTCAGAAGGGGTAGCGCGGACAACGGAATGGAATTTTCCTTTATGCGCGCCGTCGCAAAATGGTTTGTTATTCGACAATCCACAACGGCAGAGGGAAAACGTCTGTTTTGTTACGAATTTATTCCCTTCCGCATCAATCAGCTCGACATCGCCTGTCACCCGATACGATCCGTTGTCATTGACTTTAATTTGCACTTTGGCCATGATCCGTTCCTCCTTTTTATTTTGACAGCATCTGGCTTAAGTAGGTACAATAAAAGCAAAAACGAGAAGGAAAAGGAGCATCATTCGGCGTGAACATCACATTTACCGAGAAAGCAATCCAGCAACTTACTCCTATTTTAACGCAATCAAAGCGAATGTTAAAGCTAAAATATGACACAGATGGATGTGGCTGCCTTGTTGACGGCGTCATTGCCTTATGGCTCGTCGATGAAACGGATGAGGACGATCTTGTCATCGAAACGAACTTTGTTCCTATTCTCATCGAAAAGTCCCGTCTTGTCTTTTATGATGATGTAATGACGATTGACGCCGGGCAAGGGGCGAACGTATTTCAGCTGAAAAGTCCTGGGCAAATTTTAAATCCGCGCATGGCGCTTGTCGAAGCGAGTGAACAGCATGAACGATAAATTAAAGCAACTAAAAGATGTAGCAAAGCAGAAAACGTGGGTGTCGTTTTTGCATGGAAGCGACCCGTACAGTTTGCTGCATTGGTCGATCGCCGGCCCTTATCACGAGCCAAAAGACGTTTGGCTTTTGCAGAATGAAATGACGTTTGAAACGAAAGAATTTGCCACGCTCGACGAAGCGGTGTCGTGGATAGATGAACATATGCCGCATATTACAGAAATTTTATAAAAACCGTAACCATTCCGGTTACGGTTTTTCTGCTCGCCTCCGCTTTTCCGATTGTCTAGCTACAGCGCCTAGCCTTTTTCTGCCAAATAACCTTCGCCTTCGGGGGGGGCAAGCACCCCTGCGGTCGAAGAACATTTGGCTTCGAAAGCTAAAAACGACGCTTCCGCTTTTCGTTATTGTGGGGTGTTTTGCCGCTTGGTCGGATGGACCGCTTTTTCTAGTTCTTCTTTGGCGATTGTTGGTTTGACAGTATCTGCGGTCGGTTTTCCTTTTTGGGCGCGCTTTTCTGCCATTTTCTTTCGCTCCTTTGCGTGAAATTGGTTCGTTTTTATCATGCAGGAAGAAATAATGTTTTATTCATAGGGGGATGGATATGAATAAACGGAAAAAAGATCGGGGCAAGCAAGAAGAAGAGCTGCTTTTGCTAAAGGATCGTTTGAATGACGAATTATTTATGAGGCTAAAGAAGAAAAAAGAGGAGCTCATGCAGCAAGAAGAGCGGCGGAAAGCGGAAGAAGAAGCGCGGAAGCGGGAGGAGGCGCGGAGGAAGGAGCAACAGAAAACGTTTGCCCAGCTGCTAGATGAGAGCGACTTAGATTGGCGCCAATTTAAGTAAAAGTCGAAAAAAGGAAGGAGATTGCCATGGACGCTCATTCGATGGAAAGAACGGGTGAGTCGCGTCGTAAAGCCGCATGGATCTTTTTAGCGGTCGGCGTCGTTTTTCTTGCCACCAACTTGCGCGCCCCGATTACCGCGGTCGGGCCGCTTGTTCCATCCATTCAGCAAAGCCTGCATCTTTCCAATGCGGAGGCCGGCATATTGACAACCATTCCGCTGCTGGCATTTGCGGTTCTGTCTCCGTTTGCTTCGCGGCTGGCGCGAAGGTTCGGCATGGAGGCTGTTTTGTTATATTCACTTCTTTTCCTGCTGATTGGGCATATCATGCGCCCGCTGGACAGCGCCTTTTTCCTGTTTGCCGGGACGATTTTCATTGGCACTGCGATTGCGGTAGATAATGTATTGATGCCGGCGCTAATAAAAGAAAAGTTTGCAAACCAGCTTGGCGCGATGATGGGAACGTATACGGTGGCGATGAATCTTAGCGCGGCGCTCGCTTCTGGATTCAGCATTCCGCTGGCGGAAACATGGGGGCTTGGCTGGAGAGGTTCGCTTCGCTTTTGGGCGGTGCTGACGATTGCCGCCTTCCTATTATGGGCGCCGCAAGTCCGCTATCGCAAAAAAGTTCCGCTGCTGCCGGCGGCACATACAGGAAGAGCGCCGCTCTGGAAGTCGCTATTGGCCTGGCAAGTGACGATATTTATGGGAGTGCAGTCATTTTTGTTTTATTCGTTGATCACATGGCTTCCTGTTCTGCTGCAGAGCAAAGGAATGAATGAGGAAATGGCGGGATGGATGCTGTTTTTGTTTCAATTCGCCCAGCTGCCATTTATGTTTATCGTTCCGGTGATGGCAGAGAAAATGGAAAATCAAAAGCTGCTTGTGTTCCTTACTTTTTTGTTAATGGCAGCGGGAATAGTCGGCTGTTTGTTCCAAAGCGCATCGTTCATGTGGCTGTCGGCGGTTTTATTAGGGATAGGAGCAGGATTTGCTTTTTCGCTAGCGATGATGTTTTTTACGCTTCGTACGCGTCATGCCATGCAGGCGGCTGATTTATCGGCGATGGCACAATCGTTCGGCTATTTGCTGGCCGCGTTTGGGCCGCCGGCGTTTGGGTGGCTTTACGACATCACGAAAGGATGGACCGCTCCGCTGGGCTTGCTGCTCTTCGCTTCTGGCTGTTTGCTTTTCTCCGGCCTCGGTGCGGCGCGAAACAAATATATCTCATAAAAAACGAAAGCGGAAAGAACGCTGCTCTTTCCGCTTTTTGGCCGTTAACTTATCGATGCGCTTGATAGGTGGACGCTTTTGTTTGCTGGCGCAACCATTCGTATTCCTCTTCACTCAAAGGCGGTGCAGAAGCGGCATGGACATTTTCGATAAGCTGTTCAACGCTGCTTGCTCCTGGAATGACGGCGGCGACAACCGGGTCATACAAGCAAAACTGCAGCGCCGTTGCCGTAAGTGAGCGGCGTTCGCCCGTTTTCTCCTTCAGTTTTGGGAGCAGTGTCTTCAATTCCTCATATGTATAATCAAGATAGCCGTTTTCTTTGACGGAATCGCTTGCCGCCTCTAATGGCCGCTCCGTCAGCAGCCCTTTGGCCACAGGTCCGCGGGCGATGACGCTGATATGATGCTCGCTTAGTAGCGGAAACCACTCTTCCGGACGGCGATCAAGCAAGCTGTATTGCATCATGACGCTGACGATGTTTGAGCGCTTGACGTATTCGCGGATGACATTGGGACGAATCGAGGAAATGCCGTAGTAGCGGATTACTCCTTCTTGTTTTAATTCTTCAAATGCTTCAATCGTTTCATCGATCGGATCGTCGATCGTGCCGCCATGGAGCTGGTATAAATCAATGTAATCCGTTTGCAGGCGGCGCAAGCTTTCTTTTACTTCCGCTTTAATGTATTGTTTCGATGGATCCCAAAACCAGCCGTTTTTTCCTTCTTCCCAGCGGTTGCCAACTTTTGTTGCGATGATGACTTGGTCGCGTTTCCCTTTGACCGCCTTGCCGACGAATTCTTCATTTAGTCCGCGGTCATACAAATCTGCCGTATCCAAATAGTTAATGCCCCGTTCGAGCGCCTCGTGAATAATGCGGATTGCTTTTTTCTCATCTGTGCCAAGCGACATGCAGCCAAGCCCGATTTCGCTCACATATAAATCGGATAAGCCGATGCGGCGTTTTTTCATGATAGGCATCCTCCCTTAATGATGGTTTTTTCATTAGTATACTGTAAAGTAAAACTTTCTCAAATGATGTAGTACAATAAATGGGAAAATAATTATTTTGACGGGAGAGAAGAACATGGACCATTTAGTAGAAAAAACGATTCGCAAAGAAAAAATATTTAGCGGCAAAGTTGTTCAACTATATGTGGAAGACGTACAACTGCCAAACGGAAAAACGAGCAAGCGGGAAGTCATTAAACATCCAGGAGCGGTGGCGGTGATTCCGATTACCAAAGACGGGAAGCTCGTGCTTGTCCGCCAATACCGTAAAGCGCTTGAACGAGTATTAGTGGAAATTCCGGCGGGCAAGTTAGAAAAAGGGGAAGAGCCGTTTGCCTCAGCACAGCGTGAATTAGAAGAGGAAACAGGCTACCGCGCCCAGTCGATGCGCCATATCGTATCATTTTATACGTCGCCGGGATTTGCCGATGAACTGATTCATTTATATGTGGCGGAAGGACTGGAGAAATTGGAAGATGCCGCATCGCTCGATGAAGATGAATTCGTTGATGTTTTAGAAGTGACGTTGGAGGAGGCGTTGAAAATGCTGGAGAAGCAAGAAATTTATGATGCGAAAACGGTGTACGCCTTGCAATATTTGCAACTGCGCCGTGTCACGGGGGAAAAACATGTATAACTATTATGTCGATTTACATATTCACATCGGCCGTACTGCTTCCGGCCGGCCGGTCAAAATTACCGGCGCGAAATCATTAACGCTGACGAACATTTTGTACGAGGCGGCGCATGTCAAAGGACTGAATATGGTCGGCATCATTGACTGCCACGTTCCTGAAGTGCTCGATGAATTAGAACAAGGGATGAACACAAAAGGCTGGTACGAGCATAAGGACGGTGGTGTCATCGCCGGAGAGGTGACGCTTTTATTAGGAAGCGAAATCGAAGTTTATGACGAACATTGTCAAGGACCGATTCATGTGCTTGCTTTTTTGCCGACGGTTCTGGCGATGCGCGCATTTTCCGGGTGGCTGAAGGAGCGGGTGAAAAACATTTCACTCAGCTCGCAGCGCATGTACGGCACGGGTCGCGAGCTGCAAGGCGTCGTTAAACAATTAGGCGGATTGTTTATTCCCGCCCATGCGTTTACGCCGTTTAAAAGCTTGTACGGCAAAGGAGTAAAGAAAAGCTTAACGGAAGTGTTTGCACCTGATTGGATTGACGCCATCGAATTGGGGTTAAGTGCGGATACAGAGATGGCAGATCAAATCGCCGAATTGCACCGCTATCCATATATTTCCAATTCCGATGCTCATTCGCTGCGGAAAATCGCGCGAGAGTACCAAGAGGTGCGCATGAACGCCCCGACATTTGCCGAGCTGAAAAAAGCGCTGCAACAACAGGATGGGCGAGGCGTCGCCGCCAATTATGGTTTAAATCCAAAACTCGGCAAATACCACCAAACGACATGCGAACGATGCTTTCAGCCGATGAATCCCGATGATGAACGCTGCCCAGCCTGCGGCCATCATCGGAAAGTGAAAGGGGTATTTGACCGGCTGCAAGAGCTGAAAACAGGCGGCGTTCCGCCAAAGCGCCCGCCATATATTTATCAAGTGCCGCTTGAGTTTATCCCTGGTCTTGGTCCGAAAACGTATAAAAAACTGCTCGATCGCTTCGGCACGGAAATGTACGTGCTGCATCAAGCGACAGAGGAAGAGCTGGAACAGGCCGTCGGGGAAAAGCTAGCGAAAGTTATTATTCTCGCGCGCCGGGGAGATCTCTCGATTCAAGCCGGGGGTGGCGGAAAATATGGAAAAGTTTTTTCCGAATAGTACAAGCTACGCATTTTCTACAAGGCTCGTCTTTTGTCAGACGGGCTTTTCTTTTTGCCGAAAATGTGTCATACATACAAGACTTGCACATACAATCTACTAAGAGAAAAATAGGAGGACGGAAAAAGATGAGAAGACATCCGCTGAAATCAATCGTTGCTGTACATATGCGCGAGCATGCGTCCATGTATTTATTTGTTATCGTCCTATTTTTAATGGGAGTTATTTTCGGTTCAATTGTTGTTAACAGCCTTAATTTCAGCCAAAAGCAAGATTTGTACTATTATTTGACGCAATTTTTTGGACAAGTGTCGAAAGGAAACCTTGCCAGCGCGCAGGATATGTTTCAACAAAGCTATTTTCATAATTTAAAATATATCGGTTTAATGTGGGTGTTGGGCATTTCTATTATCGGTCTTCCGATCATTTTAATTTTGCTATTTTTAAAAGGGATTGTCGTCGGGTTTACGGTTGGATTTTTAGTAAATCAAATGGGGTGGCAAGGCTTTCTATTGTCCTTTGTCTCGGTCATGCCGCAAAATTTAATTATCATTCCTGCTTTTATTGTCATGGGAGTCATTTCTGTGTCGTTCTCCCTGCAGATGGTGCGCAACCAGTTTATGAAGCGGACGCATGAACCGATTTTCCCAATGATTATGCGCTATACGATGGCAATGCTCGTCATTAGCGTCAGTTTGTTTGTTTCCTCTTCGTTAGAGGCGTATGTTTCCCCATTTTTTATGAAGCAAATTATTCAACTTATTGGCAATTAATAATTATTTTTATATAATAACCGTTTTTATTCTCTTGTAATAATAACTTTATTTTGATACTTCCCTCTTTCTTTTGTTATAATGGTAGTTGAATGGCGAGGGAGGGAATAAAACATGGAAGATCGAGTTGAACGAATTAAGAAGCAGTTGCATACGGCTGGCTACAAGTTAACACCGCAGCGGGAAGCGACGGTGCGTGTTTTATTAGAGCATGAGGAAGATCATTTAAGTGCAGAAGACGTCTACCTCCTCGTTAAAGAGAAATCCCCGGAAATCGGGTTAGCTACTGTGTATCGGACGCTTGAGCTATTAACCGAGCTGAAAATTGTCGATAAAATTAATTTTGGAGATGGGGTGTCCCGCTACGACCTTCGCAAAGAAGGGGCAGCGCATTTTCATCATCACTTGGTGTGCATCGAATGCGGTTCGGTAGCGGAAATTGAAGAGGATTTATTAGAGGAAGTAGAAGCGATTGTGGAGCGAGATTGGAAGTTTAAAATTAAAGATCACCGCTTAACATTCCACGGCATTTGTTATCGCTGCCAGCAAAAACACATGGAAGAACAAAATGAAAAATAAAAGACCTTTTCCAACGGGAAAGGTTTTTTATGTATAAACAGGGAAAATCATGGCATATCCTCATAGTAAGCATATATTTGAAAATGAGGAGGAGCGCCATGAGAACGTTATGGCAGATGGTGAAAGTATTTCTTTTATTTACGGGGTGTACAATTTTATTTTATTATAGTCTTGTATGGTTTAACCACGAATACGACAATTACCACCGTTACGATGAACCGCAGGGATCGGCCATAAAAGTTTCGACCGTTGAAAGCCCGTCATTCGACTGGCTTAGTCGGCTACTATTTTTTTATCGCGATGGGGAGTAGAGAGCGTTGGAACATGAAATGAAAGATTTCCTTCATTATTTAACAGTGGAGCGGAATTTGGCGAACAATACCATTGTTTCCTATGAAAGAGATTTAAAGAAGTATGCGCACTATTTGCGCCACGTCGAGCAAATTCATTCGTGGAACGATGTATCGCGTCTGCATATTATGCAATTTTTAAAGTTTTTAAAAGAAAAGGGGAGCTCGGCGAAAACGATTGCCCGCCATATCGCTTCCATCCGTTCGTTCCATCAGTTTCTTCTGCGCGAAAAAATAGCGGAGCAAGATCCGTCGGTACATATTGAATCGCCGCAGATGGAACGGACGCTGCCAAAGGTGCTGTCCATGGAGGAAGTAGAGGCGCTGCTCGAGGCGCCGAAGACGAATACACCGTTTGGCATTCGCGACAAGGCGATGCTTGAGCTATTGTATGCGACCGGCATGCGCGTCAGCGAGCTCGTAAACTTAAATCTTTCCGATGTGCATTTGACGATGGGATTTGTCCGCTGCTACGGAAAAGGAAATAAAGAGCGCATCGTGCCGATCGGCAGCATGGCGATTAAAGCCTTAAAAGAATATTTGGAACACGCGCGCCCGCAGCTCATCGATCCAAAAAAACGGACAACCGATGCCTTGTTTTTAAACCATCATGGGCAGCGCTTGACACGGCAAGGGTTTTGGAAAATTTTGAAGAAACTTGCGAAAGAAGCAAACATTGAAAAAGAACTGACGCCGCATACGCTAAGGCATTCATTTGCCACGCATCTCCTTGAAAACGGCGCCGATTTGCGCGCCGTGCAAGAGCTGTTAGGACATGCTGATATTTCCACAACCCAAATTTATACGCATGTCACAAAAACACGCTTAAAAGATGTATATAAGCAGTACCATCCACGCGCATAGCTTTCCGTCGCCTGCAAGAAACGCCCGCTTAGTACGAGCGGGTTTTTTAGTTTGGCGATAAACAGGCTAATCAGTTGGAGAATGCGGCAGCTTCTGCATTCTTTGCCGATTTTTTTATTGCGTGTATTGTTGAAAACGTTTTATAATATAGTTGTCAGACTTCTGACCAATATAACATGGATGTGTTTCTTATTGCTGTTTCGGGAATGATAAGGAAAAATAGTTTTATGATGCTAGGAGGCATAGTGGATGGTTCATACATATAAACGCGTATTTTTAATTGTCATGGATTCGGTCGGGATTGGCGAGGCGCCCGACGCCGAAAAATATAACGATAAAGGCGCGGATACGCTCGGTCATATCGCCGAGCATCGCGGCGGTCTATACATGCCGAACATGGCAAAGCTCGGTTTAAGCAACATCCGCGAGATTAAAGGAGTACCGAAAGCAGAAAAGCCACTTGCTTATTATACAAAAATGCAAGAAGCATCTGCCGGAAAAGATACAATGACGGGCCATTGGGAAATTATGGGCCTTCGTATTGACAAACCGTTTCAAGTGTTTCCAAACGGGTTCCCAAAAGAGCTGATTGATGAACTAGAAAAACGGACAGGACGCAAAGTGATCGGCAACAAACCGGCAAGCGGTACGGCGATTATTGAAGAGCTTGGCAAAGAGCATATGGAAACAGGAGCGATCATCGTTTATACTTCGGCGGACTCCGTATTGCAAATTGCCGCTCATGAAGAAATTGTGCCGCTTGAGGAGCTGTACCATATTTGTAAAATCGCCCGTGAATTGACGCTTGATGAAAAATATATGGTCGGCCGCGTCATCGCGCGCCCGTTTATCGGTACGCCGGGCAACTTTAAACGTACGGCGAACCGCCATGATTATGCGTTAAAGCCGTTCGGCCGCACGGTCATGAATGAGCTGAAAGACGCGGGCTATGAAGTGATTGCGATCGGGAAAATTTCTGATATTTACGATAATGAAGGGGTAACGCAGTCGCTCCGCACCAAATCGAATATGGACGGCATGGATAAGTTAGTGGATACGTTGAAAATGGATTTCACCGGACTCAGTTTCGTCAATCTCGTTGATTTTGACGCGCTATACGGCCATCGCCGCGACCCAAAAGGATACGGGGATGCACTCGAGGAGTTTGACGCCCGCCTTTCCGACGTGTTTCCGCTTTTAGAAGACGATGATTTGTTGATCATTACGGCGGATCATGGAAACGATCCGGTTCACCACGGGACCGATCATACGCGCGAATACGTCCCGCTTCTTGTTTACAGTCCAAGCATGAACGGCGGCAAAGAACTGCCGGTCCGCAAAACGTTTGCCGATGTCGGCGCAACGATTGCAGATAATTTCCAAGTCAAGATGCCGCTCCACGGAACAAGCTTTTTAGCCGATCTAAAGTAGGGGGAAGAAGCGATGAATAAACAAGTGATTGAAAAAGCAGCGAGCTATTTGCGAGACAAAATTTCGACACCGCCGCGCATCGGCTTGATTCTTGGCTCTGGTCTCGGCGTACTTGCCGATGAAATCGAAGAAGCAGTGAAAATTCCGTACGAGCAGATTCCTGGGTTTCCTGTTTCCACTGTGGAAGGGCATGCCGGCCAGCTTGTTTATGGCCGGCTTGAAGGTGCGACGGTTGTCGCCATGCAAGGCCGTTTTCACTACTATGAAGGGTACCGCATGGATCAAGTGACATTCCCGGTTCGGGTCATGAAAGCGCTTGGCGTCAAAGAACTGATTGTCACCAACGCGGCCGGCGGAGTGAATGAGCGCTTTCAGCCGGGGGATTTAATGATTATTACTGATCATATCAACAATATGGGGAACAATCCGTTAATTGGCCCGAACGATCCGGAGCTTGGCGTCCGCTTCCCGGATATGACGGAAGCGTACAGCAAGCGGCTGCGCAACATTGCAAAAGAAGTAGCAGCAAATCTTGGCATTCCGATTCAAGAAGGGGTGTATGTTGCCAACACAGGTCCTTCTTATGAAACGCCGGCGGAAATCCGTATGATTCGCGCGCTTGGCGGCGATGCGGTCGGGATGTCGACCGTTCCCGAAGTAACTGTTGCGCGTCATGCGCAAATCGAAGTGTTAGGGATTTCGTGCATATCGAATATGGCGGCCGGGATTTTAGATCAGCCGCTTACCCACGATGAAGTTATGGAAACGACGGAACGAGTGAAAGCCAACTTTTTGCGGCTTGTCAAGGGAATTATCGCGGAAATGGCGAAACAATAGAAAGGCGAAACAATAGAAAAAGGTGATAAAGATGAGAATGGTCGATTTAATTGCGAAAAAACGAGATGGCCACGCGCTTTCAAAAGAAGAAATTGATTTTATCATCCGCGGCTACACCAACGGCGACATTCCTGATTATCAAATGAGTGCACTGGCAATGGCGGTGTTTTTCCGCGGCATGACCGAAGAAGAAACGGCCGCGCTGACGATGGCGATGGTTCATTCCGGAGATGTCATTGATTTATCGAAAATTGACGGAATTAAAGTCGATAAGCACTCGACTGGCGGCGTCGGCGATACAACGACGCTTGTGTTAGGCCCGCTTGTTGCGTCTGTCGGCGTGCCGGTCGCGAAAATGTCCGGCCGCGGCCTCGGGCATACAGGCGGGACGATCGATAAGCTGGAATCTGTTCCTGGGTTTCACGTGGAAATTGATAACGAGCAATTCATTGAACTGGTCAATAAAAACAAAATCGCCATTATCGGGCAGACTGGCAATTTAACCCCAGCCGATAAAAAACTGTATGCGCTTCGCGATGTGACTGCGACGGTTAACAGCATTCCGCTTATTGCTTCGTCGATTATGAGCAAAAAAATCGCGGCTGGCGCCGACGCGATTGTCTTAGATGTTAAAACGGGTACCGGCGCGTTTATGAAAGATTTAGAGGGAGCGAAACAGCTGGCAAAAGCGATGGTGGATATCGGCAAGCGTGTCGGCCGGAAAACGATGGCGGTCATTTCTGATATGAGCCAACCGCTTGGCTTTGCCATCGGCAATGCGCTTGAAGTGAAAGAAGCGATTGATACGCTCAAAGGAAAAGGGCCGGAAGATTTACAAGAGCTGTGCTTGACGCTTGGAAGCTATATGGTATATCTAGCGGAAAAAGCGTCTTCATTAGAGGAAGCGAGAGCGTTATTAGAGAATTCGATTCAAGCAGGAAAGGCGCTAGAAACGTTCAAAGTGTTTCTCGAGGCACAAGGCGGCGATGCCACCGTTGTCGATAATCCGGAGAAACTGCCGCAGGCGAAATATCAATGGGAGTTGGAAGCGGCGGAAGATGGATATGTCGCGGAAATTGTCGCCGACGAAGTCGGAACGGCCGCGATGCTGCTTGGAGCCGGACGGGCGACAAAAGAATCGACGATCGATCTTTCCGTTGGGCTTGTCTTGCGCAAAAAAGTTGGCGATCCAGTGAAAAAAGGGGAATCGCTTGCGACGATCCACAGCAATACGGAAAATATTGAAGAAGTAAAAGAAAAGCTGCAAAAAAATATCCGCATCTCGCCAACTCCTGTCCGTAAACCGACGCTGATTTACGAAACGATTTCTTAGTAGAGAGGCTGAATCCCAGCCTCTTTTTTTTATGCTAAAAATGGTTGAATTTCACTGCCTCCCTTGTATAAAAATATCTCTTTTGGAAAAAATGGCATGTATAAAGAATGGAGGTTTGGGAGATGAACAAGACACTGACTCGCTTACTAATATTTATCCTTGTTTTTCTCGTTCCTTTTTCCGCAAACGTCCATGCGGAAGAAAAGAAAACAGAAGCAAAAGGCCTTGAGCTAGCTGATGATGCGAAATCTGCCATTTTAATTGAACGTGATACAGGAGCTATATTGTATCAAAAAAACGCCCATGAAAAACTGCCGCCGGCTAGTATGACAAAAATTATGACCATGCTTTTGATTATGGAAGCGATTGATAAAGGAGAGCTTTCTTATAAGGAAAAAGTGCGGGCGAGCGAATATGCCGCGTCGATGGGCGGATCACAAATCTTTTTAGAGCCCGGCGAAGAAATGACGGTAGATGAGCTGCTGCGCGGCATTGCCATCGGTTCTGCGAATGACGCTTCCGTCGCCATGGCGGAACGAATTGCGGGGTCAGAAGAAGCTTTTGTAAAAATGATGAATGAAAAAGCAAAAGAGCTCGGCCTGAAAGATACGATGTTTCAAAATGCGACAGGATTGCCTGCCGAAAAGCATTACAGCAGTGCCTATGATATGGCAATGCTGGCGCGCGAATTGCTGAAATATGAAGATATTACGAAGTATACCAGAATGTATGAAGATTATTTGCGCGAAAACACGGATAAAAAGTTTTGGCTTGTCAATACAAACCGGCTTGTGAAATTTTATCCAGGAGTGGATGGGTTAAAAACCGGATTCACAAGCCAAGCGAAATACTGCTTAACCGCAACGGCGAAAAAGAACGGCATGCGCGTTATTGCCGTTGTCTTCGGCGCATCGACGCCAAAATCACGAAACGCGCAAATTACAAAAATGCTTGATTATGCGTTTAGCCAGTATAAAACCCATCCTGTTTATAAACGGAATGAAGTATTAACCCGTGTCCACATCAATAAAGGGAAGAAAAGAACGGTCGCGCTCGTTACTTCCGAACCGATTTCTGTATTAACGAAAAAGGGGCAGTCGATCGATCAAATTGAAAAAGAGATTAAAGTCAAGGACGGCGTAAAAGCGCCAATTCAAAAAGGTGATGAGCTTGGGGTCCTTATTTTGAAACAGGATGGAAAAGAGATATTGCGTAGCCCGATTGTTGCTAAGGAAAGTGTCGCGGAAGCTAGCTGGTGGGATTTGTTTAAGCGGACATTGCAAAATTTTACGAAATCCGCATAAGTGCTGTCAGTTTTTGCAGCAAGCGTTCTACATTTAGCGAATCGCCACTAGTTTTGTCGTAAAGCAGGATTTCTAGCGGGATGCAGCGAAACTTCTCCTTATCTGAAATGAATAAGGAGGAAAACGCTGTGAGTCTAATGATGGACTTTGAAGTAAAACGAGATGTGCTAATCATTCGACTGTCAGGCGAGCTGGACCATCATACAGCGGAAGAGCTCCGCGAAAAAGTAACGGACACGCTGGAAAGGGAAGCGATCCGCCACATTGTGTTGAATTTAGAGGGTCTGACGTTCATGGATAGCTCGGGGCTTGGCGTCATTTTAGGACGCTACAAACAAATAAAAAACCTTGGCGGGGAAATGATCGTATGTGCTGTTTCTCCGACGGTAAAGCGTCTGTTTGATATGTCGGGGTTGTTTAAAATTATCCGCTTAGAAAACGATGAACAGTTCGCATTACGGACATTGGGGGTGGCATAAATGCGCAACGAAATGCACCTCCAATTCTCCGCCCTCAGTCAAAATGAGTCATTTGCCCGCGTTACAGTTGCCGCGTTTGTCGCGCAGCTGGATCCGACGATGGATGAATTAACGGAAATTAAAACGGTTGTTTCCGAAGCGGTGACAAACGCAATTATTCATGGCTACAATAACGACCCGAACGGAATTGTCTATATTTCCGTCGTCATTGAAGACGGAGTTGTCCATTTGACGATTAAAGATGAAGGGGTTGGCATTGCCAATATTGAAGAGGCGCGCCAGCCATTGTTTACGACAAAGCCGGAGTTGGAACGGTCCGGAATGGGATTTACCATCATGGAAAATTTTATGGACGAAGTCGTTGTTCAGTCGGAAGTCAACAAAGGCACAACTGTTTACCTAAAGAAGTATATAACGAAGAGCAAAGCCTTGTGTAACTAAGGGAGACATGCCTATGGATGTCGATGTCAAGCAAGATCAATCGCAAATCAAAGATCATGAAATGAAGGAGCTGATTCGTCGCAGCCAACAAGGGGACCAAGAGGCGCGCGATGAAATTATTGAAAAAAACATGCGCCTCGTTTGGTCCGTCGTCCAGCGTTTTTTAAACCGTGGTTATGAGCCGGACGATTTATTTCAGATTGGCTGCATCGGCTTGCTCAAGTCTGTTGATAAGTTTGATTTGTCGTATGATGTGAAGTTTTCCACCTATGCGGTGCCGATGATCATCGGTGAAATTCAGCGTTTTATTCGCGATGACGGAACGGTAAAGGTGAGCCGTTCCTTAAAAGAGATGGGGAATAAAATCCGCAAGGCGAAAGACGAGCTTGCAAAAAAGCATGGGCGGGCGCCGACAGTGACAGAAATCGCCGGTTATTTGGAAATTTCCCCGGAAGATGTTGTGCTCGCCCAAGAGGCGGTCCGTTCTCCCGCTTCGATTCATGAGACCGTATATGAAAACGACGGCGATCCGATTACGCTTCTTGACCAAATCGCTGATTCCGACGAAGTTTCATGGTTTGATAAAATCGCGCTAAAAAAAGCGATTGAGGAACTTGATGAACGAGAGCGGCTCATTGTCTATTTGCGCTATTACAAAGACCAGACCCAATCAGAAGTGGCATCTAGATTAGGCATCTCTCAAGTGCAAGTATCCCGGCTTGAAAAAAAAATATTGCAGCAAATAAAAGAGAGAATGGATGGATAGCCATCCATTCTTTTTTATTTTTATGAAATTGGTGGTAAGAGCTGCACGGCCGCATGATCCCTTTTTTGGCCAAACATACTAAAGAAAAGCGAAGGGGCAACTTTAATATACAAAAAAATTACAAATTAAGGTGTGAGGCAGATGGGAGAAACTGTCTTTATCAAGTTGCGGCATCGTGTCCAAGTAAAACCCAACTCCGCTATCACTGTCGGCGATGTTGCGCAAGTCATGGCAACGGATAGCGGTATGGTGAAGCAATTGCAGACAATCCCGCTGTATCAAATTCAGCCGAGCGATAAAAATATCGTCATTATCGATGTCATGAAAGTAGTGAGAGCTGTGTTGCAAGCAGATCGTTCTCTTGACGTGCAAACGGTCGGACCATCGCAGACGATTATCGAGGTCGTCTACGAAAAGAGACGTTTTTCCACTGCTTATTTCCTTTTGATATGGTTGTTGCTTTTTGTTGGCTCGGCTATGGCTATTATGAACTTCCATGAAGATGTCAGCATGCAGCAAGTGCATCAGCATCTTTACGAAATAATAACGGGAAAAAAAGTCGATAAGCCGTTGTTGCTGCAAATTCCATATTCGCTTGGATTGGGGATCGGCATGATTTTATTCTTTAATTATGTGTTTCGTAAACGAATTAATGAGGAGCCTAGCCCTTTGGAAGTCGAGATGTTTAATTATCAGCAATCGATTGATCAATATGTCATTTTACATGAAAACAAAGAAAGTATGAGAAAAATTGATGACAATTGAGATTTTAACGGTGATCTTTGTCGGCTTCGCAGGAGGGCTGGCTGTTGGAACAGGGTTTGTTGCTTTTTTAGTCGTTCTTGGCGTCATTCCCCGCTTAACGCAATTAACGAAAACAATGAAACGAATTCATGCTTATGAATGGAGCGCAGTAGTCGGCGCGGTTGTAGGCGGGTGGATGAGTTTGCGTCACTCTATTTTATATGTATCCAAATATTGGCTGATTCCGGTCGGCTTGCTCCATGGAGTATTTATCGGAATGCTTGCTGCTGCGTTAACGGAAGTGCTGAACGTATGGCCGATTTTAGCGAAACGAATCGGGGTGGAGGATAAAATTGTCATTTTATTGATGGCGATTGCTTTTGGCAAGGTCGTCGGCTCGCTGTTTCACTGGATTTATTTTGTCGATTACTTTCAATAAGGGGGGAAGGAGAGATGAGCTTAAAAACAAATTATCGTCAGGCAGTAAAAGCGTTTCAGCCTGCTCCCCCGTATTTTTTCAACAGCGTGAAAGCATTTGTTGTCGGCGGTTTACTTTGTGCACTGGCGGAATGGCTGGCAAAATGGTACAGCAGTTTCTTCTCTATTTCCGCTATTTCCGCACAGCAGCTGGCGGTGATGACGATGATGTTTTTCGCGATTGTCCTCACGGGAGCAGGAAAGTATGACGATTTCAGCCAGTTTGCCGGTGCGGGGGCCACGATGCTGATGACAGGGTTGGCGAATGCGCTGGCAAGCGCGGCGATCGAGCATCGCAGTGAAGGATGGACGGCAGGAATTGCTAGCCAAATGTTTAAATCAGGCGGTGCGGCGATTGTCTATGGCATTGTTGCTGCCTATTTGCTCGGTCTTTTCTATTACATCGTGTCTTGAGGAGAAAGAGGGATTTCTCATGAAGCTGGTTGGAAAACAAACATGGGTGTTTGAACATGGCATTTATATTCAAGAGGCGGGAACGGCAGTCGGGCCGTTAGAAGCAGAAGGGCCGCTGCGCGACAGTTTTGATATCGTGCACGATGACTTGTATTGTGGGGAGAAAACATGGGAGTTGGCTGAGCGGCGTTTAATGCAGGAAGCGATCCAAATTTGCCTAGAAAAAGGGCGCCTTTCTTTCGCTGATATTGATTTGTTTCTCGCTGGGGACTTGCTGAATCAAAACGTAACTGCCAACTACGTGGCTCGGGAGATTCCTGTCCCGTTTTTGTGTATGTTCGGTGCTTGTTCGACTTCCATGCAAACCATAGCGGCTGCTGCTGCTTTTATTGATGGAGGTTTCGCCCGATCGGTGCTGGCGGCAACAAGCAGCCATAATGCTACTGCGGAGCGGCAGTTCCGTTATCCGACCGAGCTGGGTATTCAAAAGCCGAAGACGGCGACGTTTACGGTGACCGGCGCAGGAGCGGTGGTGCTTGGACGCAAGCCGGGGCGATGGCGCATCGCCGCGGCGACGATCGGCAAAGTCGTGGACGCTGGAATGACGAATCCTTTAGATATGGGCTCGGCGATGGCCCCCGCTGCGGCAAGCACGATCGAGCAGCATTTTAACGATTTGGGCATTTCTCCTAGTGATTATGACTTGATTGTCACCGGTGATTTATCCAGGGTCGGAAGCGTGATCGTCAGACAGCTGCTTGCCGAATCAGGATATGATGTCACAAACAACTATAATGACTGCGGTTTAATGATTTACCATCCCGATCAAAAAATATTTGCCGGTGGAAGCGGCTGTGCTTGCTGTGCGGTCGTCACTTATGGGCATTTGTTGAAAGAAATGGAACGCGGGGCGTTTCGCAAAATTTTCGTTGTCGCAACCGGGGCGCTATTAAGCCAGACGATGGTACAGCAAAAACAGTCGATTCCAGCGATCGCCCATGGTGTGGTCATTGAAGCAGCGAAGGAGGAATGAGGAATGGATTATGTAGTGGCGTTTATGGCTGGAGGGGGGATTTGCGCGCTGGCACAGTTGGCCATGGATGTGGGCAAACTGCCACAACTGCATGTCATGAGCTTGCTTGTGGCCGTTGGCGTCATTTTGGGAATCAGCGGGATTTATGATCGAATTGTTGCGTTTGCCGGGGCAGGTGCGACGCTGCCGCTTAGCGGTTTTGGCTATTTTCTCACCAAAGGTATATTGTCGCAAAAAGAGCTGGACGGATGGCTGACGATCGGCGCGGCGATGTTTCAATTTACCGGCGCCATTCTTTCCTTTGCTATTGTCCTTTCCTTTTTCACTGCGCTTATATGCAAGCCGAAAGGATAATCGCTATGAAAAAAAGACGGGTCATATTAGTAACCGATGGGGATGAGTTCGCCTATCGAACAATTCAATATATTGCTGGGCAAATCGGCGGACGCTGTATTTCTCGCTCTCATGGCAATCCCACCAGACTAGCCGGCAAAGAGCTGGTGCAGCTGATTTTACAAACCCCATATGATCCTGTATTCGTCATGTTTGATGATTGTGGTGCCATTGGTGAAGGAGCGGGGGAACAGGCGCTCAAATATGTGGCAACCCATGAGCAAATAGAAGTGTTAGGAGCGCTTGCCGTCGCTTCCAATACGCGTAAGCATGAATGGGCAAAAGTGCATGTCAGCATCGACCGTGACGGAAATGTAACAGAGTATGGGGTAGATAAAGAAGGAATTTGCGAGCTGGAAGTCGGACGGATTAACGGAGATACCGTCTATTGTTTGGATCAATTAAAGATTCCGATCATCGTCGGAATCGGCGATATTGGCAAAATGGGATACCGCGACCATATTAAATACGGTTCACCGATTACGCGAAAAGCAGTGGAGCTGATCCTGGAAAGGAGTGGTTATCATGCCGACCAAAACGAATAACATTCCTATTTTCGAAAAACTAGTCGACAATGAAAAATTTTTTAGAGAAAAAATTGGTATTGGGACAAGTTTTGATTTAGGAGTACGGAAGGTTCATGTATTAAACCGCGAAGTACATATTTACTATTGCAACGGTTTATGTGACACGCAATATTTAATGGAGCTGCTCAAACAAATTGTCCGCATTAATGACAATGAACGGCAGACGGAGCGGGCAAAGCAAATTATTGAAAATCGCCTTGTTCATCAGCAGGTAAGCCCGGTCACTAATTTAGATGAAGCAGTGGATAAGCTTCTGTCTGGTTTAATTGTCATTTTAATTGAAGGGGAATCAACAGGGTTCGTCGTTGACGTGCGCAGCTATCCGGGGCGGCAGCCGGAAGAACCAGATACAGAAAAAGTGGTGCGCGGGGCGCGGGACGGCTATGTCGAAAATATTATCGTCAATACTGCGTTGACGCGGCGTCGCATCCGTGATGAGCGGCTTCGTTTTGAAATCCTGCAGGTTGGCGAGCGTTCAAAAACCGATGTTTGCATCGCTTATATTAAAGATGTGGCTGACCCGGGACTGGTGGAGCTAGTAAAACAGGAGCTGCAGCAAATGAGTGTTGACGGACTGACAATGGGGGATAAAACGATAGAAGAGTTTTTAGTAAAACAAGGATATAATCCGTATCCGCTCGTTCGGTATACGGAACGGCCGGACGTGGCTGCCACCCATTTGCTTGAGGGACACGTTTTGATCATGGTCGATACATCGCCAAGCGTCATTATTACTCCGACGACATTTTTCCACCATGTGCAGCATGCCGAAGAATACCGACAGTCTCCTGCAGTCGGAACATTCGTGCGCTGGGTGCGTTTTTTAGGAATCCTGACATCGCTGTTTTTGCTTCCGCTTTGGGTATTGTTTGTCCTTGAACCATCTTTATTGCCGGATTCGTGGGCATTTATCGGGCCCAACAAACACACGAATATCCCAGTTTTTATTCAAGTTTTATTAGCGGATTTTGGGATTGAGTTTTTGCGCATGGCCGCGATTCATACGCCAACGCCGCTTTCTACCGCGATGGGGTTAATTGCTGCTGTGTTAATTGGGGAAATTGCGATTGAAGTCGGACTGTTCGTTCCGGAAGTAATTTTATATGTTTCTGTCTCCGCCATCGGCTCGTTTGCGACACCAAGTTACGAATTGAGCATTGCGAATAAAATATCCCGCCTAATTCTTGTCATTCTAGTGGAGATGTTTAAAGTGCCGGGACTTGTGATCGGCACAACGGTCTACTTGCTTTGGCTCGCTCATATTCGTTCCTTAAACACGCCGTATTTATGGCCGTTTATTCCGTTTAACCCGGCGGCGTTTATGCAAATTATCGTCCGTCGTTCTGTTGCAGGCGCTAAAGTAAGGCCAAGCATTGTTCATCCACAAAACCAACGCAAGCAGCCGTCCTAAATTTGCGAAAATGACGCGTGTGAATGATCCATATTGCAGCTGTCCCGCCGGCAAAGCGCAAAGCTGGCGGGCTTTAGCATGATCGATGCATAACTGGTTTTTATTAGTTCATCCACACACATGTTGCAACTTTTTTATAATTATGATAAGTTATACGTAATCTTTTCTCTGCAAAAAGGCAGTTATCCTGGATGTTAACTGTCTTTTTTGCTTTCGATATGCGTAAAAATTTCTTATATTGAATAATTTTATTTTTAGGGAATGAGGGATTTGTATGTTCTTTCATGGGACAAGCCGAGTCAATGACAAAGGGCATTTGGAAATCGGCGGTGTCGATGCGGTCGAGCTAGCGAAAGAATACGGGACGCCGCTGTATATTTATGATGTGGCTTTAATCCGTGCGCGGGCGCGCGCGTTTAAAGAAGCATTTCGTAAACAAGGCGTCGCAGCGCAAGTCGCTTACGCAAGTAAAGCATTTTCTTCGATTGCAATGGTTCAGTTAGCCGAAGAAGAAGGGCTGTCGCTCGATGTCGTATCAGGCGGGGAATTGTATACAGCGATACAAGCAGGATTTCCGCCCAAGCGCATCCATTTCCATGGAAACAATAAAAGCCGCGAAGAGTTAATGATGGCGCTGGACCATGGAGTTGGCTGCATCGTTGTCGATAATTTTTACGAACTGGAATTGCTAGAACAGCTCGGAAAACAATACGGAAAAACGATTGCCATTTTGATACGCGTTACTCCTGGAGTTGAAGCCCATACACACGATTATATTTTAACCGGTCAAGAAGATTCGAAATTTGGTTTTGATTTAAACAACGGTCAAGCGGAGCAGGCGCTTGTGAGAACATTATCTTCTTCCTCTTTTTCTGTATTAGGCATTCACTGCCATATCGGTTCGCAAATTTTTGAAACAACGGGGTTTGTGTTGGCAGCGCAGAAAATTTTCCAAAAAATTGCTTATTGGAAAGAAGCATACGGGTTTGTCCCTGCCGTTGTCAACCTCGGCGGCGGCTTTGGCATCCGTTACACCGAGGAAGATGATCCGATTCCGGTTTCCGAATATGTGGACCAAATCGTCAGTGAAGTGAAAAAACAAGTGAGCGAACAAGGTATCGCGATGCCAGAAATTTGGATTGAGCCGGGCCGTTCCCTTGTCGGTGATGCCGGGACGACGATTTATTCGATCGGTTCGCGCAAAGACGTACCGAACGTCCGGCATTATGTGGCCGTCGACGGCGGCATGAGCGACAATATCCGTCCAGCTCTGTATGAAGCGAAGTATGAAGCGGTGCTGGCGAATCGGGTGCTCGATGAAAAAAATGAAATTGTCTCCATCGCAGGGAAGTGCTGCGAATCAGGAGATATGCTGATTTGGGATTTGCCGCTTCCAAAAGCCAAGCCAGGGGACTATTTAGCCGTTTTTTGTACGGGTGCATACGGCTATTCGATGGCAAACAACTATAACCGCATTCCGCGCCCGGCTGTTGTGTTTGTCGAAAACGGCGAAGCGCAGCTCGTAGTGAAGCGGGAAACGTATGAAGATTTAGTGCGGCTGGATTTACCGCTAAAGACAAAAGTGAATAAGTAAGCAGACGAAAAAGGCGCCCTGTTTCCTTGGGCGCCTTTTTCGCTATTGATTGTTTTGCGGCTCGGAAGAAGAAAAGGCTGATTTAATGGCGTTCCAAATTTCCTTTAAAATGTCGATAATGTTTTGGATAAACGTTTTTCCCTCGTCTGATTGCAGAAAAGCGGATAGTTTGTCTTTCGCCTTGCTTAATTGATCATTTACTTGATTCCAATCAATATTAGCGTTTTTCATTTTATTGAATAATGAAATTAAACTGTTTATTTCATCTTCCGTTAACGTAATTCCAAGGTCCTTTGCTACTTTTTCAATAAGCGCTCGTAAATCAGCATCCGTTTGCGGCGGATTGTTGGCGATTTCCTCTTTTATTTTGGCAAGGAGAGCCACTGCTTTATCCTGTCCGATGGAATCTCCAAGCTTTGCGGTTTTTACCATTTCTTCCGTTGCTACTTTTTTCACCTCATCAGGAATCACTTTATCGGAAGAAACTTCATACGCTTTCATCAACCCGGTCAATGCAGCTGTGCCGGATACCGGAGACGGAGCGGTGACATAAATTTTCGCGTCTTTTACCCCGGCTGTAATCAGCGCGTTTGTATACATCTCTTTTGTTACCCATGTAATGTTATGTGTTTCCACGTCCAATCCGGAACCTTGGGCGCCGATTGTGATCATCGCTGATGAAATCGCACGCGTTCCAATTTGCGCTTTCGGGATTAGCCCATCGAGATATTTATGTTCTTCAGCGTTGGAAACGGTGATGATTTGCGCGTTATCCGGCGCGTTCATTTCTTCTAATACTTTTTGCTTTTGCGGCTCGGTCAAGTTCTCGCCCAACGTAATAATCACATCACCTTCCGCGGCATCGGCAGCCGCCATCGCCGGGAATGTAAAGAACAGCGCTGCAAGCAAGCAACTTGCCAATATTCGTTTCATAACGACATATCCCCCTTTAGTAAAGGTAAATTGATTATAACGTTTTCCGCCATTTTTTTCTACTAAAATGCCGTCTCTTGCATTTCCCTCACCATCCATTTTGTAAGTTTAACACTTATAGGAGCAGGAGGGGTATGTAAGCGAGAATACCATAGCTTCCATCATTTTTAAAATATATGCGTTTTTAGTGCTATCATTTTATTGTATCATATGCGTTTGGCTATATTGCTTGCTGGATCTGCCAATATCGATGTGCTATGTGAAGTTTCTTGCTTTTTTTATATCAACTATAATAGTATGATAATGATGCGTAAGTCAAAAAAGGAGTTGGAATGTATGGCGAAAAAAGGATATATTTTAATGGAAAATGGAGGAAAAATCGAGTTTGAACTGTTTCCAAATGAAGCGCCGATTACGGTTGCTAACTTTGAAAAATTAGCGAATGAAGGTTTTTATAATGGATTAACGTTCCATCGCGTCATTCCTGGGTTCGTCAGCCAAGGCGGATGTCCGTATGGCAACGGCACGGGGGATGCAGGCTATACGATTCCGTGCGAAACGGACAACAATCCACATAAGCATGTGACTGGTGCGATTTCGATGGCGCACCGTGGACGCGATACAGGAAGCTGCCAGTTTTTTATTGTGCATGAACCGCAGCCGCACCTTGATGGCATCCACACGGTGTTTGGCCAAGTGACATCGGGAATGGATGTAGTAAAATCCATGAAAAACGGGGATGTCATGAAAGAAGTTAAAGTGTTTGATGAGGAATAAACAGACGGAAAAAAGACTTGGCAGACGGCGGAGCTGTTAAGTCTTTTTTCCACGTCGTATTCAGATCATAGCAAGAGGTGAAAAAATGAAGCGAAGAAATTGGCTTTTATTTTTTCTCCTGTTTGGAGCAAGCCTGCTGTGGGGAGCGATTTACTGGATATTCATTGCCAAATAACGACAATGCTATGGAAGAATGGACAAATGGTTATCATGTGATATAATAATTAAAAATTAAAAAATTTCAATTTCATACCGGTGTATCCTTCGGGGCAGGGTGAAATTCCCGACCGGCGGTGATGAAGCGATGCGCTTCTCAGCCCGCGAGCCGTACAGGCACGATCCGGTGCGATTCCGGAGCCGACAGTATAGTCTGGATGGGAGAAGGATCACAACGTATAAATGATTGCCTGTTCGTGTTGCGTAGGCATTTCCCCTGCGCGGTTTCTGCCTTTGCTGCAGGATGTCAAGGCATTTCGAACGGCAGCTGTTTAAGCGGGGAAGCATCACTTTTCGCAGTTCCTTTTTCGTTTTTTTACAGATAGACGGCAACCATTTTGTTAAAAATATCCATAGGCGATATTTGTTTTTATGTCGGTCGGTTTATCTAAAAAGGAAACGAGCCCCGCTTTGCGTTTTTTACATACGTTGCTGATGATTCTACATAACTTTGCCCCAGGATGTTGCACCTGGGGCTTTTCTTTATGGGAAAAAGGAGGCAAACATGGTGCGAAGCGATGAACAATATATGCGCATGGCCCTTGAAATCGCCAAAGCAGGGATCGGACAGACGTCTCCTAATCCGGTTGTCGGGGCGGTGGTCGTGAAAGATGGAGAAGTGGTCGGATTGGGCGCCCATTTAAAAGCAGGGGAGCCGCATGCGGAAGTACATGCCGTCCGCATGGCCGGCGAAAAGGCGAAGGGTGCGACGGTCTATGTCACATTAGAGCCGTGCAGCCATTACGGGCAGACGCCGCCCTGCGCCGATTTGTTGATCGAAACGGGCGTCCGCCGCGTCGTCATCGCTACGACGGATCCGAATCCACTTGTGGCCGGAAAGGGAATCGAAAAGCTACAAAAGGCGGGAATTGAGGTACAGCTTGGCGTGCTGAAAGAAGAAGCAGATGAATTAAACCGCGTATTTTTCCACTATATTGCAACGAAAACGCCGTTTGTGACGCTCAAATATGCAAGCAGCCTGGATGGAAAAATCGCGACGTCGACCGGGGAAAGCAAATGGATTACATCGGAAGCGGCCCGGGAAGACGTGCATCGTTACCGGGCGCTGCACGATGCGATTCTTGTCGGGGTCAATACGGTGATTGCCGACAATCCGAGCTTGACAGTAAGGCTTGTGGAGGGCGGAAAAAACCCGATCCGCATCGTCTTGGATACGCATTTGCGCACCCCGCTCGATGCCAACGTGATCCGTGACGGCGCGGCGGAAACGTGGATCGTTGTCGGCAGTGAGGCCAGTGAGGAAAAAAAGAGACAGTATGAGAAAGAAGATGTAAAAGTGATTTCCATGGATAAACCTTACATCGATATCAAAGAATTATTGCACGTGCTTGGCAGAAAACGAATTACTTCGCTTTTTGTCGAAGGTGGATCGCATGTGCATGACAGCTTTATCCGCGCGGGGGCAGTAAATGAAATTGTCGCCTATTTTGCCCCGAAAATCATCGGCGGAAAACAGGCGCCGACGCCAATCGGCGGGGTCGGTTTTGCCAATATGGCGGAGGTGATGGAGCTTCAAATCCGCCAAGTGGAAAGGATCGGTTCCGATATAAAAATCGTTGCCATACCGAACATATAAAGGGTGAATGAAGGATGTTTACCGGAATTGTGGAAGAAATCGGCACGATCGAACAAATACAGCAGTCGGGTGAAGCGATTGTGATGACGATCGGTGCAAAAAAAATTTTGACGGATGTCCATCTTGGAGACAGCATCGCGGTCAACGGGGTTTGTTTGACGGTCACGTCCTTTACCGACCGTACGTTTACGGTCGATGTGATGCCGGAAACAGTCAAAGCGACGTCGCTCCGCACATTAACAAAAGGGTCCAAAGTCAATCTGGAACGGGCGATGGCGGCGAATGGACGTTTCGGCGGCCATTTCGTTTCCGGGCATGTGGACGGCATCGGCCGGATTGTCCGCAAATGGCCGTCGGCCAATGCGGTATACTACGAAATTGAAATTCCAAAAGAACTGCGCAAATATATGATTTTAAAAGGATCGGTCGCAGTCGACGGCACAAGTTTAACGATTTTTGGAATGACGGATCATACATTTACGATTTCCCTCATCCCCCATACGCGTGCGGAAACGATTTTAGGGGAAAAACATCCAGGGGATATTGTCAACATTGAGTGCGATATGATCGGGAAATATGTTGCCCAATTTATGAAAGAAAAAAAGGAAGCAACGCAATCGGCCATTACGCTCGAATTTTTGGAACGGCATGGCTATAAGTAAAGCTAAAAAGGGGGCACAAACAGATGTTTGATACGATTGAAGCAGCACTTGAGGCATTGAAGCAAGGAGAAGTAATTATCGTATGCGATGACGAAGACCGGGAAAATGAAGGGGATTTTGTGGCACTGGCCGAAAAAGCGACGCCGGAAGTGATCAATTTTATGATTAAATATGGGCGCGGGCTTGTTTGCGTGCCGATTACCGAAGAATTGGCGGACAAGATGGACCTTGCCCCAATGGTAAACCATAATACCGATTCCCATGGCACGGCGTTTACCGTCAGCATCGATTATAAATCGACGACGACGGGAATCAGCGCCTATGAACGTTCGATGACAATTCAGGCGCTGCTCGATCCTAACGCCAAAGCAAGCGATTTTAAACGGCCGGGACATGTGTTTCCGCTCGTCGCGAAAAAAGGTGGTGTATTGCGGCGCGCCGGCCATACGGAAGCGGCGGTGGATTTAGCTCGGTTATGCGGAGCAAAGCCGGCCGGAGTGATTTGCGAGATTATTAAAGAAGACGGCACGATGGCACGCGTTCCGGATTTGCGCAAGATCGCGGATGAGTTTGGATTGAAAATGATTACGATTAAAGATTTAATTCAATATCGCAGCCAGAGAGAAAAGCTTGTAAAGCGCGAAGTGGAAGTGATGCTGCCGACAGAATTCGGTCGGTTTAAAGCGGTCGGCTATACAAATGTAGTTGATGGAAAAGAACATGTGGCGCTCGTAAAAGGCGAAATTGTTCCGGACGAACCGATTCTTGTCCGCGTGCATTCTGAATGTTTAACAGGAGATGTGTTTGGCTCGTATCGCTGCGATTGCGGACCGCAGCTTCATGCAGCACTCCGCCAAATTGAAGAAGAAGGGCGCGGCGTTCTCTTATATATGCGCCAAGAAGGGCGCGGCATTGGATTAATGAATAAACTGCGCGCGTATAAGCTGCAAGAGCAAGGCTATGATACGGTAGAAGCCAATGAAAAGCTCGGGTTTCCTGCCGATTTGCGCGATTATGGCATCGGCGCGCAAATTTTAAAAGACCTCGGTGTGACAAAAATACGTTTATTGACGAACAATCCGCGCAAAATCGCCGGCTTAAAAGGACACGGCCTTGAGGTAGTCGAACGCGTTCCGCTGCAAATGCCGATGAAAAAAGAAAATGAAAAATATTTGCGCACCAAGTATGAAAAGTTAGGGCATATGCTCCATTTATAAGCAATAGTTCGTGTCTTTTGCTGTTTTGGATTATGATAAAATCGATGGGTGGAAAAGATAGGAGGTATAAGCAGTTTGTTAAACATCTATAAAAAGGTATAAAATCATGTAAATATCTCCTGTTATTTGTTATTGAACGCAAAGAGGCGGATGTTCTCCATCTTTTCCATCGTCTCCTGTCTTAGGATAAAAAATCCTCTCTCCCTTCCGCATGTAAAAAGGAAAGGAAGAAGAGTTGGCGAATATATGTTCTAAGGAATCCAAACAAGGGGGACGACAAGGGGATGAAAACGTTCGGGTGATGAAAATCGTTTCCGATGATGAATCACAACTTCGTTCATATAAAAACGAAAGTGAAACGCCATTTGGTTGCTGTGTTAGGATCGATGGAAGAATCCTACAAGCACTCAAAAAGCGGAATGAAACAACGACAATATCTAGGTATGACGCTGAAAAAGATCGAGAACTTCAAAGAGGAACATGAATGGCCATTATGGAACATTCTGCACAAATGTTGTTGGCTAAGTCAGTATCAAATTCAACTAAAGGAGGTGTAGACCTGGTTGCTAAAATCGTTGTCGTGTGCTGACCGATGGAAGGAATGGTGCACGACAAGTGCCGCCGCTGACAGCGAGCCACGGGGTGTCTTTCACGGCAGGTGAGACATGAGGGATTCCCTTTCTGATGGAACTCAGGTGTTTCCTGAGCGGCAAGCAGTTTTGCTGGTTCCACCGCGAGGAGTCGATTTTTACAGATTTTAGTAACCAGGACTAGCAATGAGAGTAATGGAAGGCAATTTAGTTGGCACAGGATTGAAAATCGCGATCGTCGTTTCCCGCTTTAATGAATTTATTACAAGCAAATTGTTGTCTGGAGCGCTTGATGGCCTGAAGCGGCACGGGGTCAACGAAGACGAGGTGACGGTCGCATGGGTGCCTGGGGCGTTTGAAATTCCGCTGTTGGCGAAAAAATTAGCAGAATCGAAGCAATATGATGCGGTGATTGCGCTTGGCGCTGTCATCCGCGGCGCGACAAGCCATTATGATTACGTATGCAATGAAGTGGCAAAAGGAGTTTCGCACGCAGCGCTATCGACCGGAACACCGGTTATATTTGGCGTGTTAACGACTGATACGATTGAACAAGCGATTGAACGGGCTGGCACGAAAGCGGGAAACAAAGGTTGGGAAGCAGCAGTAAGCGCCATTGAAATGGCGAACTTGCTGCGGACGCTTGCATAAGTTGTGTAAAAATGCGCGAAATAGTTCACAATATCATTAAGAACGTTTATAATACGTAATGAGAAAAATGACAAAAACTTTTCTGTTTTGGAAAAGTCTTTGTCGATAATGAGGGATTTTTTATGCTGATTCGTTATCGGAAAAACTATGAAAAGATTGCCATGGGGCTTCTGTCGTTCATGCCGACAGAAAAAGATCTAAAAAAGCTGCAGCAAACGATCAAACAGTATGAAACAAACGACGACTGGCAACTGTTTTTATGGAAAGAAGACGATGACATTGTCGGCATTATCGGAGTACTGTTGCGCGATCAAGACGTTGTCGAAATCCAGCATATCAGCGTCAACCCTTCGCACCGCCATCAGGGGATTGGAAAGCAAATGGTCAAAGCTCTAAAAGATATGTATCCAAACCATCGATTGCAGGGAAATGAATTTACCTCGGCCTTTTTCGATAAATGCGAGTGTTAACACCAATGCAAAAGAGCTGCCGCTTAACGGTCCGGCAGCTCTTTATTCTTTCTTTTTCTTTCTCGAGCCGCGATCACTTCCGTGCGGTCGCGCAATTTATGCTTGTGCATTAAATAAACATTGTTTAAGTCGCTTGCTTGTCCCCAAGTAAGCCCCTGTTTTTCACATATCGTTTGACATATTTTCCGCAATGTTTCATCGCGAATTGGCAGTTTGATGCTTTCATATTCTTTATTTTGCATAATCCGTTCCATATAGCGTTCGAGCTGTTCGGCAAGCAGCTGTTCATCCAGACCCAGTCCATGGATGGCTCGCTCTTCTTTTTCTAAAAGCGATCGCGCTTTTTGCATCATGCGCAGCGCCCCTTGATTGTTGCCGCGGCGATGATGGTACAGCGCGACGGCAATTTGAATAAGCACCACCCATACTTTTTTGTAACCATCTTTTTTCCAATGTTCTTCTAATATTTCATGACACTCGAAATAATCGCGGTCGGTATGAAAATGAACTAAATAACGGATATAGGCTTCAGGGATACATGACTTCACGACCTTTCCTATTGTTGTATCCATATGGTATCCATTGTATCATATTAGTCGTAAAAAATTGCTTGGACAATGCCAGATTATCGTCTATACTTATCGATAGTGTCATAAAATGGTGGGATGAACGTGCAATATAACGTGAAAATTGATGCGTTTGAAGGTCCGCTTGACCTTTTACTGCATTTAATTAATCGCTATGAAATTGATATTTATGATATTCCAGTCGCGCAAATTACCGAGCAGTATATGGAGTATATTCATACGATGCAAGAATTGCAGTTGGATATCGCCAGTGAATATTTAGTGATGGCGGCAACGCTGTTGGCGATCAAAAGCAAAATGCTGCTGCCGAAACATGAGGAAGAAATATTGGACGAAGGAATGGAGCTGCCGGAAAGTGACCCGCGTGAAGAACTGATGCAGCGGCTGTTAGAATATAAAAAATATAAAGAAGCGGCGCAGGAGTTAAAAAAGAAGGAAGAAGAACGGGCGCTTTTATTTACGAAGCCGCCGAGTGATTTAAGCATATACGCGGACGAAAAGGAACTGATGCAGCGGCCGCTTCAAGTCAATGTGTACGACATGCTTGGCGCGCTCTCCAAGCTGTTGCGCCGTAAAAAATTGCAAAAGCCGCTGCGGACAAAAATCGCCCGGCAAGACATTTCCATTGAAAAGCGCATGGAAGAAATTTTACAAGAGCTAAAGCGCACGAAAACGCGCAAAAATTTTTATGATTTATTTCCGTATTATGACCGTGGATATATTGTCGTCACGTTTTTAGCGATTTTAGAGCTGATGAAAAAAAACGCAATCATTATTGAACAAGAACGGAATTTTGCCGACATTTTCATCTCTAGCAATGAAAGGATGGAATAACATGGAGATGAGCGAATATAAAGCGATTGTCGAAGGGCTGTTGTTTGCGGCCGGCGACGAGGGGCTGTCCCTTCAGCAAATCGCTTCCGTATTAGAAATCAAAGAGGAGCAGGCGAAAGAGATTATTTCTGCTTTAAAAGAAGAGTATGAACGCGGGCAGCGCGGCATTCAGCTTGTGGAGTTGGCGGGGGTGTTTCAGCTGGCGACGAAAAAAGAACATGCCCCTTATTTAAAAAAGCTTGTCGAATCGCCTAGCTCTACTTCATTGTCGCAAGCGGCGCTCGAAACGCTGGCAATTATTGCGTACCGCCAGCCGATCACCAGGGCGGAAATCGAAGAAATCCGCGGGGTGAAAAGCGACAAGCCGATCCAAACGTTAATGGCGAGAGCGCTGATCAAAGAAGTCGGGCGTGCGGAAGGAACAGGACGCCCGATTTTATATGGCACGACAAAAGAATTTTTGGACTACTTTGGGCTCAAAACGTTAGAGGAACTGCCCCCGCTTCCGGAATTACAGGCGGACGGCGAAATGGAGAAGGAAGCGGATTTATTTTTTGAAAAATTTGAAGAAAATTTTAACGAGTCAACGTGAGTATGATAAGATAAGAGTAAAGGGGGCATATCGTTTCGGATGTGAATAAGGGGGCCGTTTTATGCAAATTTGCCGCTTGCAAGGGCATGAACTGGAAAAATCGCAATCGAATACGTTTGAGGATTATTTCAACCGTTCAGAAGTAACGTTTCGTGAAGACGGAGTGGAAAAGACGCTTCATGTCTTATATTTGCGTTATTTTGAGCAATCCATTTCCGCGTATACGCCATATGAGGGAGATCCGATTTTTGCTGTTCCAGGGCGTGACGTTTATTTCCGCGACATTGTTGCCTTTGTCTGCTTATTGCAAAACCCGAGCTTTCGCCACCGCAAACGCGTATATATCAATGAGGAAGAAGAATTCCGCCGCTATTTTGCGCACATGGACTTTACGAAACTGCCGGAACTATTTACGGAGCTGGAGACAAAAGGGCAATATTCATTATCGTCGCCGCTCCTTTTTGTCCGTCAGCCATCTTAAACTAAGCAACGGGGGTTTTTCTGTATGGCAAACTCAATCGTTTTCCAGCAAACGAAACAAGTTGAAGCTTTTTTGCAAAACATGGTGCAGACGCTTACCGATTATTTAAACGAGACGACGCTGTCCAAACTATTGGAAGAACAAAGAGATGGGGATAAAGCATATTATCAATTGCTGCTTTCCAATTTGCGCCGCCTTGTTGTCTATTGTGAAGAGGGGCTTGATGCGTGCCGCATCGTATTGAGTGAAGAGCCGTTTCGCAAAACGGCGGCGGAAAAGACGCTGTATCGCGTTTATCATTTATGTGTCGCGGAATATTTTACGCCGAAAAGCGATGCCTGGTATGAAGACAGTCGTTCTGCATACACGGGGCGCAACTCGCTGAAATTTCGCCAAACTCCTCCTCCTTCGTTCAAGAAGCTGTTGCTGTCGCTGGAAAGCGAATTTCAGACGATTCGCGAAGAGTTGGAATTTTATGAAACAGACTATCGCACGAAGGCGATTCAATCCAAATAGGCAGGCTGTCCCCATAGGCGGGGCAGCTTTTTTTTCGTTATTCTACCCGTGGTTTCGTTGGATCGCAGACAGGCGGCTTTACTTCCGCCGTCGTTTCCGCTAATTTTTGCAAATAATAACATTCTTCCCTTGCCATATGGTCCGCCATCAGCGGCGTCAGGACGCCAAGCACTTCTTTGTTCAGCTCCATTTCTTCCAATTCACGTAAAAAGCACTGAAAAATAACCATTTCCAATTCAATGTCGTGATGGAAGCGATGCAGTGCTGGAAACTGATAAATATGGGCCCGTAAATACCCGGCCATTTCGATCGCTTTTAAGTAAAGCTCTTCCCATTCTTTTGCAAATACATGGCTCTGTCGTTTCAAATTTTTTTCCGCATGGTCAAGGCGGTCATGGATCGCATCGGCATGACCAGCAGCGTCAAGCAGCCATAACAAATCATGATGAAGCGGATGGACGCTAGGCGGACGCTTTCCTTGCGCGTAATAGCCGGCAAGTCGCAGCCATTCTTCCAATTCATTTACCATATGATTGACGAAAGTGGGAGGAAGGGAAAAGCTGATTTTTTCTGTCAAAAGTCGTTTCAACAAATGAAGTTTAAATGCCCGCAGCTGTTCACTCGCCTCTTTTCCGCGCTGAATAAGCGCAGTCCAAGATTCTGCTGGCGGTCGGCGCGCTTCTTCTAACAGTTCATCAAATACATGCATGAATCGTTTCGCTTGATCGATTTCCGCTTTTTCTTTTTCTGCTAAAGATTCAAGAATAAATCGACAATGATCGCCAAGAATTTGCATCCAAAAGCGCATTTCCCATAATGCTTCTTGTTCCAATGTTTTGTTCATTTGTTCCTCACCTCGATTTTATATGTATGAACGTAAAGGAAATGGGTGAATGCGGACAAGAACGAGTTTTAGGCTGTTGGCATACGATATGGGTGATAAAAAAAGGAGGGTTTCGAGATGAACGAACAAGAACTATTTCAACAATATGTGGCGGAAGTAAAAGAATGGGGAAAACAGGTGGAACAAATTTTGCTGCAACGGGGAGAGGGCAACGACGATTGCCGCGTTGATTCCTTGCTTTCCTACATTGAAAATCATGGCAACGAATGGGCGGAAGACGCCATTTATGAACTTCAGCGCATGGTGGACGAAGTATATGAAAAAGCGCTGGCGCTTCAGCAAAATGGACAGTCGGCCATCGGACAGGAGGAAAGCAGAATAGAAGAAAGGCAACAAACGGCTATCAGACAGGAAGAAAGCGGGATAGAAGAAAGGCGACAAACGGCTATCAGACAGGAAGAAAGCGGGATAGAAGAAAGGCAACAAACGGCTATCGGACAGGAAGAAAGCGGGATAGAAGAAAGACAACAAACAGCCATTGGCCAGGAAGAAAGCGAGGCAGAAGAAAGACAAGAAACATATGTGGCAGCAGGCAGGCATGTTCTCCCGCCGCTGCCATACAGCTACGATGCGCTTGAGCCGCATATTTCCAGAGAAATTATGCAGCTGCATCATACAAAGCATCATCAAAGCTATGTGGACGGCTTAAATAAAGCGGAAAAAATGATGAAAAAAGCGCGCGAAACGAATGACTATGAACTGTTGAAGCACTGGGAGCGGGAAGCGGCGTTTCACGGTTCTGGCCATTATTTGCACACGATTTTTTGGAATAATATGCATCCAGAAGGCGGCGGGGAACCGCGCGGTGAGTTGCTAGAACAAATAAAACGTGATTTTGGAAGTTTTGAAAGATTTAAGCGTCATTTTACCGAGGCGGCAAAGAGCGTCGAAGGAGTCGGCTGGGCGCTGCTCGTTTGGTCGCCGCGGTCGCACCGTTTGGAAATTTTACAGACGGAAAAGCATCAATTCATGACGCAATGGGATACGATCCCGCTGTTGGTGCTGGACGTTTGGGAACATGCTTATTATTTACAATATAAAAATGACCGTGCCGCATATATTAAGAGCTGGTGGAACGTCGTCAATTGGCGTGATGTGGAAGAACGGTTTGAGCAGGCACGAAAGCTGCGGTGGAAACCGTTTTGACGAGGGAGTAGCTCCTTCGTCTTTTTTTGTGTTAGTATCACGGACAAGCGATTTCGTTCGTTAACAAGCCGAGTGTATACTAACAATGACGCTTACGTTAGTGAACTTGTACATTTTACATTCATATCTATTTGTTTTGCGCATAAACTTGTACAAAACAGCAAAAGGGATGGGGATTACATGAAGATACGGAAACAAATTGTACTGTTCATCGCAGCGATGATGGTGCTTTTTTCATGTATTCCGGATCGAGCAAAGGCAATAGGCCAAGAAAAGGAAATGAACGGAATAAGTGCGCAAAGCGCGATTTTGATGGAACAGCGTTCGGGACGCGTGTTGTTTGAAAAAGACGCCCATACGAAGCGGCGCATTGCCAGCATTACAAAAATTATGACGGCGATTTTAGCGATTGAATCAGGAAAAATGAATGACACGGTAACGGTAAGCGCCCGCGCTGTCCATACAGAAGGGTCGTCGATTTATTTAAAGGAAGGAGAAAAAATAAAGCTTCGCCATCTTGTCTATGGGCTGATGCTTCGTTCGGGAAATGACGCAGCGGTAGCGATTGCCGAACATGTTGGGGGCAGTGTCGAAGGATTTGTTTTTTTAATGAACCAAAAAGCGGCAGAAATTGGTATGCGTAATACCCATTTTGCCAATCCGCACGGATTAGATGATTCGGAAAATCACTATTCCACTGCCTATGACATGGCGCTCCTTATGCAATATGCGATGAAAAATAAGGAGTTTCGCAAGATTTCCGGAACAGAAGTATACCGGGCTCCTGCTGCTCCCGGAGAAGATTGGGATCGTGTATGGAGAAATAAAAATAAGCTGCTCACCAGTTTGTATGAGTATTGTACGGGAGGAAAAACCGGCTATACAAAACGGGCAAAGCGAACGCTTGTGACTACCGCTTCCAAAGGTGGACTGGATTTAATTGCGGTAACATTGAACGCGCCGGATGATTGGAACGACCATATCGCCATGTATGAATATGGTTTTAACCATTATATGATGGCAAAAGTAAATCGAAAGCGAATGGTGAAAAAGGTTCGAGATTCATTTTACCGAAAAAACATACAGGCAAGCCGTGACCTACGATATCCTGTGACGGAAGAAGAAATAAAAGAACTGCATGTAAAAGTTTATCTTTTGCGTCCGCAAAAGGAGTGGAAAAAAGACGAAAGCAGCATCCCAACCATCGTTGGGAAAGCAGTGCTTTACTTAGGAGATAAAGCAGTTGATGAAGTTCCGCTTTTGTATAAAAAAAGCATGAGCAAGGAAACAGACCATTCCATTTGGAACGTATTTCATTTTTTAGGTGTGGGAAGCGATGGTTAATCTTATTTGGGTAGCGATGGCTATAATCGGAATTGTGTTTGCGATGTTTCATGGCACGATGAATGAAGTAAACGAAGCAATTTTTAAAAGCGCGAAAGAAGCAGTCACGATCGCTATCGGCATGATCAGTATCCTGGTGTTTTGGCTTGGCTTGATGAGAATCGCAGAAGAAGCAGGGCTGCTTGAGAGGCTCTCGCGTTTTTGCAAGCCGCTCGTCCGCCGCCTTTTTCCGGAAGTGCCGCCCAACCATCCCGCGCTCGGCTATATCGTCTCCAACATGATTGCCAATATGTTTGGGCTTGGCAACGCCGCTACTCCAATGGGAATTAAGGCGATGGAAGAATTAAAAAAGCTCAATGGCCATAAAGATGTAGCAAGCCGCTCGATGGTGACGTTTTTGGCGATTAATACTTCAAGTATTACCTTGATTCCGGCCACAGTCATTTCGATCCGCATGACATACGGCTCGGCATCGCCGGGAGAAATCATCGGCACGACGCTTGTCGCTTCGACGATTTCAACCGTCGGGGCCGTGCTGATTGATCGTTATTATTACTGGAAGCGCACGCGGAAGGGCGGGAAGCGGTAATGACATTTATTCAAATTATTTCTACTTGGCTTATTCCGGTAACGATCGCATTTATCCTTTTATATGGAACAATAAAAAAAGTGCCGACTTATGAAGCGTTTGTCGAAGGTGGAAAAGAAGGAATACAGATTGCGTTTTCGCTTATTCCGTATTTAGTCGGCATGCTGGTGTCCATTTCCATTTTTCGAGCGTCCGGCGCGCTTGATTATATGATGAACGGGATTAAGCCGCTTGCCGATGCGCTCGGTCTTCCGGCTGAAGTGGTGCCGCTAGCGATGATTCGCACCATTTCCGGCACCGCCGCGCTTGGAATGACAACCGATTTAATTGCTACCTATGGCCCGGATTCGTTTATCGGACGATTGGCTTCCACGATCCAGGGAAGCACGGAAACAACGCTGTATGTGCTAACGGTATATTTCGGAGCCGTTGGGATTAAAAAGATGGGAGATGCGCTGAAAGTCGGAATTTTAGCTGATATTCTCAGTTTTATTGTTTCCTTCTTTATTGTTTTGCTTGTCTTTGGCAAATAGGCCGCCTTTATTGAGGCGGCTTTTTTGCTTTTGCTGTTTTTCTGTCGGCATAGCTTTTGTATTTGTCGAAAAAAAGCGAGTATGATAAAAATAATGAGAGGGCACGCTTGTATCTTTTTTACGGAAAGAGTAAGATGATGAAAGAGGTGAAACAGCGATGGAACGCTTGCAAAAAGTGATTGCCCATGCAGGAATCGCATCAAGGCGGAAGGCGGAACAACTTATCCTGCAAGGGAAAGTAAAAGTAAATGGGAAAGTCGTTACCGAACTTGGCGTGAAAGTAGGCCCGCAAGATAAAGTCGAAGTAAACGGAATACCAGTTGAACGGGAGGAGCCGGTATATTATCTTCTTTATAAACCGCGCGGAGTAATTTCGAGCGTGAAAGACGACAAAGGCCGCAAAGTGGTGACCGATTTTTTCAAAGATGTTGATAAACGTATTTATCCGATTGGACGTCTTGATTACGATACGTCGGGAATTCTTTTGCTGACGAACGATGGCGATTTTGCCAATTTATTAATGCATCCGCGCTATGAAATCGAGAAAGTATATATCGCAAAAGTGAAAGGAATTCCGACGCGGGAGCAATTGAAACAGCTTGAAAAAGGGATTATGCTGGAAGATGGCATGACGGCGCCGGCGAAAGTAAAAATGCTTTCTATCAATAAACAAAAGCAGACAGCGATTATTGAAATCCGCATTCATGAAGGGCGGAACCGTCAAGTGCGCCGCATGTTTGAAGCGATCGGCTGCAAAGTGATGAAATTGAAGAGGGAACGTTACGCGTTTCTTGATCTAAAGGGGCTGAATCCCGGGGATTACCGCGAACTGAAGCCGCATGAAGTAAAACAGCTGCGCGCGCTCGCGTTATCAGGCGGCGGAAAGTAAAACATTGTCACATAACGTTCATACAATGACGGTTAGGATGGTAAACAACACTGTTATAATGAAAAATGGGATATTACGATTTCAAGGGGTTTGAAAGATGAAAAAACAGCAGCGGCTTATCATGAGAACGGTGATTTTATTACTGTTATTGGCGGCGGTGGGATATACGATTTACGCGAACTTTTTTACGGAAAAGGCGCGTGTCACCGTCGGTTCGACGGCACCTGATTTTGTTTTGACCGATTTAAACGGAAAAGAACACCGTCTGTCTGACTATCGCGGCAAAGGCGTATTTTTAAACTTCTGGGGAACGTGGTGCAAGCCATGTGAGAAAGAAATGCCGTACATTAACGCGCAATATGGCACCTATAAAAACGAAGGGGTTGAAGTGCTCGCAGTCAATGTCGGCGAGACGAAACTGAGCGTGCAAAAATTTGCCGATCGTTTTGGCCTGACGTTTCCGATTATGATCGACCGCGAAGATCAAGTGATGAACGCCTATGATGTCAATCAATTGCCGGCTACGTTTTTGATTGACAAAGACGGCAAGGTGAAAAAAATTATTACTGGAACGATGACAGAAGAAATGGTAAAGCAGTATATGGAAAGCATTAAACCGTAAGGAGTTTTGCCAAATGGAACATGTAAAATGCGAATGCGGCCATGTTAATCCGCATGGGACTGCTTTTTGCGAATCGTGCGGAAAGCCGCTCGAAGAACACTCGGAAACGAAAAAGCAACTGTTAGATATGCGCTATGAAGGAAGCGCGCGCCGTTCCCAAACGTACAATAAGACCATTATCGATAAAATTTGGGCGTTTTTCTCTTCGGTGAAGGTCGGAGTGACGCTTATTGTCATTACGCTCATTGCTTCGGCGATCGGAACGATTTTTCCGCAGGAAATGTATCTTCCGCCAAATGTCAGTCCCGCTGAATATTACGCGGACCAATACGGCTGGCTAGGAAAGTTATATTATCAGCTTGGTTTTAATAATTTGTACGGTTCATGGTGGTATATGCTTTTAATCGCGTCGATCGGCGTATCGCTCGTCATTTGCAGTTTAGACCGCGTCATTCCGCTTTATCGTGCTTTAAAACAGCAGGGGGTTACTCGACATCCAAACTTCTTACGGCGGCAGCGGTTGTTTAGCGTTTCACGAGTTGCCGATATGGACGGCGTGCTAAAGCGGGTAAAAGAGAATTTGGCGGAGCGTCGTTATCATATTCGTGAAGAGAATGGCAATATTTTAGCGGAAAAAGGTCGTTTTTCCCGCTGGGGACCGTATGTTAACCATATCGGATTAATTATTTTTTTAATCGGAGCGATGCTTCGTTTTGTCCCTGGGATGTATGTTGATGAAGTGATGTGGATTCGCGAGGGGGAAACGAAGGAAATCCCGGGAACCCATGGGAAATACTTCTTAAAGAGCGAAAAATTTATTTTTGAAACATACCAAAAAGGAAAAGACAATGAAGTGTTCAACGAGGCCATCGACCGGGTCGGCAACGGTATGGTGGCGAAAAACTACCAAACGAACGTCGTGCTTTACAAACGCGTCGGGCCGGTGATTGCCGGCGAAGAGCCAAAGCTGAAAAAAATCAAAGAGTATAAGATTCGCGTCAATGAACCATTAAAATATGACCATTATGCACTATATCAAGTCGATTTTAAACAAAATGAGCCATATAAAATGGCGTTTCAGTTAATGGATAAAACATCGGGAAAAACGTTTGGCACGGTCGATATTAATTTACACAATCCGGAAGCTTCCTATAACCTTGGTCATGGTTACCGCGTCGAACTATTAAGCTATTTTCCTGATTTTTATTTCGATGAAGACGGAAATCCAGCGACGAAGTCGAAAATTCCAAACAATCCGGCGTTTGTGTTTAAAATGTTTGCCCCGGACAAGCCAAAAGGGGAAGTGAGTTTTGTAGCGATTCAGCAAACGATTGAACCGTTTGGAAACAACAAGTATAAAATGGCGTTTGCTGGATTGGAAACGCGGAACGTATCTGGCCTTACAGTGCGCCGTGATTTTACGCTTTGGATTTTGGGATTGGGCGGCGCGGTTTTCATGATTGGCCTTATCCAAGGCATGTACTGGAACCACCGCCGCATATGGGTGCAGCGCATCAATGGCGAAGTATGGCTTGCCGCGCATACGAATAAAAACTGGTTCGGTTTAAAAAATGAAATTCGCCGCATCCTTGATGGAACCGGATTAGCGATGCCGGTGGATCAGGCGGATCGGGAGAAAAACGCGGGACAAGGAGGGCAAGCGCATGGTGCAGCTCAGTAGCACGTTACTATATATTGCTTTTATTCTTTACTTAATCGGGACGTTTTTTTTCGGCGGCGCGATTCGCGATAAAAGAAAAGAACGAACGGGAAAAAATCGCTGGTCACAACTTGGAATTACCACGGCGATTATCGGTTTTCTTTCTCAATTAGGCTACTTTATTACACGGTGGATTGCAGCGGGACATGCTCCGGTCAGCAATTTGTTTGAGTTTACCACCTTTTTCGGAATGATGCTTGTCGCCGCCTTTATCATTATTTATTTTATTTATAAAATAAGCATTCTCGGCTTATTCGCACTGCCAGTCGCGTTATTGGTGATTGCTTATGCCAGCATGTTTCCGCGCGAGATTACGCCACTTATCCCTGCGCTGCAAAGCGATTGGCTGCAGATCCATGTCACAACAGCGGCGACGGGGGAAGCAATTTTGGCCGTTAGTTTTGTTGCCGGCCTCATTTATTTAATCCGTGTCGTCGACCAATCGAAGCCAAGCAAGCGCACGTTCTGGCTCGAAGTGGTGATGTTCTGTTTGATCACAACGCTTGGCTTTGTGCTTGTATCCACGTCATTTGGCCTTGCGGATTATGAAGCAAAATTTACGTGGATTGATAAAAACAAACAACAGGCGGAAGTCGTTTACGATATGCCTGCATTAGTCGGCCCGCACGAAGGAAAATTGACAAAAGAAAGCGCTGGCCGTTTCGAGCCGCTTGTTTATATGCCGGCAATCATCAATGCGAAAAAATTAAATACAGTCATTTGGTCGTTGATTGGGGGAATCGTGTTATACGTACTATTCCGCCTCGTGCTGCGGAAGCGCATTGCTGCGGCGTTGCAGCCGCTCGTGAAAAACGTCAGTTTAGATTTAACGGATGAAATCAGCTATCGCGCGGTGGCGATCGGCTTTCCAGTATTCACACTCGGGGCACTTATTTTCGCGATGATTTGGGCGCAAATTGCCTGGACGCGTTTTTGGGGCTGGGACCCGAAAGAAGTATGGGCACTCATTACATGGCTGTTTTACGCCGCATTTTTGCATCTTCGTTTATCAAAAGGCTGGCATGGCGAAAAATCGGCATGGCTTGCCGTGATTGGTTTTGCGATCATTATGTTTAACCTCGTAGCAGTGAATTTAGTGATCGCGGGACTGCATTCTTATGCTGGAACATAATGGGGAGGATGATTTGTTTTATGAAAGGATGCCCCAATATTGGCGCGGGCATCCTTTTTTACAGTAAAATATATATGGGGGATTTTTTGTACAATAGCGAACTGGGGAGGATGTTCTATGGATAAACAAGTGAAGATTTTGGTGGTAGACGATGAAGAACGAATTCGCCGCTTGTTGAAAATGTATTTAGAGCGGGAAAATTATGTCATTGATGAGGCAGACAACGGGGATGATGCGCTAACGAAAGCGCTCGAAAATGACTACGACGTCATTTTGCTTGACTTGATGCTGCCGGGGAGGGACGGCATCGAGGTTTGTAAAGAAATCCGCGAAAAGAAAGCAACACCAATTATTATGCTGACGGCAAAGGGAGAAGAATCGAACCGTGTTCAAGGGTTTGAAGCGGGAACAGACGATTATATTGTAAAGCCATTTAGTCCGCGCGAGGTCGTATTGCGCGTGAAAGCACTGTTGCGGCGCGCGGCCAATACCGCGTACGTTCTCACAGATACGACGGCAAAAGATGTGCTTGTGTTTCCACATTTAACGATTGATAACGACGCCCACCGTGTCACCGCCGATGGAAAAGAAGTGAATTTAACGCCGAAAGAATACGAGCTGCTTCTGTTTTTAGCAAAGTCGCCGGATAAAGTATTTGACCGCGAGCAGCTGTTAAAAGAAGTATGGCATTATGAATTTTTCGGCGATTTACGCACCGTTGATACCCATATTAAACGATTGCGGGAAAAGTTAAATAAAGTATCCCCGACCGCGGCAAAAATGATTGTTACGGTGTGGGGAGTCGGTTATAAATTTGAGGTAGTGAACGACTGATGTGGCTGTTTCGCAGTGTTGTCGGAAAATTATGGTTTACCATTCTCTTACTGGTGTCGTGTGTATTGTTCATTCTAACGATCCTCCTTTTAAAGTTTTTTGAAAACTATTATGTACAGGAAGCAGAAAAGGAGCTAACGCGGCTGGCGACGAAAGTGTCGGAAGTGATGCATGATTACGAAGATGAAAAACTGGCTCGTTCCATTGCCTGGACGCTTGTCGGTAATATGTCCAAAGCTGTTATTATCGTTGATTCATCACATTACTGGTATTCGCCAACAAACGATGAATTGCGCGATTTACCGTTATCATTAATTAAGCAAGATAAAGATTTGCGAAAAGTATGGACGGAAGGAAAAAGCGTAAAAAAGAAAACATATTTGCCAAACGTACAAACTGGTAAAAGTCAATATAGTGATGTTATTATTGTTGGCGTGCCGTTTGAGGTGGCAGAGGGAAAACAGGGCGCGGTATTTATTTACCAATCATTGCGGGCAATTGAAGATACGACAGAGCAAACGAAAAAGTTAATTTTTCTTGCCGCATTTATCGCGATTGTGTTAACAACCTTTTTTGCTTTTTTCCTGTCCACCCGCATTACCGCGCCGTTGCGGAAAATGCGGCAGGCGGCGTTTGAAGTGGCGCGCGGCAAGTTTGATACAAAAGTTCCGATTTTGACGCACGATGAAATCGGTGAACTGGCAATGGCGTTCAACCAGATGGGGAGACGGCTGCAGTTTAATATCAATGCCCTAAATCAGGAAAAAGAGCAGTTGGCAAGCATTTTAAGCAGCATGGCTGACGGGGTCATCACCTTTAACCGCGACGGCGAAATATTGATTACAAACCCACCGGCAGAGCGGTTTTTGCAAGCGTGGTATTTCGAGCAAGGAAACGGCTCCGAAACAATTGCGCCGCTGCCGCCGCAAGTAAAAGAACTGTTTGTCCGTGTCGTCCGCGAGGAAAAAGAGCAGTCGATCGAATTGACGATCCAAGGGCGGACGTGGGTCATTTTAATGACCCCGCTCTACGGCAAAACAACCGTGCGCGGTGCGGTGGCAGTGCTTCGCGATATGACGGAGGAGCGCCGTTTAGACAAGTTGCGCAAAGACTTCATCGCCAACGTTTCCCACGAACTGCGCACGCCGATCGCCATGCTTCAAGGCTATAGTGAAGCGATTATCGATGATATTGCCGCCACCGATGAAGAAAAGAAAGAGATGGCGAAAGTGATTTACGACGAGTCGCTGCGCATGGGCCGCCTTGTCAATGACTTATTAGATTTGGCCCGCATGGAAGCGGGACATATTGCGCTAAACTATGAAAACGTTCAGCTTGTACCTTATATCGGTCGGATTATCCGCAAATTTCAAGGTTTGGCGAGAGAAAAGAATATTGATTTGTCGGCTGAGTTTAAAGACGGGGATATCGACATCACGATCGACCCGGATCGAATCGAGCAAGTGCTGACGAATTTAATTGATAATGCGATTCGCCATACCGACCGAAACGGAATGGTCAAAATCATCGTCGAACGCAGCGGAGACGGCGTCACGATTCATGTGCGGGATTCCGGCTCCGGCATCCCAGAAGAAGATTTGCCATTTGTGTTCGAACGCTTCTACAAAGCGGATAAGGCGCGTACGCGCGGCCGTTCGGGAACGGGATTAGGCCTTGCGATCGCGAAAAACATCGTTGAGGCGCATAAAGGGATGATTTCCGTTCATAGCAAGCTTCATGAAGGCACGACGTTTACGTTTTATTTGCCAAACGGCCACATGAAAACTAATATGCCCTTGCGTTAAACGAGGGCAGTTTTTTAGGCGGCGAAAATAGCCTGTGCGAAGGCAATGACACCACTTCATCCAAGCAAAAAACATTTATTGGAGTGTGTTGACTTTGTTATCGGCAATTAGGCAGTAAAAAGAGATGCTCGATTAGCACATCCGAACGTCCGCGGGCCGTTTGCGCCAACGTCGACCATTGTAGGGGAGGCCATCTTGCATGCGATTTTTCGTTCAGGCGATTACCATCATGACAGAGCAAGGAAACGAGCCGCCAGTTTGGATGAGCGGAAACATAATCAAAAATGGTAAAAGAACAGCCTCTTTTCTTTATGAAGAAAACATATAGTGGTATAGATAACTAGATAATATAATGTTAATATAATAATAGAAAGAGGGTGTAATATTAGTGAAACGGTGGTTGCTGAAAAAAGCGGTTATCTATGCGGAAACAGGGAAAATCGAGCAAGGGTATGTTCTGACAGAAGGGGACAAAATTGTAGAAGTAGGCCCGATGTCATCATGCCCGGCTTCGAGTGAAGCGGAGGTGGTGGAGCTCGATCCAAGCTTCTCCGTTGTGCCGGGATTTATTGATGTCCATATCCATGGCGCATCTGGAGCTGATGTAATGGATGCGACAGACGAAGCGTTGCGCACAATGGCAAAAACATTGCCAAAGGAAGGAACAACAAGTTTTTTAGCGACGACGATGACCGCACCTATTGAGCAGATTGAACGTGCTTTACAAAATGTTGCGCAATATATAGATAGCAGCAATCCATCTGGAGAAGCAGAGGTACTTGGCATTCATTTAGAAGGTCCATTTATTTCTCAAAAACGTGCAGGGGCGCAACATCCAAAAAATATCATCGAACCGAATATCGAACTATTTCAAAAGTGGCAGAACATCGCAAATGGGCATATTCGCCTTGTCACGCTGGCGCCGGAAGAAAAGAATGGCTTGGCGCTCACCGCTTACTTAAAAGAACATGGTGTTGTCGCCTCAATCGGCCATTCTGATGCGGTGTACAAACAAGTAAAAGCAGCGATTGACGCAGGGGTAAAGCATGCGACTCACCTATTTAACGGCATGCGCGGCATTCACCACCGTGAGCCGGGAGTTGCCGGGGCGGTGCTGATGCACGAGGAAGTAATATGTGAACTAATCGCTGATGGCGTTCATGTGGCGCCAGAGATGATTCGCTTCGCTTATCAGAATAAAGGAAGCGATGGGCTCATATTAATTACGGACGCAATGCGCGCCAAATGTCTTGGAGCGGGAACATATGAGCTCGGTGGACAGGAAGTGACGGTGCAAGGGGAAAAGGCAACATTGCGTGACGGCACGTTGGCGGGAAGCATTTTAAAATTAGGAGACGCGGTGAAAAATGCGATGGTGTATACCGGCTGCACTTTAGAAGATATCATCCGCATGACGAGCTGGAATCCAGCAAAGCAATTAGGCGTCTTAGACAGAAAAGGAAGCATCCGCGCCGGCAAAGATGCTGATCTCGTCGTATTAAATGAGCGGCATGATGTCGTGATGACGATATGCCGTGGTAAACTTGCCTATTCAAAATAAAAAGAGGGGGTCGGATGATGAAACTGATCGAGGCAGCCAACTATGAAGAGATGAGTCAAAAAGCGGCTGACATCATCATTGCCCAAGTAAAGGAAAAACCCGATGCCGTTCTTGGCCTTGCTACGGGATCGACCATGCTTGGCACATATAAGCAATTAGTCGAGGATCATCGCCAAAACGGAACATCTTATCGACACGTTCGCACGGTTAATTTAGATGAATATATTGGTTTGTCGCCCGATCATCCGAACAGCTATCGTTACTATATGAATCAACATTTATTTTCCCATATCGATATTCCGCTTTCGCAAACCTATCTTCCAAATGGGGCGAGCGATGATGTAGAAGCGGAATGTCAGCGCTATGAACAGCTCATTGAAAACTTGGGAGGAATTGATTTACAGCTATTAGGAATTGGAAGAAACGGGCATATCGGTTTTAACGAACCGGGGACATCGTTTTCGACACCAACACATGTCGTCGAGCTGGCGCCGTCAACACGGCAAGCGAACGCCCGCTTTTTCCCATCCTTAGAAGATGTACCTCACCAGGCGATTACGATGGGCATTGCAACGATTTTAAAAAGCCGGCATATATTGCTATTAGCGGCCGGAACGGCGAAGGCGCCAATTATGGCGAAGTTGTTCGAAGGAACCGTGACTATAGATGTGCCGGCATCAGTGCTTCATATCCATCCGAACGTCACGGTGATTGCCGATCAAGAAGCATTGTCGCTTGTGCCGGATGAAAAACGAAAGGTGCATGCAAAATGATTAACAAAAGCTCGCCACTTCCGATCTATTACCAGCTGGAACAAGGAATTAAAGAAATGATCGAAAAAGGGCAGCTTAAGCCGGGGGAAATGATTCCATCCGAGCGCGAACTGGCAGAAACCTACAACATTAGCCGAATGACCGTCCGCCAAGCGATCAATAACTTAGTGAATGATGGATATTTAGTCAGAAAACGGGGCAAAGGAACGTTTGTCGCCGCGATGAAAATCGAACAGCCGCTGAAAGGATTGACGAGCTTTTCCGAAGATATGCGCGCACGCGGCATGGAACCGGGAACAACCGTGTTGGCCTTCAACATTGTTCCTGCCAGCACGTCGTTAGCGCAGCTGCTCGATGTTCGCGAAGGAGCGGATCTTTACGAAATTCGCCGCATCCGTCTTGCTGATCAGCTGCCAATGGCGCTCGAAACATTATATATTCCATGTACGCTCGTTCCTCATTTAACCCGCGAAATTGTAAATGGTTCCGTTTATGATTTTATTGAAAAAGAATTGGGGTTAACCATTCAATCGGGCGTGCAGGTAATTGAGGCTTCTGTCGCCCGCAAGATGGAGGCGGAGCTGTTGCAAGTGAAAGAAGGAGCGCCGGTGCTTCTTATGCAGCGCAGAAGTTATTTAAATAACGGCCGGCCGCTAGAAGTCGTCAAATCGGTTTACCGCGGTGACCGCTACAAATTGACGATTGAGATGGAACGTTCAAAATAAAAAGAGGGGGATTTTCAATGTTGGGATTTTTACAGAGGCTTGGAAAAGCGTTTATGCTTCCGGTTGCCGTCCTGCCGGCAGCGGGGTTATTGCTTCGTTTAGGACAGCCGGATTTATTGGATATTCCGTTTATCGCCGCGACGGGGGATGCTGTTTTTTCGAACTTGCCTCTTATTTTTGCGATCGGGGTTGCCGTTGGCTTTGCCAGAGACGGAAACGGCGCGGCGGCGCTGGCCGGGGCGATCGGCTACTTTGTGTTGACAAAAGGGGCCACTGCCATTGACAAAGATATTAATATGTCCGTATTAGGCGGAATCATTTCCGGTGTGATTGCCGGATTGCTGTATAACCGCTACCATAATATTAAGTTACCGGATTGGCTTGGATTTTTTGGGGGCAAGCGGTTCGTCCCAATTGTGACCTCGTTTGTCATGCTCATATTGGCACTGATCTTTGGATATGTATGGCCGCCAATTCAGGACGGCATTAACGCGATCGGCAAATGGATCGTCGGTGCCGGAGCGCTTGGGGTAGGCGTTTTCGGCTTCTTGAACCGATTGCTCATTCCGGTTGGCTTGCATCACGTCTTAAATAGCTTCGTATGGTTTGTGTTTGGCGAGTACAATGGAAAAACAGGGGATTTATGGCGGTTCTTCGCGGGGGATCCAGATGCCGGAATTTTCATGGCGGGATTTTTCCCGATTATGATGTTTGGTCTTCCAGCCGCAGCATTCGCAATGATTGCCGCAGCAAAAAAAGAGCGGCGCAAAGAAGTATCCGGTGCGCTCATCAGCGTGGCGCTGACTGCCTTTTTAACGGGAATTACCGAACCGATTGAGTTTTTGTTTATGTTTTTATCGCCATTGCTTTATGTCGTTCACGCTGTATTAACAGGTCTTTCGTTGGCGATCGCGACGATGCTGGGCGTCCACCACGGATTTACGTTTTCTGCCGGTGCGATTGACTTTTTCTTAAACTATGGAATTGCGCAAAAACCGTATCTATTAATCGTGCAAGGAATTATCTATGCCGCTGTTTATTTCGTTGTGTTCTATTTCTTGATTGTCAAATTAGATTTAAAAACGCCTGGCCGTGAGGAAATTGAAGGCGAATTCACGGAAAGCGGCGCAGCGGCATGGGGCGGCTACAAAGATGTTGCGGTGAAGTATATGGAAGCGCTGGGCGGTAAAGATAACCTCATCCAGATCGACAACTGTGTGACCCGCCTGCGCTTAAAAGTAAAAGACATGTCGAAAGTCAATGAGGACGAACTGAAACGTTTAGGAGCAAAAGGCGTCATCCGTCTCAATCAAACAGATGTGCAGGTCGTTGTCGGCACGGATGTCGAGTTTGTCGCCAGCGAGCTGAAAAAGCTATAACCGAGAGGAAAGCGTTCCAGCTCTTTTCGTTAGCGGAGGAGGGCTGGAATGTCTATTTTTATAGATATATATAGATCAAGGAGGAGTTTGCTAATGAAGCGGTTGCTAGACTGCAGCGCATCGGATTTTTGCCGTATGAACGGAAAAGAGCTGAAACAATCGATTCAGGCAGCGGAAGGAAGAACGATCGTCGCGGAAGTAATCGGCTCCGTTGCCCCGCTTTATCCGGCGGTGACGAATGCGGAATTGGCCGCGGCGTTTGGCGCGGATTTAATTCTATTGAACATGTTTGATGTATTCCGGCCGCTGGTAAACGGGTCGGATACGAAGGAGCCGCATCAAATGGTGAAGCGTCTGAAGCAGTTAACGGGGCGTCCAATTGGCGTCAATTTGGAGCCTGTTGACCCGAACGCGAGGCAGCTAGAGAGTCTTGCTTCTCTTCCAAAAGGAAGGATGGCAACAGAAGAATCACTGCAAGAAGCAAAACGTCTAGGTTTTGATTTTATCTGCCTAACCGGAAATCCGAAAACAGGCGTGACAAATAATGAAATTATCCGCGCGATCGAAACAGCCCGTGCTGTTTTTGGCCAAGACGGTCTCATTATCGCCGGGAAAATGCACGCAGCTGGCGTGGCCGGCGAAACAGTAAGCGGCATTATATCGGAAGACGTGGTGCTGCGCTTCGTTCAAGCGGGGGCCGATGTTGTCCTTATGCCGGCGCCGGGCACCGTGCCTGGTGTAACTCCCGAAAAAATAGCGAGCCTCGTCCGCGCTGCCCATGAACATGGGGCGCTGGCGATGCTGACGATCGGCACGAGTCAGGAAGGGGCTGACGAGGATACAATCCGTCAAATCGCGCTCGCAAGCAAAATGGCCGGCGCTGATCTGTACCATATCGGCGACGCTGGCTACCACGGTATCGCCATTCCGGAAAACATTATGACATATTCGATTGCCATCCGCGGCAAGCGTCATACATATATTCGTATGGCGAGATCGCCGCTGCGGTAAAATGAACGACATTTTTATGCCATAAATTGAAACTTGCTGTCCTGTGGTTACGTATATTTTAACTGAAGGAGATAGAAAAGGGAGAATCACATGTTTTCCCAGCCCTCAACTTGTTCCGTGTGTGGGAAGCCGATTGAGAAAAATGAACCGATCTATGTGCGCATGAGGTTACCCGTCGTACAGAGGGATGATAGAAATTAAGGCTTTCCTTCAGCAAGAAGGGGCCATTATTTGCGAGGGATGTTTCCCGCAAAAAATAAAAAAGAATAATCGTAAAAAACGAGAGGAGTTGCGCTATGTTTGGAAAAGTCGCCGCTGATGTGCTTGGATTAAGTGATATCGGCTCGGTCATTAAGCCGGAAAACTACGATAAAGTTGATGCCGATGATTACGTAATGCATGAAGATGGGGAAAAGATTTATTTCTTAATTAAATCGAAATCAGATGAGTATTGTTTTACGAATAAAGCGCTTATTCATTTGGATGGCACGAGCGCAACCAGCAAGAAACGCGTATTGCGCCGCTATGATTATTACAAGCATCCGATTTCCGACGTGTCGCTCGAAACAGCGGGAACCGTTGATCTAGACGTGGAGATTAAATTTAAAATCGGTGCCCATGTCTATTCGATTGACGTTCATAAAAAGTATTTAGAAGAACTAAAAGATTTATATAAATCGCTGCTCGCCATCGCCGAGCTTTGTCATGAAAACGAAACGAAGCTGGAGTACGCGCACAAAAGTTTGGAATTGACCGCGAATGTATTCGGGCGCGTAAAAAGTGACACAAATAATTTCCTGGCTGATTTCAAAGCAGTGAATGAACTCGCGTTTCAATGGCTCGTTGACGCGAAGACAAAATATACGGTAAAAGACTTCGGTTTTGTGTTTGAACGGTATATTAATCATTGAATGGTTTCTTTGTCCCCCGCCATCGGCGGGATTTTTACATACCTTGAATTCCATGAAACTTTCATTTTTTTATTGCCAAAGTTTTTCTTATCCTTTAATATTATAACTGTCAATTGTTCGACAATTTTATACATTCGCAGCAAGGTGCCAATGGAGCGATTCGCTCCGCACGGCTTAATAGGGAATCTGGTGAAAGTCCAGAACTGTCCCCGCAACTGTAAATGCGGACGAAATGAAATCGCCACTGTACGGTATGATGGCATGCGCCGTTTGCCGTATGGGAAGGTTCAGAGTAGGATGAAGCATGAGTCAGTAGACCTGCCTTGCCTGCTTATGCGTTTCCTAATCTTCGGGGGGTGAGAGTAGGAAACGGCAACGGTGGCTGCCTTTATGCATACATATTGCCGTTTCTTGCTCATTCCCATTCGGAATGAGTTTTTTTATTTCTGTAAAAAGGGGGAACAGCAATGAGAAAGTGGAAACAGTACATCGCGCTGCTTGTCGTCGTCCTGACATTCGGCCTATTGTTCGGATGCAGCGGGGCGAACGAAAGCAAAGCGCCTGCGAACAAAGAAGCAACAAAAACGGAACAATCACAAGCCGCGTTTCCGGTAACGGTGAAAGATGGATTAGGGGAAGAAGTGACGATTAAGTCAGAACCGAAAAAAATCGTTTCCTTAATTCCAAGCAACACGGAAATTGCCTATGCGTTGGGATTAGGCGACAAAATCGTTGGTGTCAGCGATTTTGACAACTATCCGGAAGATGTGAAAAAGAAAGAAAAAATCGGCGGCATGGATTTCAACATTGAAAAAATTATTTCGTTGAAACCGGATTTAGTTCTCGCTCATGCGTCAGGCGCGCACAACTCAAAAGACGGACTCAAGCAGCTGAAAGATGCAGGCATTACGGTGCTAGTAGTCAATGATGCGAAATCGTTTGCTGATGTATACCATTCGATCGAATTGATTGGCAAGGCAACTGGAACTGCCGGCAAAGCGCAAGAAATTATCAACAATATGAAAACGAAACTGGAAGAAATAAAAGAAAAGGCAAAACAAATTAAACCGGAAGAGCAAATGAAAGTATGGGTGGAAGTATCGCCGCCGCCGCAAATTTATACGGCTGGAAAAGGAACGTTTATAGATGAGATGATTCAGGACATTTCGGCGAAAAACGTTGCCGGCGGCCTGGAAGGATGGCCGATGGTGACGGAAGAAAAAGTGGTGGCATACAAACCGGATGTGATTGTTACTACCTACGGCGGAGCGAAACAGGTGTTAGAACGCGCGTCGTGGAAAGATGTTCCAGCGGTGAAAAATAAGCGGGTATATGATGTCAATACCGATTTAGTCAGCCGTCCGGGCCCGCGTCTTGTTGAAGGAGTAGAGGAACTTGCAAAAGTCATTTACCCGGAAATCTTTAAGTAATGTATCGATGTATATCATTGCTGTAACGGTTGCGGCGGTCTCGCTTTTATTAGGGATATCGATAGGTTCGTTATCGATTCCCTTTTCTACTATTATCAAGATTCTTTTTTCGGCCTGGCTTGGATTGCCGCTGTCCGGCGGCGATGCTCCCGATGATCTTGTGCAAATCGTGATGATGATCCGCCTTCCGCGCGTGGTGCTCGCGTTTCTCGTTGGTGCGTCGTTGGCGGTCGCGGGCGCGGCGTTTCAAGGGCTGTTAAAAAATGCGCTTGCCGATCCGTATACGCTCGGCGTGTCATCCGGCGCTTCCGTCGGTGCGGTGCTCGTCATTTTTTTCGGTATTCAACTGCCGCTCTTTGGTACGTTTACTTTGCCGATCGTCAGCATTTTATTTGGTCTGGCGACGCTCGCGCTTGTGCTTTTATTTACAAGGGCCGTGGAACGGCAAATGTCGGTGGAGACGATCATTTTGGCCGGGATTATATTTGGAGCGTTTTTCAGCGCCCTTATCTCTTTGATGATTGCGCTGACCGGGGAAGAATTGCGGCAAATTATTGCCTGGCTGATGGGAAGCGTCGCGATGCGGGGCTGGAAATATACGGTGCTTCTCCTTCCATTTTTTCTGCTCGGAGTCGTCTTGCTTCTTCTGAATGCGCGCGAGCTTAATGCGTTTGCCTTTGGCGAAGCGGCGGCGCTCCATGTCGGGGTGAACGTGATGCGCCGCAAAATCATGATTTTAACGGGGGCTTCGTTATTGACAGGGGCGGCTGTATCGGTGTCGGGGACGATCGGATTTGTCGGGCTCGTCGTTCCCCATATGGTCCGCCTTGTCTGTGGTCCGAACCACCGTTTGTTGTTGCCGTTGTCTTTGCTATACGGCGGGGCATTTCTCGTGCTTGCCGATTTGCTGGCGCGCACGATCATTTCGCCGCGCGAATTGCCGATTGGTGTCATTACTTCCTTGATTGGCGCTCCGCTGTTTGCGTTGTTATTTTTCCGAAGAATGAAAAGAAAGATGTGATCGATGTGCTGGAAGTAAACAACGTGTCTTACCGCTATCAGCGTAAACAAGTGCTTCATGATATCACCTTTACGGTAGAAAAAGGGGAAATATTTGGCATTTTAGGGCCAAATGGCAGCGGGAAAACGACATTGTTAAAGCTATTAAGCAAAGAGCTGTCTGTGCAAAGCGGCAGTATCACCGTGAACGGGCGGCCGCTCCCTTCTTTTTCGCATAAAGAGTGGGCTCGTTTTGCCGCGGTGCTTCCGCAAACGATCGATGTGGCGTTTGGCTATACGGTCAAAGAAACGGTGGAGCTCGGGCGGTACGCCCATCAGCATCGTTTATTTCCGATGTGGACGGAGGAAGATGAGCAGGCGGTCGATGCGGCGATTCATGAAGTCGGCCTCGCCGAAAAAGCGGAAGAGAGCATCGAGCGCTTAAGCGGAGGAGAGCGCCAGCGCGCCTATTTAGCGCGGGCGCTGGCGCAAAATCCTGAACTGCTGCTGCTCGATGAGCCGACGAATCATATGGATATTACCCAGCAGCTCCATCTATTAAATCAGCTTGTTCGTTCGGCAAAAGAGAAAAAACTGACCGTGATTGCCATTTTTCATGATATGAATATCGCCAGTTTATATTGCGACAGGCTTTTAATGCTAAAAGAGGGGAAGGCGGTTGCGCTTGGCACGCCGGAAGAGCTGATGGAGCCGGCGCTTCTCCATTCCGTGTTTCAATCTCCGGTAAACAAACAGGCACATCCGACCGTTTCCAAGCCACTGCTGGCCTTTTTGCCAGAAAGAGGATTGTCGGCCATCGAACAGCGGGGGCTGCCTGAACTCCTTACATGGACAACGATGGACGACTGCATCGCCATCACTGCGGCGGAGCCGCTCAAAGTGCTGTCTTCCGCGCTTGTTGGCTCTGGGTTTCAATGGGCGACCCATTTTGTCAACCGGCAAGTTTCCAAAGACTATAACCGTGAAGATGCGGAATTAGAGATGAAGCAATATTTACGGAAACGAGGGCTTCCTGTTTCCAGTACGATTGGAATGATGACGGCAGTCGACATACATGATGCCGTTTGCATATATGAAAAACAAGACGAGTTTTCGCTCTGGGCGGTGGTGACGGCGGGAGTAGGAAATGCCGTCGATGCCGCGCATGCGTGGAAACGGGCGCAATTCGAGCAAAAAATCGGAACCATTAATATGATGATTTTTATCGATGGGACGTTAACCGATGCTGCCTATGTGCAAGCGGTGATGACAGCGACGGAAGCAAAGGTGAAGGCATTGTATGAAGAAAACGTCCTTGATCCCGAGACGAACACGTATGCGACGGGTACTTCGACCGATTGCATCGTCATTGCCGCGACGCAGACGGGCACCGCTTTTTCGTATGCGGGAACGATCACCCCGATTGGCCAAGCAATCGGACGCGTCGTTTATGAAGCAACAAAGGAAGCGCTGCGTCGATATCGAAAGCGAAGGGATTTTTCATGAGCCATCTGCTGGCGATTGCACTGGCATTGATGCTTGATTTTTGGCTCGGTGATCCGCGTTGGCTGCCGCATCCGGTGCGGGGCATGGGAGCGCTTATCTCTTTTTTTGACCGACGATTAAACAAAGGAGCATATCGGCGCGTAAAAGGAATTGTGACGGTAACGGCAGTAACAGGAACGGTGTATATCATTTCGTTGCTTGCCGTCAAAATTAGTTATTCGCTTTCTTGGCTCTTTGGGGTTGTCGTAGAAGCGATCCTGATTTTTACCACGATTGCAACGAAAAGCCTACAAGAGGCGGCATGGAATGTGCTGCTGCCGCTCGAGCGGGGAGATATGGAGCAGGCGCGCCGCGAGTTAAGCATGATTGTCGGCCGCGATACGGAAAACTTGGATGAACCGGAAATCGTGCGTGCCTGCGTGGAAACGGTGGCGGAAAATACAAGCGACGGCATTACCGCGCCGCTGTTTTACGCATGGATCGGCGGCGCACCATTGGCGCTTTTTTATCGCGCTGTCAATACGTGCGATTCGATGCTCGGCTATAAAAATGATACATACCGCGCGTTCGGCTGGGCGTCGGCAAGACTGGATGATGTCATGAATTATATACCAGCGCGTCTGACAGCGGCCGTCATGGTGTTCGCTCATAGCGGCAAGCGGTTCCGCTACTGCTGGCGCGTGCTGCTTCGCGATGCCCGCAAGCATCCAAGCCCAAACAGCGGCTGGCCGGAAGCGGCGATGGCGGCGCTTTTAGGCGTGCGGCTTGGCGGAACGAATACGTATCACGGCGTCGTTTCCAGGCGGCCGACGATCGGTGACCCGCTTGTTCCTTTGCAAACCAATCATATTCGCCGAGCGCTCCGAATTATGGTGGTGACCGTTTTGTCGTTTGTGCTGCTATTGTTGATAGGAGGGATGATCGTTGCGTTTACCGGCGCATGGGGCGAATCCTCGCAAGCTATATGAATACTGCAATATTCCGCTTCCGGAAAGGTACATCGATTTTAGCGTCAATACGAACCCGTATATGCTTCCGCCATCGCTTTGGCCTTCGCAGGCGGAGTTTTGCCAATGGGCGATGGAGTATCCCGATCCCGAGGCGCGGCAGTTGGCGGAGCTGCTTGCTGAAACAGAAGGGGTATCGTCAGCAAAATTGCTTATCGCCAACGGTGCTTCCGAGTGCATTTATTTGCTCGCCAAACTGTTTGCCAATAAACGGGCCGGCATTCTCGAACCGACGTTTTCCGAGTATCGCCGCGCCTGTCAGGCGCACGGCTGTAACATTGTCCTGCTTGTTGCAACGGAAGAGCGAAATTGGAAATATGAGCAACAGGAGTTAATGAAATTAATAGAGGAAGTCGATATTCTCTTTTTATGCCATCCAAACAATCCAACGGGAACGGTGATGAAAGAAGATGAGCTCTATGCGTTGCTTGCCGCGGCGGAGGAAGCAAGGACGTTTACGGTGATTGACGAGGCGTTTTACCCTTTTTGGTTTGGCGGCTTTACGGCAATGCAGTGGATAAATGACTTTTCCCGCTTAATCGTGTTGCGCTCCTTAACGAAAATCCATCATTTAGCAGGAGCGCGTATTGGCTATATGGCTGCAAATGAAGCAGTCATTGAAAAAGTAAAGGCGTTGCAGCCTCCATGGAGTGTAAGCCAGATTGCCCAGCAGCTGGCGCTCCGTTTTTTGCCGCTCGAGGAGTTTGCCGCGCAAACGAAGCAAATGATTGCCCAAGAAAGGGAAAGAATCACGGGCATATTGCGCGCATATGGCTATTCTGTTTCTTCGTCTGTCGCTAACTTTTATTTATTGCGGCGGCCGGGGTGTCCAACAGAAGAACTATTTTTTTCTTTATTAAAGGAAGGAATCGTGCCGCGCCATACCGTCAATTTTCCTGGTCTTGACGGTCGTTATTTGCGCTTTGCCGTGAAAACGAAAGAAGAAAATGACGAATTATTGCATGTGTTAAAGCGGTGGGAAACATGATGGTGTTTATTAGCGGCGGCGTCCGCAGCGGAAAAAGCAAAGTGGCCGAAGGGTACGCGCGAAAGCTAGCGATCCCGGAATTCTCCTTGCACTATATTGCGACGGCAAGCGCTGATGACGATGAAATGAAGCAACGCATCATCCATCACCAAAAGCGGCGGGAGAAACAGCCGATTCAATGGGCAACGTGGGAGCAACCTGTTTGTCTTGACCAGCTGGTCGGATCGTTTACGAAAGAAGATGTCGTGCTGCTCGATTGTTTGACTAATTGGCTCGCCAATGAGCTGTTTCGTGATGGCAGCTGGAAAGAGGAAAAATTATGTTTCCGTAAAGCGGCGTACATGTGGGAAACGCTAGAGCGGCTGGCGGGAGCGTGCAAAGCGTTGATTATTGTTTCCAATGAATTATTTTGCGGGGGAGTACCCGCTGATATCGGGACCTATCACTATATGAAAATGCTCGGCTGGCTTCACCAGAAAATTGTCGCGGAAGCGGAGGTCGCTGTTTTAGTCCAGCACGGGGTGGCAACGGTCAAAAAAGGAGAGTTGTTCTGATGAAAGCAGCTTGGAGCGGGTTATTATTATCGTTGCAATTTTTAACGGTGATTCCGGTTCGGAGGCAAATCGAGTGGAACGGTGACGTAGCGCGCTGGTCCGTCCGTCTTTTCCCGCTTATCGGCGCCATCATCGGAGCTGTCGCGACCGTGATGTACTACCTGTTTTCTGCTTTTTCTTCCTTTTCTCCGCTGTTTCTGGCGCTGTTTCTTATGTGGCTGTCGGTTTGGCTTGCTGGCGGTTTGCACGCCGATGGTTGGATGGATGTCAGCGATGCGTTTTTTTCGTATCGGGATGTAAAGCGGCGCCAAGAAATTATGAGCGATTCGCGCGTTGGAGCGTTTGCGGTATTATCTATTTTGTTTTTGCTTTCATTTCGCTTTTTATTTATGTTTGAAACAATATGTTCCGATTTTGATATATTTCTTATTGCTGTTATTCCGGTGTTTTCGAGAACAGCGATGGCATGGCTGCTTATTTGCGGAAAACCAGCGAAGCAAACCGGCATGGCTGCTGCTTTTCGGGAACATGCCGATCGTTACGATGCGCATGCCGCAATGACAATTGGCAGCTGTTTGCTCGCATGTTTATGCGCTACCCATTTTTCTGTTTTTAACACTATTATTTTTCTAGCATGCGGGACCATATTTGCTGCTTTCGCTGCACGTTTATTTTTTGAAAGACAATTTGGCGGCATTACCGGTGATACGCTTGGGGCGTTTGTGGAAGGGATGGAGACGTGGCTATGGTTTATTATTTGGCTATTACGTTCATACGTCACGGTATAACGCCGGAAAATGAAGCAAGGCGATATATTGGGCATACGGATGTGCCGCTTGCAGGGCAGGAAAAAACACGGCTTCTCCAAGCAGACTTGCAGTTTTTCAAGCCTGTTGATTTGCTTGTATCAAGCGATTTGCTGCGCTGCCGGCAAACGTGCGAGAGGTTGTTTAGAAACTATTGCGGCGCGAAATGCGAAATGGAGCAATGGCGGGAAATAAATTTTGGCGATTGGGAAGGAAAAACTTTTCCAGAGTTGAAAGAAATAAAAGAGTATCAGCAATGGCTGCATTCTCCGTTTTCCGTAGCGCCGCCCAATGGGGAAAGCTACAAAGCTTTTTGCCGGCGGGTGGAAGAAGCGCTTGAACAAACCATACTGCTTGCCGAACAAACAAACGCGAGGCATGTCGCCGTCGTCACGCATGGCGGCCCGATTCGTTACGTATTGGAACGCTACGCTCCGGTAGAACGGCCGTTTTGGGAATGGGCAGTGCCATTTGGCGGCGGGTTTACACTGCAATCGACGCTTGAGAGGTGGAAGGAGAAAAAACGATGCATTTCATTGTCGGAGGTGCTTTTCAAGGAAAACGAAAATGGGCGTGCACTTACTACCGAATAACAGAACGGAAGGATGTCGTTTGGTATAACGGATATGAATGCGAATATGGCGAACCAGATGTGAATATACTCGAACGAATCGTTGTAATGGAAGGATTGGAAGCAGCGATTCGGCGTATTCCAGATTTAACTTATTGGAAACGTATGTTTCAAATGTGGCATGAGTGGGAACGACAAGATTCTGGACGAACGGTTGTGTGGATTGGTTCAGACATTACGCAGGGGGTTGTCCCGGTGGAAAAAGAGGAACGATTATGGCGCGATGTAACCGGTTGGTGTTACCAGCAATTGACGCAGCTTTGCGACCGCGTTGATCGTGTTTGGTGTGGATTAGTAGAACGAATGAAATAAGGGGGAGAAACGATATGAGGCTATATACGAGAACAGGTGACAAAGGGAAAACGAGTTTAATCGGCGGACGTGTCGATAAAGACCATCTGCGCGTGGAGGCGTACGGTACGTTAGATGAAGTAAATTCATTTGTCGGGCAGGCGATGACGTTGTTAGATAAGGAGAAATTTCAAGATATTTACGCTGAATTGCAAAAAATTCAACATGAATTATTTGATTGCGGCGGCGACTTGGCCATTGTGAATGGAAAGCTTCCGTATAAAGTAACGGCGGATATGGTAGCCTTTTTGGAAACGCGTATCGATGAATATGTGAAAGAAGCTCCGCCGCTTGAAAAATTTATTTTACCTGGCGGCTCCCCGGCTGCAGCGGCGCTTCATGTTGCCCGTACGGTAACAAGAAGAGCGGAACGGTGCATCGTGTCTTTGAGCAAAGCGGAGCCGGTTAATGAAATTGTATTGCAATATGTGAATCGTCTATCTGATTACTTTTTTGCTGTTGCCCGTGTCATTAACGCGCGTTTGGGAGTAAAAGACGTCGAATATGAACGGAGCGCCATCGTGTTTCGCGATAAGGAGGAGAAAAAATGATAGGAAGCCAGAAACGATTTGCCGCGACAATCGTGTTGATTAGTTTATCGGTGATCGGTTCGTTATTGAAGCTGCCAACTTCGCTTGGCAGCATTGCATTGGATAGCGCTCCAGCACTTGTTGCGGCAGCGATTCTTGGAGCGAACAGCGGCGCTCTCGTTGCCGCGTTTGGTCATTTCATATCAGCGTTTTTTGCAGGGTTTCCGTTAGGAGCGTTTCATTTGCTAGTCGCTGTGGAAATGGCAGCGCTTGTATATGGATTTGCTTGGCTATATCAACATAAATGGAAAAAGGCTGCTTTTTTCCTTTTCTTTGTTGGCAACACCTTTTTAGCGCCGCTTCCATTTGCTTTATGGATGGGAAAAGCGTTTGTTTTGGCGATTATTCCTTCTTTGGCGGCTGCGACGGCTGCGAACATCATTGTTTCATCTCTCGTTATTCCGGTGCTTTGGAAATTGACAATCATGGAATCGGAGAAGATGCCACGTGCGTGATGTATTGTTTGTACCTTTTTACGATGGCACAGAGTTAGTCGTTGCGGCGGATGGTTCGGCAGCTATTGGAGAGAAAGAGAAGGATATTGTACACGCTCCATATGATGTCGTTGCGTATTTCGCTGCGCGCGTTGCATTCATGGAAGTATTGAGTGTTGGAGCAAAGCCGCATGCCGTGGTACTGCAAAATTTTGTGCATGATGAAGCGTGGGAAACACTTTGCAATGGCATTCGCAGGACGTGTCAAGAATTACATATAGACATTCCGGTCATCGGGAGCAGTGAAACGAATTTTCCAACGCTTCAGTCCGCTGTTGGCATAACGGTTGTTGGTACGGTGCAAACAGAGCGGAAACGGGTCGGAATAACACCAAAAGACGCAAAATTTGCGGTAATCGGCGAACCCCTTGTCGGTGATGAAGTGTTGAAGCGCAATGAACGAGTTCTCTCTCTTTCGTTATTTCAAGCATTATTGAGACAAACGTATATTTATGAAATTGTCCCGATTGGTTCAAAAGGAATTTATTACGAACTGCAGCAATTGCTGCAGGCAAACGGCCTTGCTTTCTCATCGTGTTCCTGCAAGCTGCCCCTTTTTGCTTCTGCCGGTCCGTCTACCGCTGTATTAATTAGTTACCATCCTTGTGTGGAAGAGGAAGTCAAAAAGATTGCCAAAAGTTTATTTTTTCCGCTCTTCATAGATTAGTAAAATGGAAGAGAAAAGAAGGAAGAATATTTTGCAATATTCTTCCTTTTTTCGCGTGGAAATTTTATCATGATTGTAACGAAACGATTTGTCGCGGCGACAAATGAAGTAGAATGGGAGGAGAAAGGATGGACTCCGTCTTTGAGGAGTTGTACGAAAAGTATCATGATGATATTTTTAATTTTTTATTTTATATGGTACGAAATCGAGAGCAGACAGAAGATCTCGTTCAGGAAGTATACATAAAAGTACTGCGTTCTTATAAGCGGTTTAAAGGGGAAAGCAGTGAAAAAACATGGTTGCTGTCGATTGCACGCCATGTGGCGATCGATTTTTTCCGCAAACAAAAAAGCCGGCAGCAGAAATTAGGAAAATTAGATTGGAGTGAAGAACAGCTTGGTGATGGACAGCCGCTGCCGGAGGAAATCGCGATTCAAAAAGAGGAGATTCAGCTAATGTACCGTTGTTTAGAACGTTGTACGATCGATCAGCAGCTTGTTATCGTGCTTCGCTTTATCCAATCGCTGTCGATTACGGAGACAGCGGAGGCGTTAGGATGGACGGAGAGCAAAGTCAAAACGACGCAGCACCGGGCGTTGAAAGTGTTGAAAAAGTATATGGAAGAAGAAATGGAGAAGGGAAGAGGACAGCGTGAAAAAGTTTCGGTGGAATGACGAATGCCTTGAGCATACGCTACAGCAGATGCCGATGATTAAAGATCATCGTTCGAAGGAAGAAATATATCAACAATTAATCAAAGCAAGAAAAACGGCATGCTGGAAAGCCTGGTTTCTTCCATCACTGATTTCCGTCGTTGCGGCGGTGTCTGTGGTGGCGATCTATGCACCTAGCCTTCCATTCACACAACGTCCGGAAAAAAGCTCTGAGAAGTTAGATCGGCATATGATAACGCTACAGGCGGAACAGCCGGCAAAGGAGAGTCAAACGCTTTTGTCTGCTAGGGAGCACAATTCGTTTTTATCGCACATTGTGACCAAAGATGCATTGAATGATCAAGATATTGTCGTAGTAGGAATCCCTGATCAACAGTCGCAAATCATCATTCCCATTAGCGTTCCGGTAAAAAAATATGAACAAGCGGCTGAGCAGCTCAAAATGGCCAAATCACAAATTGATGAACAAAAATGGGGGTTATCAAAGCGGCTGCTTAATGGTGTCACGATTGCCCCTTCTCGTGAAAGCAATCGAGTCTGGCTGGTCCGGGTGTCAAAACAACATCCAGTTTTTTCCGAAGGGTCGATGGGTGAATCATTGTTTCTTGCCAGCGTTGAAGAAACGATTCGCTGGATGGGTGGAAAGAAAATCCGTTTTTTTACTGAAAAGAAGGAAGGAATGGCGTTTCATCATAAAGGATATATAAAGGAAATGGAAATTCCGAATAAGAAGCGGGCGTATTATTTATATTGGTCCGGTTCGACGCATTCTGTGTTTCTTGTTCCGTCGCCGCAGCATGTTTCGACGTTTTTAGAAGCATTAAAACAGATGAAAAAAGATGAAGGTGGGCCATTGCGCTCCACTGTTCCAAAAGGGGTTCGCATTAAGAAGGTGAGCGTGCAGAATGATCATGTTGTGATCCAGTTTACGGAAGATTCCAAGCTAAACGGACTGCCATCGATTCAATGGATGATGGAGGCGATTTTGCTTACGGCGAAAGAGTTCGGCTTTCGCACCGTTACATTTAAAGGCGGGGGAGTCAAGCAAATTGGCCCGTATATGTTTGGGAAAAAAATCGCCGTACCCGTTGGTCCAAATCCGATTACAGTATATGCATCTGCCCAATAAAAAGGAAGTGTTTTTTGTTACAATTTTGTTAATGTAGCAATGGCAACGTTCTATTTGCCGCTTTTTTCACATAATACAATATATGGCGGAATGATAACGAAAAGGAGGAACGGATGATGGGAGATGTGATGAGACGTTTGCTTGTTGTGGCAGGCATGGCTGCCTGCATTCGTTTGCTATTTATGGTTGGTATGGCGGGGTGAATGTGCGAAAATTCGCAAAACCGTTGTCCTCCTCATCTCTATGCGATATAATGATAGAAACGTAGAGGGAGGAGAGAGAAACATGTTAACCGATTATCACAATCATCTTGAGCGGGGAACGCTGACCCTCGAATATTTGCGGCAATTTACGGATGAAGCAGCAAGAAAGGGAATTCAGCATTTTGGCATATCGGAACATGCCTACCATTTTTACCAAACAAAAAATATTTTATCCAATCCATGGGTCGACGCGCGCCGTTACTATGATATGGATGACTATGTCCGGCTGTTCCATGAAGCGTGGGATGCCGGAATTGACGTAAAAATGTCCATTGAAATGGATTATACGCCGGGAAAACATGAAGAAATGGCGCAATTTATCCAATCTTATGAGTTTGATTATGTGATCGGTTCAATTCATTGGGTTGATGATTTTGGCATTGATTTGGCAGAGTACCGTCAAGAATGGGAACGCAGGGATCTATACGATACATACCGCAAATATTTTGACCAAGTTGTCACCTTGGCTGAGTCGAATTTATTCGATATTATCGGTCATCTGGATTTGGTCAAAATATTTAAATACGTTCCAGAAGATGAAGAATTTTTGCTAGAGCAATACGATCGCGCGACAACCGCGCTGGCAAATTCGAAAACATGCGTCGAAATCAGCACAGCAGGGCTGCGGAAACCGGTTGGCGAGCTGTACCCGGATAAACGGCTATTGCAAATGTGCTACGATAAAGGCATCCCAATTGTGCTTTCCTCCGATGCGCATGTCCCTGAGCATGTAGGGGCAGATTACGACAAAGCGATTGCGCTTGCGAGAAGTGTTGGTTATACGGAGTTGATGACGTTTCATAAGGGGGAACGGAAGGCGGTGCCGCTAGGATAAAAGCGGTGCTCACACAAAAAAGGAATGGGGTCGTGCCCATTCCTTTTTTGTTTTACACTTCTAATCTTTTTACGGTGTCAATATCTTCGATTTCGGTTAATTGTTGCATAACAGCATCATCAATTGGCTTATCTAGCGAAAGCAACATAATCGCCCTGCCGCCCGCTTCTTGTCGTCCGACTTGCATCGTGGCGATGTTTACCTGATGTTCGCCAAGCACGTTTCCGACTTTTCCGATCATCCCCGGGCGGTCTTGGTGTTGAATGTAAAGGAGATGTCCTTCCGGCGCAAAATCAATCGTAAATCCGTCAAAGTGGACGATGCGGTCGCCGTAGTTTGGAATGTGCGTGCCTTTGATCGTAAATGTTCTATTTTCGCCATGAACGGTAAGGGAGATGCAGTTGGCATAGCCGTGTGTTTCGTCAGAAAACTTTTCGCCGTACGTAATTCCCCGTTCCTTTGCGATCATGGCGGCGTTCACTTCGTTGACCGTCGAAGCGACACGCGGCCGTAAAAATCCAGCGAGCAGACTGCGCGTGATATAAGTCGTTTCTAAATCGGCGACGGTTCCTGCATACGTAACGGACAGTTCTTGAACCGGAATATTCATATATTGTGAGGCAATCATGCCCATCTTCTTCGCTAAATGGTAGAATGCTTGAATTTTCTCGTATACGTCTTTGGACAAGGCTGGCAGATTAATAGAAGATGTAACCGGTTTTCCTTCTAAAAACTGCAATATTTCCTTGGCAACTTGAGTAGCGACATTTAATTGCGCTTCGACAGTAGAAGCGCCAAGATGCGGAGTGACGATCACATTATCAAACGACAATAATGGATGGTCTCCCGGCGGTTCTTGTTCAAAGACATCGAGGGCGACCCCGGCCACATGGCCATTTTGCAAAAACGGAATGAGAGCCTTTTCGTCAATAATGCCGCCGCGGGCACAGTTGATGAGATACACGCCTTTTTTCGTTTTTGCCAAATTTTTCTCGCCGAGAAGTCCTTTTGTTTCTTTTGTCAGCGGAGTGTGCACGGTAATAATGTCGGCGCAAGCGAGCACCTCATCGAGCGTATGAATCGACACACCGAGTTTTTCGGCGTGTTCTTTCGTTAAAAACGGATCGTACACGTGCACGGTCATGCCAAAGGCGCGCGCACGTTTCGCTACTTCAGAGCCGATGCGGCCGAATCCGATGATGCCTAAATGTTTTCCTTTCAGCTCCATGCCAACAAACGCGGAGCGGTTCCATTCCCGCGATTTGACCGAAATATGCGCCTGCGGAATGTGGCGTACGAGCGCGGCCATCATTGCAAAAGTGTGTTCGGCGGCGGAAATCGTATTTCCATTTGGCGCGTTAATGACGACAATCCCGCGCTTTGTCGCCGCTTCTACATCAATATTGTCAACCCCGACGCCGGCGCGGCCGATAATTTTTAAGTTCGGCATTTTTGAAAGCAGTTCTTCTGTCACTTTTGTCGCGCTGCGAACGAGCAAGGCGTCAAATTCATGCAGTTCGTTTTCTGCTTCACTGACATTTTTTTGCACGATTTCAATTTGTTCGGATTTTCGTAGTGGGGCTAATCCTTCTTCGTTAATTGCGTCGGAAACTAAAATGCGAAACACGTCGATGTGCTCCTTTCTTATTCAAGAATTTTAAATTTCTGATAATTTACCATACTAAAGCGCTTTCTGTCAATGATATGAAAAGAAGTCATACCAATGTAAACGTTTTTATCATCGAATGTTCGGATTTTGCTTAATAAAATGCGCCCAAGCCGTTATGGAGACTTGGGCGCTGTTTTGTTTATTTATTTTTTTGTTCGTTGTAGCGGGTGATGCATTCTTCAATTAATTTGGCAGCAGCTTCTGGACCTTCCCATGTGCCGATTTCCGTCCGTTTTCCTTGCAAATCTTTATAACGCTCAAAGAAATGGGCGATTTCTTTTAATTTGTGCTGCGGAAGATCTTCAATGCTGCGGATTTCGTCGAAACGCGGATCTTCAACCGGAACGCCAATCAGCTTTGCATCTTCTTCGCCGCTGTCAACCATGTTTAAATAACCGATGACACGTGTGTCAATCACGCAGCCAGGGAACGTTGGGTTGGTGGTAATGACTAAAATATCGAGCGGGTCGCCGTCTAAAGCGAGCGTGTTTTGCAAATATCCGTATTCTGCTGGATAAAACATCGGTGAGTACAGGACGCGGTCTAGTTTGAAAATGCCCCGTTCTTTGTCGAATTCGTACTTGTTTTGGCTTCCTGCCGGAATTTCGATAAATGCTTCAACCACTTTATTTTCGAATGCCACAACACGTTCCTCCTTTAAATTATGTATGCGTTTCTATTATAGAATAGATGGTAAAGGGTAGCAACTACAGAAATAGGCCGTTCGCAAACACGTGAATGTGGATGATCCATTGCTTGCAAATATTTCATGTTGCGATGGAAAGCAGTTCAGACGATTCACGCTTTTCTGTCGTAACAGATGGACGAGAACGCCGGCCGGCAAATGCATTTGCCCGCGGAAAAGCAGCTTTTGCATCCATTTCGCTTGATTTTATTGACCAATCAACACTCTCGGCAAAACATAAATAAACCCCTCTTGCATTGTTGGCAAGAGGGGGGATGTTTATCAATCAAATTTATTTGGGTCTCCGTCAAACGGCTCATCGGCGACTTTAATCGACTCGGTTGGGCAGCCTTCGTAGGCGTCCATCATGTCGTCGATCAGAATTTCCGGAACTTCTACGATGCCTTGATTATCATCTAAAGTAACGTAGGCGATGCCGTCTTCATCGTAGTCGTAAATGTCTGGAGCCGCCGCGCCGCACGCTCCGCAGGCGATACATGTTTCCTTATCCACAATCGTATATTTTGGCATGATAAAAACCTCCCCAAGTTCTATTCGAAACGGACGAGTCATCTCCGTGTTCTATACTCGGAAATGAACTTTCAATTTTATAATAAGGCTGTTTCAGAAACTTTTCAACATAAAAATGTCACAACTGCATTTTTAAATATATAAACAGTGCCTACTTTTATATAAAAAACAGTGCCTACTTTACCTATTATGCATTCTTTCTAAACGGAAAAACTTTATGCGCGAAACAAGGTGGGTAATTCTGTTACAATAAATGTAGATTTACGTAAAGGAGCAGCTGACATGAAAGACGGATATGCTGCGTTTTTGCTGTCGTTTTGTCTGCACCGCTTCAACGGCGAAAGGTCGTTGGCGGCGGTCTATCATTTATTTTCCGGAAAAAAGTCAGCGCAAACGCTGCAGGACAGTAAATGGTTTCAGCTTGCGCCGTTTTTTGGCGTATGGAAAGATATTACGTTCAGCGAGATCGAGGCAGCAGCACAGTCGTTGTTCGAAAACGGCTTGATTGTCCCTGTGCAAAATCGCGCTTATATATTGACAGAAAAAGGAAGAGGATGGCTGGATGAACAGCTGCAGCGGACATTTTTTCCGACGCATCTCAATGGATGGCGCTATCACGACTTGGAAAAATGGTTTTGGTACCGTTTGTCCCTGCTTGTGCAAACATTATCGAACCTCCTTCACCACACCAGTTTTGAGCCGATTCACCGCCATGAAAAAACATTGATGTGGGTGAAGCGCTATTTACTATCACAGCGAAGAACGGTGCGAACATTAGCAGAAACGCTTTATGGGGAGCTATACTGTCTTCTCGATGATGTTTCCGAAGAAGAGGCGACGGTGTTTACCTTGCGTTTGACGAGTTATGAGCGAATCGGCTGGACGAACGAACAAATTGCATCGTATTTGCAAAAAGATCGCGTATGCGTTCAGTTTCAATTTCAAAATGTGCTTCATTACATGATGGCGTCAGCAGAAGCGGACCGTTCCTCTATTTTATATGAATTAATGCACGGATTGTCATTACCTATACCACTGACGCTGTCCGCACAAAAAACGTATGAATGGCTGTTGCGCGGGAAATCGCTCGGCGAAATTGCGCGGCTGCGCCGTTTAAAAAGAAGCACGATTGAAGATCATGTCGTGGAAATTGCTGCCAATATTCCACAGTTTTCAATCGCGCCGTTTGTGCATGAAAAAAAGGCGGCGAAAATTATCGAGACGGCGCGAAAGCTCAAGACTCGCAAATTAAAGCGAATTCGCGATGCGATCGGTGACGACGTCAGCTATTTTGAAATCCGCCTCGTATTGGCAAAGGAAGGGGAAATGTGGTGACGTTGACGCAACTGCTTCAGAAAAAGTTCGGCTATTCTTCGTTCCGCAAAGGACAGCAGGAGATTATCGAAGACCTTTTGCGCGGATATGATGTGTTGGCGATGCTGCCGACGGGCGGAGGAAAATCGCTTTGCTATCAGCTTCCGGCCTATTTATTGCCAGGCAGCGTCTTGATCATTTCTCCGCTTGTTTCGCTCATGGAAGATCAAGTGCGGCAGCTACGGGAGCGCGGGGAAAAACGGGCCATTGCCTTTAATAGTTTTTTAGAAACAAGGGAAAAGTGGCGGGCGCTTGAGCAGCTCGATCAGTTTCGCTTTATTTATGTCTCTCCAGAAATGCTGCAGTCGGAGCGGCTGCTTATTGCCTTAACGAATACTCCTATTTCTTTATTTGTCGTCGATGAAGCTCACTGCATTTCTCAGTGGGGATATGATTTCCGTCCTGATTTTTTAAAGTTAGGGGAGATCCGGCGCCAGCTTGGGTCTCCGCCGTGCCTCGCATTGACAGCTACAGCGCCTCCGGAAGTGATGAATGATATTATCGATATTTTGCAGCTTTCTCCGCTGCGTTGCCATATTCATTCCGTCGACCGTCCGAATATCGCAATCAAGGTAGAAAAGTTGAGCTCACTTTCCGAAAAAGTGGACCGCTTGCTCGACTATGTCAAGCGTCTTCAAGGCCCTGGAATCATTTATTTTTCGAGCCGGCAATGGACAGAAACGATGGCGCGCCAACTGCAGCAGGAAGGAATCGAGCGGGTGGCGTATTATCATGCAGGCATGGATGCCGAACAGCGGATGCTGGTGCAGCAGCAGTTTTTACGCGGTCAGTTAGACATCGTATGCTGCACGGCTGCGTTTGGCATGGGAGTCAATAAAGAAAATATCCGCTTTGTTCTTCATTTTCATATGCCCGGCCAAATGGAAGCATATCTTCAAGAAATCGGCAGGGCGGGGCGCGACGGAGAAAAGAGCATTGCGATTTTACTATATACCAATGGGGACGATGGCATGATACAATCGCTAATGGAAGCGGAACTGCCGGACGACGCGCAGGTGAAACAGCTGTGTGAAAATTTATTATATGGCGCTTCCCGAGATGATGTCGAGCAATACATGGATATGTGTCTGTTTACGGATGTCCAGAAGCGGATTTTTACGTACTTTTTGGAAAAAGAAGGGGTTTTTTCTTCCAACCGGCCGCTTGCCAAGCAGGAAATTGACCGCCTATATGGAAAAGTAACAAAGAACATCGAACTACGCCGGCAATGGAAGCGGAAAAAGTTGAAGGAAATGGAAAAATGGATTTTTCGTCGTTCCTGCCGGCGCGAGGCGATTGTCCAGACCTTTGGGCAGACCCTGACGGACAAGCCGGAGCAGTGCTGTGATTGTTGCGGACTGTCATTAGACGGCTACTTGCGTACGAACGAGGAAAAACACCCTACCCGTTTCCTTGGTTGGCGGGTCGAATTGCAGCGTATTTTCTTTTAAAGCGAGGCGTAGTGAAACATGAAGCGGCAAAGTGAACAAATCCAAATGATGAGCGATCGCGAAGTACTGCTCCATTTATATTTGACGCAATTATTGCTAATTGTCGCGTCCGTCGTGATCGCATTTTTTCTTTTTGATCTTTCGACGTTGCGGCGAATTTGGCAGTTTGATTTAGCTGCGGTGATTGCCTATGGCGGGGGAAGCGCCGCCCTCGTGTTAGCGCTTGATTTTTTGGCAATGCGCTATTTGCCGAAGCAATGGCAGGATGACGGGGGAATTAATGAAAAAATTTTCCGTAGCCGCTCGATTCCGCATATCTTTTTTTTATGTTTATTGATCGCTTTCAGCGAAGAATGGCTGTTTCGCGGCGTCATCCAGACATATTTCGGCCTGTTTGTCGCCAGCACGGTGTTCGCCTTGTTGCACATCCGCTATTTAGAAAAATGGTTTTTGTTTGTGATGGTAGTGCTGTTAAGCTTTTTTCTCGGATGTATTTATGAGTGGACTAAAAGCCTGTGGGCAACGATTTTTGCCCATTTTCTGATCGATTTTATTTTAGCGGTAGATATTCGTCTCCATTATGTGCGCGAAAGGAAACAAAACGGGGGTAATCGTGAGTGAGTGAGCAGCGTATCGAAGATCAAGCGGAAGTATTGCGGGAATTGGCGCAGCCAAAAAATAAGCCGGCAAAAGAAGACGGGCTGCCGCTTCCATCGCGCAGCGAGGTGCGTCGACAGAAGAAGACAAGAAAGCGGGAAAAGAAAAAGAAGTGGAAGCTGAAATATCCGCTCATACGTTTGTTAGTACTGTTTTTCATTTTGCTGCCGATCTCGATGTTAAGCATTTATTATGCGAATCAAGACTCAAAAACGGTGACGGTTGTCACCCGCAGCGAAACAGGCAGTTATGAATTAGTTGATGTTGATCCAGTAAAGAAGGGAACGACCGAGTCGAGCAGTTCAACAACAAGGGCACAAAATCAGCCTGCATTAAAGAAAAACAAAAAAGAAACAAGAAAAAAAGTAATCACACATATCGTGCAGGAAAATGAAACGCTATACAGTATTGCGATGAAATATTATCAGAGCGATCGCGGAATGGAAATCATAAAAAAATGGAATCATTTGCAAAATGCAAAGCTCCATCAAGGACAAGTATTGCAAATTCCGGTGACAGATGTGGAAAAATAGAGAGATAGACAAACGGTCGTTTTTTCGTTCTAACGAAGCAGGCTCGTACATACGTTTATAATAAGAAAGGGTGGAGGAAAAATCGAGGGGATGGAATGATGGGAAATTTTCTCGAGCATGTGCCGATAGATGAAGTGACAAGGCAAATGCTGATTGGAGTGATTGAAAAAAAACAAAAATGGGAACGGCTGAAGAAAAAAGTTTTTTCCTTGCAGCTCGTTACTTTCGGCGGGTTCGCGCTGTTTTCTATCTACATTTTATTTTATTTAATTTTTCCAAGCGGCACATGGGCGGAGCTGATCAACGGATTTTTGGGAAAAACAGTGCATTTATATATATTGTTACTGCTGTTTACCTCGTATTGGGCCGTTTTATATTACAAAGGAAAATGTGATAAAGCGGAAGAGGAATTTCATTCCCTTCGTTGCGAAATCATTCAAAAAAGCATCGATTTATGGAAAGATGAACAGCAATGGAAAGAGCGGCATAAACTGTTTGAAATGATGAAAAAGGAGTACGATATTAATTTGTATTATGAAAATAGCTGAATGGTACTCCCATTCAGCTATTTTCCGATTAGAAAAATTTCTTCCGGTCACGTTCTTCTTTTAAAATTTCGACTGCTTCGCGAAAACGTTGAGCGTGAATGATTTCACGTTCGCGTAAAAAACGAAGCCCATCGTTTAAATCTGGATCATCGCTCATATTAATAATCCATTGATAGGTTGCCCGCGCTTTTTCTTCGGCAGCGATATCTTCATACAAATCGGTAATCGGATCTCCCTTCGCTTGAATGTATGTCGCCGTAAACGGAACGCCGGCGGCATTATGATAAAATAAAGCGCGGTCATGATCGACATAGTGTGCGTCGAGACCTGCTTCTTTCAGCTGTTCTAGAGTGGCGTCTTTTGTTAATTTGTATACCATTGTTGCAATCATTTCCAAATGAGCCAATTCCTCTGTTCCAATATCTGTGAGTAAACCCATTACTTTATCAGGAATGGTGTAGCGTTGATTTAAATAACGAAGCGCAGCAGCGAGTTCCCCATCCGCCCCTCCATACTGTTCAATTAAATATTTCGCCAGTTTTGGGTTGCACGTGCTGACACGAACGGGATATTGCAATTTTTTTTCATAAATCCACATTATCATTTCCTCCTTTTACAGCGAGTGGCGTTGCTATACTTGCCAAGGCCAAGGAGAATCATTCCAATTCCACGGATAGTTGGAATAGCTGTTTCCATATTGTTGCAGTGGACCATAACAGGACTCAAACTGTTTCTTTAGCTGTTTCCGTTTTTGCGCAAGCTGGTTAAATTGCTGGATCGCTTGGTAGTCGGTAGGATGGGTGTCGAGGTATAACGTTAAGTCGACGAGGGCAAAATCAACCGCTTGGAGCTGCTCTAAAAGTTCATAGTATTCTTGTGGCACCTGCTTCATTGTCCATCACCTTTAGTTTTCATTTCGTAAGGACCGTAATATGGATCATAAAAAATTTTCCAGAGGGTACCTTTTTTCAATGCTTCATGCAAAGGGAATTGCGGCAAGTTAGGCGGTTGAAATCCGACATATTGGTTCGGCGCGGTGACATATGTTTTGACGCGAATTGGCGGACAAGGATCAAATGGGCTTACATAGGGTTCATATTGCTTTCGTGTGGTGAACATAAAAAACCTCCTTTTTATAAAACTTCAGTCTATATTTATGAATGCAAGATTTTACTCATGCCTCCCTTTTTCGTGAATACATGTAGAAGAGGGAGGGGGAAATGGTATGAGGGTTCGTCTGTTGTGTGTGATGGTTGGATTTTTATGCGGATATTTGCTGATTCATTGGATGCCGCCATTGACTCCGTTTGATTTCACCCTTTTTATCACCGAGCTTATTTTTAATCCTTTGCGGACGTTTTTGGCGCTGATCTGCTTTTTTATTGGTTTTTTGGCAAATGCGGTAGTGATTCGCACCGTCATCGAAGGAATTGTGTTATGCCTGCAGGGAAAGCGGGTACGCTGGGTGGAATGGTTTGTTTGCTGTGGAGGGATAGCGACCTTTTATTGGTTATTTCAATGGGAAAGAAAGCTGGCTGTTTTATTTTTTATTTTCTCCTTTATTTATGGTATGATATCGATGGATTTGGATCGTTCTCGGCAATATCATCGAAATTTATAGGGGGCATTATACTTGGTTTGGATCGTCTTTTTTTCTTTTTTCTGTATATTGGCTTATATGTGGTGGGAAGCGCATCGAAACCGCGTTGTTCACATTGAGTTGACTTTTCCTCAGTTTCCAAGTAGTTTTCGGGCGTTTTCCATTTTTTTTATTTCCGACCTTCATCGGCGGATATTGGCGAAAAAAATTGTGGAGGAGATCAAAGGAAAGGCGGATATTGTTTTAGTCGGCGGGGACCTTACAGAAAAAGGGGTGCCCGCTGCGCGTGTCAAGGAAAATATTCGCCGCTTAAAAATGATTGGACCGGTTTATTTTATTTGGGGGAATAATGATTATGAAGCGGAATATGATTTGCACTCGCTTTTGCTCGAGGAAGGAGTGCATATATTGGAAAATAGTGCTGTGATGCTGCAATCCCGAGATGGGGAGAAGCTTGCCCTCATTGGAGTGGAGGATATGAGCAAACGGCGCGCAAAATTAGAAAAAGCGCTTCAAGGGGTGGATGAGAATGCCTTCCGCATCCTTGCTTCGCACAATCCGAAAATTGTCGGGCGTCTTCGCCCTGAACATCGTATTTCGCTTGTGATCAGCGGTCATACGCATGGAGGGCAAATTCGTCTCTTTTCGTTTGGGCTTTATGAAAAAGGCGGTCTAAAAAGCGTGAACGGAACAGCTGTTTATGTCAGTAACGGATACGGGACGACAACCATTCCGCTTCGTCTTGGAGCCCCTGCGGAAACGAATTTGATTACCATTCGTTCATGGAAAGAAGAAGATAAAGAAAAAATGCTTGTCTAAATGACGGAAAACGATGTAAACTCATTAATAATAACAAACGAACCATTTATGAATTATTTCATACAATAAACATAAGAGATGGCTGTGTAGGTAAGGAGGGGTGTTGATGCGTCTTGAACGCTTAACCCACAATAAAATTAAAATTTTCCTTACGTTTGACGATTTGATGGATCGCGGTTTAACGAAAGAGGATTTATGGAAAGATACGTTTAAAGTTCATCAATTGTTTCGCGATATGATTGAGGAGGCAAGCGAGGAGCTCGGCTTTGAAGTAAACGGGTCGATCGCGGTGGAAGTATACTCTTTACCGGCACAGGGAATGGTTGTTATCGTGACAAACGAGGGCGAATATGACGAAATGGAGGAAGAATTTTCCGACGATTATATTGAAATGCAAGTAACGCTCGATGAGAGCGATGACATATTTTACGAATTTCAAACGTTTGAAGATGTCATTCAGCTTGCTCATCGTCTCTATGCGATCGGTTGTTTAGACGGAACGCTTTATTCTTACCAAAACCGATTTTACTTGCATGTCGCGGAAGAACCTCCAATTCCGGTCGATAACTTTATCGCTTTGTTGGCGGAATTCGGCAGCCCCTCAACGATAACGATACATCGTGTGCAAGAATATGGTAAAAAATTAATCGAGCATCGAGCGATTGAACAACTCGTTCATTATTTTCCAGCAGGTTAACGCATAGTCAGACTCCTTCATGTGGACAAGGAGTCTGTTTTTTTTATCTCGGCTCTGTTGTTCAAGGACAAGAAAAGCCGCTATATAATAAAGAAAAAACAGCATATAAACATAATAAAGATGGAAATAGTTATAAATAGCCATAAATCGTTTACCATTTTATTTTTTCCCTTTGCATAAATAGTAAGAAGGTGTATACTATGACATGGAAGGCGACAATATCAAATATCAGAGTGAACTTATAGGAGGTTTACGTATGGTAGCCGATAAGCATACCAGCGAAGAAAAAGAACAGAAAGAAAAAGAATATGACGTATTAGCAGCAACGCAAATCGTTATACATAGAGCTCTGGAAAAGCTGGGATATCCGGAAGAAGTATACGAGTTGCTAAAAGAGCCGATTCGCATGCTGACAGTGAGAATTCCAGTGCGCATGGATGACGGTACGGTGAAAATTTTTACCGGCTACCGAGCCCAGCATAATGATGCGGTTGGTCCAACTAAAGGAGGAGTTCGTTTCCATCCAAACGTCACGGAGCGTGAAGTGAAAGCGCTATCTATTTGGATGAGCCTAAAATGCGGCATTGTCGATTTGCCATACGGCGGCGGAAAAGGTGGGATCGTTTGCGATCCGCGCACGATGTCCTTCCGTGAATTAGAGCGGTTAAGCCGCGGCTATGTGCGCGCAATTAGCCAGATTGTCGGTCCGACCAAGGACATTCCGGCGCCGGACGTATTTACCAACTCGCAAATTATGGCATGGATGATGGATGAGTATAGCCGGATTGACGAATTTAATTCGCCTGGATTTATTACAGGGAAGCCGCTAGTGCTGGGAGGCTCGCATGGACGCGAAACCGCTACGGCAAAAGGGGTTACGATCTGTATCCGCGAAGCGGCGAAAAAACGCGGCATTGATTTAAAGGGCGCTCGCGTTGTCATCCAAGGCTTTGGAAATGCGGGCAGCTTTTTAGCGAAATTTATGCATGATGCTGGCGCGAAAGTCATCGGCATTTCCGATGTGTACGGGGCGCTGTATGACCCGAACGGTTTGGATATCGATTATTTGCTCGAGCGCCGCGACAGCTTTGGCACGGTAACGAAATTATTTAAAAATACGATTACGAATAAAGAGTTGTTGGAGCTCGACTGCGATATTTTAGTGCCGGCAGCGATTGAAAATCAAATTACGGAAGAAAATGCACCGAATATTAAAGCGAGCATCGTCGTGGAGGCGGCCAATGGCCCGACGACGTTAGAGGCGACGGAAATTTTAACAAAACGCGGCATTTTGCTTGTCCCGGACGTACTGGCGAGCGCCGGCGGTGTAACGGTTTCGTATTTCGAATGGGTCCAAAACAATCAAGGATATTATTGGACGGAAGAAGAAGTGGAAGAGCGGTTAGAAAAAGTCATGGTGAAAGCGTTCAATAACGTATACGAAATGGCGCAAACACGCCGTGTCGATATGCGTTTGGCCGCTTATATGGTCGGCGTCCGCAAAATGGCGGAAGCGTGCCGTTTCCGTGGCTGGGTATAATGAAGATGAATTAACTTATTTGCAACATGCTGAAAAATCCCCTATCATATGATAGGGGATTTTTTGATGCTATAAGGAGTGAAGGGCATGGTGAAAGAAGAAAAGATCATTATTGTCGGCGGGGGGCCTTGCGGGCTTGCTGCAGCGATTGCTTTACAAGATGTCGGTTATCGTCCGTTAGTGATAGAAAAAGGAAATATTGTCCATTCCATTTATCGATTTCCAACTCATCAAACCTTTTTTAGCACGAGCGACCGCCTCGAAATCGGCGGCGTGCCGTTTATTACGGAAAATCGGAAGCCAAAGCGCAATCAAGCGCTTGCCTATTACCGCGAAGTAGTCGCGCGAAAGCAAGTGCGCGTGCAAACGTTTGAGGAAGTGAAGCAAGTAGAAAAACAAAAAGATGGAACGTTCCTTGTAAGCACGACAAAAGGACTATACCGTGCTGAATATGTCATTGTGGCGACAGGGTATTATGACCACCCAAACTATATGAACGTGCCGGGGGAAGATTTGCCGAAAGTGACACACTATTTTAAAGAAGCGCATCCATATTTCAATACCGACTGCGTGGTCATCGGCGGAAAAAACTCGAGTGTTGATGCAGCGCTTGAGCTTGTCAAAGCGGGGGCGCGCGTCACGGTTTTGTATCGGGGAAGCGGCTATTCGCCAAGCATAAAACCTTGGGTTTTGCCGGAGTTCGATTCTCTCGTGCGCAAAGGTATCATTAAAATGGAGTTTAACGCTCATGTAAAGGAAATTACTGAAGATGCTGTCATTTACGAAGTAAAAGGAGAAACGAAAAAAATCAAAAACGATTTTGTCTTTGCGATGACGGGATATCATCCTGACCATGAATTTTTAAAGAAAATGGGAGTGGAAGTCGACCCTGAAACGGGGCGGCCGCTTTATAATCCCGAAACGATGGAAACGAACGTCCCTGGCATTTTCATTGCCGGCGTCATCGCCGCCGGCAATGATGCCAATGAGATTTTTATTGAAAACGGCCGCTTTCACGGCGGGCAAATTGCCGCTTGCATTGTCAAACGGGAGCGGGAGAAGCAGCAATAACGGGAGGAGGCTGGAACAAGCCAGCCTCCCTTGATTATTCCATAAACATTTCTTGCAGTTTTTGCGGGTTGTTTGTGATTTCTAGGGCGACAAGCAGTTTGATGCGTGCTTTTTGCCCGTTTAGCCCGTTGGAAAAAATGACGCCCATTTCTTTCAGCTGTTTTCCGCCTCCTTCATATCCGTAGATGTCTTGTACAATTCCGTTAAAGCAGCGGGATACAAGAACGACCGGAATGCCGGCGTCAAGCAAAGAGCGCACCCCTTTAGCGGCGCGCGGCGGCAGGTTTCCCTGCCCTAACGCTTCAATGACAACTCCATCAAGCGGAAGCGTTTGAATGGCATGAAAAATTGCTTCATCCATACCTGCATATGCTTTTAATAAAATCACGTTTTTCGATATCGTTTGAACCGGATATGTCGTGCGTTTCGTCGGCGCGTGGTGAAAAAACACCCCCCGCTTTGTGACGATTCCAATCGGTCCGTACTGCGGGCTTTGGAATGTCGCAATGTTGGATGTATGGGTTTTCGTCACGTTTTTAGCCGTGTGGATTTCGTCATTGAGTACGACCAATACTCCTTTTCCGCGCGCTTCGTCACTTATCGCCACTTTTACTGACGAAATTAAGTTGTACAGCCCATCCGCGCCGATTTCATTGCTGGAGCGCATCGCGCCGGTAACGACAATCGGCACATCGGTCCGTGCGGTTAAATCTAAAAAATATGCCGTCTCTTCAAGGGTGTCTGTTCCATGTGTAACAACAATGCCTTCTATTTGTTCATTGGCAATTTTTTCTTCGATGCGATTGCGCAATTGCAGCATTTCCTGCGGCGTCATATGCGGTGATGGCAAGTGGAACAGCTCTTCTACATAAATATCGGCAAGGCTTGCCAATGGCGGCGCCACATCATGCAACGGATGTGTTTCATCAGGACGTACGGCTCCTGTTTCTTCATCCTCTTTCATGGAAATGGTGCCGCCTGTATGAATAATTAAGATTTTTTTCATTATTTTCCCTCCATTCGAAAGTTCGATGATGCAATAATAGAAGAAGGTCATTTTCAAATATTCCATTCTCATGTTACCATAAAGAAAACGAATGGAAACGGGGATTTGTATGTTCACATTAATTTCCGCTGGTGTTGCTCCAGGAATTGCACTGCTTAGCTATTTTTATTTGAAAGATGAATACGAAACAGAACCGTTATCTTTTGTATTGCGAATATTTATCATCGGAGCGCTGCTGGTGTTTCCGATTATGTTTATTCAATATGTGTTTCATGCTGAAGGAATGGCGACTTCTAAAGTCGCCCGCGCCTTTTTTTTGTCAGGATTGTTGGAGGAGTTCGTCAAGTGGTTTATTGTTTATTTTTTTGTTTATGACCATTATGAATTTGACGAGCCGTACGACGGCATTGTGTATAGCGCCAGTGTGTCGCTCGGGTTTGCGACGATGGAAAATATTTTGTATTTATTGGCGAACGGTGTGGAGTTTGCTGTGACAAGGGCGCTTTTGCCGGTTTCCAGCCACGCTTTATTTGCAGTCATCATGGGTTTTTATTTTGGCAAAGCAAAATTTACGAGAAAGAAACCGCGCTACTTATTTTTGGCGTTTTTGTTGTCCTTTCTTCTGCACGGAATGTACGATTTCATTTTGTTAACGCAGGAGAAATGGAGTTATTACATGGTTCCCTTCATGTTGTTATTATGGTGGTTTGCGCTTCGCAAGATAAAACAGGCAAAAGCATTACATGGTTACGAAAAAATTTTTTCTGCAAAAAGTCAAGCATAATAAGCTTGGCTTTTTGCTTTTTTTGCATAAAAAGGCAAATTCGAAAGAAAATAGGGATAAAACAATAGTTGCAATACGGGAGGGTTTGCGCATGGTTAGTAAAATGCAGAGATATCTATGGTTTAGCATTCTTATTGCTTGTCTGTTTATTTGTATAAAACCGGCTGAAGAGGCAAAAGCATTTTCGAACCAGGTGATTCAGCGCGGGGCAGTTGGAGATGACGTCATCGAATTGCAGGCGCGGCTGCAGTATATCGGATTTTACAATGGAAAAATTGACGGCGTTTTCGGCTGGAGAACGTATTGGGCGGTGCGCAATTTTCAATATGAATATGGGCTTCCAGTGGATGGCCTCGTCGGTAATAGCACAAAAGCAAAACTAGTAAAGGTATCGAAATATTATGAGCAATTTGTGAAGGAGCAAATTCGCAAAGGAAATGAGTTTACCCATTATGGAGGCAAGCCGTTAAGCCAGCAAGTAAAGAAAAATAATAGAGGCAGCAACGGAAACAGATCGGTAAAAGCGACAGCAGCCAATGTGCCAAAAGGTTTTTCGCAAAACGATATTCAACTGATGGCAAACGCGGTACATGGGGAGGCGCGCGGGGAGCCTTATATCGGTAAAGTCGCGGTGGCGGCCGTCATTTTAAACCGTCTTGAGCATCCTTCGTTCCCGGATACAGTGGCGGGCGTAATTTTTCAACCTGGGGCATTTACCGCGGTAGCCGATGGACAAATTTGGCTGACGCCGGATGAAACATCGAAAAAAGCGGTACTCGATGCGATTAACGGCTGGGATCCTACCAATGGAGCCATTTATTATTTCAACCCGGCCACCGCAACGAGTTCATGGATTTGGAATCGACCGCAAGTTAAAAGAATTGGTAAACATATCTTTTGTAAATAATGCAGGAGGTGAGTGAAATGATACGGAATTTATTAATCGGCGCACTGTCACTTGCTGTGGTAGGAACAGCGTATTGGGGATACCGGGAGCATCAGGAGAAAAATGCCATCTTAATTCATGCGGAAAATAACTATCAGCGTGCTTTTCATGACTTAACGTACCAAATCGATTTGCTGCATGATAAAATCGGAAACACGCTTGCCATGAATTCCTCCACTTCCTTGTCTCCAGCTTTAGCGGAAGTATGGAAAATTGCTGCGGAAGCCCACTCCGATGTCGGGCAGCTGCCGCTTTCCCTGCTACCGTTTAACAAAACACAGGAGTTTCTCGCTAAAATAGGGGAGTTCAGCTACCGGACAGCGATTCGCGATCTAGAAAAAGAGCCGCTTACGAAAGAAGAATACCGTACGCTGCAAGCACTATATAAAAATGCGGCAACCATTCAGCAAGAACTGCGCAACGTCCAGCATTTAGTTTTAAAAAATAACTTGCGCTGGATGGATGTCGAATTGGCGCTCGCCACTAACGATCGTTCCGGAGATAACGTCATTATTGATGGGTTTAAAGCAGTAGAAAAAAATGTAGATACCTTCTCGAAGTCGTCTGAATTTGGACCGACTTTTATTGGCCTCGAAAATACGGAAAAAGGTTTTGTCCGCGCAAAAGGAAAACCGATTTCCAAACATGAAGCAAAGCGCATAGCCCGTTCTTTTCTTGGGTTAAAGGGTACGGAAAGCATTAAAGTAACGGCGAGCGGAAAAGGAGCAGATGAGCGTTTTTACAGTCTGACGATTCATGATCCGAAAACAAAAGGCGATATTTATATGGATATTACAGCAAAAGGCGGTTACCCAATTTGGGTGATCAATAGCCGTCCAATTGCTAAACAAGCAATTAGTTTACATGAAGCGGCAAATAGAGGAATGAAGTTTTTGCAGCAACATCAGTTTAAAAACTTGGAGCTTTATGACAGCACCCAATATGATAACGTTGCGGTATTAACATTTGTGACAAATGAAAACGGAATTCGCATCTATCCGGAAACAATTAAAATGAAAGTAGCTCTTGACAATGGGGCGATTGTCGGCTTTTCTGCGCGTGATTATTTGTCTTCTTCCATCCAGCGTCCGCTCCCGAAACCGAAATTGACGGTGGAACAAGCAAAGAAAAAAATCAATCCGAATTTAAAGATTATGGAACAGCGCCAGGCCGTCATTATGAACGACATGAACGAACCAGTGCTCTGCTATGAATTTTTAGGGACGCTCGGAGAAGACACCTATCAAATTTTTATTAACGCAAACAGTGGAATGGAGGAACAAGTGGAAAGACTGCAAAGCACAGAACCAAGTTACAGTTAAGGTCATTGTTTAGGGAAAAGCTTGATGAAAGCTTTTCCTTTTTGTTTTAATAAAAATATTAAGGGGAAAACGAAAGGGAGAGACCATGTTGAAAATAGGGGACATGTTAACGTTAGAGCCATTGGATGGCGGGAAAGAAAAATATAAAGGCAAAGTAATGGAAATAGGAGATCACTATATCCACATAGGTTATCCGGTTGATGAAAAGGCAGGGGAAACTGTGTTTTTCCTAAACGGAATGCGATTGAAAGCAAGTTTTGTCGGGCAAGATGGCTGCCTTTATTTATTTGAGACAGAAGTGACCGGAAAGCTGCGGCGGCCGGTGCCGATGATCGTCCTTGCTTATCCTAGTGCAGACAAGCTCGTGCGCATCCAGCGCCGCCGCTATGTGAGAGTAAGAGCCAATGCCGATGTGGCGATTCACTCGTTTCATCAAGAGTTTGCGCCATTTACGACGATGACGACCGATATTAGTGCTGGCGGAGCGGCGGTCGTATTGCCGCCGTCATACCATCAGCAGCTGCTCCCTGGAATGGTTGTCGAAACATGGCTAGTGCTCGCAATGAGGTCAGGCAAATATCACTATTTAAAATTAAAGGCAAAAATTATCCGTATATTTCAAGGTGCAAATGGCGTCTATAAAGCATCGCTGCAATTTTTAGACGTAGCTCCCCAGGACCGCTTGCGATTAATTCGCTATAGTTTTGAACGGCAATTAGAAGCAAAAAAGGCAGAGAACATAGTGAATAAATGGGAGGAAAGCGTGGAATAATGGCCTATAAAAAATGAAAGGCAGGCCGATATCGCAATGAAACGGTTTGAATCCCTTTTATGGAAGCTTGTCATTATTCAATTTATTTTTTTAATCATAGCGCAATGGCTTATTTTATATACTCCGCTTCATCTTTATTTGGGAAAAGTTTATGAATATGAAGGGGTTAGCAAGCAGGAAAAAACAAAAACGATCGAAACAACCGTCGACCGTTGACGGTCTATATGATAAAATGACATCGAAGCATGCAGGGGTTTCCTGCTTTTTTCTTTGATAAAAATATTAAGTGAGCAGGAGGTATAAGCAGTTTGTTAAACTTTATAAAATCATGTAATATCTCCTGTTATTGAACGTAAAGAGATGGATGTTTTTCATCTTTTCCATCGTCCCCTGTCTTTTGATAAAAAATCCTCTCCCCCTTTTGCATGTAAAAAGGAAATAAAGAAGATTTAGCGAATATATGTTCTTAAGGATCCAAACGAGGGGGAAGGCAAGGGGATGAAAACGGTTCGAGGGATGGAAATCGTTTCCAATGAAGAATTACAGCTTCGCTCATTAGATGAGCTGATGCGCGTCTTTGGTTCCGCGAAGCGATACGCGTTCCACCGTTTGCTCGAGGGATGAAACGCCAAAGACGTCATCAAGCGCCTTCCGCGCCAATTTTGGCTCAACAAACGGTTTGCCGAAGATGCGGTTCTGCTTGTTCAAGCGTTGATTTCTTCCCAACGTGAGTTGCTTCCAACGCGTTTGGAGGATGTGCAGGCGAAAGTCGAAAAAACCGAAAAGAAAATCGATGACTACCAACACGGAAGAAAAACACCGAAAAAAGTCGATCTTCCAACATGTCTAGGTGGATTGCATCAACGGTTAGAGAAGCTCAAAGCGAAAAAAGCCGAGCTAAAGCGCCATCTCGACCAACGAACAATTCCACGTGTGATTTTTGGCGGAAAACGAAATTTTTACAAACGTTTGAAAGGAAACATCACGAACGAAGAATGGAAAGATTTGCGATCGAATCAGTTGTACGCCAGAGGCGATAAAAGCAAGACGTACCAATGTTATGTAGAAATCACCAATCCACTTGGACAACAAGAAGGGAAACACGCTCCCCGCTTGAGGCTGCCTGTGTCTGTTCCTGAAAAATATGAATAGGAAATCATCGATCTTGTCATGGGAGAACCCAGTCGGAGTGAATGCAAAAGGAAAGCCGGTCATTCAATATCATATACCGTCGAAATCCAACGCAAAAACGGGGAATATTATGTCCATCTCGTCTATGAAGAAGAGGTATATGGCAAGGAACTTGCCTATGAGGAACCGATTCAAGCGGAACGAATCGATGGGATGGATATCAATATGGGCCGCATCGCCGTAAGCATCGTTTCAAAACAAGGAAACTTCATTAAGTCGAAGGTGTTTTACTGTCATGAACTCGAATATGTGAAAGGAAATCAACGAAACAACATCGTTGGAGAAACCATACGAGATGTATATGACTGGCTGCTTCAAGAGAATGTTGGGGCAGTGGTCATTGAAAACATTCAACTAAGACAGCGGCATGATACGGACAAACGATTCCATCGCTTCACCCATCATTTTAAAAAGAAAAAGCTGACTGACATCATGATTCGTCGGGGCTTAAGGTTTGGGTTTCGCGTCAAAAAAGTGAATCCGGCGTATATCAGCGTCATCGGACATTTCAAGTATAGGAAAAAGTATGGGTTATCCGTTCATGAAAGCGTCGCTTTGGTGATTGGCAGACGGGGATTAGGGTATTGTGAACGGCTGCCAAAAGAACTCATTCACCTCATAAAAACGAAAGTGAAACGCCATTTGATTGCGGTGTTAGGGTCGATGGAAGAATCCTACAAGCAATCAAAAAGCGGAACGAAACAACACCAATATACCGCGATGATGTTACACACAATCGAGAATTTTAAACAAGAGCATGAATGGTTATTATGGAACATCTTGCACAAATTCTGTTGGCTGAACCAGGACTAAATTTAACTGAAGGAGGTGTAACCCTGGTTACTAAAATCGTTGTCGTGTACGGACTGATGGAAGGAATGGTGCACGACAGGCGCCGTCGCTGACGGCGAGCCACGAGGTGTCTTTCACAATAGGTGAATGACAAGGGATTTCCCTTCCTGATGGAACTCAGGTGTTTCCTGAGCGGCAGGCAGTTTTGCTGGTTCCATCGCGAGGAGTCGATTTTTATAGATTTTAGTAACCAGGAGTTATGGGAAAAAGAATCAATATTGCTATTGACGGACCGGCGGCAGCAGGGAAAAGTACTGTTGCGAAAATGATTGCCAAGCGGCTCTCTTATATTTATATTGACACGGGCGCGATGTACCGGGCGCTCACATATCGGGCGCTGCAGCAAGGAATCGCGCTTGACGACGAACAAGCGTTGATTTCGTTATTAAAAGATACATATATTGAATTAAGGCCATCGCATGAAGGACAGCTTGTGCTGGTTAATGGAGAGGACGTTACAAACGTAATCCGCAGCAAAGAAGTAACCAATGCGGTGTCATTAGTCGCTAAACATCCGCTAGTCCGGGAAGAAATGGTAGCGCGTCAACGTGCGCTGGCCAAAAATGGCGGCGTCGTCATGGATGGACGTGATATTGGTACACACGTCCTTCCGAATGCGGAAGTAAAAGTGTTTCTAAAAGCCTCCGTAGAAGAGAGAGCAAGACGCCGACACAAAGAGAACATTGCGCGAGGATTTCCATCCGATTTAGAAACGTTGAAAAAAGAAATTGCCCGCCGCGATCAACTCGATTCCGAACGTGAAGTAGCGCCGCTTAAGAAGGCGGAAGATGCGATCGAAATCGATACTACATCATTATCCATCGAAGAAGTTGTTGAACGCATTATGGAAATCGTAAACGAAAGGATTGAATGACGTTGGACTTTTATTCGTTTGCCAGGGGAGTTGTAAAAGGGATTTTAACCCCGCTTTACCGCATCAAAGTAATAGGGGTGGAACAGTTTCCAAAAGACGGTGGAGTACTTCTTTGCGCAAACCATATTAGCAATCTCGATCCGCCGATCCTTGGCATTACCGCGCCAAGGCCGATTCATTTTATGGCAAAAGAAGAATTGTTTCGCGTTCCCATTTTAAAAAACTTGATCAACCATTTGCACGCGTTTCCAGTTAAGCGGGGAATGAGCGACCGCCAAGCGTTGCGAACCGGGTTGGAAGTGCTAAAACAAGGGCAGGTGTTGGGCATTTTTCCTGAGGGAACAAGAAGCAAAGATGGAAAGTTAAAGAAAGGGCTGCCCGGCATCGGTTTTTTTGCGCTCCGGACAAGCGCCGCCGTTGTTCCTTGCGCCATTATTGGTCCGTACCGAGCATTTGTGCCGCTGAAGGTGGTTTACGGGGCACCGATTGATATGGCACCGCTGCGCGAACGAAAAGCGTCTCCGGAAGAAGCGACAGATTATATTATGCAGCATATTCAGGCACTGCTAGATCAACATCGTTAAGCATTCGATTACATGTATATTGAGAAAATATGGTATACTAAATAGAAAAGCGTTCCTATCGTCCGTTATCGTCAATGTTTTTCGATGGTGCGGTGTTGATCAAAGAAGGCACGCTTTTTATAGGATCGTCAGTTGATGGAGGAGGGTTAACGATGGCAGAGGATATGAATTTGCAGGTAAACGTCTATAAAGTGGGTGATATCGTTCGAGGAAAAGTGGTGAAACTAGAAGACAAGCAGGTACTTGTCGATATTGAAGATAGCAAACAAAGCGGGATTATCCCGATTAGTGAATTATCCAACTTGCATATTGAAAAAACAAGCGACGCCGTTTCCGTCGGGGACGAAGTGACAGCGAAAGTGAAAAAAGTAGAGGAAGGCAAAGAGGGAGAAGAGGATTTGCTGATTTTATCGAAAAAAGCGGTAGATGCAGACCGTGCCTGGGAAGAGCTGGAGAGAAAATTTGCCAGCGGCGAAACGTTTGAGGCGGTAGTAAAAGATATTGTCAAAGGCGGGCTTGTAGCGGATATAGGAGTGCGCGGCTTCATCCCTGCCTCCCTTGTTGAACCCCATTATGTCGAGGATTTTTCTGATTATAAAGGAAAGGCGCTTGCCGTGAAAGTAGTCGAGCTGGATCGCGAAAAAAACCGCGTCATTTTATCGCATCGTGCCGTTGTCGAAGAAGAACAGCAACGTCAACGGAAGGAGGCGCTGAACCGTTTACAACCTGGGCAGGTGCTTGAGGGAGTCGTACGCCGCATCACCGATTTTGGTGTGTTTGTCGATGTTGGCGGCTTTGATGGTCTTGTACATATTTCGCAGCTTTCCCATACTCGTGTCGCCCATCCGTCTGAGGTTGTAAAAGAGGGAGAAACCGTCAAAGTAAAAGTGCTTGCGGTTGATGAAGAAAATGGCCGCGTCTCCCTTTCGATAAAAGAAGCAATACCGAGCCCTTGGGAAGGAATTGCGGAAAAAATCGCCCCTGGCGATATTGTCACTGGCAAGGTAAAACGGATTGTGCCGTTTGGCGCGTTTATTGAAATTTTCCCAGGCGTGGAAGGCCTTGTCCATATTTCCCAAATCGCTAATAAACGAATCGGAACGCCGCATGAAGTGCTAAAAGAAGGAGAAGAAGTCAGAGCGAAAGTGCTTGATGTAAACGAATCGGAACGCCGCATTTCGTTAAGTATACGCGAGCTGATCGGGGAAGAAACAACCTCCGAAGAAGACTATAGCCAATATACAAAACCGTCCAATGAAGTAAGTGGTTTTCAAATTGGCGAAGTCCTCGGGGAACAGCTAAAAAAATTAAAATAACGAGGATGAGGCAATGGATAGAGCAAAGCGAAAGATAGAACATATTCAGCATGCGCTTTCTACTGCCGACCAAGGTGAAAGCGGATTTGATGACATTACGTTTGTTCATCAAAGTTTACCTGATGTACGCATGAACGATATTCACTTGCATACTACTTTAGGCGAACTTTCGTTAAGTTCGCCTTTCTTTATCAATGCCATGACCGGCGGCGGAGGGAAAAAGACGTTAGAAATTAACAAAGGATTAGCAGAAGCGGCAAAGCATGGCCAAATTGCGATGGCGGTTGGTTCGCAGACGGCGGCGTTAAAAGATGATGCAGAACGGGAAACGTTTACGGTCGTACGAAAAGTGAACCAAAACGGCATTATTTTCGCAAACGTTGGCAGCGAAGTGAGCGTGGATGATGCGAAGCGCGCCGTCGATATGATTGAAGCGGATGGCCTGCAAATTCATTTAAATGCGGTCCAGGAGCTTGTCATGCCGGAAGGGGATCGCGATTTTACCAGGGCGCTGCTTCGTATCGAACAGATTGTTCAAACCGTCCAAGTCCCTGTTATCGTAAAAGAAGTAGGATTTGGCATGAGCAAGGAAACCGCTTTGCGTTTAAAAGAAGTGGGCGTGAAAATCGTCGACGTTGGCGGCTTTGGCGGCACCAATTTTGCCCGCATTGAAAATAAACGACGTTCCAGCATCATAACGCATTTTAATAATTGGGGAATTCCAACTGCAGCATCGATCGTCGAGGTAGTCCAAACCGCTCCTTCCTTAGCGGTGATCGGCAGCGGCGGTGTCCGCACAGCGCTGGATGCTGCGAAAGCGATCGCGTTGGGGGCATCGGCGGTAGGAATGGCGGGCTCGTTGTTGCGGACGCTTGTCGAACAAGGGGTGGAAGGGCTAGTCGCCTATATCGAGGAGCTTCATCATGATTTAACGCTGATTATGGGAGCGCTGGGGGCAAAGACGATCGCCGGGCTGCAACGCGTGCCGCTTGTGATTCGTGGCAACACCCATCATTGGTTGACAGAAAGAGGTTTTGATACGAAAGTATATAGTTGCCGATAATTCACCTCCTTCATCCCGATAACGAAAATCACGGGACGAAGGGGTTTTTTTTATTTAACATTTTCCACCTCGTTATCTCTAAAAACTTCAAGCACGAAATGGGCGAAAGACGGCTTCACTATCCATAAAAAACGGAAAAATTCGAATGGTTGATGGGCACCCATCACTTATCGGCTAGCTTCCCATCCCCTTTGGAATTCAGTTTTTCTCAGAAATGAGATTATGCGTTAGCATAACTTTATTGCCAGAAAAGTGATTATCGCATTGAAAAATGGAAAAAATAGAGGCTGAGAACGTCCATCGATAGAAAGAAGGGAATATTGTATGTTTTTTTTAAAACAAAGCAAGAAAAAAAAACAAATGGCAAAGAACCAGAAAAAGCAAAATCAAAATCAGCAACAACAGGCCTTTCTTTCTACCGACTTAGATCAAAATCTACAAAATCTGCAAAATATCTATAAAAATTGTATGGATGTCGTTTTTCGCCCATTTAAAATTGGTGGAAAAACAAAGGCTGCTCTTATTTATATCGACGGTTTGGCCAACATCGAAGAAATCGATGCGAGCGTACTCATCCCTTTGATGGAAGAAAATAACGCCAAGGAGGATACCGATCAGTTCATTGATGTCAATCATATACTAGAACAAAAATTGACGGTTTCCAAGGTAAAGAAGGTACAAACGATTACAGAGTGCATTGAACAGATCTCTGGTGGAAACCCAATTTTGCTTATCGATCAACAAAGCGAGGGATTCGCTTTAGGTTTGGCAAATTGGGAAAAACGTTCCATCGAAGAACCGGTGGGAGAATCCGTGGTAAAGGGGCCGCGGGAGGGATTCACCGAATCATTAGGGATTAACCTTGCTTTGTTGCGCAGAAAAATAAGAAGTCCGCAGCTAAAAATGAAATCAATGAAAATTGGCAAGTACACCCAGACCGAAGTAGTCATCTCTTATATTGAAGGAATTGCCGAGCAAGACTTAATCCAAGAAGTAGAGGCACGGCTTAACCGGATCAAGTTAGACGGCATTTTGGAAACGAACTATATTGAAGAGTTAATTGAGGACAATCCTTACTCCCCGTTTCCTCAAGTCTTGAGTACCGAACGGCCTGATGTTGTAGCGGCAAACCTGCTTGAAGGGCGAGTAGCGATTCTTCAAGACGGCACTCCTTTCGTTTTGATTGTACCGATTTCTTTTTATACCTTTCTGCAATCAAGTGAAGATTACTACAATCGATCCTTAATAAGCACGGCAATTCGCTGGCTGCGTTACATATTTCTCTTGATATCTCTTTTACTGCCGTCGTTGTATGTGGCGCTCCTTACCTTTCATCAAGAAATGCTTCCTACTACACTTTTGATAACCATCGCTGCTTCTCGGGAGAAAATTCCCTTTCCGGCACTGGTCGAAGCATTGCTCATGGAAGTTGTATTTGAGGCCCTGCGTGAAGCGGGGTTGAGGCTCCCAAGACAAGCGGGTTCTGCGGTTAGTATCGTTGGTGCACTGGTGATTGGGCAAGCTGCGGTTCAAGCAGGCCTCGTTTCTGCTCCACTGATCATGGTAGTTGCTTTGACAGGGATTGCTTCTTTTACCATCCCGCGCTATACGGCTGGAATGGCATTAAGGATGCTGCGCTTTCCGATGATCTTCCTTGCAGGGACGTTAGGGCTTCTCGGGATTGTGCTTGGGCTGATTATGATTGTTACTCATATGGCGACGCTTCGTTCTTTTGGCGTTCCCTATTTATCTCCGATGGCTCCAATACAAAGGGGCGAAATGAAAGACGTGCTGCTGCGCGCGCCTTTGTGGAAGTACAATACACGCCCTCATTTAACAGGAACGGATAATAACATTGAGCGGCAAGGTCCGGATCAGAAACCGAATCCTAATCACGGAGATGACGAGACGAGTAAAGGGAAAGGAGGATCATGATATGATCGAAAAAGGAAAAATATCTGCGGCGCAAATGGCGATGATGATGTATCCTACAATTATCGCCACAGCCATTCTTTTAGTTCCCGCGATCACCGCCCGGCACGCGAATCAGGATATGTGGCTCTCTCCTCTTTGGGCTTCTCTCGTTGGTTTTTTGACGGTCCATATTGCTGTCCGGCTGCATCAGCTCTATCCACAGAAAACCCTTATCGAGTACAGCGGGGAAATTCTCGGCAAATTTTTAGGGAAAGCGGTTGGGTTGATCTTTTTATTGTTCTATTTGCATATAACTGGAATTATTATCCGAGAGTATGGTGAATTTGTTGTAGGTAACTTTCTTTTTCATACTCCATTAGTTTTTGTAATGGGAAGTATGATCCTAGTGTGCTCCTTTGCTGTCCGCGGTGGTGTAGAAGTAATAGGCAGGCTTGCGGAATTGTCCGTACCTGTTGTGATGATCTTTATATTGATCATTATTATCCTTTTGATTCCGGATATGGAAGTAGAGAATATGTTTCCAATTATGGAAAAGGGAATAATGCCCTCGCTCATGGGTGCGATGGTCCCGCAAGGCTGGTTTAGCGAATTCCTTCTCATCGCTTTTCTTCTTCCTTATGTAGCCGATCAAAATAAAGGAAAGAAATGGGGCATGATCTCGGTCACTGCGGTCATGTTGACTTTAACTTTCATCAACATTGCCACCCTTTTCGTCCTAGGAGGAATCACCGACCGTTTTGTTTATCCCGTAGCGAGCGCCGTCCGTTACATTAGCATCGCGGATTTTCTTGAACACCTTGAAGCCTTCTTAACGGCTCTTTGGGTAGTGGGTATATTTTTGAAAATTTCTGTTTTTTATTATGCTTTGGTGTTGGGAACGGCGCAATGGTTGAATTTGTCGGATTATCGCCCGGTCGTTTTTCCCATGGGATTTTTAATGCTGTTATTTGCCGTCTGGTCGGCGCCGAATTTAATGGAATTGACCCGTTTTCTAGGAGGTTCTTCCTTGTTTTACCGGTTTTCGATTCAAACGGGACTTCCTCTCCTTCTCCTATTTATCGCAAAATGGCGCAAAAGAACCAATAACCAAAAATTAACAGGATAGCAATGAAACAAGGGGAGAAAGGAGATAAACAAAAATGGGCATCTTGCAAAAAGCAGCAAAACTTCTTTTCGTTTGTGTTCATCTTATTTTGCTAAGCGGCTGTTGGGACAGGAAGGAAGTCAACGATTTAGCGCTAATCGTAGGATTAGGGATTGATCAAACAAAAGATGGGAAAATCATGCTTACAGCGGAAATAATCGTCCCGAAAGCAGTCGGTGGAGGAGGTCAGATGATAGGTGGTGGCGATAGCGGTGGCGGGGCTGAAACGATAATAAGATCGGGAACGGGTGCCACCGTGGCTGATGCGATCTCAAACCTGCAAGAGAAGCTTCCTCGACGTATTTTCTGGGGACACACGGAGATGATCGTGTTCGGTGAGAAAGCAGCAAAAGCAGGGATTCGCCAGCATCTCGACTTTCTGGGCCGCAATCCGCAAGCCCGCCTTCGTGCCGATGTATTAGTGAGTAAAGGAACCGCGAAAAGTGTGCTTGAATTGTCCCCCCTAATCGAGCAAAGCTCAGCAGAGGTGCTGCGGGAATTGTCAGAATCGCAGCTTTTACTGCGAGTAACGGCAAAAGACGCTCTGCAAATGCTAAGTGGTGATGCCGGCGCAGCGGCTCTTCCCATGGTGAAGATTTTGCCCCCGGAAAAAGGGAAACAAGAGTTGCAGACCATTGCGTTTATCCAACGTACCGCCATTTTTAAGAAGGATAAAATGGTCGGGTATATTAATGATAAATTGACTCGAGGGGTGCTTTGGCTCAGAGATGAGGTCAAACAGGCGAATATCACGGTTACGCTAAAAGGGGAAAAGGGAAAGATCACGGCCATGCTGATAAGAGCGCATACGGAACTCATTCCTAAATATGAGAAAGGCAAATGGAAGATGATCGTAAAGGCGACCGCAGAAGATGATATCATATTAAACGGAACGAAACTGAACTTAATGAATCCTAAGTATACGAAAATGATCGAAAAAGAATTGGCAAAGGAGACGGATAAGCGCATTAGAGCCGCATTGAAAAAAGTACAAAAAGAGATGAAGGCCGATATTTTTGGCTTTGCAGAGGTTTTCCATCGAAAATATCCAAGAGAATGGAACCGGGTGAAGGATCGTTGGGAGGAAATTTTCCCTGACGTTGAAGTGGTTGTGAAAACAAAGGCATACGTCCGTAGACCAGGCATAGGCACCACTCCGCAAGGATTGCCTGAACAAGAGGTGAAACAATAATGAAGATTGTTTTTATACTGGGCACTCTTGTTTTGGTTGCCCTCATCTTTCTATACGAGTGGCCGCGAATCAACCGGACACAGAAAAAAGAAAAAGTCGTTTTTATTATACTTTTAAGTCTGGGAACGATTCTTGCGATGGTGTTAATATGGAATCCCAATCTTCCAGGGCCGACGCAGATGGTTGATTACATTTATCAACCTCTTGGGCGAATAATGGAAAAATAAAGGAGGGTTTCCTGTTCTGCCACACGTATTTGGTCTTAGGGAACAACAGTATCATCTGAAGCGGGCTCTTTGTCTATGGAGATGATGGATGAAACATAGAAGGTGCAGAGGAAGATTTGTGGTTGGGCTGATCTAGGTTCATTTCTTACCGCGATGAAAGGAAGAGAACGCCAAATACTTAAATCCATTTCAACTATTTGGGAAAAGTTTTTTCAACACTTTAAAAAGCTGACTCGATTTGTAATCATGGAGTCAGCTTTTTTGATGCCATCCTTCCGAGTCCGCCTGCGCGTGTTGCAGATCAATGCGTCGCTTCCGCTTTTCTTCTTTGGCTAGCTTCAGGCGCCCTCCGCTTTTCTTAGTGCTGATTTCGTTCTCTCGTTGCTTGCGGGTCTTCCAGTCTTGTCGCGCCTTTGTATTCAAGGGATTGATCACGGTCTGATTCGACGCGTCTCGATTGTTTTAGCTTTTTTTCTTGCCGGTCTCTACCCAATGAATTTCGCTCCTTTCTTTTATATAGATATCATTCTTACTATGACTATTTTTTGTTTTGCTTATGCACGAATGAATGTTCATAAAAGATGAAATAATGAACATAATAAGGGGTGGAAAATATGGATGGTATTTATTTTTATTCATTTTTTTGGATAGTATGGGTGATTGCCACTTTTTTTATGAAAAAAACAGCTTGGCGGACGATGGTGGCAGCAGTCGCTCTCATCACGATTATTCTTTCCTCTGTTTCGTTAAATATAGGCGGCTTCCAAATAACGCTTTCTTTTCTGTTTCTTTTTTTCTTGTCTTGCTATTACGCCGCAAAGCAATCTCGGCGAAAACTTGTCTATATGGCGATAGCTGTATTGACGATTGCTTTTGCTTACACATCCTTTCAACTGCTTGTTCTCTTTGATCCTGTATGGATATGGATGGATCGTACATGGATGCTGGCAATCATATTACTCATCCTATGTTTTTTATTTTACGAAAATATTCAATCGCGCTTACTATGTTTAGTCATTGGCAGCTGTCAGGGGGAAATGTTGTATTCTATTATTTCGCACAAAATTTCATTTTCGTATATTATTGGATCTTATACTTTTTTAGATATGGTGTCCCTTAGCGCATGCTGTATGTTTATTTGGGCGCTAGTCGATCACATTCCGGTGTATATAGACGGAAAGAAATCAATAAGGGGGACAAGGCAGTCATGAACGAATATACTTTTCCAATTTTATACGGAGTTGTCATCGGGGTGCTGACACGGCTTTATTTATTGCGGACGAACTATCAAATGGCTCATTATCGCCAAACATTAGATGATTGTTGGGAGATGGTGTTTTTGATAAAATAAAACAGTTGTAGCCATGCCCTTCCGAAAAGGGCGTTTTTTACCGTCGCGATACGTAAAGAAAGGGTGATAGTATGACCAATCCAGTCGTGGCTATTGTTGGCCGTCCGAATGTCGGAAAATCAACGATTTTTAACCGCATTGTCGGTGAACGTATTTCCATTGTCGAGGATGTGCCCGGGGTAACTCGCGACAGAATTTACAGCAGTGCAGAATGGCTGAACCATCAATTTTACTTGATTGATACAGGCGGAATCGATATTGGCGATGAACCGCTTCTAGTGCAAATTCGCCAACAGGCAGAAGTCGCGATCGATGAAGCGGACGTCATTATTTTTATGACAAACGGCCGGGACGGTGTAACGGCTGCTGATGAGGAAGTAGCGAAAATTTTGCATCGTTCGAACAAGCCGGTTGTTCTCGCCGTCAATAAAATCGATAATCCGGAAATGCGCGACTTGATTTATGATTTTTATGCGCTTGGATTTGGCGATCCATACCCGATTTCCGGCGCGCATGGAACAGGGCTTGGCGATTTGCTGGATGCGGTCGTCCGCCATTTTCCGAAACGAGGTCAAGAAGAATATGAAGAAGATGTGATTAAGTTTTGTTTAATCGGGAGGCCGAACGTTGGCAAATCGTCCCTTGTTAACGCCATTTTAGGAGAAGAGCGTGTCATCGTCAGCGATATTGCCGGTACGACGCGTGATGCTGTCGATACATCATTTGTAAGGGAGGGACAAGAATATGTTATTATTGACACAGCAGGAATGAGAAAAAGAGGAAAAATTTATGAGAATACCGAAAAATATAGTGTGCTGCGCGCGCTAAAAGCGATTGAACGTTCGGATGTCGTTCTTGTCGTCTTAAACGCGGAAGAAGGCATTATTGAACAAGATAAAAAAATTGCGGGATATGCTCATGAAGCAGGGCGCGGTGTCATTATTGTCGTCAATAAATGGGACGCCATTGAAAAAGATGACAAAACGCTGATCGAATTTGAGCGGAAAATTCGTGATCACTTTCCGTTTTTGGACTATGCGCCAATCCTTTTCGTTTCGGCAAAAACAAAGCAGCGGTTACATAAGCTGTTGCCGCTTGTCCGCATGGTGAGTGAAAATCATGCGATGCGCGTGCAAACAAACGTGCTGAACGAAGTGATTATAGATGCCGTGGCGATGAATCCAACCCCGACGCATAATGGGCGGCGCTTAAAAATTTATTACATGACGCAAGTGGCTGTAAAACCGCCAACGTTTGTTGTTTTTGTCAACGACCCGGAGCTGATGCATTTCTCCTACGAGCGCTTTTTAGAAAACCGCATCCGCGATGCGTTCGGTTTTGAAGGGACGCCGATTAAAATCATCGCCAGACCGCGGAAATAAAGAAAAGCGGAGGCGGCGCGATAGGTGACAGATCATGGATAAAAGGAAGTGAGAAACGGTGAAGAAGATTGCAGTGCTAGGAGCGGGAAGCTGGGGGACAGCGCTTGCGCTGGTCCTCGCCGATAATGGGCATCAAGTCCGGCTTTGGGGACACCGTGCAGAACAAATCGAAGAAATAAATCAAAAGCGAACGAACGAAAAATATTTGCCCGGCATTCAACTGCCGGAAGGAATCGTTGGCTATACCGATCTTTGCCAGGCGTTAGACCGTATTCAAACCGTGGTGCTGGCTGTACCGACAAAGGCGATTCGCGAAGTGCTGAGGAAAGTGCGCGATTGTATTCGTGAACCGATTACGATCGTCGCTGTCAGTAAAGGAATCGAACCGGATACACATAAGCGTGTTTCCGAAATGGTCGAAGAGGAAATGGGCGAGCTTTTAAAAGATGTTGTCGTTTTATCCGGTCCGAGCCATGCCGAGGAAGTGAGCTTGCGCCATCCGACGACGGTGGCCGTTTCCGCGAAAAACATGGAAGCGGCGGAGAGCATTCAAGATTTGTTTATGAATCATCAATATTTCCGCGTTTATACCAATCCTGATTTAATCGGAGTCGAACTGGGCGGGGCGCTGAAAAATATCATTGCGCTAGCGGCCGGCATTTCGGATGGATTAGGATATGGAGATAATGCAAAAGCGGCGCTTATGACAAGGGGGCTGGCAGAAATCGCCCGCTTAGGCTGCGCGCTTGGCGCTAATCCGCTGACCTTTGCTGGTTTAACAGGGGTTGGTGATTTAATTGTAACATGCACAAGTGTTCATTCACGAAATTGGCGCGCTGGTCATATGTTGGGAAAAGGAAAAAAGCTTGATGAAGTTCTTGAAAGCATGGGAATGGTCGTAGAAGGGGTAAGAACAACGAAAGCGGCTTATCAGCTCGCGAAAAAGCTTGGAGTAAAAATGCCGATTACGGAAGTGCTTTATGAAGTATTGTTCGCCGGAAAGAATCCAAAAGATGCGGTCGATTCGTTAATGTCGCGCGTGAAAACGCAAGAGATGGACGATTTAATGAATATTCTTACGGAACCGCAGCGGTAAAAATGAAGAAAATAGGCGTTCGATGATACAAGTTGTTCACGCACTGCATACAATACTACGAACAATTATAGACTTGAGCTTCCGGAAAGGGTATTATAGTTGAACTGAAGTAAAGAAAGCCCCGCTTTACTTCAGTTTTTTTTTGCGCGGCGAAGAAAACAGACTTAGGTGCAATGAAACACGTTTGCTGTTATAATAAGTGTCGAAAAAGGAGGAAAAACGGATGTCGCCAGCTTTAGCGAAAATGTGGGTTGCCATTGCATCGATGGTATTTATGTTTATTTCTGTCGCTTCTATTTACATTAGCCGCTATAAAGCAAAAAACAAGACCATCCGCTTTATTTTGGCATTCATCGCCTATATTTCGATGATTTTAGCGGGAATTATTGTTATTTTTGTCGTCTTTAGCGGCCCTACACCAGAATAACAGTCGCAGTTAAAGGATGGATTGTAAATGAGATGGATCATTCGTTGTATTGCCTCATGTCTGATCATATTATCTCTTTCCGGTTGTTTATACCCAAAAGAGCGCCTAAAACAAAATCAAATTCCGTATGAAGATCAAGTGGCGGCGGTACAATCAGCAGTAAACCAGTACCGCAAAGCAACAGGGGGGCTTTTGCCAATTAAAACTCGCGACATGAAAACACCGATTTATCAGAAATATCCGGTTGATTTCAACAAGCTAATTCCCCGCTATATGCAGGAACCACCGGGAAACGCATATGAAAGCGGCGGTGTTTTCCAATATGTCATTGTCGACGCGGAAAAGAACCCAACGGTGAAATTGCTGGACTTGCGTCTGGCTGAACGGATTCGCGACTTAAAGCTGCGTTTGCAAATGTACCAAGACAATCATCGATATCCGCCATTTAAGAAAATGATCGCACCGGGAGTGTTTACCCTGGATTATAAAAAGCTCGGTTATAAAGAGCCGCCGTATGCGGTCAGCCCGTTTTCCGGCAACAATTTGCCGTTTGTCATCAATGGGAGCGGGGAAATTTATATCGATTATCGCATCGACTTATATAACGCATTAAAAAAAGAGAAACATCATTACCGTCCCGGCGATGATATTCGCGACATTTTGGTGAAGCATTCGTTATTCGTACCCGCCTACTCCCTTCCATACACCGTTGATGCGAAAACAAATGAACCGATTTTTTTAACAAAATGAGTCATGAACCCTTCTCTAGGAAAATACATTCTAGAGAAGGGATTTTTTATACATTTTTAGTCATAAATGAATAGGACAACATCATATGCATATAGTGTCCTACAATACTAGCAAAAAATTTGGTTGTTTATGATAACGACCCAAAGACTGGAGGGGAGTCATTTGGAAAAAGTCGATATTTTTAAAGATATCGCCGAACGGACAGGTGGCGATATTTATTTAGGAGTAGTCGGTGCGGTCCGAACCGGCAAATCGACTTTCATAAAAAGGTTTATGGAGCTTGTCGTCATCCCGAATATTAAAAATGAAGCAGATAAAGCGCGTGCGCAAGATGAATTGCCGCAAAGCGCCGCAGGGAAAACGATTATGACCACCGAGCCGAAATTTGTGCCAAATCAAGCGGTAACTGTAAAAGTCGACGAAGGATTGGAGGTAAATATCCGCCTTGTTGACTGCGTTGGCTATGCCGTCCCTGGCGCAAAAGGATATGAAGACGAAAACGGCCCGCGCATGATTCATACCCCATGGTACGAGGAACCGATTCCGTTCCAGGAGGCGGCGGAAATCGGCACCAGAAAAGTCATTCAAGAACATTCAACGATCGGTGTAGTTATTACGACGGACGGCACGATCGGCGAGATTCCGCGCCAACATTATATTGAGGCGGAAGAGCGCGTCATTAACGAGTTAAAAGAAGTCGGCAAACCGTTTATTATGATTATTAATACCGTACGTCCGCACCATCCGGAAACGGAAGCGCTGCGCCGCGAGCTTGCGGAAAAATACGATATTCCGGTGTTAGCCATCAGTGTCGAAAGCATGAGAGAATCCGATGTGTATAACGTGCTTCGTGAAGCATTATATGAATTTCCGGTGTTAGAAGTGAATGTGAACTTACCGAGCTGGGTCATGGTGCTCCGCGAAGATCATTGGCTTCGCGAAAGCTATCAAGAAGCCGTGCGCGATACGGTAAAAGACATCAAACGGCTGCGCGATGTCGACAGAGTGGTGCAGCAATTTAGCGAATATGATTTTATTGAAAGAGCAAGCCTGGCCGGCATTGAAATGGGGCAAGGAATAGCCGAAATCGATTTATACGCGCCGGATGAATTGTATGATCAAATTTTAAAAGAAATTGTCGGCGTAGAAATTCGCGGAAAAGATCATTTATTACAGCTTATGCAGGACTTTGCCCATGCGAAAGCGGAATATGATCAAATTGCCGATGCATTAAAAATGGTGAAGCAAACCGGCTATGGCATTGCAGCGCCGGCGCTTTCCGATATGAGCTTAGACGAGCCGGAAATCATCCGCCAGGGCTCCCGTTTCGGCGTCCGTTTAAAAGCGGTCGCTCCATCGATTCATATGATTAAAGTAGACGTCGAATCGGAGTTTGCTCCAATCATCGGTACGGAAAAACAAAGCGAAGAACTCGTCCGCTATTTAATGCAAGATTTTGAAGATGATCCTCTCTCGATTTGGAATTCCGATATTTTTGGACGTTCGCTCAGCTCGATTGTCCGCGAAGGAATTCAGGCAAAACTAGCGATGATGCCGGAAAATGCCCGTTATAAACTAAAAGAAACGCTAGAGCGCATCATTAACGAAGGCTCCGGCGGGTTAATCGCCATTATTTTATAAGAAGGACTCCATGTTTGGAGTCTTTTTTTGTTGGCAGCTGGTACAAATGAATAGAAACCCTTAAAAACAAGGATTTTGTCTTGATAACCTATAACGCATATGGTAATCTTTTATCAGAAAAAGCTGCATTCATTGGCATCGAAAGCCTGTGCGGAAGTCATCGGGATGAAACGGGACCGCTTTTGAACCGAGCCGCAGGATGCAAAGCACGAACAAAAGGGTTGCTAGGAAAGTCTAGCGGAATAAGAATGAGCTTCGACTTGTAGGTGCAGAAAACCCTTTTTGTATGATAGAGTGTGCCGATTTCCATCGTGCAGGGGTTTGGTTTTTTGATGAAATATACCTAAATTTTATCGATTCGCGGAAAAATATGTTGAATTATAGCGATAAATTGGTTAATATTAGGCATGTCACCGCATTTTATACGTATAGAAATGCGAGAAAGTGTGAAGAAATGGTATTAAGCAAGCAATTTTGATAATCCTCTTGGGAGGAGGTGAATGGTATGAATAAGACAGAATTAATTAACGCAGTTGCCGAAACTAGCGGTCTTTCCAAAAAAGATGCAACGAAAGCGGTAGACGCTGTATTTGAATCTATTACAGAAGCGCTAAGAAAAGGTGATAAGGTCCAATTAATCGGCTTCGGGAACTTTGAGGTGCGCGAGCGCGCGGCTCGTAAAGGGCGTAACCCGCAAACAGGCGAGGAAATGGAAATCCCTGCGAGCAAAGTTCCTGCATTCAAACCAGGCAAAGCTCTTAAAGACGCTGTAAAATAAGCTTACATAAAAGGAGCTTAGAAGGGAAGGGTAAGCGACGCGCTGCCCTTCTTTTTTGCTTTTTTTTTGCTAGTTATGCTAGAATCGGATTACATTCAGCTTTTATGATGCAGGAGGATGTTGCTTTTATGTCACACGTGAATTATGAACAAATCGAATATGCCGTTCGGTTAATTTTAGAAGCGATTGGCGAAGATCCAAATCGCGAAGGACTGATCGACACGCCGAAGCGGGTCGCGAGAATGTATGCCGAAGTATTTGCAGGATTGCACGAAGATCCAAAGGAACATTTTCAAACAGTGTTTAGCGAAGACCATGAAGAGCTTGTGCTGGTGAAAGATATTCCGTTTTATTCGATGTGTGAACATCATTTAGTCCCGTTTTTCGGCGTTGCCCATGTCGCCTACATTCCTCGCGAAGGGAAAGTGACAGGATTAAGCAAGCTGGCGCGGGCAGTCGAGGCGGTGGCGCGCCGTCCGCAACTGCAAGAACGCATTACCGCGACAGTGGCCGATTCGATTGTGGAAGCGCTCGACCCCCACGGGGTCATGGTGGTTGTCGAGGCGGAACATATGTGCATGACGATGCGCGGCATAAAAAAACCGGGAGCGAAAACAGTGACAACGGCGGTGCGCGGCGTGTTTGAAACCGATCAAAACGCCCGGGCCGAGGTTCTGTCTCTTATAAAATCATAAAAAATGCAAATCATTAAAAAAGGAGGAGAGAATGATGTACGTAAACAGCGATTATGTGGTCATTAAAGCGCTGGAGGATGGAGTGAATGTCATCGGATTAACAAGAGGGGCGGATACACGTTTCCATCATTCGGAAAAGCTTGATAAAGGCGAAGTGTTAATCGCCCAATTTACGGAGCATACATCGGCGATTAAAGTGAGAGGAAAGGCGTATATTCAAACAAGACACGGTGAAATTGAGTCGGAAGGGAAAAAGTAATTGTACTATTTTCTACGAAACTAGAGCGTTTGCAAAAAAATTATGGTATAATTACTCCGTTATATTGTATGCAAATTTTTGGGGGACAAGGGTGATGATTTTGAAACACATCATAAAAAAAATTGCGCTATTAAAAGAGCAAATCGAACGTTTTCTCCATCATTCCTATTTGTTCGAGCATATACCAGCGAGACAAATTGATGAAGACCGCATTTTATTATCCTTATCCGTATTGGAAGATGCATCCATTGATCCAGAAAAAGTCGATCACTATATTATTCCAATGATGCTTGTACAAATCGCCCTTGATACCCACGATGAAGTAACGAATTCTGTTTCTGAACAGGATGATTTGAAAACGCGGCAATTAGTTGTTCTCGCCGGCGATCTATATAGCGGTTTATATTACGATTATTTAGCGAAGTTGAATGAAATACCGCTCATTCGTCTCTTTGCAGAGGCGATTCGCGACATCAATGAGCAAAAAGTCCGATTGTATCAAAAAGACATCGAGCGGATCGAAACGTTATTTGACAGCGTCGGAACGATTGAATCCGCATTAATTTGCAAGATGGCCGCCCATTTTTCCACACCTGTATGGGGGAAGTTTTCCTATTATTATTTGCTGCTAAGGCGGTTAATCGCGGAAAAGGAAACGTTCGTCCGCTCCGGTTCTTCCGCTTTATTTGAACTAATGGGAAATATTCTCTTTCCAAAGTCCAAAACGGTAACGAAAGAGCAGAAGCAATATTTGCTTCATATTTGCAATCGATATATCGATCATTGCAAAGAAGCGGTGCTAAACGCGAAATTACAAGTCAATGAGATGTTGCAAATCCGCATTTCTGAGCTAACTGGCGGTTTTTCAACCATCGCGAAAAAGACGGTGGAAGAAGGGTAGAAGTATGCATCAATCGAAAGAAGAACGGGTTCATCATGTGTTTGAAAAAATTTATCAACATTATGACCGCATGAATTCGGTCATTAGCTTCCGGCGCCATCTCAAATGGCGGGAAGATACGATGAAGCGGATGAATGTGCAAAAAGGAAAAAAAGCGCTCGATGTTTGCTGCGGCACGGCTGATTGGGCGATTGCGCTCGCCGAAGCGGTCGGGCCAAGCGGTGAAGTATACGGGCTTGACTTCAGCCAAAACATGTTAAAAGTAGGAGAACAAAAAATAAAAGAGCGGCAGCTGACGAACGTCAAGCTTATTCACGGCAATGCGATGAATTTGCCGTTTCCCGATAACATGTTTGACTATGTGACGATCGGTTTTGGATTGCGCAATGTGCCTGATTATATGACGGTTCTAAAAGAAATGTACCGCGTCGCAAAGCCGGGGGGAATGGTTGTTTGTCTCGAAACCTCTCAGCCGACGTTAATCGGTTTTCGTCAGTTATATTATTTTTACTTTCGTTTTATTATGCCTTTATTCGGAAAATTATTGGCGAAAAGTTATGAAGAATATTCATGGCTTCAAGAATCGGCGCGCGATTTTCCGGGCAGAGATGAGCTGGCGCAAATGTTTCGCGAAGCCGGTTTTGTCGATATCGAAGTGAAACCGTACACCTTTGGCGTTGCGGCGATGCACTTAGGTTATAAACGATAATAGTTAAGGTGAACATCATGAAGCTAAAGGCGATGTATTCGTTTTTGAATACGGATTTACGTGAAGTGGAAAAAGAGTTGGAAGAAACAATCCAGTCCGATTATGCGCAGCTTAGCGAGGCGGCGCTGCATTTATTGCAGGCGGGCGGAAAACGGATCCGTCCCGTTTTTGTATTGCTTGCCGCCAAATTCGGTGATTATGATATCGAGCGCATTAAGCATGTAGCGGTGGCGTTAGAACTCATTCACATGGCTTCCCTTGTGCATGATGATGTGATTGACGATGCCGAGCTGCGTCGGGGCAGACAGACGATTAAAGCGAAATGGAGCAATCGTTTTGCTATGTATACCGGCGACTATATGTTCGCTCGTTCCCTCGAACAGATAACACGTCTTGACAACCCGCTTGCCCATCAAGTGTTAGCGAATACGATCGTGGAAGTATGCCGGGGGGAAATTGAACAAATTAAAGATAAATATCGCTTTGAACAAAATTTACGCTGTTATTTGCGGCGCATTAAACGAAAAACCGCGCTGTTGATTGCCGCCAGCTGCCAGCTTGGGGCGATTGTCGCCGACGCGCCGAAAGACGTGGCGGAGCGCCTCTACTTATTTGGATATTACGTTGGTATGTCGTTTCAAATCACCGATGATATTCTTGATTTTACCGGGACGGAAGCGCAGCTCGGCAAACCGGCAGGGAGCGATTTATTGCAAGGAAATGTAACGTTGCCTGTTTTGTTTGCCATGGAAAATAATGAGCAACTCAAAGCTAAAATTACAACAGTGGTGCGTCCGGAAACAACGGCGGAGGAAATGAAGGAAATTATTGCGCTAATTAAACAAACGGATGCGATTGAAAAATCGTATGAGCTGAGCGACCGCTATTTACACAAAGCGCTGTGTGTATTAGAAACGCTGCCGAACAATAAAGCGCGTTCGACATTATATGATATAGCGAAGTATATTGGAAAAAGGGATTCTTAGCGTTTTCAAGGATATTATTGCTATTGGCTGAAAACAATGGTACTATTTTGGTGGGGAACCCGGTTTCCTAGTATTCCTAGTACATATTACAGTAGGGGTGGAGTATACGTGATGGAAAGAACGTTTATCATGGTCAAGCCTGACGGGGTTCAGCGCAATTTAATCGGCGAGATCGTTTCCCGCTTTGAGAAAAAAGGCTTCCAGCTTGTCGGGGCAAAATTAATGCAAGTATCGCGTGAATTAGCAGAACAGCACTATGCGGAGCATAAAGAACGCCCGTTTTTCGGTGAATTAGTCGATTTTATTACGTCCGGTCCGGTGTTTGCCATGGTTTGGGAAGGAGAAAATGTCATTGCGACTGCACGACAAATGATGGGAAAAACGAATCCACAAGAAGCGGCACCTGGCACGATTCGCGGCGACTACGGACTAACAGTGGGCAAAAATGTGATTCACGGCTCCGATTCACCGCAAAGCGCAGAACGCGAAATCAATCTCTTTTTCAAAGAAGAAGAACTTGTCAATTATTCGAAATTAATCAATCAATGGGTATACTAAAAAGCCGGTCAGCGATATGACCGGTTTTTGTGTTGCGGTTTTTCCTTTCTTCCCTATCAGCATTGCGATATACTTATGGCATAGATAGCTATCGCTGGAAAAAGGGAGAAAAGTGTGGAAAAACAGGGATGAACGACTATCAGCAATTTATCGCGAATATCAAGCGAAAAACGGGCATTGATTTGTCTTTGTATAAAGAAGCACAAATGAAAAGACGGCTGACATCGCTTTATGAAAAAAGAGAGCTGAAAAACTTTCAGCAATTTTTCGCAGCGATGGAAAAGGATGAAGGGCTGTTTCACGAGTTTTTGGACCGGATTACGATTAACGTATCCGAATTTTATCGAAATGCGAAACGGTGGGAAGTGCTAGAAAGGAAAATACTGCCGAAACTGCTTGCACAAAACCGCCGTTTAAAAATATGGAGCGCCGCCTGCTCCACTGGGGAAGAACCGTATACGCTGGCCATGATATTATCCAAATTTGTGCCGCTGGCTGATATTTCGATTCTCGCTACCGATATCGATGAAAATGCGATCGCCCGCGCGCAAATCGGGCTGTATACAGAGCGCTCCTTGCAGGAAATTCCGGAAGAAATGAAAAAAAAGTTTTTTACAAAAGAAGGAATGTATTATAAGATAGACGAAAAGATAAAAAAAGCGGTGAAATTTAAAAAACATAATTTGCTTGCCGACCCGTTTGGGCGTTTCTTTGATTTAATCGTGTGCCGCAACGTGCTTATTTACTTTACGGAAGAGGCAAAACAAAAGCTTTATCATCAATTTAACGAAGCCCTGCGGCCAGGCGGGATTTTGTTTGTCGGAAGCACGGAGCAAATTTTTAATCCGGTTTTGTACGGTTTCGAAATAGAAGATACGTTTTTTTATCGCAAAAAGTGAATCATTCGCCAAAGAGTTCATCGCTAAGATGAATTCTTTTTTTATCCAAAACTATTTTCATTTTTTAAATTTATGATATATTTTTACTTAACCGCGTTAAAGAGTTGAAGGGAGAGAAAAACATGCGCTATTTAACAGCAGGAGAATCACACGGCCCGCAGCTGACAACGATTTTGGAAGGAGTGCCAGCGGGATTGACGCTGCTTGCCGAACATATTAATAAAGAGCTGGCAAGACGGCAAAAAGGATACGGGCGCGGGCGGCGGATGAAAATCGAAAAAGACGAAGTGAAAATTTTAAGCGGCGTCCGCCATGGAAAAACGCTTGGTTCGCCGATTACGCTTGTCGTCGAAAACCGCGACTGGAAACATTGGCAAAGTATCATGGCTATCGAACCGATCGATAATGCGGAAGAAGTGAAGCGAAAAGTGACGCGTCCGCGTCCAGGGCATGCCGATTTAAACGGAGCGTTAAAATACGGGCATCGTGATATGCGCAATGTGTTGGAACGTTCATCAGCGCGCGAGACAACGGTGCGGGTTGCGGCCGGAGCGGTGGCGAAGCGGATTTTAGAGGAGCTTGGCATCCGCGTGGCCGGACATGTGTTGGAAATCGGCGGCGTCCGCGCCAAGCGGCTTGATTATCAATCGCTCGAGGAGCTGCAGGAAGTGACAGAGGCCTCACCGGTGCGCTGTTTTGATGAAGAAGCAGCCGTTAAAATGATGGAAGCGATCGACAACGCCAAGAAAAACGGCGATTCGATCGGCGGCATCGTCGAGGTGATTGTCGAAGGAGTGCCGGCAGGGGTAGGCAGCCATGTTCATTATGACCGCAAGCTTGATGCTAAAATTGCCGCGGCGGTCGTCAGCATTAACGCCTTTAAAGGGGTGGAGTTTGGCATCGGCTTTGAAGCGGCGCGCCGCCCGGGAAGCGAAGTGCATGATGAGATTATTTGGAGCAAAGAAAAAGGGTTCACGCGCCGGACGAACCGCGCCGGCGGCTTTGAAGGCGGAATGACAACCGGCATGCCGATTGTCGTGCGCGGAGTGATGAAGCCGATTCCGACGCTGTACAAGCCATTGCAAAGCGTAGACATTGAAACGAAGGAGCCGTTTGCGGCCAGCATTGAGCGATCGGACAGCTGCGCCGTGCCGGCGGCCAGTGTCGTTGCCGAAGCGGTGGTGGCCTGGGAAGTGGCTGCTGCGATCGTCGACCAATTCGGACAGGATCGCATGGACCTCATCAAGGAAAACGTTGAAAAAATGCGCCGTTATGCGAGGGAGTTTTAATGATGAAACAGCTGCTTATTGAAACGAAAACAAAACGGTATCCGCTCTTTCTCGGGGAGGGGATTATCCATTCCCTGCCGGAAATTCTCCGATCTTTATCTTTCCCTAGAGGAACGAAACTGCTGATTATCACCGATCAAACGCTGGAACCGTTGTATTTAGCGGAGCTTCGTGCAATGCTGGCCGATGACTACGAAGTGTACACGCATGTCATTCCGAGCGGGGAAGGAGCAAAATCGTTCGAGCAATATTATGCATGTCAAACTGCCGCACTCGAGTGCGGCCTTGACCGCCATTCCCTTATTCTTGCCTTTGGCGGCGGCGTGGTCGGCGATCTGGCCGGGTTTGTCGCAGCCACTTATATGCGCGGCATTCGATATATACAAATCCCAACCACGTTGCTTGCGCATGACAGCGCCGTCGGCGGCAAAGTCGCGATCAACCATCCGCTCGGAAAAAACATGATTGGGGCGTTTCACCAGCCGGAAGCGGTTGTTTATGACATCGCTTTTTTGCGCTCTCTGCCGGAAAAAGAATTGCGCTCCGGTTTTGCCGAAGTCATTAAGCATGCGCTGATCCGCGACCGCCGCTTTTACGAATGGCTGCGTCAGGAAATCCATACGCTTGCCGACTTAACGGGAGAGCGGCTTCAATATTGCATTCAAAAAGGAATTGAAATCAAAGCAAGCGTTGTGCGTGAAGATGAGAAAGAAACGGGAGTCCGCGCCCATTTAAATTTCGGCCATACGCTTGGGCACGCGTTAGAAAGCGAACTTGGCTACGGAGCGATCACCCATGGCGATGGTGTAGCGCTTGGGATGCTGTTTGCCATTTTTGTCAGCGAGAGAGTATATAAGCGCTCGTTTGCCGACCATCAGTTTTCAGCCTGGTTTCGTACATACGGATTTCCTGTTTCCATCCCAGCATCGCTAAAACTCGAGCGCCTTCTCAAAAAAATGAAAGGCGATAAAAAAGCAAAGGCGGGAACGGTGCGCATGGTGCTATTAAAAGATATTGGCGAAGTAGACATCGAAACGCTGGATGACGACACATTATCCACTTTGCTTCATGAATTTGTCCAACGGGAGGGGGTAGAGTATGATTCGCGGCATTCGGGGAGCGATTACGGTAGAGCACAATGAAGCAAACGAAATTGTCGACGCCACGGAAACGTTGCTGAGGGAAATGATTCGGGCCAACGACGTCGCAGCAAGCGATGTATCGTTTGTGCTTATTTCGGTGACGGAAGATATTACCGCGACCTTTCCGGCGCAAGCGCTCCGCCGCTTGGAAGGGTGGACGTACGTTCCGGTCATGTGCATGAGGGAAATTCCGGTGCCAAATTCCCTGCCGCGCTGCATCCGGGTGATGATGACCGTTCATACAACGAAAAAGCAAGAAGAAATCTCTCATGTTTATTTGCGGGATGCAGTCGTCCTGCGGCCAGATTTATCGTTGACAAAAAAAAACGAAATGTAATATGATAGAAAGCAAAGTTATCCATAAGCAGAGTGAGAGCAGAGTTTAGGGTAGATGAGAATGAGCGAGTTTAGTTGAGGTGAGCGTTTGTTCAATGAATGCACAGTCTACCCAAAGACATCTCTGTCTTTGGGTTTTTTCATTCCCCTATTTCGCCTCACAAACCCTCATTCTCCATCCGAATAAACGGAGGAGGAGAATCATGTCCAACTACACGCTTGCCGCATTTTTGGAAGATGCGCGCCACTTCCGCACGATTCCGATTGTGCGACGCTTTTTAGCCGATGTATTCGAGCCGCTAAAAATCTTTGAAAATTTGCGCGAGGATGCGGTGTTTTTGCTAGAAAGCAAAGATGACCAGTCGCCGTGGGCTCGCTATTCTTTCATCGGCTTGTCACCGTTTTTGACGCTGGAAAGCAAAAATGGCCATACGTTTTCCGTCATTGATGAGCGCGGTGAAGAAATAGCAAACACTTCTTCGCTGAAAGAAGCGTTTTGCTTCATTGAGCAGAAGCTTTGCGTCAAGCAGCTGAACGAAGCGGTTCCGTTTACCGGCGGCGCGGTTGGTTTTTTAGGATATGATTTTATTTCTGCCATCGAAAAAGTTCCCATTCATCCGAACCGGGACCTTTCCATGAAGATCGGCTATTTTACTTTTTGCGAATCTTTGATCGTATTGGATCATCATAAACGTGAGCTTGTCTTCATCCATTACGTCCGTTTAACGGAGCAAGATACGGAAGAAACGAAGAAAAAAAAGTATGAACAAGGGCTTAAACAGATCGCCGCATTAATGAAAAAAGCAGCAAGCGGAAGAGAAGAGCGTTTGTTATTGCTTGATCGCGCAGACGAAGAAGCGGGCGTTTCCTTTCAAGGGGTTATCTCCAATTATGACAAGGCAAGATTTTTACAAGATGTAGAGACGATTAAACGGTATATTGCCAGCGGGGATGTGTTTCAAGCGGTTTTATCGCAGCGATTTGCCGTCCCGGTTCGCGTCAGCGGATTTCAAGTATACCGGATGCTGCGCCACATTAATCCATCGCCGTATATGTTTTATTTTTGCCTTGACAATTTTGAGATTGTCGGCAGCTCCCCGGAAAAGCTCATTCAGGTGTATAACCGCCATATGGAAATTCATCCGATCGCCGGAACGAGAAGACGAGGGCGGTCGACAGAAGAGGATGAGCGGCTTGCCGAGGAGCTTTGCCATGACCCAAAAGAACGAGCCGAACATTATATGCTCGTCGATTTAGCCCGCAACGATATCGGAAAAGTGGCCAAATATGGAACGGTTCGGACGCCTGTGTTAATGGAAATCGGCAAGTTTTCGCATGTCATGCATTTAATTTCGAAAGTAACAGGCGAATTAAAGGAAGAGGTGCATCCGATTGACGCCTTGCTTGCCGCGTTTCCGGCCGGGACGGTAAGCGGTGCGCCAAAGGTGAGAGCGATGCAAATTTTACAGGAGCTAGAACCGACGGCGCGCAATTTGTACGCCGGCACGATTGCCTACATCGGCTTTGACGGCAATATTGATTCATGCATTGCGATTCGCACGGCGATCGTCAAAGACGGTTGCGCGTATGTGCAGGCCGGCGCGGGGATTGTCGCCGATTCGGTTCCTGAACTCGAATGGAAGGAAACACGCAATAAGGCGAGCGCTTTAATGAAGGCGATTGAGCGTGCGGAGCAATTATTTATGAGAGGGGAGAACCTATATGTTGAAACAACTTCTTCATAAATGTATTGACGGATATGTGCTGACGGAGGAAGAAGCGTATGAAGCGATGATAGCGATTATGTCCGGGGCAGCGACAGCGAGCCAAATTGCTAGCTTTCTATCGATTTTGCGCTTGCGCGGGGAAACGGTCGATGAATTGACAGGATTGGTGAAAGCAATGCGCAGCCGCATGATGACCCTCGATTATGAAGAAGAAGTCATCGATACGTGCGGAACAGGAGGAGATGGGGCATCGACGTTTAATATTTCCACAGCAGCAGCGATCGTCGTTTCCTCGCTCGGCGTCAAAGTGGCGAAGCACGGCAATCGCGCCGTTTCTTCCAAAAGCGGAAGCGCGGACGTGCTAGAAGCGCTTCACATTGACATTCAAACCACTCCAGAGGAAGCGAAACAAGCATTAAAAATGAAAGGATTAGCGTTTTTATTTGCGCCGCTGTATCATTCAGCGATGAAACATGCTGCATTGCCGCGGAAAGAGATCGGCTTTCGCACCGTGTTTAATCTCATTGGGCCGCTCGCCAATCCAGCGCGCTGCAAGCGGCAAGTCATCGGGGTTTATTCGACGCAGCATGCGGAAAAACTTGCGGAAACGTTGCGCCGCCTTGGCTCTGAACATGTTTTGTTCGTAACGGGGAAAGATGGGCTTGATGAATGCAGTATCGCCGCAGAAACGGATGTGGTCGAACTGAAACACGGGGAAATCCGCCGCTTTGTCATCACGCCGGAACAATACGGGCTTACGCGCGGAAAATTGGAACATATTCAAGTGAACACTGTACAGCAAAGCGCCGAGCTGTTGAAAGCGGTTATGGAAGGAAAGGCTAATGAAAGTGCGACCAATATTGTCGTTTTAAATGCTGGCGTCGCCTTATATGCGGCGGGGAAAGCGGATACGATTCACGAAGGGGTGGAAATGGCGAAAGAAGCGCTGATGACAAAGAAAGCGTATGAACAATTCGAGCGCCTGCGTCTGAAAGAGGTGGAAAAATATGCTTGAACAAATTATTGCCACGAAACGCGAAGAAATGAAAACATTCACCTTGCCGGAGCCGATGCCAACGAGAACGCAGCGTTCGCTGCGGGCGGCGCTCGAGCAGCCTAACCGCTCGCTTGGCTTAATCGCTGAGGTGAAAAAGGCTTCTCCGTCCAAGGGGGTCATCCGCCCAGATTTCCATCCAGTCGATATTGCTAAAGCGTATGAAAAAGCAGGTGCTGATGCGATCAGCGTATTGACGGATGAACGTTATTTCCAGGGACATCGCCGTTATTTGCGCGAGGTGAAGGAGGCGGTAGGCGTTCCGGTTTTACGCAAAGATTTTATTATCGATCGCTTGCAGATCGAGGAGAGCGTGCGCATTGGCGCCGATGCGATTTTATTAATCGGCGAAGCGCTGCCGCCAAGATTGTTGTACGAACTGTATCAAGAGGCGTATGACAAAGGGCTGGAATGTTTAGTCGAAGTGCATGCGCGCGAAACGCTGGAGCGAATTTTGGACTTGTTTACTCCAGAAATAATTGGGATTAATAACCGTGATTTGCATACGTTTGTGACAGCTTTGGAAACAACCGAAAAAGTGGCTCCGTTCATTCCGGATTCGAGCATCCTCGTCAGTGAAAGCGGCATCGCCACTTTCGACGATGTCAAGAAAGTGCAAACGTACGGAGCCAATGCCATGCTTGTCGGCGAAGCGCTGATGCGCAAAGCCGATGTGCAGGCGGCGGTGTATGGATTGTTTGGGGAGGTTGATTCACTTGCCCGTCCGTCTTAAATATTGCGGCAACCGTTCCGCGTCTGATTTGCAAAAATCGCTGCAAAGCAAAGCGGATTACATCGGACTGATTTTTGCCGACAGCAAGCGGAAAGTAGAAGTGGAAGCAGTGAAGCAATGGCTGCAAACAATCGAGCTTGGCAATAAGCAGCTTGTCGGCGTGTTTGTCAATGCGCCGACGGAGCTGGTTGTCAACGTAGCATCGCAGCTGCCGCTTGCGGTCATTCAATGCCACGGTCATGAAACGGCGGCGCATGTCGCAGCGATCAAAGAAGCGACTGGACTTGTTGTTTGGAAAGCGATTCATCATGATGAAGATGCCGTTAGGAAGATGCAACAATATGCTGGCGTCGCCGACGGCTATGTCGTTGATAGCCGGGTAAGCGGGGCGTGGGGAGGAACGGGAGTCGCCTTTGACTGGAGCAATGTTCCGTTTTATTTAGAAGAAGCGGCCCGACAAGCCGTCCCCTGCTTTATTGCCGGGGGGATTACGCCGAAAAATGTTGAGCGGCTTTTAGCCTATCGGCCGTACGGCATTGACATTAGCAGCGGGATTGAAGAAAACGGCGAAAAAAGCGTGGAAAAAATGAGAGAAATCGAAAAGAAGGTGGCGAACTATGTATAACGTTCCAAACGAGAATGGCAGATTTGGAGATTTCGGCGGAAGATTTGTGCCGGAAACGTTAATGCTTCCGCTTGAGGAAATAGAAGAAGAACTAACGAAGGCGCTGGCTGATGAGACGTTTAAAGCGGAGTATATCCGCATTTTGCAGCAATATTCCGGGCGCCCGACTCCGCTTACGTTTGCGCCGAATTTAACGAAACTGTTAAACGGTGCTAAAATTTATTTAAAGCGCGAAGATTTAAACCATACCGGCGCTCATAAAATTAATAATGCCATTGGACAGGCGCTTTTGGCGAAGCGGATGGGCAAGAAAAAAATTATTGCCGAAACAGGTGCAGGGCAGCACGGAGTCGCCGCTGCCACCGTAGCAGCGCATTTCGGCATGGATTGCATCGTCTTTATGGGAGAGGAAGATATGAAGCGGCAGGAATTAAACGTCTTTCGCATGAAATTGCTGGGCGCTGAGGTTGTTCCGGTATACAGTGGCAACCGGACCCTAAAAGACGCGACGAACGAAGCTATTCGCTATTGGGTGCAGCATTGCGACGATCATTTTTATATGATCGGCTCTGTCGTTGGGCCGCATCCGTATCCAAAAATGGTGCGTGAATTTCAGCGCATCATCGGAGATGAAGCGAAGCAGCAGATTCTTGAACGCGAAGGAAAGCTGCCGGACGTCATTGTCGCATGTGTGGGCGGCGGAAGCAATGCGATTGGCATGTTTTATCCGTTTTTGGAGGATGACGTCAAGCTTGTCGGCGTAGAAGCGGCGGGGAAAGGAGTCGATACCCCGTATCACGCCGCGACCATCACTAAAGGCACGAAAGGCGTTATCCACGGTTCTTTAACATACTTGCTGCAAGATGAATATGGGCAAATTATCGAACCGTATTCCGTTTCCGCCGGTCTCGATTATCCAGGCGTCGGCCCGGAACATGCATATTTGGCGAGCATCGGCCGCGTTCGCTACGAAAGTGTGACCGACGAGGAAGCGATCGCCGCCTTTCAATTGTTATCGCGGGAAGAGGGAATTATTCCGGCGATCGAGTCGGCACACGCATTGGCCAAAGCAGTGGAGCTGGCGAAAACGATGGACAAAAGCCAGACAGTGCTCGTCTGCCTGTCGGGCCGCGGGGATAAGGACGTGCAAACGATGATGCGCTATATCAACGTAAAGGAGGATGACGGCGTTGCCGCTGTGTACCGTAACTAAACCGATGTTTATTCCGTTTATTGTCGCCGGGGATCCAACCCCAGATATTACGGTGGAACTAGCGTTTGCGCTTCAAGAAGCAGGCGCCGATATGTTAGAGCTAGGCGTGCCGTATTCCGATCCGCTTGCGGATGGCCCGATTATTCAGCGGGCGGCCGCGCGGGCGTTGCGCGGACAGATGACGTTGCAAAAAGCGGTCGAATTAGTTCCGGAAATGCGAAAAAAAGGCGTAAAAATTCCGATTATTATCTTTACGTATTACAATCCTGTGTTACAATTAGGAGAAGAATCCTTTTTTACTTTAGCGCAACAAAACGGAGTGGATGGGGTGTTAATTCCAGATCTTCCGTTTGAAGAAAGCGGCCCGATCCGCCGGCTTGGCGAAAAAACAGGCATCCCGCTTATTTCGCTAGTGGCGCCGACATCGAAAAAGCGGATTAAAACCATCGCTTCCCATGCGCAAGGGTTTTTATACTGCGTTTCATCGCTTGGGGTAACCGGGGTGCGCGACACGTTGCCGGAAACATTAAACGACTTTTTAACGGAAGTAAAGCGGCATAGCCGCGTCCCTGTCGTTGTCGGATTTGGCATCTCCACTAGCGAACAAGTGAAGATGCTAAAAGACTATTGCGACGGTGTAGTAATTGGCAGTGCGCTCGTGCAAAAAATAGAGCAGCTGAATGAACAGTTGCAAACACCAGCAAACAAAGAAGAGGCGCTTGCTGAGTTTCAACGTTACGCCCGTTCGCTTGTAGCGCCGCTGAAGCATGCGTGTTCATCGCTATGAAAGCTCGAAATAAGGAGTGTCGTTATGGAAATCAAAGCACAGTTAAGGGGGCTGTCTCCTTATCAGCCGGGGAAATCGATTGAAGAAGTGAAGCGGCAGTACGGACTTTCCGATATTATTAAACTAGCATCCAACGAAAATCCATACGGATGTTCACCTGCTGTAAAAGAGGCGATCATCCGCGAATTAGACCGTCTTGCCGTTTATCCAGATGGATATGCGCGCCTGTTGCGGGAAAAAGTGGCGGCACATTTAGGTGTAAAAGAAACGCAGCTTATTTTTGGCAACGGGTCGGATGAAGTCATACAAATTATTTCGCGTGCGTTTTTATCGGCCGGCACGAACACGGTCATGGCTGCGCCGACATTTCCGCAATATCGTCATAATGCGGTCATCGAAGGAGCGGAAATTCGCGAAATCCCGCTTGTTAACGGACGCCATGATTTGGAGGCGATGCTTGCGGCCATTGATGAAAATACGCGTGTCGTTTGGATTTGCAACCCGAATAACCCAACTGGAACGTATGTCACGGAACAGGAGCTGCGATCGTTTTTGGAGCGCGTTCCTAAACATGTCCTCGTGGTGCTGGACGAGGCATATTATGAATACGTGAGGGCGGACGATTATCCGCAAACCGTTCCGCTTCTTGCGCAATATGATAATATGATGATTTTGCGGACGTTTTCCAAAGCATATGGGCTAGCGGCGCTCCGGGTCGGATATGGCATTGCCAGTGAAGCGCTTATTCAAGGGATGGAGCCGGCGCGCGAGCCATTTAATACATCCAGCGTCGCACAAGCAGCGGCGATTGCAGCACTAGATGACCAAGCGTTTATCCGCGCCTGTTCGGACAAAACCAGAGAAGGGCTCGAGATGTTTTACCGTTTTTGTGAGGAAAACGGCTTGCGCTACTATCCTTCGCAGACAAATTTTATCTTGATTGATTTTGCGATCGAAGGAAATGAAGTCTTTCAATATTTGCTTGAGCGCGGCATTATCGTCCGCTCCGGCAATGCGCTCGGCTTTCCGACGTCCGTGCGTATTACCGTTGGTTCGAAAGAGCAGAACGAACGGGTAATTAGCGCGTTGGCGCAAATGATCCGGGAAAAACAACTTGTATAGCAGATGAACCGTCCCGTTGCTTTCCCAGGCAGCGGGCGCATTTTTACAAATGCATATACCACAAAAGCCCGTGACTTAAGGCGTTGGGATAAAGTGGAAAAGAGTTTTGAACCGAGCCGGCAGGGCGCTAAACACCGGTCCGTTGAGGTGTTTGTCGATGAAAGTTTGGCGGAACAAGAGTAAGTGCTTGCACACAGATGTAGGAAAAACTCTTTCGTACGCCAGAACCCACCGACTTTAGTCGTGTGGAAGTTCAGATGAAGAAGGTGAAGCGATTGGAAGGAAACGTCTTTGTCGTTGGTCTTGGTTTAATTGGCGGGTCCATCGCGCTGGCGGTGAAAAAAGCACACCCGGACGCTGTCATTATCGGATATGACGTCAACGAACAGGAGCTGAAACTTGCCCGTTCCTTAAAAGTGATTGATGAAGCCGCTTCGTCACTGGAGCGGGGAATGGAGAATGCGGACTTGATTATTTTAGCGACGCCTGTCATGCAGACGGAAAAAATTTTAGCGCAAATGCCCGTCCATCTACTAAAAGAGAACGTGATTGTCACCGATGTAGGAAGCACGAAACAGCGGATTGTCCACCATGCGCGGCGGTTGGGAAAGCAAGGAATCACGTTTATCGGCGGCCATCCGATGGCGGGCTCGCATAAAAGCGGCGTTGCCGCAGCGCGGGCGCATTTGTTTGAGAACGCTTTTTACGTATTGACGCCGACAAACGGAGTGGCAGCGGAGAAAATCGAGCGCCTCAAAGAATGGCTGAAAGGGACGAAAGCGCAGTTTGTCGTGCTGTCTCCGGAGGAACACGACCGTATTACCGGGGTGATCAGCCACTTTCCGCATATTATCGCCGCAAGCTTAGTTCACCAAGCCCAACAGTATGAAAAAGAAAATCCGCTTGTCAGCCGCCTTGCCGCGGGAGGCTTTCGCGATATTACGCGCATCGCCTCGAGTAACCCGGAAATGTGGCGCGATATTTTTATACATAATAAGGACGAGCTTTTAACGTTGTTTGACCGCTGGATCGCGGAGATGAAAAAGCTCCGTTCCATCGTGGAAGAGGAAAACAGCGCAGCGATTTATCATTATTTCCTAGAGGCAAAACAATTTCGCGACGGTCTGCCGGCGCGGACAAAAGGAGCGATTCCATCGTTTTACGATTTATATGTCGATGTACCCGATTACCCTGGAGTTATTTCCGAAGTCACTGGCTATCTAGCCAAAGAGAACATCAGCATCACCAATATCCGCATTATTGAAACAAGGGAAGAAATATACGGGGTATTGCGGCTTAGCTTTCAAAGCGAAGAAGATCGAGCCAAGGCGAAAGCGTGCATTCAAGAACATACGAATTATGAAACGTATGAAGTATAAAATGGAGGGGACGCCGTGCAGTTAAGAACAAATGTTTCATCATTGCAAGGAATCATCCATGTACCCGGAGACAAATCGATTTCCCACCGTGCGGTGATGTTGGGAGCGATAGCGCACGGTACGACGACGATCGAAAATTTTTTGCCGGGGGAAGATTGTTTAAGCACGATTGATTGTTTCCGGAAAATGGGGGTAGTGATCAAGCAGGATGGAAGCCATGTCGTTGTCGAGGGAAAAGGGCAGAACGGACTACAGGAGCCGTCTGACATTTTACATGTTGGCAATTCGGGAACAACGACGCGGCTATTGCTTGGCATTCTAGCCGGATGTCCGTTTCACGCCTGCCTCATCGGCGATGAATCGATCGCCAAACGGCCGATGGGAAGAGTGACGAAGCCGCTGAAAATGATGGGGGCGCGCATTGACGGGCGCGAACATGGAAACTATACCCCGATATCGATCCGCGGCGGTGAACTTCAGCCGATTCATTATGAATCTCCTGTTGCGAGCGCGCAAGTAAAATCGGCCATTTTATTGGCGGGCTTAGCAACGGCTGGCACGACAGCAGTAACAGAGCCAAATCGTTCCCGCGATCATACGGAGCGCATGATCCGGCTGTTTGGCGGCAATGTGGCGGTGGACGGCCTTACGGTGTCGGTTACAGGGCCGCAGCAGCTGACAGGGACCAGTATATACGTTCCTGGAGATATTTCTTCAGCTGCCTTTTTCTTAGCAGCGGGCGCTGTTGTCCCAAACAGCGAAATTACGTTAAAAAACGTCGGATTAAATCCGACAAGAACCGGAATTATCGATGTACTGCAAAAAATGGGTGCCGATATAACGATTGCGAACGTTCGCAATGAACAAACCGAGCCGTTTGGCGATATTACCGTCCGCACTTCGCGGTTAGCGGCAACGGAAATTAGCGGCGAATTAATTCCACGGTTAATCGATGAGATCCCGATCATTGCCCTCCTTGCCACCCAGGCGGAAGGAACGACGGTTATTAAAGATGCAAGCGAACTAAAAGTGAAGGAAACGAACCGAATTGATACGGTCGTGACTGAATTAAGAAAGCTCGGTGCCGAGATTGAGGCGACGGAAGACGGCATGATCATCCATGGCAAATCAGCTTTAAAAGCAGAGAAAGCTGTTGTCGACAGTCATGGCGATCATCGCATCGGCATGATGTTGGCGATTGCCGCCTGCATTACGAAAGGGGCCGTCCATTTAAAACGCCCGGAAGCGGTCTCTGTTTCGTATCCGGCGTTTTTTGACCATCTTCATTCTTTAATTTGACACTCCGCACGACTAAAGCCGTGGGATTCTTGGGTGGTAGTCGGAAGTCCATTTCTGGTATCCGTAGTTCCCCCAAGTTCAGGGGTGTGCCATCACCCCGTCCTACGGCAGAGCCTATAGCTCCGTAGGCTGGCAGACTTTCGCTTACGCTACTCCATCTGCCACAGGTGCTTTCAAAATATTCCACGCACCCACTCGATCCCGATGCGAGACGTACCCATACCCACATACATACTTGCGGTCTCTAACTTTATTTTTTTGTTCTGCACTGCGGACAATGTTGAGAGGTGTATTTCGGTTCCACATACACGACCGAGATTCCAGCTAACGCAGCTTTGTATTCAATAAACCTTGAAAGCTGATAAAAACTCCATGTATGCAAGTGTTTTTCGTTTTTACAGCTTGTTCTTGCCGTCTGACGAATGTTCGTCAGCTTTTCCAGTTTCATAACGGAAACCTCTTCCTTGATGGCCATGTTGACAATCTGGCGGCTGATTTTGTGGTTAATGTCTTTCATGATGCGCTGCTCTTTATTGTTCATCTTGCGAATAGCGGACAACTTCTTGAGTTTCCCTAACTTTCTTCTTCTTTGTTGATATTTACGGCGAATATATTTGTTTTGCCTTCCATTTCCGCAGAAATGAGTTTTTCCATTCGAAGTCACCGCTACCGCGGGAACTTTTAGTCCGAGATTCACCTCCATGACCTTTTCATTTGTCTTTTTGGTCACAGGGATGCTTAACGAAACTTGCGCATACCACTTTCCTGCCTTTTCCGCAATGTGCATCAGTCCAAGTTTGGCACGTTGGATCAGGTTTTTATCCCGCTCTGTCACCATCGCCCGAAACCTTGTTTTTCTCGTTTTTCCATTCAACATAATTGGAAATGCGATCATTTGCTCGCCAATGGTGTAGTTTTGATTATTTACGAAATATACCGGTTTTTTGAGGATGGGTCGCTTCCCTTCTTTTTTCATCTTCTTTGATACACTTTTCGCATCACGGATCGCTTGATTCAGAACAGCCGAAGGAAGATGGGCGTCCACATCTTTTGTCGTTACTTTCGGGAAAGAACCTTCTTTCTCAGCTTGTTCAGTTAAAGCATTTACGGTATGGATATATTCTCTGCTCAACTGGCAAAGCAGTTCAGGGGTATCTGGAAAGAATTGAGTTTTAATCGTCAATGTTTGCGCGGTTTCACCTCCTTGTTTTTTGTTCTTCCACCTATCGTTGGATGGTTTCACTGAATACATTTCTTGCGGTGCTAACAAAGAAGGAACGTGTCCATAGGTTAGGCAAATGAGCAAGATGGGGGAATTCTTGCCTTAAAATCCGAGAAGTCACTCCTTTCACTTTGGCCATGATGCCTGATGGAGAATCCGTAGGAAGTTTAAGAACAAATGGCAATGGTCTGGCATCACTTCCATGGCAAGGATGCTCCATTAATGTTCGGAACAAATCTCTTGAACAAGTTCTTTAAACCGAATTTCTACTTGACCTGTTCATATCTTTCATCGATAGCGCGGACAGAAAACAAAGTAGTAGTGGATGAGAGAAATGGTGGTTTTTGTACGTCTGTATTCTTGTCTTATACGTTGATTGTATCAGTTGTCCCAACAAAAATGAATGATTGAAAAAATAAAGACGTTTCATCCCACCTTTAAAGAAGTGGGTTTTCACATCTTCTCTTCTGTAAGTGAGGAAGAAGGAGTTAAGGTCAATCATATGTTGCCTCATTCCCTCATATCCTGTCGTAAGGGGGGAATGAAGACATGCCATATATTATTGAAGGCGCATATGTCATTCGTCAAGAACGGCTGCAACACTGTGCGCTCGTGGTGGATCATAATCGCATTGACTACATAGGTGAACAAGCGAAGCACTATACATGGATGCGCATGGAAATAGGAGAAATGATCGTCACACCCGGACACGTGATGGTCGATTTTTCTTTTCAGCAGCCGCGGACATTTGTCCAATTTAAACAATATGTTCAGCAATATCTCATCAAAAACGGCTGCACCACGCTGCTAGCTGTTTGTGATGTCCCTTCGGAACAGGAGCTCGCTCCCACACTGCGTAAGCTGCGACAGCATTTGTTAAACAGCCCCATCGATTATTTCATCGGCGTAAAAGTACCCGCCCGTATGCTGACCCCGTCCTTTGTGCTTGCCTGCAGGAGATGGAAAATACGAATCATTTTCGTTGAAATTAAGGAGAGCGATGTTTTGCATTCCGTACCATGGTATTGGATTGCTGATATCATAAAAACAGCCCCGCTTGCCTTTGTGCCGTATTGGCCAAACGAAAAACGAATGAAAAAGCAGGAAACGGCATGGCGAAACTTGCTTGCTGCGCACCATATTCCATTTATTCCGTTTCCGCTACGGGAGCGAACGCCGCTAGGGCTGAATGTGTTAAAAAAAATTGGCATTTACCCGCAAAAAGGAGATCTGCGGATTGGCGGCGAAGTAGATTATAATTTATATAGGAAGGAAGCGATGAGCCGTTTAGTTGCCGAAACGCTTATTGTCGATTATGATAATCATGTTCCGGTTATTACGGTTCATAAAGGAAGGTTGCTGAAGGTGGAAAATCAACTTTATTTTTATCCCGGATTTGGCACGGAGCGGATCATCCGTGCGGCTGGGATGTTTGTCGCACATTTTTCGTAAGGAAGGGTTAATGTCTATGACACGCGTCGATGAAATTGTCCGTTTGGTTGAAAATGGAGAAGTGAATAAAGCGTTATCTTTGGTGCCTGAAGTGAAGAAAAACGGAAATGATGAAGAAAAATATGAACTTGCCGATTATTTATATTCGTGGGGAATGCTAGAGGAAGCGAAAGAACTGCTTGAAGAGTTGTCCCTTCGCTATCCGGACGAAGGGGAAATCCGTTTGTTTTTGGCGGAAGTATATACAGAGCTCGACGAAGAGGACAAGGCGCTCGAGATTTTAGCGCGAATTGAGGAAGACGATCCGCTGTTTGCACGCGCCTGTCTGCTTGCCGCCGATCTGTATCAAATGCAAGGGCTTGAGGAAGTCAGCGAACGAAAGTTAAAGCAGGCATATGAAAAAATGCCGGATGAACCGATTATTCAATTTGCCTTAGCGGAGTTATATTTTTCGATGGGACAATATACAAAAAGCATTCCATTTTACGAAAAAGTGCGGGAAAAAACAAAAGAAATGGCCGGCACCCTCATTGCTGAGCGGCTTGCCGAGGCGCTCAGCCTATGCGGGGAGTTTGAGCAAGCGCTGCCGTATTATGATGAAGCGCTAAAAACAAAAGTCGACAGTCGGACGTTATTCGGCTACGGGGTGACGGCATTCCAAGCGGAATATTATCAAACCGCCATTGAAAAGCTAAGCGAACTAAAAGAACTCGATCCGGAATACGTTCCGCTTTACCTGTACTTAGCGAAAGCGTATGAGCATGAAGGAAAGCTGAAAAAAAGCTATGACATTGCCAAGGAAGGCATCCATGTCGATGAGTGGAACAAAGAATTGCTGCTCTATGCCGGAAAAATGGCGCTAAAGCTGGGAAAGCCGGATGAGGCGGAATCATGGCTGAAAAAAGCAATCGAAATTGACCAAGGCTATATTGAAGCGCTGACGACGTTATGTGCGCTGCTCTTGCACGAGGAGCGGTACGAAGACGTTGTTTCCTGCCTAGAAGAAGCGCTGGCGCAAGGAGAGTATGACCCGCAGTTTGAATGGGATTTAGCACGTGCGAAACATAAGCTTGAGATGTATTCCGATGCATTAAACCATTACCAAGAGGCATATACTTTCTTTAAGAACAACATTGATTTCCTTGAGGAGTACGGCTATTTTCTCATCGAAGAAGGCGACAGAGAGAGAGCTAAAGAAATATTCCAGCAAATTGTACGTCTTGATCCTGGGCACATGGAGGCAGCCGACATGTTGCTGCAGCTAGAGGAGTAGGAGAGCCGCGGTCCATATTACCTCTTTCTTGGAAAATGATAGAGGGGGAAGCGCATAATGACGCACGTATCTGTAAATGAAAAAAAAGAGTTTATTCGTTGGTTTTTAAGTAACTACCAGTTGAAGCGTCGCGAATGTGTCTGGATTTTAAACTATTTAATGAGCCATGACCAGCTGATGCAAAAGGTTCATTTTGTGGAAAACGCCCAATATTGTCCGCGCGGCATCATTATGTCAACCCATTGTGTCGATGATGTTCCGTTCCGTTTTTACAAAGGCAATGTGATGACGACCGACGCGGAAAAATCGTTTCATGACATCCGTCTAAACCGTGATGAGGATATTTATATCCAGCTGAATTTCCGCGCTTCTTTTCATTCGCCGCAATATGTTGCCGTACTGGAAGAAAACCCTTATGCGCCAAAACAAGTGCATGTCAGCGAAAATGATAAGCGTTTGGCCGAGCAATTTTTAGAAAAATCGCTGTATGAATTTCAGCGGGAACGGTTAATGAAGCTCATTGATGAGGCGCTAGACCGCCAAGATAAAGAAGCATTCCGTCGTCTTACCGAAGAGTTGAAAAAGTTATGAAACCTTGCTGCATGCAAGGTTTTTCTTTTGCTGAAAAATATGGTATGGTGATAGGGGGCATGAACTTTTGAAAAAAGGGGAGTACATATGAAGTGGACAGCAGCGGATGTGGAACTGTATCAAAAAGAAAAAGATTATATTGACACGGCGCTTATTCCTCTTATTCCTATTACGATGGCCGATGGCGCCAAGACGGCTGCTTCTGGGGGAGAGTTTGTGCAGCTTGTTGCCGGGGAATTGGAGCGGCAGTTAAAAGGCAGAGTGTTTTTATTTCCACCGTTTTCCTATTTCCTCAACGAATCGAGACAATCGCTTGTAGAAAGGCTGACGGATTGGACAAGTCTGCTAATGGAACAAGGAATGAAATATGTGTTTTATGTCACATGCGACCGCGAATGGAAAGGGAAAGAAACAGCGATTTCGGACAGGTTGTGGCTTGTTCCGACCGTTCCGTTAGAAAATATGGACGAATCATATAAGTACGAGCTGATCCGTGACCAAACATCCGGACTGCTTCGCTTTTTTATTTCACAATGGTCATGATGAGGCGAGGCAGAAAGTTGGCAGGTTAGAGCGAGGACGATATTGACCTTGTCCGCCGATTGAGCTATCATTAGAATGTCCTAGTTTTCTATTGTGTTATACAATACTGTCCGGATGGACTTCATTTTGTATAGAGGGGGGAAGACGATGAGTGACAAACATCGCGTAACGAGACGCCAATTTTTGAACTATACGCTAACTGGCGTAGGCGGCTTTATGGCTGCTGGAACTTTAATGCCAATGCTCCGTTTTGCTTTTGATCCGATTTTAAAGGATGAAGCGGGAACGGAGATGGTAGCGGTAGCGGATGTAAAAGACATTACGGCCGAGCCAAAGCGTTTTGACTTCAAAGTAAAAGTAAAAGACGCTTGGTATGAGTCGGAAGAGCCGAGATCGGCATGGGTGTACAAAAACGAAAAAGGAGAAATCGTTGCACTGTCTCCGATTTGTAAGCACCTTGGCTGTACGGTAGACTGGAATACGGATAAGGAACATCCAAACCAATTTTTCTGTCCGTGCCATTACGGGCGCTACACGAAAGACGGCACGAACGTTCCGGGAACGCCGCCACAAGCTCCACTAGATCGTTACGAGTACAAAGTGAAAGACGGAAAATTATACTTAGGAAAAGCGAAACCACGAGGGGAGGCGTAATACATGTTAAACAAACTGTACGACTGGGTTGACGAACGTTTGGATATTACGCCTTTGTGGCGGGATATCGCTGACCATGAAGTTCCGGAACATGTAAACCCGGCCCACCACTTTTCCGCATTCGTTTACTGCTTTGGCGGGTTAACGTTCTTTGTTACGGTCATTCAGATTTTGTCTGGAATGTTTTTAACGATGTATTACGTTCCGGATATTAAAAACGCTTGGGAATCTGTTTATTACTTGCAAAACGAAGTGGCGTTCGGTCAAATCGTGCGCGGTATGCATCACTGGGGTGCAAGTCTTGTTATTGTCATGATGTTTTTACATACATTGCGCGTCTTTTTCCAAGGTGCATACAAAAAGCCACGCGAATTAAACTGGATCGTTGGCGTGCTTATTTTCATGGTCATGATGGGGCTCGGCTTTACTGGCTACCTGTTGCCATGGGATATGAAAGCGTTGTTTGCGACAAAAGTAGGTTTGCAAATCGCGGAGGCAACACCGGTGATCGGTCCGGCGATCAAAACATTGCTCGCAGGGGATCCGGAAATTGTCGGGGCACAAACATTGACAAGATTCTTTGCAATTCACGTTTTCTTCTTGCCTGCCGCACTGCTCGGCTTGATGGCAGCGCACTTTTTAATGATTCGCAGACAAGGCATTTCCGGTCCACTATGATGCGATGAACGTTGTTGATTGATAGAAAAAAGGAGGGAAATATGAATGCATCGCGGTAAAGGAATGAAATTCGTCGGCGATTCCCGCGTTTCCGCCGTGAGAAAACCGAATATTCCAAAAGATTATTCGGAATATCCTGGGAAAACGGAAGCGTTTTGGCCAAACTTTCTATTAAAAGAATGGATGGTCGGTTCTGTCTTTTTGATTGGCTTTTTATGTTTGACGGTCGCCCATCCGTCTCCGTTAGAACGTATTGCTGACCCGACGGATACGGCATATGTTCCGCTGCCAGACTGGTATTTCTTGTTCCTATATCAATTGCTCAAATATTCGTATGCATCAGGTCCTTATACGGTAATCGGAGCCATTGTCATACCAGGTTTGGCATTCGGTGCGTTATTATTGGCGCCATTTTTGGATCGCGGTCCGGAACGCCGTCCATGGAAGCGTCCAGTCGCTACCGGGATGATGCTTCTAACGCTTGCGGCAATGATATATTTAACTTGGGAAGCAGTTGTGACGCATGACTGGAAAAAAGCTGCGGAACAAGGGAAAATCCGTGCGGAAGTGGAAATTGACAAAAACGCCGAAGGGTATAAAATTGCCCAAGCTAACACATGTACGTCCTGCCACGGCGAAAACTTATCCGGCGGCGCGGCTGCACCATCGCTTATCGGTACAGGCTTGAAGCCGGAAGAAATCGCGAAAATTGCGAAAAATGGTAAAGGCGGCATGCCTCCGGGCGTTTTCAAAGGCACGGACGAAGAGCTGAAAAAGCTTTCTGAGTTCATTGCGGGATTAAAAGAGAAATAAACGATTCATCGAGAAAAAAGCTGGCTATGGTTAGTCAGCTTTTTTCATTCACGACAAGCATAGAGAGCAGGTGCATAGGAGTGAAATGGCTGTATCCGATATTAGCATATCGGCCATTTTTATGGCTTTTATTCATCATAAATATCCTTGGAACGATTTACGGGTATATATGGTACCGTTATCAATTGGCGGAAACATCGCCCATTTTTTTGCCGTTTGTGCCTGATAGCCCGACAGCAAGTCTCTTTTTTGTGTTCGTTTTGCTCGCGTTTTTGTGCCGCCGCCATTTTCCTTTATTAGAAGCATTAGCGCTTGTCACGTTAGTAAAGTATGGGATTTGGGCGGTAGTGATGAACTTATTGGTATGGAAAGTGACAGGAGAGCTCGATGTGGCGGGCTGGATGTTAATCGTTTCGCACGGAGCGATGGCGATAGAAGGAATGCTCTACGCGCCGTTTTATCGCTTTCGCGGCATGCACCTAGCGATTGCCGCGGTTTGGGCGCTGCACAATGACATCATCGATTATGTATTTGGAATGATGCCCCACTATAGCGTGCTGCAGCAGTATGCTGCCCAAATCGGCTATTTTACGTTTTGGCTCAGCATTGTTTCGATTGCGATTAGCTATTTATTATGTGTACGAAAAAACCGTTTTGTCCTCCCGCTAAATTAATGGTCTACTCTTGTCCACTCCTTCATACATTGTAGTAGTTAATGGAGGAGGGACAAGGATGAAGCGAATATGGCTGCTTGCTTTGATGGTATTCGTCTTTTTATTTCCATCGCTAAACGATGCCGCGGAACAGGGTGATGGCTGGAAAAAACTAGATCAAATTTCGGATCAAGCGCTGCGATTGGCGAAAAATGGACAATTTGAAGAAGCAAAAGAAGTATTGCTCTATTTTTCCGAGCAGTTTTTTGCAACGAATGCGCGCGACCGGCTGAAATCAGCCGACGAACTCCGCGCTGTTACGATCACTCATGAAAACGCCCTGAAAACGGTTGCCGCCTCTTCATTGCCGGCGGAAGAAAAAATCGATAAAATCACGCAGTTTCGTCTTGTTGTTGATGCCATTCATTCGGCTCATCAGCCGCTTTGGTCAGAGATGGAATCAACGGTGATGGAAACATTTGACCAGCTTGAGAAGGCGGTAGATCAAGAAAGAGATGAATCGTTTGCCGCTTCCCTCCACAACTTTTTAAATCGTTATGAACTAATTGAGCCGAGCGTCAAAATCGATGTGCCGGTTGAGGAAGCGAAAAAAATAGATAAAGACATAGAAATGTTACAAGCTCCCGCTTTTGGGCAACTAAGCCTCAAGGAGAAGCACGAACATTTAAAACAGATGCGCGAAGATTTGCAGGCGTTGTTTGACGATGTTCGAAAAGATGAAGCTGATCCGTCTTTAATATGGGTGATGGTTTCGACAGGAGGAATTATTATATTGGCGCTATCTTACGTAGGCTGGAGAAAATATCAAGGCGAGAAGGAAAAAAACCGTACTCGTCAAAAAGAAGAGTAAAAGGGGCATTGTGCCCCTTTTTATTGTTCAATCGGCTGTTTTCGCTCATCAAGCGTAAAGCCTTCGCCGAGCACATCATGAACGTCTGTGACCGCCACAAACGCATGGGGATCGACGGAAGTAATGACACTTTTCAGACGCGGCAGTTCATTTTTTGCTACCACGCAGTACAGCACATCGCGGTCGCGTTTCGTGTAGGAACCTTGCCCCTTTAATATCGTGACACCGCGGTCCATTTCTGTTAAAATCCGGTTGGCGATTTCCTCGCTCTTTTCCGAAATAATCGTCGCTCCTTTTGCCGCATAGCCGCCTTCCTGCATAAAATCAATGACGCGGGCCGCGATGAACACCGCCACAAGTGTATACATCGCCTCACGATATGAAAGATACAGCAAGGAAAGGGTGATGACGACCACATCAAACGTAAACATCGTTTTTCCCATGCTGATTCCTTTATATTTATAGACGAGTCTGGCGATAATGTCGACGCCGCCGGTCGTTCCGCCGTAGCGGAAAATAATGCCAAGACCGACGCCGATAAAGACGCCGGCAAACAATGCGGCCAACGTCATATCGTGTTTCAGGGGCATATGAATGGTGTAGCGTTGAAAAATCCAAAGAAAGAGAGAAACGCTAATGGTTCCGATAATCGTGTATAAAAAAGTTTGGCGGCCAAGCAATTTCCAACCAATAAAAAAGAGCGGAATGTTTAATGCCAAGTTTGTATAGGACGGATCAATGTCAAACAAAAAGTAAAGCAGCAGCGTGATTCCGGTAAAGCCGCCTTCTGCTAAATTATTTTGCATGTTAAAATGGACAAGCCCAAACGCAAAAATCGCAGCGCCAAGCAAAATGAAAAGGATGTTTTTTATTTTTAGCCCGAAAATCATACATTCCCTCCATATTCAGAGTAGTCGGCGTCCTTAATTATAGATGAAGTTGTCCATTCAGGCAACGTGGACAGGCGGCGTGCGAAAATATTTGTCAAAAACGCCGCTTTTCGCTAACATGAAAACATGAGAGGTGACATGGATGCAGGAAAAAACAATCAAGCAACTACAACAAGAAGTCGACGAATATATTAGCCAATTTAAAGAAGGGTATTTCAGCCCGCTGGCAATGCTGGCACGGCTGACGGAAGAGCTTGGCGAACTGGCGCGGGAAGTCAACCATTATTATGGGGAAAAGCCGAAAAAACAGACGGAAAAAGAAAAAACGGTGGCGGAAGAACTCGGCGATTTGTTATTTGTGCTCATTTGTTTTGCCAACTCTTTAAACATTGATTTAGAAGAGGCGCATGATATGGTGATGAAAAAGTTCCGCACCCGTGATAAAGACCGTTGGACACGAAAAGAGGAGGAGAAATAGTCATGGAAACGATTCGCATTGCCATTGCTGGCCCGCGCGGCCGCATGGGGCGTGAAGCCGTTTTGCTTGTACAAAAGACCGAGCATTTTCAACTTGTCGGCGTCATTGACCGGAAAAATGACGGCGGGGACTTAGCGGACATCGAAGGGTTTTTCGGCATCCACGCTCCGATTTACACCGATGCGGCCCGATGTTTTGAGGAAGTCAGACCGGATGTGCTCATCGATTTAACGACACCGGAAGCAGGAAAAAAACATGCTGAAATCGCGCTTCACTACGGAGTCCGTCCGGTTGTCGGCACGACTGGCTTTACGGATGAAGATATTAAACGGCTGACTGCATTGGCGGAAGAAAAAGAAATTGGCGCGATCATTGCTCCTAACTTTGCGGTCGGAGCGGTGCTAATGATGAAATTTGCGCAAATGGCAGCCAAATATTTTCCTGATGTCGAAATCATTGAATTGCATCACGATCAAAAATTAGACGCTCCATCGGGAACAGCATTGAAAACAGCGCAGCTCATTTCCACGGTGCGTCCATCGAAAAAACAAGGACACCCCGATGAAAAAGAAACGCTTGCCGGGGCGCGCGGCGCAACATATGATGGCATTCCGATCCACAGCGTCCGGCTGCCTGGATTGGTCGCCCATCAGGAAGTGATTTTCGGCGGCAACGGCCAATCGTTAACGATTCGCCACGATTCTTTTCACCGAGGTTCGTTTATGTCAGGCGTAAAGTTGTCTGTCGAAACGGTGATGAAGTTACATACGCTTGTATACGGGTTAGAACATATTATCGAGTAGCGCTGCTGCAGGCCTAGCGAGAAACAATAAGCAAAAACGAGCGGGGGTGCTATCGTGAAAATCGCATTAATCGCGCATGATAAAAAGAAAGAGGATATGATTGCATTCATAACCGCTTATCAGCCGATTTTGGCGCAGCATGAATTATATGCGACCGGCACAACCGGCCTTCGCATTCAAGAAGCAACCGGGCTGCACATCCATCGCTTTCAATCTGGTCCGTACGGAGGAGACCAGGAAATCGGCGCAATGATTGCCCGCAATGAGATAGATATGGTTATTTTTCTGCGCGATCCGCTTACGGCGCAGCCGCACGAACCGGATGTGAGCGCCTTGATTCGTTTATGCGATGTGTATTCTGTACCGCTGGCAACGAATATGGGGACGGCGGAAATTTTAATCAAAGGATTAGAACGCGGCGATTTTGCGTGGCGCAATATTGTCCGCGGCAGAAAAGGTGAAGACGATGAATGAGGAGCTGCATATACTGGCGTTTGGCGCCCATCCCGATGATGTCGAAATCGGCATGGGCGGAACGATTGCGAAGTACGCGGAGAAAGGCTACCGCATCGGCATTTGCGATTTAACGCTTGCCGAATTGTCGTCCAACGGCACGGTCGAACGGCGGCAACAGGAAGCGAACAATGCCGCGCGTATTTTAGGCGTTGCCACGAGAATCAACCTTGGACTCCCCGACCGTGGTTTATATCCGACTGAGGAAGCAATTAAAAACATTGTTACTGTCATCCGGCGCTATCGTCCACTTGTAGTGTTTGCGCCTTACTGGGTGGATCGCCACCCGGACCACGGACATTGCGCCCGGCTTGTCGAAGAAGCAGTTTTTTCCGCCGGCATCCGCCGTTACCAAGCGGAACCGGATTTGCCGGCTCATCGTGTGTCTTCTGTCTATTATTACATGATTAACGCCTGGGACCGTCCGCATTTTGTCATCGACATTAGCGATACGATCGAGAAAAAAATCGACAGCTTGCGCGCTTATGAAAGCCAATTTACAAAGACAGCGGGTTCGGTTGATACGCCGCTTACAAACGGTTATATTGAAACCATCGAAAGTCGTGAACGATTGTTTGGGAAAGAAGTCGGCGTTATGTTCGCTGAAGGCTTTTTCACCAAAAAGCCAATTCATATTCATGATTTGCTAGGAGTGTGACGATGAAGCTAAAAATAGGCATCGTTTGTTACCCGTCTGTAGGGGGTTCGGGCGTTGTCGCCACAGAGTTGGGAAAACTGCTGGCGGAAAAAGGCCATGAAATTCACTTTATTTCTTCAAGCATGCCGTTTCGCCTAAATAAAATATACGGCAATATTTATTATCATGAAGTGAGCGTCAACCAATATTCCGTTTTTCAATATCCGCCGTACGATTTAGCGCTTGCCAACAAAATTGCTGCAGTGGCGAAACGCGAGCAGCTGGATGTGCTGCATGCCCATTATGCCGTCCCGCACGCTGTTTGCGCCGTGCTCGCGCGGCAGATGGTCGGGGGGAAATTAAAGATTGTCACGACATTGCATGGGACGGATATTACCATTTTAGGATACGATCCTTCGCTTAGCGATATGATTAAATTCGGCATTGAACAATCCGATGTCGTTACCGCCGTTTCTAACGCGCTCGTTCGGCAGACGTATGAGCTGCTTGATGTGCAAAAGCCGATCCAAACCGTCTATAATTTTGTCGATGAACGGGTATATTGCCGCAAAGATGTCAGCTACTTAAAAAAGGAATACGGAATTGGCGAAAATGAAAAAGTGATTATTCATGTATCCAACTTTCGCAAAGTGAAGCGGGTCCCCGATGTCGTGCGTGCGTTCTCGCTTATTCGCAAACAGTTGCCGGCAAAGCTTTTGCTTGTTGGCGATGGCCCGGAAATGCCGGTCGTTTGCCGCTTAGTCAGGGAGCTTGGGCTTCAGGAAGACGCGCACTTTTTAGGAAAGCAGGACAAGCTTGATGAGCTGTATTCGATCAGCGATGTCATGTTGCTATTGTCGGAAAAAGAAAGTTTTGGCCTCGTCCTTCTCGAGGCAATGGCTTGCGGCGTGCCGTGCATCGGCACAACGATTGGCGGCATTCCGGAAGTGATTGAAGACGGGGAAACAGGATTTTTATGCGAACTTGGCAATGTCGAAGAAATAGCAGAGAAAGCAATGCGGATTTTAACCGATCCACATCTTCATATGTATATGGCCAAACAGGCAGTCCAAACCGTATATAAAAAGTTTCATTCCAGAGAAATTGTCGAACAGTATGAAGATATTTATGTTTCGCTCGCAAAGAGGTGAGTCCATGAAAGAACCTTTTCAAAAAGCGCTTGGCATCATTCGCCAGCTAAAACAGCACGGGTATGAAGCGTATTTTGTCGGTGGGGCGGTGCGCGACCTTTTGCTCGGGCGGAAAATTGGCGATATCGATATCGCGACAAGCGCGCTGCCGCATGAAGTCATGAAATTGTTTCCGAAAACGATTGATATCGGTTCGCAGCATGGCACCGTCGTCGTTATTTATGGAGGGACTCCGTATGAAGTGACTACGTTCCGCACGGACGGCAACTATGAAGACCACCGCCGGCCGGAATCAGTGACATTCGTCCGTTCTCTTTATGAAGATTTAAAGCGCCGTGATTTTACGATGAATGCGATCGCCATGGACGAAGAAGAAAAGCTGATCGATCCGTTCGGCGGGCAAGATGCCATAAAAAAGCAGGTCATTTGCACCGTTGGTGAAGCAAAGCAGCGCTTTTCCGAAGACGCTTTACGAATGATGCGGGCGATCCGCTTTGTCAGCCAGCTCGGCTTTTCACTTGCCGAAGAAACAAGGAGGGCGATTGTCGAAAACGCCTCGCTGCTTTCTCATATTTCGGTAGAGCGGATGACGATGGAATTTGAAAAGCTGCTCGAGGGGCCGTTTGCCAGCCGCGGCTTATCCCTGCTGGTGGAAACGGGTCTGTTTTCCTACTTGCCTCAGCTTCACGATAAGGAGCGTGAACTAAAGGAAGCGGCCGGCTACGACTGGAACCTGCTTGACTCGCGCGGACAGCGCTGGGGGCTGTTGTGCCAAGCGCTTCATATCGGCGATGCCGATGCCTTTTTGCGTGCCTGGAAATTGCCGAATCGACTGATTAAAGAAGTGAAGGCAGTGCTCTTGATTTTGCAGACGATCCGTTCATTTGGCGACTGGACGAAAGAGCGGTTATTTGTTTTTGGATTGGAACACGCCATTTCCGCGGAAACGGTTCGTTCGGTGATAAACGGAGAACCGGTCGAAAAGCATCGCCAAATATTAAACGAGATGTTTGCTGCCCTTCCGATTAAAACAAAAAATGAGCTGGCTGTAAGCGGAAAGGATTTGATGGAATGGTTCGAAAAACCGGGCGGCCCTTGGGTAAAAGAAATGCTCGCCGCAATTGAGCACGCCGTGATTCATGGAGAAGTAGATAATCATAAGGAGCGGATTTACGAATGGCTCATGGATCGCAATCGGATACAAGAAAAAAATTGTTAGAGCTATTTGCGGAAGCGAACGGCGATTTTATTTCCGGGCAAAAAATCAGCGAAATACTTGGCTGTTCGCGCGCCGCTGTGTGGAAGCATATTGAAGATCTGCGCAAAGAAGGGTTTGAACTCGAGGCGGTGCGCCGTCTCGGCTACCGGATCGTCAGCACTCCCGATAAAGTGACCGCCAATGAAATTCAGCTCGGCCTCAAAACGAAAACGTTTGGTCATTTCGTTCATTTTGTGGAAGAAGTCGATTCCACGCAAAAAATCGCCTTGAGGCTTGCCTATGATGGGGCGAAAGAAGGAACGCTCGTCATTGCTGAGCAGCAGACAGCAGGGCGCGGCCGCATGGACCGCAAATGGTTTTCGCCAAAAGGGACGGGCATCTGGATGAGCCTCATTTTGCGCCCGCCAATTCCGCCGCAAAAGGCGCCGCAGCTGACGTTGTTAACAGCGGTGGCGGTCTGCCAGGCGATTCAGCAAGTAACCGGTCTCGTGCCCGATATTAAATGGCCGAATGATATTTTATTGAATGGAAAAAAGTGTGTCGGCATTTTAACGGAGCTGCAGGCTGATCCGGACCGCGTTCATTCCGTCATTATCGGCATCGGCGTGAACGTCAACCAAACGATTGAGCAGTTTCCGGAAGACATTCGCACCGTCGCGACATCGCTTGCCATGGAAAAGGGCGAACGGATCAAGCGCGCGCATCTCGTGCAGGAAATTTTGCTGCAGCTGGAGCGGCTGTACCACCAATATTTGCGGCATGGATTCCGTCCGATTAAGCTGTTATGGGAAGGGTATGCCGTCAGCATTGGTAAAAAAATTACGGCGCACACGTTAAACGGCTCCATAAAAGGAACCGCTCTTGGCATCACCGACGAGGGGCTGTTGATGCTTGAGGATGAGGACAAACATATTCATTATATTCATTCAGCGGATATTCAATTATAAAATACCGTCTAGAAAACTTGTGACAATTTTGTTAAAATACAAACGAACAAGGAAAAGGGCAGTATCTTTCGCGAAAGAACTGCACCGTGCATCAAGGGAAACAACAAAAAAATGCGATCTGCCTTGATCCTTAGAAGGACTGGGACAGAGGGGTGAACTCAGCCGATGATGGTCAAGAACGTCCTTCTTTCTCAAGGTAGAGAAAGAAGGCTTTTTTGTTCGGTCGATTCATCTCCTCTGCAAAAAAAAGAGGAGGGAATAAGTGGTGAAAACGAAAACGGACTTTCTGAAAATGAAAAAAACGAATGAGCCGATTGTCATGGTAACCGCCTATGATTTTCCGTCGGCGAAACTGGCGGAAGCGGCGGGGGTGGATATGATTTTGGTTGGCGATTCGCTCGGCATGGTCGTTTTAGGATATGATTCGACGATTCCAGTTACCGTTGAAGATATGATTCACCATACGAAAGCGGTCCGCCGCGGCGCGCCGAATACGTTTATTGTCACCGATATGCCGTTTATGTCCTACCATTTATCAAAAGAAGAAGCGCTCCGCAACGCACAGCGGATTATGCAGCAATCCGGGGCGAACGCCGTGAAGGTCGAAGGTGCGGACGATGTCGTTCAGGTGATTCGTGCCTTGACACAGGCGGGAGTTCCGGTCGTCGCCCATCTTGGTCTGACGCCGCAGTCTGTTGGGGTTCTCGGCGGTTATAAAGTGCAAGGAAAAGATGCGGAAAGCGCGAAAAAATTAATCGATGATGCCAAGCTTTGCGAACAGGCTGGCGCGATTGCGCTCGTATTGGAATGTGTGCCAAAGCAAATCGCCGCCGCCGTTACGAAAGAGCTGGAAATACCAGTCATTGGCATCGGCGCCGGCGATGAAGTCGATGGCCAAGTGCTCGTCTATCATGATATTCTCGGCTATGGAGTGGATCGGGTTCCAAAATTTGTGAAAAAATACGCCGATATTCAAGAAGCGATTACCCACGCGCTTGCCAATTACGTCGCTGACGTCAAACTGCGCCAGTTTCCGGAGCCGAGTCATATGTTTATGATGAAAGAAGAAGAGTGGACTGCGTTTTATGGAGGAAAACAATCATGATGGTGATAACGAAGATAAAAGATATGCAAACAGCCATGCAGCAATACCGACGCGAAGGAAAAACGATCGGCTTTGTCCCGACGATGGGCTATTTGCACGAAGGCCATGTCGCTTTAATCAAAAAAGCGCGTGAGGAAAATGACATCGTTGCTTTAAGCGTGTTTGTCAATCCATTGCAGTTTGGACCAAATGAAGATTTTGAGCGCTATCCGCGCGATCTCGAACGCGATCAGCGCATTGCCAAAGAACATGGCGTCGATGTTTTCTTTTCTCCAGACGTCAAGGAAATGTATCCGCACCCGTTAAGCGTGCAAGTAGTCGTCAAAGAGCGTGTCGATGTCCTTTGCGGCAAATCGCGGCCAGGCCATTTTGACGGAGTGGCTACCGTGTTAACCAAGCTGTTTCACATTGTGATGCCGGACCGCGCTTATTTTGGTTTGAAAGATGCCCAGCAAGTGGCGGTGGTGGACGGGTTGATTCGCGATTTTCATTTTCCGATTCAATTAGTGGCGGTGCCGACCGTTCGCGAGGAAGACGGTCTTGCCAAAAGTTCCCGCAATGTTTATTTATCGCCGGAGGAACGAAAAGAGGCGCCAGCATTATACAAAGCGCTGCTGCAGGCAAAAGCGGCTGTCGAAAACGGGGAAAGAAACGCAGAGGCAGTTTGTGCGCTAGTAAAACAATATATTCAAACCCATACTCACGGTGAAATTGATTATGCGGAAATTTATTCTTATCCGGACTTAAAACCGCTTGAAACGCTCGCTGGAAAAGTGATCATTGCGGTGGCGGTCCGTTTTGCAAATGCACGTCTGATCGACAACATTATCTTAGATATAGCGTAACAGCCGGTTTCTGAGGAGGGATTGCTTATGTTCCGCACATTAATGAACGCGAAAATTCATCGTGCCCGTGTGACAGAAGCCAATTTAAATTATGTTGGCAGCATTACGATCGACGCCGATATTTTAGACGCCGTCGGCATGGTTGCTAATGAAAAAGTGCAAATCGTCAACAATAATAATGGTGCGCGTTTTGAAACGTATATTATTCCCGGCGAGCGGGGCAGCGGGGTATTTTGTTTGAACGGGGCAGCCGCGCGCCTCGTGCAAAAGGGAGACATCATTATTGTCATTTCTTATGTCATGATTCCGGAGGAGAAAATCGCCCAGCACCGTCCGAAAATCGCCATTATGGACGAGAATAACCGTATCCAGCAGCTTATTGTCGAAGAGCCGGCGCATACGGTTTTATAAAATAAAGCAAGGGAAAGGGGCTATTTCGAAATACGGAAAAGCCCCTTTCGTTAGGCCGTTGATTTTGAGGTGACCCCATAACATGAATGCACGTTTTGTTGTTATTGATTTAGAAACAACTGGGAATGTTCCCAAAAAAGGAGACCGCATTATTCAGCTTGGGATGGTTGTGGTCGAAAACGGAAAAATTGTCAACCGTTTCTCTAGCTTTTTTAATCCCGACCGGGCAATCCCTCCATTTGTTCAACAATTAACAAATATTAACGAACAAATGGTGGAAAACGCGCCAAGCTTTGCCGAAAAAGCGGCGGAAATAGTCGATATGCTGCAGCAGTCTTATTTTGTTGCCCATAACGTTTCTTTTGATTTGCCTTTTTTACAAGAAGAGCTGCAAATGGCGGGCTTGCCGCTCTTTACCGGTCCAACCATTGATACGGTGGAATTGGCCCGCATTGTGCTGCCGACAGCAGAGAGCTATAAATTAGGCGATTTGGCCAAACTGCTCGATATTACTCATGATCATCCCCATCAAGCGGACAGCGATGCCGAAGTAACAGCAAAGCTGCTGCTAAAGCTATTCGATCGTCTGCACCAGCTTCCGCTCATGACGCTGCAGCAGCTAAAGCGCCTGTCCCCTTATTTGAAAAGCGATTTGCATTCGTTGCTCGATGGTATCATTATGGAAAAGATGACAACGTTAGCAAACGAACCGCCACATATATTTTACCGCGGCATTGCGCTAAAAAAACCTGAGCCCATGCCGGAAAAAGACAAAGATTCCCATCCGCCGGCGTCTTTTACTGCGTTTTATGCCGGTCCGCAATGGCTCCCGCTCGATCATTATGAAAAGCGGGACGGGCAATGGGAGATGATGAAGCTTGTTTATGAAGCGCTGGATGCCCCCCAGCACGCTTTAATTGAAGCGGGCACCGGAATTGGCAAATCGCTCGCTTATTTAATTCCGAGCGCTTTTTTTGCCTACGAGCAGCAAAAGCGGGTCGTTATTAGCACCCATACGCTGCAGCTGCAGCAGCAGCTTTTGGAGCGGGATATTCCGCTTTTGAACAAGATCGTTCCTTTTCCGCTGCGCGTCGCGGTGCTGAAGGGAAAGCGTAACTACCTTTCCGTCGATAAGTTTATTGCCTTTTTGCGCGAACCTCACCCAACGTATGATATGGTGTTATTAAAATGTCAGCTGCTTGTTTGGTTGATGCAAACAGAGACAGGGGATATAGATGAACTGAATATCTCATCCGGCGCTCGCTTATTTTGGCCGTCTTTATGCATCGATGACGAGGACAGCGCCAGTAAATATAATTTCTTTTTGCGGGCAAAACAGCGTGCGGAAGAAGCTCATATCGTGATCACCAATCATGCGTTTTTATTGCATGATCTCATTTCTTCCACTCCGCTTCTTCCGGCGCATGACCATATGATCATTGATGAAGCGCATCATTTAGAGGAAGTGGCGTCGCATTATTTCGGACAACAGGTCGACTATGTTTCCATCCGGCTGTTGTTGACGAAAATTGGAAAAGTAGGTGAAAATGGTTCATTGGCCAAATTAATGAAGCTGTTTGCAGAGCAGCATTGGCATGCAGAAGATGTGTTTTTGCGCTGCGAGCATCTTTTGCAGGAGATACAATTTGAATGTGATGAATTGTTCCGCCTGCTGCGCCGTTATGCTCTAGAAAGAAAAACAGCGAGATCGGGGCGCTGTCGTTACCGTTTTGCTCCGGAAAAGGAAGGCGGACGGCAGTGGAGCGCGGTGAAAGAATTATGCTGGCGCATTCGCGGCCATATGGCGGAATTGGCGGAGAAAACGAAGCGATTGCAGTCGATATGCAATGTACAAACGCCATCGCTCAAACCAGCCAGCTCCTATTCGTATTTTTCTGATGTTTCCGCTTTGCAGCAACGGATTGACACATTATTCGATTTGCTTGAAAGCGACGATCCGATGGTGGTGCGCTGGATCGAAGCGGAAGAAAAGGGGGCGGCAAACGCCACTGCCCTGTATTCGCAGCCTATTCAGTTGGATGAATTTTTTGCCGAGCGCCTGTTTATGGTGAAAAAAAGCGTTGTGCTTACGTCTGCAACGTTAACGGTCGACGGCAGTTTTGCCTATATGGTATCGCGGCTTGGTCTTAGCGATTTTTATCCGCTTTGCCGCGCGATTCCGTCTCCTTTCTCGTATAAAGAACAGGCGGTTTTGATGATTCCGAACGATTTGCCGGCCATTTCTTCCACCGCCTTGGAAAAGTATGCCGAAGCCGTTGCAGACGGGGTAGGAAGAATTGCAAGGAAAATAAAAGGAAAAATGCTTGTGCTTTTCAACTCTTATGAATTGCTGAAATTAACGGCAGCGGCGATGAAGATGGAGGAAAGGAATGAAGATTTTGTTCTCATTGCCCAAGGGGTGCAAAGCGGGAGCGCAGCAAAGCTGACAAGAACGTTTCAACAGTTCGATCATGCGATTTTATTTGGGACAAGCAATTTCTGGGAAGGAGTCGACTTGCCGGGCGACGAGCTGACGATCGTGGTGATCGTTCGCCTGCCGTTTGCGCCTCCGGACGATCCGGTGATGGAGGCAAAAAGCGAGCACATTCGCGCCGTAGGCGGAGATCCTTTTTATGAATTATCTCTCCCGGAAGCGATTCTTCGTTTTAAACAAGGATTCGGCAGGCTTATCCGCACAGAAAAGGATAAAGGGGCGGTCTTTGTCTTTGACCGCCGTCTCACGACCGCGTCGTACGGAAAATACTTCCTAAACTCGCTGCCATCCCTGGGGATTTGCGAAGATTCGCTGGATCGGCTGCTGCAAAAACTCGAAACATGGCTTTGATAAATATCAAAAAATAGCGTAATCTATAGCTAGATTGGCCAATGTGCAAGTGGTTCGGAAGAGGAAAAACGAATCAAAAAAAGCGCCTTGCCGCATATACAGCAACAAGGCGCTTGCGAAATGGATTTTGGTGGTGTAGGCGGGCAAATTTTTTATGAAATAAACAGGCAAACTTGTTATAATAGTGAAGAAGCACAACATGTATTGTGTTTGTTGTATTTGTATTGTTGCCGTTCGCGACGGCCTGTATAAGTAACAAAATTTGTGTCACGCAGGAGGAAGCGATGTAAATGGAAAGTAAAATCGAAGTGCTCGCGACCGTCAAAATTCAGCATTCCGATGATTTGTACAAAATCGTCGATTGCTTAAACCGGACGTTAAAGCGCAATAATCTTATGTTTGGACTTGCTTTAGATGAAAACGATAAAAGCAAGGCGGTTTTTACGATCTATCGAACGTAGTGAGATGTGATAGCAATGAGAAAGTGGACAATTTTGCTTTTTATTTTTTTGTGTCTTGTCATTTGGCAGGCAGTTTCCGTTTATCAGGATGCGCTTTGGCCAAAGCAGTCCATGGAAGCGAAAGCGCTCGAGCGTGCTAAAGAAAAAGTCGCCTTCGCACAGATTGACCGTATTTATACATACCATGGAGAAGAGGCGTATATCGTTTTTGTCGGCAAGACGAAAAAAGGGAAAAAATATGTCGTCTGGGTTCCGGAGAAAAAGGGAAAGATTGTCATCAAACGGGCAGAAAGCGGCATTACAGAAGCAGAAGCGATCGCCGCATTAAAGGCGGAGCGCCATCCGAAAAAAATTATTTCCGCCAGACTCGGCATGGAAAAGGGAGTGCCTCTTTGGGAGTTAACATATATTGATCAATACGACCGCTATTCGTTTTATTATGTAAGTTTTACAGATGGAACATTTCTCAAGAGGTACAGTTTTCAACAATGACACAATTAGGGGGAGAAGAGACGATGAAACTGGCAAAACGTGTTGCTTCACTCACACCATCGACGACATTGGCCATTACCGCCAAAGCGAAAGAACTAAAAGCGGCTGGCTATGATGTCATTGGCCTTGGCGCGGGCGAGCCAGACTTTAATACGCCACAGCATATTATCGATGCAGCGGTAAAGGCGATGAATGAAGGACATACGAAATACACGCCATCGGGCGGTTTGCCGGCGTTAAAAACGGAAATCATCAAAAAATTTGCCAAAGATCAGCAACTTCAGTATGAACCCTCGGAAATTATTGTTTGCGTCGGCGCCAAACATGCGTTATATACACTGTTCCAAGTAATTTTAGATGAAGGAGACGAGGTTATCATTCCGACGCCGTATTGGGTCAGCTATCCGGAGCAAGTCAAGCTTGCCGGCGGTGTTCCTGTTTATGTCGAGGGCTTGGAGAAAAACGAGTTTAAAATCACGCCGGAACAGCTAAAAGCGGCCATTACGGAGCGGACAAAAGCGGTGATCATCAACTCGCCAAGCAATCCGACGGGAATGATTTATACGGAAGAGGAGCTAAAAGCGCTCGGCGAAGTTTGCTTAGAGCATGACATTTTGATCGTTTCTGATGAAATTTATGAGAAATTGGTGTACGGAAACGCCAAACACGTATCCATTGCGCAATTGTCGCCGGAATTAAAAGCGCAAACGATCATTATCAACGGCTTGTCCAAATCGCATTCAATGACGGGATGGCGGATTGGCTATGCTGCTGGAAATAAAGAAATTATTAAGGCAATGACCGATCTTGCCAGCCACAGCACTTCCAATCCGACATCGATTGCCCAATACGCAGCGATTGCCGCGTACAGCGGTCCGCAAGAGCCGGTTGAAGAAATGCGCCAAGCGTTTGAAGAGCGGCTGAACATTATTTATGAAAAACTCGTGCAAATTCCAGGATTTACTTGCGTGAAACCGCAAGGAGCGTTTTATTTGTTTCCGAATGCGCGCGAGGCGGCGCGAATGGCCGGATATGATACGGTAGACGGATTTGTTGCCGCACTGTTAGAAGAGGCAAACGTAGCGCTTGTTCCAGGATCCGGATTTGGCGCTCCAGACAATGTCCGCTTGTCATATGCCACTTCGCTCGATGTATTGGAAAAAGCAGTCGAACGCATCAAACAATTTATGGAAAACAAACTGCAACGTGCATAAACAAAGCGGCTTTGCTTCCAGCAAGGCCGCTTTCCTAATGGACAAGTGTCTTTTCTATTGCCTCTGTTTTTGTCGAAATGTATAATATTGAATGATTGTACATACATTGTGTTCGAACAGATGTTGGAGGGAAAATGTACGTGAAAACAACGATTGCAGAAGTAAAAAATTACGTTGGACAAGAAGTAACGATCGGTGCCTGGCTGGCCAACAAGCGCTCAAGCGGCAAAATCGCCTTTTTGCAGCTGCGCGATGGGACAGGCTTTATCCAAGGCGTTGTCGAAAAATCAAAGGTAACGGAAGAGGTTTTTAAAATCGCCAAATCGATCACCCAAGAAACATCGCTATACGTAACGGGAACAGTGCGTGTCGACGAACGTTCTCCGTTTGGATATGAGCTTTCGGTGACCAATTTAGAAATTATTCATGAGGCTGTTGATTATCCGATTACTCCAAAAGAGCATGGCATTGAGTTTTTAATGGATCATCGCCATCTTTGGCTGCGTTCGCGCCGCCAGCATGCGATTATGAAAATCCGCAATGAAGTGATTCGCGCTACGTATGAATTTTTTAATGACCGCGGTTTTGTGAAAATCGACCCGCCGATTTTAACCGGCAGCGCGCCGGAAGGAACAACGGAGCTGTTCCATACGAAATATTTTGATGAAGATGCGTATTTGTCGCAAAGCGGCCAGCTGTATATGGAAGCGGCGGCGATGGCGCTCGGCAAAGTATTTTCCTTCGGTCCGACGTTCCGTGCCGAAAAATCAAAAACGCGCCGCCATTTAATTGAGTTTTGGATGGTTGAACCGGAAATGGCGTTTTATGAATTTGAAGATAATCTCAAACTGCAAGAGGAATATGTATCATATCTTGTTCAATCTGTGTTGAAACATTGCGAGCTGGAGTTAAAACGGCTAGAGCGTGACACGACGAAACTGGAGCTCATCAAACCGCCGTTCCCGCGCATCACGTATGATGAAGCGATTCAGTTGTTGCATGAAAAAGGATTTAACGACATCCAGTGGGGTGACGATTTTGGTGCGCCTCATGAAACAGCAATTGCCGAAAGTTTCGATAAGCCTGTATTTATTACCCATTATCCGACGAGCTTAAAGCCGTTTTATATGCAGCCGGATCCAAATCGTCCGGAAGTGGTATTATGCGCGGATTTAATTGCCCCGGAAGGATACGGGGAAATTATCGGCGGTTCCGAGCGGATTCACGATTATGAATTGTTAAAGCAGCGTCTCGAAGAGCATCATTTGTCGCTGGACGCGTACAAATGGTATTTAGAGCTGCGGCAATACGGTTCTGTGCCGCATTCCGGATTTGGTCTTGGGCTTGAGCGCACGGTCGCTTGGATTTGCGGCGTCGACCACGTTCGCGAAACGATTCCGTTTCCGCGTTTGCTTAACCGCCTTTATCCATAAGAGAAAAACCCCCGAGAAAAAGGGGGTTTTTTTATCCGGTTAATGTTATACTATAGTTGAGGTGCATCCGCATGGATAAAAAGAAAATAGCCGAATGGCTGGCGCAAGGAAGCGTCGCCGTTCCCAAATTATTGTTGAATCATTATAAGTATCTCGGTTTGTCGGAAGGGGAGTTCGTGTTATTATTACATATGCATTCCTTTATCGAAGACGGTGTTTTATTTCCTACTCCGGCCGAGCTGGCCGAAAAAATGACCGTTGCCCCTTCTGAATGCATGGAAATGCTCCGTCAACTGCTGCAAAAAGGATTTATTGCCATTGAGGAGCATACGGATGAAAAGGGAATCCGCAGTGAAAAGTATTCGCTGCAGCCGCTTTGGGAAAAGATTGTTCAATATTTATACACCGAGTGGGCAAAAGAAGAAAGACAGGTTCAGCAAGAGGAAGTGGAAAGCTTATATACCGTGTTTGAACAAGAGTTTGGCCGGCCGCTTTCACCGTTTGAATGTGAAACATTATCAATGTGGATTGACCAAGACGGGCATAGCCCGCAGATTATTAAAGCGGCGCTTCGCGAAGCGGTGCTGTCAGGAAAATTGAATTTCCGCTACATCGACCGTATTTTATTTGAGTGGAAAAAGAATGGAATACGTACGATCGAGCAGGCGCAACATTACGGCAAAAAATTCCGTAAACATCAGCAGTTCGCACGATCAACGAAGACAGCACCGAGCGAATATAAACAAACCATTCCTTTTTTTAACTGGCTGGAATCTTAGCGAGAGGCATTGTCTCTCGCTTTTCTTTGCAAATAGAAAGGAGAATGACCGTGCTTACGAAACAGCAAATTCGCTACTGTTTAGATAAAATGGGGGAAATGTTTCCGAACGCGCATTGCGAGCTTGTGCACCGCAATCCGTTTGAATTATTAATCGCTGTTGTTTTATCCGCGCAATGCACCGATGCCTTGGTCAATAAAGTGACAAAGCGTTTATTTGAGAAGTATAAGACTCCCGAAGACTATGTCGCCGTGCCGCTCGAGGAACTGCAGCAAGATATTCGCTCGATCGGTTTGTACCGCAACAAAGCGAAAAATATTCAAAAATTATGCGCGATGCTAATCGAGAAATATAACGGCGAGGTGCCGAAAGACCGCGATGAGCTGATGAAACTGCCGGGAGTAGGCCGCAAAACGGCAAATGTAGTCGTTTCGGTTGCTTTTGGCATCCCGGCCATCGCCGTCGATACGCATGTGGAACGTGTCAGCAAGCGCCTCGGTTTTTGCCGGTGGAGCGATTCCGTTTTAGAGGTTGAAAAAACGTTAATGAAAAAAATTCCGAAAGAAGAATGGTCTATTACTCATCATCGCATGATTTTTTTCGGCCGTTATCATTGCAAAGCACAGGCGCCGCAATGCCACGCTTGTCCACTTCTTGATTTATGCCGGGAAGGAAAAAAGAGAATGCGAAAGAGGGATGAAAACAGTGCAGGTGCCAAATGAATTTGCCCACCCACTGTTTTTTCGTGGGGGAGAAGTGTTCGAAGTCAAAAATGAACTAGCTTTTCCGCAGATGATGAAAAACGTGCCCTTTTATTATGATATGACGGAGCGTGAGCCGTTTCCGTGGGAGCATATCGAGCAATCGATTCCGGCGGTACAGCAATTATGGAACGAAGAAAAAGCGACATTGGAACACTGCTTTGCCAAACGCGACCGCCGCGCCGCCCGTCAGCCGATGATCCGCGGACTTTCCTATTTGCTTTCTTGTTTGTTTTGGCTCAACGGAAAGAGAGTAAGCAATGTGCGGCATTGGCAAGAAGAAATCCGCGCCTTGCCGGTTACGCCGGTAAACTGTCTAGAACGGCTGCAGTTTATTTTTGACCGCTGTGATGTATATCATTCATTTATTCAACTGTGTGAACTGTTTGGAGAGACGGAGAAGTTGGCATATAAGCAAATAGCGATAAACAAAAGGATGGCTCGATAGGCGAGCCATCCTTTTGTTGTTTACGTTAATTTTCCGCACCAGAGCGCTGCGCATTGGTTCCGAATGCATTTTTGGCTTGGTTATTTCCATTGGTTGCCCCAATATTGTTTATTGGCGGCTGTGTAGTTGGCGCAGTGCCACCGTTGTTGCCGCTGTTGTTGCCACCGTTGTTGCCGCTGTTGTTGCCGCTGTTGTTGCCACCGTTGTTGCCGCTGTTGTTGCCACCGTTGTTGCCGGCGTTGAGGAC